>NZ_JAKKCW010000007.1:0-262635 GCF_021728455.1 Pseudoalteromonas sp. L23 | reverse complement strand
ATAGCGACCATTTCTAGTTCATATTGCTGAGGGGTTTTGTCTTTAAGCATGGTGAACTCCCTAAACTCACTACGCTTATTAGATCAAAGGGCTAGATCTGTGTCCAGCCCTTTTTCAACAGTCTGAAAGGAGCTTCGGCTCCTTTTTTACTCTATTACATCACCAACCAATTCTTTGGTGTAAGATAATTATAAAGCTCAGCTTCTTTCGATCCTGGCTCTGGCTGGAAGTCATACTCCCAACGTGCCAATGGTGGCATCGACATTAAAATAGACTCGGTACGTCCACCTGTTTGTAGACCAAACAATGTGCCTCTATCCCATACCAGATTAAATTCAACGTAACGGCCTCGGCGATATAGCTGGAATTGACGCTCTTGTTCGCTATACGGTGTATCTTTGCGTTTTTCAATAATAGGCAGATAAGCATCAAGGAAGCCATTACCAACAGCTTGCATAAATGCAAAGCTCTTTTCAAAGCCCCATTGGTTTAAGTCATCAAAGAATAAACCACCCACACCTCGAGTCTCATCTCGATGTTTTAAATAGAAATATTCATCACACCACTTTTTGTAGTCACCGTATACCGCGTCACCAAATGGTGCGCACAAATCCTTTGCTACTTGGTGCCAGTGCTTCACATCATCAAGAACTGGATAAAATGGGGTTAAATCAAAACCGCCACCAAACCACCAAATCGGCTCTTCACCTTCTTTCTCAGCAATAAAAAAACGCACATTGGCGTGGCTAGTTGGAATATTGGGATTCTTCGGGTGGATCACTAAAGATACCCCACAGGCATGGAAGCTTCTGCCTGCTAACTCTGGACGGTGTGCCGTCGCAGAGGCTGGCATGGAAGCGCCAAAAACATGTGAATAGTTTACCCCGCCTTGCTCAATAACATCGCCATTACGGATCACGCGAGTGCGACCGCCACCACCTTCAGCACGCTCCCAGGCATCTTCAACAAACTGAGCGTTACCATCGGCAGCCTCTAAGCCTTGGCAGATATTATCTTGTAGTTGTAATAAAAAGGCTTTTACGGTCTCTAGGTTTATTTTACTCATGGTACTTTTTATCCTCGGATCACTTGGCCAGTCATTGCATTTTTAATGACGCTTGGGGTCGTATTACCGCCTAACTCACCTTCAACATAATAGCCAACTTGCGAGCCAAACTGGCTACGAGCTTCCGACAACGAAACAACTGGAGTTTGACCCGTTACATTGGCACTGGTAGATACAATCGGCTTACCAAAACGTTGACACAACTGCTTTACAATGGGATGGCTAGTAACACGAATAGCGATAGTGTCGTGTCCCCCTGTTAACCAATGCGGCGTACTGGCTTTCGCTGGCAATAACCAAGTAATGGCGCCTGGCCATGACGAAAAAATATCAGCGCGCTTATCCATCGGGATTTTATTGTCATCCACGTAGGGCAAACATTGACCATAATTGTCGGCAATTAAGATTAACCCTTTTTCTATGGGTCGAGATTTGATTGTTAGCAACTTAGTGACCGCATCTTGGTTATCAGGATCACAACCTAAACCATAAATGGCTTCCGTTGGATAACAGATCACTTTGCCAGCTTGAAGTGCCGACTCGGGCGTTGTTATTGTCGCAGCATCCGCTTTATTGTCATTACTCACGGTATTTCCACTATCTTTTGACATGATTTCTGCGGGCATTGTAGCACAGCTTTACCCGCTCGGGTTTTCTCCACCAGCACGGGCCAATGACACTCAGGACAAGCCTGCTCTACAGGCTTGGCGTTCAAGGTATACTTACAACTTGGGTAAGTGTCACAGCTATAAAAGTGTTTACCAAACTTATTTTTACGCTGAATTAGGTTGCCTTTTTGGCATTTTGGACACGCAGGCAACGCCGCTGTGGGTGGCGCATCTTCATGACCAATATAGTGGCAATCAGGATACCCAGTACAGCCAATAAACATGCCGTAGCGGCCATTTTTTATCACTAGATCTTTGCCACATTCAGGACAAGCCACATCTTCTAGTACTTTAATTACATGGCTATCATGATGTGCGAGCGGGCGAATATAATCACAAGTCGGGTAGCTAGCGCAGCCAATAAATGGACCATTTTTACTGTTTTTGATTACCAGCTCAGAGCCACATTCTGGACATACTTCATACTCTTTTTCTAATGCATGTTTGTCTGCATTAAATAATGCATGGTCTATTTTACTCATCGCTTTACCACCGCCCCCTTGTGCAAATATGCGCCTAATATAATCGCCTCGTTTTTAGGGTCAAGGAAATGATGGAAATTCCCCCTTGCAAGTATTTGATATCAGCGTTTTCAACTAAGTAGTAACCATTATTTGAAAGGCGGTAAGCTGAGGTCAAGACCTCAACTTACCGAAGGAAACTTGTCATGCTAGAGCAGAGTTAATGAACTACAGATGCAGGCTCGGTAAAAATCAGATCTTCCATCTGCGCATAAGCATGTTCTTTACCCGGCACATTAAATAGCACCATTAGTATCACCCACTTTAAATCATCTAGGCTGATATAGGTTTTATCCAACGCGAATAAGCGATCCATCACCATTTCTCTGGTGGTACTGTCAATCACTCCGACTTGTTCCACAAACATTAAAAAACCACGGCTTTCAACGTCTAGCATATTGCATTCGCTGTCGGTGTAGATCCGCGTTGCATGGTCCGGTTTAGCATTTAAATAGGGGTTTTCGTCACAGTGTTGTAAATCTGCAAGTTGCTCAAGCCAATCAAGCGCTTTGTATATTTCGCCTTGATTAAAGCCGGCGCGAAGGAGTTCATCGGTGAGTTCATTTTGTTCGACAAAGATTTCTGCCTCACTGTGAATATAGTTCTCAAATAAATACATTAAAATATCAAACATCTTCTTAACCCCTCGCGAGTTTTATGTAGCCGTCGAGTACACGCTCTACTTTATCTTCGAGTTCTAGGTCCAATAGTCTGGCAATCACCTGCTCTACTGGCCACTGGGTCCTTTGCGTTAAAGTGTCGACTGACGTCACCTCAAAGCCAAGGTTTTCTAATACGGGACATTGCTCCTCTTTTTGCTCCCCTATTTCTATACTATATAGACTGTTTTCACAAAAAAAGCTCACTTCTTCCAAAATATCCTCAATATTTTCGGTGAGTTTTGCGCCTTGCTTAATCAAGTAATGACAACCGCTACTTAATCGATTTTTAATTGAGCCAGGGATCGCAAATACTTCCTTGTTTTGCTCCAGTGCATAGCGTGCAGTAATCAGCGAGCCACTTTTTACTTCGGCTTCAACCAACAAAACACCCAAAGATAAACCTGAGATTATGCGATTACGCCGCGGAAAGTGATTACTATTTGCTTGAGTATTTGGTAAGAATTCACTCACCACCAAACCATGCTGCACGATGTCTTCATAAAGCCGTTGATGGCGTTTGGGGTAAACAACATCAACGCCTGTCCCTAGCACGGCAATGGTTCCTCCTTGAACATCAAGTGCACCTTGGTGCGCTACGCCATCAATCCCTCTCGCCATACCCGACGTCACCACCAACCCCGAGCGACTTAAGCCCTGTGCAAATTCATGTGCAAGCCCAAGCCCAGTTCTCGTTGAACTACGACTACCGACAACCGCAATTTGTGGTTGTTTTAATAACGCAATGTTCCCTCTGCAAAAGAGCACTAAGGGAGGGTTACAGATCTCTTTTAGTTGCTCGGAGTACTCAGGAGAAAACAAAGATACAACATGAATTTGCTGACATTGACAATAAGCCAATATGTGCTCGATACGAGACCAATCTGTGCTCGCTAAATTGGCAGCAACATTTTCTTGTAGCCCAAGCTGACAAAGCTCAACTTGGCTTAATGTGAATAATTGCGCAAGGGAGACGTGATTAAGTAATGCAGTGATGGTTTTGATACCCAGCCCTTGGCAAAGGGTTAATGCCAAAGCTTGAGCTAGTTTAGCTTGTTTCATACTCTCTCCTTGAGTTTACTGACTCACTCAAGGAGAAATTCTACCACCTAGTTACTGGCAGTTTCCTTGAATGCTTGTACATGATCACCAACGCGGATCGGCTCCGAAGTTTCAACAACCATAGCGTAGCTTAAGTCTTCATACACTTTAAAGACCATCAGCTCACCGACTTTTTCCTTTGGCATATGCCATACCACGCTATCGTCATCGTTTCCCTCACCAAACCAAGATCCCATTTCGGTGATCAGTTTGTCAAGTCGTGATGCATCTTCAATATAGCGCGGACCGTGTTGACTTTCTATAACTGTAGGTGATTGCCTTATAATATCAAGGACATGTCCCTCTTTTAGCTGTGCTTTACTGCCCACATCTAGTACCACAACACTCATGGTACTAAACTCTCTGAGCTTATTATCGCTCGCAATAATACGGCCCAAAGTTTGCTCCTCAGGACGAGACATAGAAAACTGTGCCGGAAAGCTTTGTCCGGTAGATATGGGTAGTACAATATCCCCAGCTCTAACCTCTTGTTTGGCAACCTCTAACTGTAGCTTTGCCGGACGCCCCGCAGCTAGGTCACCTTGCTCAACCACGTGGCCAGAACCAACTAACACAGCTTCCAAGCCAAGCAATTGTTGGCTGTCTATTGCACGATAGATTTCACCGCGACGATAGATGGCATAGTGCCCACCTTTTACTAAATCAGCTTTAACATACAAAAGATGACCCGGAGTCGCATTTTTAATATTTCGATTAGCTCCCAGTACAATTGGGCTATCAGAAAACTCCGACTCAGAAAGTGCTTGCTCAAAACGCAAAAACGGTTCCATGATGGGTAGTGGCAAGGTAGGAATAGCAGCCACTTTTTGGTTAACAATACGTGTATGCGGTGACAGCTTCTTCACACCTTTGTCTAACACCAGTATTGGATTGCCATTTTCATCGTAAAGTAGCTTAAGACTGTCTCCTGGATAAATCAGATCTGGGTTTTGAATACTAGGATTCCACTGCCACAATTGCTTCCACTTCCATGGAGAACGTAGGTACATTTTTGAAATATCCCACAAGGTATCGCCTTTTTTCACCACATAACGCTGTGGTGCATCTGCTTTTACAGCCAAAGTGTCCGCTTTCACAGAGAAAACAGAGCAGCTAGCGAGTATTAATGCAGCAATCGGATATTTCATGATGGCTTCCTTGTGGTTATTTTTGGTTATTATCCACCAAAACCTGTTAAAGGGGAACTTGAATGGCTAAAATAAGACCATACACTAGCTTACACGATAAATTGATTTAGGGTAATCATGGCTATATTAGAAGTTTTAAAGTTTCCAGACGAGCGTTTACGCACTGTTGCACAGCCTGTAGCAGAGGTTAATGACGAAGTACGTCAAATAGTTAAAGACATGCTGGAAACAATGTATGATGAAAATGGTATCGGCCTTGCGGCTACGCAAGTTGATATTCATCAGCGTATCGTCGTTATTGACGTTTCTGAAGAGCGCGATGAGCCACGCGTATTAATCAACCCAGAAATAACCAAACGCGATGGTACTACAGTGAGCGAAGAAGGCTGCTTGTCAGTACCATATTCATACGCAAAAGTAGATCGCGCTGAAACGGTCACGGTAAAGGCAACGAACGAACGTGGTGAAACATATGAGCTGGACGCTGATGGTTTGCTTGCCGTTTGTATTCAACACGAATTAGACCACTTAGTTGGTAAGCTATTTATCGATTACCTATCACCACTTAAACGTGACCGTATTCGTAAGAAGCTTGAAAAAGAAGCTAAGTTCGCTGCAAAGCAAGCTTAACCAATCTCCAACCAACTGATTTTAGGGTATTTCGTGAGTAATCCTTTGCGTATCGTTTTCGCAGGCACGCCTGATTTTGCAGCGCGCCACCTTGACGCACTTATTCAATCACAACATGACGTCGTGGCAGTGTACTGCCCACCCGACCGTCCAGCTGGACGTGGTAAAAAGCTCAAAGCATGTGAAGTAAAAGTGTTAGCACAAGAACACAACCTGTCAGTGCTACAACCGCAATCATTAAAAACATCGGAAGCACAGGCAGAACTAGCTGCACTTGATGCCGATGTCATGATTGTTGTCGCCTACGGAGTATTATTACCAAAAGCCATTTTAGATACTCCTCGACTTGGCTGCCTGAATGTTCATGGCTCAATTTTACCACGATGGCGAGGCGCAGCGCCTATTCAGCGTGCTATTTGGGCTGGCGACAATGAAACTGGCGTGACCATCATGCAAATGGACGAGGGCCTAGATACCGGTGATATGTTGCACATCGCCCGCTGCCCTATTACAGCGACTGATACCAGTGCAGATCTCTACAGCAAGCTTGCTGAACTTGGGCCTGATGCACTGATCGATACGCTCACGCGCTTATCTGCGGGCGAGATCACGCCAGAAAAGCAAGACGATACGCTAGCGAATTATGCTAAGAAACTAAGTAAAGAAGAAGCCGACATTGATTGGCAGATGGAAGCTGCGCAAATTGAACGTAACATCCGCGCGTTTAATCCATGGCCGGTTTGCTTTACCAATATGGCGGGTAACAGCGTCAAGATTTGGCAGGCGAAGGTAGTTGACGAGCAAGGTGATGCAGGCCATGTGCTACGTGTAGACAAGCACGGTATCGTAATTGCCTGTGGCACACAGGCATTGGAAATTCACACCTTACAACCACAAGGTAAAAAGCCTATGTCTGCACAAGACTTTTTGAATGGTCGAGCCGACTGGGTAGCAATTGGTACTAAGGTTGGTGAAGCGTGAGTAATGTACGCGCGCTCGCTGCCCAAACCCTATTTCAAGTCGTCGATAAAGGCGCATCATTAAGTGCTCAATTACCACTTGCCACCAGCCAGTTAGACGGTAAAGACAAAGCCTTGCTACAGCAAATTTGCTACGGCGTTTTAAGATATTTGCCTTCACTTGAACACTATTGCCAGCAGTTACTTGAGCAACCGCTTAAAGGTAAGCGCCGTGTTTTCCAGTTTTTGCTGTATGTGGGTATTTACCAACTACAACATATGCGCGTACCAGCTCATGCTGCAGTCGCCGAAACGGTAAACGCACTTGCGCCACTAAGAGCGCCCGGCATGAAAGGCTTAGTTAATGCAATTTTACGCAGCTTCCAACGTCATCAGGTCGAACTAGAAACCAGTGCAGCCGAAATCCCTGCTTGTTTATACAACCACCCGGGCTGGTTTATCAATCAACTAAAAACCGCTTACCCAACTCAATGGCAAGCTATTTTAGAAGCGAATCAACAACAAGCACCTATGTGGCTACGTGTAAACCAATCGCAATTCTCTACTGCCGATTACGCAGCTCTGCTAGACCAAGAAGGGATAGCCTATCAGCTTCATAGCGAATACCCAGACGGGATCTTGCTTGATAGTCCGATTGACGTTTATGCGCTACCACAATTTGCCGCTGGCGCTTGCTCAGTACAAGATGCAGCCGCCCAAAAAGCCGCGAGATTATTAGCGCCACAAGCAGGTGAAAATATTCTTGATGCTTGTGCCGCTCCAGGCGGTAAGACTTGCCATATTTTGGAGTTAGCTGACGCCAAAGTGACTGCAATTGACGCTGATGGTGATCGCTTGCTACGTGTGGAGCAAAACCTTGAACGGATCGGATTGTCGGCCAAATGCCTTGAGGGCGATGCAAGTGACCCTGAAACATGGTGGGATGGCGAGCAATATGATCGCATCTTATTGGATGTACCTTGCTCTGCAACTGGCGTTATTAGAAGACACCCGGACATCAAATGGCTAAGACGTGCTTCTGATATTGATAACTTGGTGACGTTACAGGCACAAATTATTGATAAAATCTGGCCATTGCTTAAGCCCGGTGGCACACTAGTTTATGCTACCTGCTCGGTACTACCACAAGAGAACCAGCAACAGATCGCACGCTTTCTTTCTGCGACCTCTGATGCAACGCTTGTACCTTTGCATGATGCAGACACACAAACACAACCAGGCTTGCAGCTATTACCCGGATTGAGTGATGGGTTTTACTACGCAAAGTTGACAAAACAATAATAGAAAATCGACCGTAACCAATATGAAAATCATCATCTTAGGCGCCGGCCAAGTCGGCGGGACACTGGCAGAAAACCTCGTCGGTGAAGAAAATGAAATTACCGTTGTCGACATAGATGGCGAGCGCTTAAGAGAGCTGCAAGACAAATACGATTTACAGGGAGTCACTGGCCACAGTGCTCACCCTGAGATCTTACGTCAAGCAGGTGCTGAGGACGCCGACATGATAATCGCCGTAACCAGCTCGGATGAGGTTAATATGGTTGCGTGCCAGGTTGCCTATAGTATTTTCAATACGCCAACCAAAATTGCGCGGATCCGCTCTGAGCAATACTTAAAGTACAAAGAAAAGCTGTTTCACAATGACGACCTACCGGTCGACCATTACATCGCACCGGAGCAGCTAGTAACGCAATATATCCGCAGGCTAATAGATTACCCAGGCGCTTTGCAGGTGTTGCAATTTGCAGAGGGCATGCTGTCACTCGTGGCGGTTAAAGCTTATTACGGCGGTTTACTCGTTGGCTATGCACTTTCTGCATTAAAAGAGCATATTCCAAACGTCGACACCCGCGTTGCCGCTATTTATCGCCAAGGCAAAGCCATCAAGCCACTCGGCACCACCGTAATTGAAGCCGATGATGAAGTCTTCTTTATCGCCGCAACCAAGCATATTCGTGCGGTCATGAACGAGCTACAAAAGCTCGAACGCTCTTACAAGAAAATTATGATTGCCGGTGGCGGTAACATAGGTGCGGGATTGGCAAGTTCATTAGACAAGAACCATAGCGTCAAGCTTATTGAACGCAATCAAGCTCGTGCCACACAACTATCTGAAACGCTTGATAATACAGTAGTTTTTTGTGGCGATGCCTCAGACCAAGAACTGCTATCAGAAGAACATATAGAGCAAGTAGACGTGTTCATCGCGGTGACGAATGACGACGAAGCCAATATTATGGCTGCGATGCTTGCAAAACGTATGGGCGTACAAAAGACCATGGCGCTTATTCAACGTGGTGCCTATGTCGACCTCGTGCAAGGTGGCGACATTGATATTGCCATCTCACCACAGCAAGCGACTATATCAGCGCTACTCACCCATGTTCGTCGTGGAGATATCGTTAACGTTTATTCATTGCGTAAAGGTGCTGCAGAGGCCATTGAAGCTGTAGCACATGGCGATGAAAACACCTCTAAGGTTGTCGGTCGTGCTATTCGCGATATCAAATTACCGCCGGGTGCGACTATCGGTGCCATTGTCCGTGATGAAGATGTACTGATCGCACATGACGATACTATAATTCTCTCTGGCGACCATGTGATCATGTTCCTAATCGATAAAAAGCAAATCGGTGTTGTGGAAAAACTCTTCCAGGTAAGCGCTTTATTCGTTTAATGCCAATTGAGTTAATTCTCCAATCAATTTAAAGGGTGAATTATCTCATTTAAATGGTGTAAAGCGCCGTACTCACTAGGTATCTTGTTGGTCTTGAAAAATAGATAAATCGATTAAATAGTCTTTTAATACGCTGCGGATTATTTCTGGTTCTGAGGTTAAGTGAATGCCTAGAGAGACGATTTGCTCATGACTTTTTATACGCCGAATATCCCCTTCTAGCGAGATCTGATTCCCTTCTTTACCTTCGATAAACACTTCGCACTTTAAACCTTCTTCCATATGTTCAGCATCAATTGACGTTAAGTCGAGCTGTAAACCAGCAAGTGAGATGTCCTTTATTACCCCAACATCTTTGCTGCCATGACAGTGAAACTTAGCGGGGATTAAGGTTGGCACCCGGTTTTGCGAGCGGAGTTTGTAGGTTTGTACCTTTTCGGGTAAATAGAGAAAAATAAGCCGCGCGGGATGGACTGAAACCGCTTTGATTTGCGATTTGAATGCAATGACTTGGCCATCACCATTTTCGAGCAAAGCCCGAACGATAACCGAAGTCCCTTCCATAACAAAGTCCAGCGCCGCGCCTAATCGCTTAGGGTTGGGATGGTTAAGAATTAAAAACGCCCCTTGTAGCATACCGACATATTCTGTTTTTATTCTTTTACTATTTGCCGGTAAACAAATTTCTAAATCAACAATACTTCCAGCGCTGATTGCGGTGAGCAAAGTTTCTTGCCCAACCTCTTGAGTTTTTAACATGGATCCAACCCTTCCTGAGTTCACTCTACTACTTTTTTATTGTAGCAGTTTTAGCGGAAGGCCATTTAAAACTGAATTCAGATTAATTACAACTCCCCGACCATCAGCAATATCTAGCAAAGATCCGTCTATTTGACTAAAAAATGGCTTTTTAATATTATCGCACCATCTCTTAACGTCATCATTTTACTTTGTACCTCAAGCGAACTTTGTGGCATACCAAGCTCGTTATCCTCAATAAACAACATCATAGGTTCGCTGTTACGCTTAGCAACAAATAATATACCCGAGACATCATGCTTGAATAAGCAGCCAGCTCCCTCCGTCTCGAAGTCATCGACAATCGCTGGTATTTGGCGCTTTTGCCAGAGCTCATTTTCTGAAATCACTTGAACAACAAACCGTATACCACTCTCACAGCCAATTTGATGAAACAAGTCATATGATTGAGCACTACCTAATGTGGGCTGGTTATGTTGCAAGTAACCGACCTCATCGATTAAGCTATTTAACTGTATTACGCTTCGTTCTATAAGCTGCATACCCAAGTCCTGCTCATGGCTAGCAGCAAATCCCTCAATCACTTTAAACCCTTTATCTGAAAAGCGTGTGGCAAGCAATATCGTCGCCTCCAAGTTAAATCGTTGTAAAAATACTGACACTTGAAAACCCCGAAAATCCGAGTTTTTGAAATTTTTATTAACTTTTTCTTTGCGAAGTTCAAAAGGAAGATGACAACTTGTCACAAAGGGCAGAAACAAGGTAGTGGTACTGTCAGTTGTAGGCTCCTAGCAAAAGAGCCCACAACTTAAGCACAGTTACCCACGCCAGAAGGTAGGAGTAAATAAGACTAACAACGTGAAGATCTCTAAGCGGCCAAAGACCATAGCAAGAGTAAGGATCCACTTTGCTGCATCGCTAATGTCGCCGTAGTGCGCTGCAACACTTCCCAATCCTGGGCCCAAGTTATTTAGACAGGCCGCAGTTGCTGAAAATGCAGTAATATTATCGAGTCCCGTCCCCAGTAATGCAATCATAATAATCACAAACACCAGCGCATAAGCCGAGAAGAACCCCCACACTGCTTCCACCACTTTATCAGGCAATGCCTTGCGGCCTAATTTTATCGAGTAAATAGCGCGTGGATGCACTAAACGATTAAGCTCGCGGATCCCCTGTAAATAGAGTAAGAAGACACGCACAACCTTCATCCCACCACCTGTAGAACCAGCACAGCCACCAATGAAGCTAGAGAAAATCAAGAGAATAGGTAGAAACAGCGGCCACGTTGAGAAGCTATCGGTCGCAAACCCTGCAGTCGTACTAATTGACACAGCCTGAAACATCGCTTGATCTAAGGTTTCATCACCCGTTTCATAGACATTGCTTGACGATAATACCGCAAAACAAATCACTACCAACGCTAACTGGATAAATAGAAAGACTTTAAACTCAGGATCTCGCAAATAGGCTTTAATATTGCGGCTCGACACAGCAGCATAATGTAGCGAGAAGTTAATGGCAGCAATCAGCAAGAAGATGACGCAAATAACGTTAATGAGCGGGTTATCGAAGTAGCCCATAGAAGCGTCATAAGTCGAGAAGCCACCGATAGCTATCGTAGCAAACGCATGACAGATAGCATCAAACCAATTCATTCCTGCTATCCAGTAAGCCAGCGTACAAGCTGCCGTTAGAGACACATAGATATACCAAAGGTGCTTGGCGGTATCGGCAATGCGCGGTGTCATCTTTGAGTCTTTAACTGGACCTGGTGTTTCGGCACGATATAACTGCATGCCACCAACCCCAAGCATAGGAAGAACGGCTACGGCCAATACGATGATCCCCATACCACCAAGCCACTGCAACTGCTGGCGATAGAATAATACCGCTTTGGGTAAATGTTCTATACCCGTCAATACCGTAGCCCCAGTAGTTGTCAGCCCAGAAAAAGCTTCAAACACGGCATCTGCTAAAGATAGATTCGGTTTATCTAAGAAAATGAGCGGCAATGATGCAAACGATCCCAGTACCAACCAGAATAAAACAACGATTAAGAAGCCCTCTCTGGCTTTAAGATCGCCGTTTTCCTTGCGGTTTGGGTAGTACGCAAACAAACCCATCAGCACACTAAAAATGAAAGCTAAAACAAAAGGTACACCACCACCATCTTTGTATATCAAAGATACAATGGCTGGTGGCACCATAGTGATACTAAATAGAGCGACTAACTGCCCGAGTATTTTTATTATGGTACGAAATTGCATTTTGTACGCTGCGCTTTTTGTTATTTAACCAGAGGTTAATTAGTGAATGTAAAGAAGTAGAACCTACTCCTTGAGTTGCTTAAATAATACAACACCATTGGTTAATTCATAAATAGCATCAATGATTTGTTGTGTTTCACGACTATCTACTGCTATTTGCCAGGTAATATTAGCCGTGTATTCTTTATCTAAATTTAGCACTGTAAACTGGCTTTGTAATAGCTGCTCTATCACACCTTGAAGATGGTAATCACTGTGGCCAACAATAATAGAAGCCGGTACTTTTTTAGTCGTGCTTAGCTGTGCTAGTGCGTTATTAAGCGTGCCACCATAAGCTCTAACCAACCCCCCGGTGCCAAGTTTTATACCGCCAAAATAACGCGTCGTCACCGCGGTTATTTCACCAATCCCTGATCCCATTAGCACATTGAGCATTGGCTTACCAGCGGTCCCGTTAGGCTCACCATCATCAGAAAACCCTAACACATGGCTGCCACCTGGTGCCCCTGCGATGTGTGCCCAACAATTGTGCCGTGCATCAGGATACGCGTCATTAATCTGCTTAATAAACGCTTTAGCATCTTCGATGGTTGGCGTGTGGGCCAAATGTACGATAAACGTGCTTTTCTTAATTTCCTCATGATGACTAATTGATTCACTCGGAATGAAATATTCAGACATAATGTTCCAAACTAAAAGGGAGCCAATCGGCCCCCAAATATACTTACTTTTAGCGCTAGAAGTCAGCTTACTCGAGACCGAAATCTCGCGTCATATTTTCTAGTCTATCTTCATGCACAATGATGTTATCTTCAATACGGATACCACCGTAAGGCTTCAGTGCATCAACCTTATCCCAATTGATATACTGTTTGTTTTCTGTTTGCGCCAAGTCTTCCAACAATGAATCGATGAAGTACAACCCAGGCTCAATAGTGAACACCTGATTAGCCTCTATCTTACGAGTACAACGCAAGAACGGGTGACCTTCAGGCGGTGCTTGGTGCGTGCCGGCTTCATCAGCCATGAATCCGCCCATATCATGTACCTGTAGACCAATATGGTGACCGAGACCATGAGGGAAGAAAGTGGAAGAAATCCCCTTCTCGACGATGGCCTGAGCACCAAGCTTAACAATACCAAAGTCACTCAACACTTGCGCCACACGATTATGACAATCGATATGCAGCTCACCGTATAGTTTGCCCGGTTGTAATGCTTTGCCCAATTCAATTTGGTGATCGTTCATGACTTTCACCAACTCGGCAAACTCACCTTGTTTAGCAAAATCATAAGTACGGGTAATATCTGACGCATAACCGTTAAAGTTTGCACCGGCATCAATCAAAAATGATAAGTGCTTACTCGGTGCTTTACGCTCAAAATGGGTATAGTGCAAAATCGCACAATTTTCATTCAAGGCGACAATATTGCCATATGGCGTATCGTTTTCCATATGCTGAGTTGCATTAAGATAAGCTTGTTGAATTTCAAACTCGGAACCACCAGCAAAGAAGGCATCGCGCGCCGCCATGTGGCCAAGCACGCCAAGACGGCTTGCTTCACGTAAACATGCCATTTCATACTGAGTTTTATATGCACGATGATAATGCAAGAAGTTCATCACCGGCTCTGGATTCACTTGAGTAAAGCCAAGCGCTTGTGCAACCTCTAAATATTCACCGATATAGGCATAGTTTGCTTTGTCGTATGGCAGTAACTGTTCAACCTGATCTGGCTTAACCAGCAGTTGAATATCAAAATACTCTGCCCAAAAATCTCTCGGCTCGTCAGGCACTTTATGCCAAAAATCAACCGGACGATAAAAAATGAGTTTCGGCTTGTCACTGCCATTAACCACAATCCAGCAATGCGGATTATCGATAACAGGCAACCAAGCTTTAAATTGCGGGTTAACTTTAAACGGATAGTACATATCATCAAGGAATTGACGCTTTGCTTGCCCCGAATGGATCACAAGTCCATCCAGTCCTTCTCGTTCTACTATCGTTCTTGTACGCTGTTGCAACGTGGCAATGTGCTCTGCGTATAAATTTGCTAACTTATCCATGGTGTACCCATTTTCAAAAATTCACATACTATCGAGTCTATCATAGCTGCTACCTAAAAACGACGAACTGAGTCTAAGCACCAGCCATGTGCGGTTATTTCACAATTTTCATATCCAAGATACTTGCCAATATGTTGCCATCACGACCAAGGCGGGTATGGTAAACCTGTCGATATGCCATCACATTTTTTACGTAGTCACGTGTTTCTCGGTACGGGATCAGCTCAATCCAAAGCTCAGCAGGCATAGCCTCTGACGGCAGCCAACGCTTAATTCTATGATAACCCGCGTTGTACGATGCTGTCGCCAAAACCTCATTTCCAGCATTTTTACGCTTCAAATACTCTAAATAACTGGTCCCCAAGCGAATGTTTGTGGCCGGATGATATAGGCGATTTTTTGCCACGCGTTTGCGGTTGTTGACGTATTTGGCAGTGCTTGGCAGCAGCTGCATTAAACCGTGAGCATCCGCACTCGAGCGTGCATCCGGTGCGAAAGAGCTTTCCCGGCGAGCAATCGCAATGCTCCATGCAACATCGACTCGATTACGCTCACTATATTTAGTGAACAGCTCTTTAAACGCTATCGGGAAACGCAAATCAACGTAATTCCAAGCTTTGATCTGTGCAAGAGTAAAAATAGTGCTGTCGTACCAATCAAAGTCAGCAGCCAATATGGATGCTGCAAGCTTTTCCTCTTTGCTTGAGGTGTTAGTAAGGTAGTTCCACTCTCGACGTGCTTGAGTGTACCTTTCCAGTTCGTATAAAGCCTTTGCTCGCTTAAAACCAGGCGCATGAGATACTCGTTCGACAATGCTGGGGTCAACATTTAACGGCTCTTCATTCAGTGAGACTGGTAATCCTAAACGCGCAGCAGCCAAAAAACCGTAGTAATCACGCTCTTGTGCTAATTGCTGCCAAATCTCGTTAGCCTTAGCTAACTCGTCACGCTTCGCGAGGCTATATGCAAGCCAGTATTGTTGACCATTGCTTAGTTGCTCGTGACCCACGAATAAGGCCGAAATCCCTTCCCAATCTTGCTCTTTCAGCATGTTACTCATCAGCCACTGTAGTAGCTTTCTGTCCTGCAACGATTTGGGCACTTTATTAAGCCAAAACCGTGCGTCTTCATGCCCTTTAGACGCAAGCGCTAGAGCGAAACGATAAGCAACACTATCCTTTTGCCGCTGAGTAAAGGTAAACATATCCTGCATCTTCTGCCAGGCACGCAGCGCTAAATCAGGATCGCGCCAAACGAGGCGTCTTATACCATATACCGCAATTTCGGCTTCTTTTTTAGTACGTTTACTAAACCGATAAAGCCCGGCAGCGGCACTCGGATCTTGGCGAACCTTTTTATATAGCTCGGCAAGGTATGCCTCATTTTTTGGTAACAGCTTCTCAAGATAGTCTAGCAGTGACGTTTGACCAGATTGTGCAGCATTAGAAATTCGCTGCCAGACTAGCTCAGGCGTTCTATACCCCGCTTTTTGCCATTGGTTAAAAAGACCATCACAAGCTCTGGGCTGAGACTTTCCCACCGTCCAAATATCGGCTACCTGATCAAGAATGGCTTTTTTCGGTGCACCCAAGTCCAACTGATACACCAAATACGTACACTTGAGTTCAACATCACTGGTTTCACGATAGAACTCGATGAATCGTGCTTTCTTTTTATACCGCTTTAAATAATCGAGCCAAGCTGAACGTACAGGCCATTCTAATGGGGTGTGTTCGTATACCGTTAAAAAGTGCTGAATTTCCTGCTGGTACTTGAGTTTAGGGTGACGCTTGTAAAATGCCATTTCAACGTATGGCTTAAGTGGATGATCGAGCTGCGCTGTTGCAGCTTTAAAATTATTATAATTACCAGACCAAGCGACACGCTCAGCCTCTTTAAATTCGTCGTGAGTGCTATCGGCTGCACAGAGCCAGCTCACCATACATAAGCTGCCTGCAGCTAAGCGGGGTAACCAATATGTCATGCAAACCCTTTTTTATCTGCCAAAAGAATACACACCTAAATTGAAATACAGCCAAATTATGCTTATCTAAAGATGGCGCTGAAGACCAAAACTCGGCTTGTCACTTGCGAGCATGCTCATAAATGACACTAAATGCGAGGTGCGTTAAGCCACCATAGCAAACCGACTCAGGTATTTCAGTAAATGTGCGGTAAATTTTTCATTGCAATTTGCCGCCAAAGGATCCACACTGATTGAAATTACAACTCATCGTACCAGTGTAAAGCACGGGAGAACATGTATGTTAATCAAACGCGAGTCCTTTGTAGTTGATTTTTGCAAAGGCAATATCGCTGAGTTTAAGTTTTGCCTACCAGGCTCAGTAAACAAACTATCTCAGCAAGTACTAAAGGAAAGCCACGAAGCACTTATCGAATTGAGCCAGCGCGACGACATCGACGGCTTAATTTTTACCAGCGATAAAGACCACTTTATTGTTGGCGCTGATATTTTTGAATTCCTTCCGACTTTCCAACGCCCAGAAGAAGAACTTGTTGGTTGGATTAAAACCGCAACCGATGTCTTCGACGCAATAGAAGATTTACCTTTCCCTACACTATCGGCAGTAAATGGCCTTGCGCTTGGCGGTGGTTGCGAGTGGTTGCTCGCCACGGATTACCGTATTGCAACTGACAACGCAAAAATTGGCCTACCAGAAGTTAAGCTTGGCATTATGCCGGGCTTTGGTGGTACCGTAAGACTTCCTCGCTTAATCGGCGCTGACAACGCAATGACGTGGATAACCACAGGTCAAGAAAACCGAGCGAATGACGCACTAAAAGTGGGTGCGGTTGACGGTGTAGTACCTACTGACAAACTCATGGCTGCCGCTATTCGTACCTTGGAGCAAGCCATTGCAGGTAAATTAGATTGGCGCGCGAAACGCCAAATCAAGCTTGACCCATTGAAGATGAATCGTGTTGAGCAAGGTATGAGCTTTGGTATGGCCGAAGGCTTAGTCATGGCAAAAACCAAAGGTCATTACCCAGCACCAATGATGGCGGTACAAACGCTTAAAGCGGCAGCAAACCTTAGTCGCAGAGAAGCGATGGCACTCGAAAACCAAAACTTTGCTAAGCTTGCCAAAACGGCAGAAGCCGCAGCGCAAACCGGTATTTTCTTAGCGGATCAATACATCAAAACGGTTGCCAAGAAACAAGCAAAACAAAGTAAAACAGAGATCAAACAAGCAGCGGTACTTGGTGCTGGTATTATGGGTGGCGGTATCGCTTACCAATCGGCCTACAAAGGTACGCCAATTGTCATGAAAGACATCCAGCATGGTGCCCTAGACCTTGGTATGGGTGAGGCTGCAAAACTACTTGGTAAAAAAGTACAGCGCGGCCACATGTCAATGGACAAGATGGTTGCCACTTTAGGTAAAATCAAAGCAACGCTCAACGATCACGATCTACAAGGCTCAGACATCATCGTAGAAGCCGTTGTTGAAAACCCTAAAGTCAAGAAAACGGTATTGGCGAGTTTAGAGTCGCAATTACCAGAAGGTACGATCCTGACTTCAAACACATCAACTATTCGTATTGATGAGTTAGCCACGGCACTTGAGAAGCCAGAAAACTTCTGTGGTATGCACTTCTTTAACCCAGTGCCAAAAATGCCATTGGTAGAAATCATTCGTGGCGAGCAAACATCGGATGAAACCGTTGCTGCAGTGGTAGATTATGCCTTAAAGCTTGGCAAGTCTCCTATCGTTGTTAACGATTGCCCAGGTTTCTTCGTGAACCGTGTTCTATTCCCTTACTTTGCAGGCTTCAGCCAACTTGTTGTAGAAGGTGCTGACTTCGCAAAAGTAGATAAGGTTATGGAAAATGTCTTCGGCTGGCCAATGGGTCCAGCGTACCTACTAGACGTAGTGGGTATCGATACGGCAAACCATTGTACTGGTGTAATGGCTGATGGCTTCCCTACTCGCATGGCACGTAAAGACAAAGACCCTGTCGCAGTACTTGCGGGGGCTGAGCGCTTTGGTCAGAAGAACCAAAAAGGCTTCTACCAATATGCACCAGATCGCAAAGGTCGTTTGAAGAAGAGTAAAGACGACAGCGCGCTTGAGCTGCTGAGCGGTATTTGTGACGCACCAACTGAATTTGATAAACAAACGATTATTGAGCGTTGTATGGTGCCAATGATCAATGAAGTGTTACTGTGTCTGCAAGAAAACATTGTTGCTTCACCGCAAGAAGCAGACATGGCACTGATCTACGGTATCGGCTTCCCTCCATTCAGAGGTGGTGCATTCCGCTATCTAGACCAAATCGGCCTCGCAAACTTTGTAGCTATGGCTGATAAGTACGCTCATCTTGGTGAAATTTATCGAGTTTCTGAGCAAACTAGACAGTGGGCAGATGAAGGTAAAGTGTTCTATCAAGTGGAGGGCCAGTAACATGGAAAACGCGGTAATCGTAGATTGTATTCGTACCCCAATGGGCCGTTCAAAAGGCGGTGTATTTAAGCATAAACGTGCCGAAGACCTCAGCGCACACTTGATGAAAGGCCTACTTGAGCGTAACCCTCAAGTAGCACCAGACTCAATTGATGATATTTACTGGGGCTGTGTACAGCAAACTTTAGAGCAAGGCTTTAACGTTGGTCGTAATGCTGCACTCTTAGCTGGCATTCCTCACACCGTACCGGCGGTAACCGTGAACCGCCTATGCGGTTCGTCAATGCAGGCATTGCATGACGCAGCTCGCGCTATCATGACAGGTGCTGGTGACACTTACCTTATCGGTGGTGTTGAGCACATGGGTCACGTACCAATGACACATGGTAATGACTTTCACCCAGGCCTTGCGACATCAGTTGCGCAAGCTGCTGGCGTGATGGGGTTAACAGCTGAGTACTTAGCGCTAATGCATGGTATCAGTCGTGAGCAGCAAGATGAATTTGCCGTACGTTCACACCAGCGCGCACATGCCGCAACCCTTGAAGGGCGTTTTGCAAAAGAAATCCTGCCAATGGAAGGTCATGATGCCGATGGTACACCTGTACTTGTCGAGCATGACGAAGTTATCCGCCCTGAGACAAGCCTAGAAGGTCTAGGACAGCTACGTCCTGTATTTAACCCTGCATCGGGTACGGTAACTGCAGGTACCTCTTCAGCGCTTTCTGACGGTGCTTCAGCTATGTTGGTCATGAGCGAGTCTAAAGCAAGAGAACTCGGTCTTCCAATTCGTGCTCGTGTTAAGTCAATGGCAGTCGCAGGTTGCGATCCTTCCATCATGGGTTATGGTCCAGTTCCAGCATCACAAAAAGCCTTGAAGCAGGCGGACATTACTATCGATGATATTGATGTTGCTGAACTAAACGAAGCCTTTGCAGCACAATCACTACCAGTGCTAAAAGATCTAGGTCTACTAGACAAAGTAGATGAGAAAGTGAACCTCAACGGTGGTGCAATTGCACTCGGTCACCCACTTGGTTGCTCAGGCTCACGTATTAGCACAACGCTTATCAATCTAATGGAAGAGAAAGACGCGAAGTATGGTCTTGCAACTATGTGTATTGGTTTAGGCCAAGGTATCGCTACCGTATTCGAGCGCGTAGATAACTAATTCCAACCAGCTGGTACTGGGCTTTTATAAGACAATACCAGCACACAACTTCAACTTGGTGACCAAGGCAAAACGGCACAGCTGTTTTGCCTTTTTTATTACCCGCATTTACCTCACCTCGGCTGGCTAATACCAATTATCTTAATTAAGTGGTCTATTTTGAGGCGAGAAAATTTTGTCGATAACAAGGCAAATATTTTGCTATTTAGTTGTTCTAAATGAGAAATTTTTAACGCAGTTAGCGTCAGATTTGCTCCTTCAAATTGAACAAGTATTAAGACTAATTGGTATCAGACTTGAGTTATCCAAACTTGAGCTTACTTACAACATGCGGTTAAAATAGCAGTTTTCGTCACTAACAACGTAACTAACAAGGCCACCCACAATGAGTTTTGATAATACCGACCACACCTTAGATGCAGTAGGCTTACGTTGTCCGGAGCCGGTAATGATGATTAGAGGCATGGTGAGACGGATGAACTTAGGTGAGACGTTGTTAGTTATCGCAGATGATCCATCAACGACAAGGGACATTCCGAGCTTCTGTGAATTTATGGATCACACTTTGGTTGCCAAAGCAGTGGCCGAATCTCCTTACAAATATGTGATTAAGAAAGGTCAGTGATCTCCTCTTTAACACACTGTTTGAACTCATGAGTCATAGACAATAAAAAAGCGGCTGATGCCGCTTTTTTAAGATTTTACAATCACCACCTTTGGTGAGCGAGGATTACGATAATCTAAGCGGATTTCGTACCAACCTTTTTTACTTGGCTTAAAGCTAAAGTAGTTATACACAGTGTTACAATCCGCGACCAGCGGTTGTCCTAGCGTTAACTGCCCTTCACTCTTGTAGCCACAGTTGTAGCCTTCACTCCACTGCTCATCAGCAATTTTAAATTCATACACTTTACCTGGGCTCATGAATCTTGCTTTTGTTGCGTAGATCCCCGGTTGTGTTTCTTCAAAGCGATACTGAGGTTCGGCATCCCACAGAGTGAAGTCACCGCGTAAATACATTGTCTTATCCAACTCTCCAGCAACTACCGGTGAAGTTGACGTTGTTGGCAATTGAAAGTTACTACTACAAGCGGTAAGTGCTAATAGCGCAATCGCCATTGCCCCTTGTTTTTTAATCATAGCTAGACTGCCTTTTACTTGCTTTTACCAATCAGCAAAAAGCCAGCAATTGCTGGCTTTTGTATCAGCAATTAGTTTTGTAACACTGAAATATCTGCAGTATTAAGGAATAACTTACTTAACTGACCAAGTAGCGCTAAACGATTGGCTTTAACCGCTTCATCGTCCGCCATTACCATAACATTATCAAAGAAGTTATCTACTGCTTCACGTAAACTTGCTAAACGCGTCAGTGCAGTTTGATAATCACCTTCAGCGTAAACAGGTGCAAGCTCAGCAGTTAACGCAGCAACTTGTGCAGCCAATGTTTGCTCAGCTTCTTCTTGCAGGAGTGAACTCTCCACCTCAGCTTCTGACGCGACGTTATTCTTCGCTAAAATGTTGTTTACACGCTTATTGGCAGCAGCTAACGCTTCAGCTTCCGCCAACGTTCTAAAGTGACTAACCGCTTTTACTCGGCGATCAAAATCAACTGGGCTCGTTGGACGTCTTGCAAGTACTGCTTGGATCACATCCACGCTGATACCTTCATCTTGGTACCAGGCACGGAAACGACCTAACATAAACTCAACCACTTCATCGGCAACATTTGCATTGCTTAGCTTATCACCGAATAACGTCATTGCTTTGGCAACGATATCCTGAATGTCTAATGGTAGTTCTTTTTCTACCATGATACGCAATGCGCCGATGGCAGCACGACGAAGTGCAAACGGGTCTTTATCGCCTTTTGGTGTCTGGCCGATACCAAAAATGCCAACCAGAGTATCAAACTTATCCGCAAGCGCCACAGCAAAACTGATTGGGTTAGACGGTAGATTATCACCAGCAAAACGCGGCATATATTGCTCATTTTGTGCTAGTGCGACTTCTTCCGCTTCGCCATCAATGCGCGCGTAATGCATACCCATCACGCCCTGAACGTCAGTAAATTCCATGACCATTTCAGTCATTAAATCCGTTTTACTTAGTAAACCGGCACGCTCTGCTAATGCCTTATCAGCACCAAGCTGCTCCGCAATAAAACCAGCGAGTGCCGAGATACGCTCTGACTTGTCTTTTAGTGTGCCAAGCTGCTTCTGAAATAACACTGAATCAAGTGACTCAAGACGACTTTCCAGCGTTTTCTTCTTATCCGTTTCAAAGAAGAACTGAGCATCTGCCAGACGTGGACGAACCACTTTCTCGTTACCCGAGATCACTACGCTCGGATCTTTACTTTCAATGTTAGAAACAAACAAGAACTTGTTGATCAAGTTGCCTTGCTTATCTAACAGTGGAAAGTATTTTTGGTCGTCTTTCATGGTGTAGATAAGTGCTTCATCAGGCACTTGCAAGAAGGCTTCTTCAAAAGATGCAACTAAAGTTACTGGCCACTCGACTAGTGATGTAACTTCTTCAAGAAGATCTTCATCCATCGCTACTTGCGCGCCGAGCTTTTCAGCTTCAGCTTCAATTTGGCCTCGAATTAACGCTTTACGTGCTTCATAATCCGCAATAACGTATGCGCCTTTTAGCACTGCATGGCTATCATCAGCATGTTCAACACGAACACGTTCAGGGTGATGGAAGCGATGTCCTTGCAGCTCATTGCTGATAGCTTTACCTAGCACTTCACCTTCAACTTGTTGACTACCAAGTAGTGCAGCCACAGTATGCACAGGACGGATAAATTGCGTCTTGTTCGCACCCCAGCGCATCGGCTTTGGAATAGGTAACTTAGCCAGTGCTTTGTTGATCACATCGCTTAGTAACGCTAAGGTCTGTTGCCCCTCTACTTTCGCTTTGTGTAGCAGCCAAGTACCCTTGTCAGTTTCTAAACGCTCAGCATCATTAATATCAATACCACAACCACGAGCCCAACCTAGCGCCGCTTTAGTCGCGTTACCATCCGCGTCAAATGCCGCCTGAATAGCTGGACCACGCTTTTCAACCACTTTATCGGCCTGTTGCGTTTGCAATGCTTTAACTTGAATGCCTAAGCGACGAGGTGATGCATACCAGCTCACGCCTTCATGGCTAAGCTCTAATGCTTCAAGTTCTTGCCTAGTATTTTCTGCGAATGACTCAGCAAGGTTGCGTAACGCCTTTGGTGGTAGCTCTTCGGTACCAATTTCTACGAGTAAGTTTTCAATCGACATTATTTATCCTTACAAAGCGGGAAGCCAAGTGCTTCACGTGCGTCATAGTAAGCCTGTGCACAAGCTTTTGATAAAGCACGAACTCTTAATATATAGCGCTGACGCTCAGTTACTGAGATAGCATGACGTGCGTCTAACAGGTTAAATGCATGAGATGCCTTCATTACCTGCTCATAAGCAGGTAGAGGAAGCCCTGCTTCGATTAGCTTTTCACTTTCTTTTTCACACTGATCAAACTGCTTAAATAATGCCTCTACATCCGCATATTCAAAGTTATATGTCGACTGTTCGATCTCGTTTTGCATGAACACGTCACCATAAGTTACGCGCCCCATCGGACCATCTGTCCAAACGAGATCATAAATGCTGTCTACACCTTGTATATACATCGCAAGGCGCTCTAAACCATAAGTAATTTCACCCGTTACCGGTGAGCATTCAATACCGCCAACTTGCTGGAAGTAAGTAAACTGAGTCACTTCCATGCCATTCAACCATACTTCCCAACCTAATCCCCAAGCACCTAGCGTTGGTGACTCCCAGTTGTCTTCAACAAAACGTACTTCGTGCGTTAATGTATCAATGCCCAACGCTTCTAGAGAGCCTAGGTAGAGCTCCTGAATATTCTCAGGCGATGGCTTCAAAACAACTTGGAATTGGTAGTAATGCTGAAGACGGTTAGGGTTTTCACCATAGCGACCATCCGTCGGGCGGCGACAAGGTTGTACGTATGCGCTCGACATTGGCTCAGGACCAATGGACTTAAGGAAGGTCATCGGGTGGAATGTACCCGCACCAACTTCCATATCTAAAGGTTGAGCTACAACACAGCCTTGCTGCGCCCAGTAATCCTGTAAAGCCAGGATCAAACCTTGGAAGGTTTTGATATCGTATTTTTGCATAGTTGGCTTATTTTTATCTGGTACTTATCGTATGTAAACGCCTGCAGTAATTTGGCGCTTACGCTCGATTCAATGATTGAAAATTATGCTCAGTATACCGCGAGCGCAGGAGGGTTTTAAGCTTTAAAGCATAAAAAAAGGAGGGAAAATCCCTCCTTTTTACTAGATGTTTGAGTTTACACGTCTAAGTTAACAACTCTCAGTGCATTTGTTTCGATAAACTCTCGACGAGGTTCAACTTGGTCACCCATCAAGGTTGCAAACAATTGGTCTGCAGCAATGGCATCTTCAATAGTCACACGTAGCATACGGCGAGCATCTGGATCCATCGTTGTTTCCCAAAGTTGGTCAGGGTTCATCTCACCCAATCCTTTATAGCGTTGTGTATACAAGCCACGCTTAGACTCTGAGATAAGCCATTCAAGACCAGCCTCAAAATATTCGATTGCTTGTGTCTTCTCACCACGCTGTACATAACCGCCTTCGCTGATCAAACTACCAATCTGACGACCCGTGTTCGCAATGCGAACATAATCTTTAGATGTAATAAAATCGAAGTTCAAAGTATGCGCTTTATCAACACCGTGCTGACGAATATTGATCACCGGATAATACATATGGCGCTCTTCATCAAATGCAACTTCTGCGTTGAAGATAGTGGCGTCTTCGTCTTTCTTCACAAGGTCAGCAACCAAGTTTTCAGTCCACGCCGTTACCTTTGCTTCATCAGATAAGTCTGACTCGGTGAGCTCTGGATGATAAAGCAAGCGGTTCATGATTGAAGACGGGTACTTACGCTTTAAACGTTCAATAATATCTATCGTATTTTGATAATCATGCACTAAGTTTTCTAACTTGTTACCAGAAATTGGCTCAGCACCTTCTGCTGGGTATAATGCAGCATCGTTAAGTGCTAATGTCGTTAGGTATGAAGTTAGTGCATTATCATCTTTAATATAGCGCTCTTGCTTACCTTTCTTCACTTTATATAGTGGTGGCTGAGCAATATAGACATAACCGCGCTCGATGATCTCTGGCATTTGACGATAGAAGAAAGTCAGTAGCAGCGTACGGATGTGTGAACCATCCACGTCCGCATCGGTCATGATGATGATGCGGTGATATCTTAGCTTTTCAGGGTTATATTCATCACGGCCAATACCACAGCCTAATGCAGTAATTAGTGTTGCCACTTCCTGAGAAGAAAGCATCTTATCAAAGCGTGCTTTTTCTACGTTCAAGATTTTACCTTTGAGCGGCAGAATTGCTTGGTTCTTACGGTTACGACCTTGCTTAGCAGAACCACCCGCCGAGTCACCCTCCACTATATATAGTTCAGAAAGTGCAGGATCTCGTTCTTGGCAGTCAGCGAGTTTACCCGGTAGACCAGCTAAATCCATAACGCCCTTACGACGAGTCATTTCACGGGCCTTACGTGCAGCTTCACGTGCGCGCGCAGCATCAACGATTTTGTTTACAACGGTTTTTGCATCGCCTGGGTTTTCTAGCAAGAATTCCGTTAGCTTTTCAGCCATCATTTGCTCAACAGCCCCTTTCACTTCACTAGAAACGAGCTTATCTTTTGTCTGTGAAGAGAATTTAGGATCAGGAACTTTAACACTAACAACAGCGGTCAAACCTTCACGGGCATCGTCACCCGTGGCACTGGTTTTATACTTTTTATTAAAGCCTTCTTTTTCCATGTAGGTGTTAAGCGTACGCGTAAGTGCTGCACGGAAACCCGCTAAATGAGTACCACCATCGCGTTGAGGAATGTTATTGGTAAAACAGTAGATGTTTTCTTGGAAACCATCATTCCATTGCATAGAGACTTCTACGCTAATGCCATCATCACGCTCAGTCGAAAAGTGGAAAACGCTTTGATGAACTGGCGTCTTCTTACGATTTAGATATGCAACGAATGCTTGAATACCGCCTTCGTATTTGAAGTGATCTTGTTTATTCTCTTCGCGCTCATCACTCAAAATGATGCTTACACCAGAGTTAAGGAAAGATAGTTCACGTAGGCGCTTGGCTAGAATATCGTAGTGGAAATTTGTATCTGAGAAAGTTTCAGCACTTGGCCAGAATCTCAATTCTGTACCAGTAGATTCCGCTTCACCGATAATACCTAGCGGCGCATCTGGAACACCCATTGTGTATTTTTGCTGATGCACTTTGCCATCACGGCGGATTGTTAATTGTAGTTTTTCAGAAAGTGCATTTACAACAGAAACACCTACACCGTGCAGACCGCCAGATACTTTATATGAGTTATCATCAAATTTACCACCGGCATGTAGTACAGTCATGATAACTTCCGCCGCAGAAACCCCTTCTTCTTCGTGAATTGAAGTTGGGATACCACGACCATTATCTCGAACAGATACAGAGCCATCGGTATGAATTGTTACGAAAATATCGTCACAATATCCTGCTAGTGCTTCGTCGATTGAGTTATCAACGACCTCAAACACCATGTGATGTAAACCAGTACCATCGTCTGTGTCACCGATATACATTCCCGGACGCTTTCTAACAGCATCCAATCCTTTAAGTACTTTAATACTCGACGAATCGTAATTTTCCGACATGGTTTCTTCCAATTATTTTGTTATTAAGCTGCCATGTTCCACGTGGAACATTTTAATTTCACGTTCCATTGGTTCAATAACGGCGGCAATACTTTCTGGAGTAATAGCAGTGATAAACAGCTGTGACTGACATTGCGCCAACAGACGCGATACCGCCACCTTAGTATCTTCACTAAGCTCCGAAGGTAAATCATCAATAAGCAAAATTGACTGCTTATTACTCTCTTGGTCAATCAAACTGTTTTGCATTACTTTAAGTGCATACAGTAATAGCTTGAGTTGGCCACGAGAAAAAATATGTTCTACGCTGTTTCCTTGAGTATAAAAGTTAAAGTCAGCCTTATGCGGCCCCTTACTTGTATAGCCAAGTTTTACATCTCGCTCTAACTGATTTGTTAATACCTCAGCTAGTTCCCCCTTCCAGCCCGCTTGAAAGCGAATTTCAAGGCCTTTAAATATAGGGCTTATATCCCCTATCTTATCAAAAAAATGCGTCTGAAACCTACCTATATAAGCCCCTCTAAACATATTTATTTGCTCAGCAAGGCGTACAAACTCCTTATCCCAATAACTTAGCTGGGATTGGAGATCTCTCGGTTTAGATTTCAATAAAGCGTTACGTTGCTTGAGCACCTGATTAAACATTTTCCATGTGGAATAGAACTGATGTTCCACGTGGAACACACCTAAATCAAGAAACTTACGACGCTCTTTTGGACCACCAAAAAACAGCTCATAGCTTTCTGGTGTAATAACTTGAACAGGTAAAACCTGTGCTAATTCTGCCACTTTCCGGCTTGCTTGCCCCTGAATTCGAAGCTTAGTTTCACCACTGGTATATTTACTAATACCAAGCGGTATAGACAAGTTATGTAGTTGTTTTTTAGCATGAACAACGCAATGAGAAGCCTCACGCTTGATCATTAATTTTTGCAGATTGGTACGGAAAGATTTACCACTGGAGAGAAAGTAAATGGCTTCGAGCAGACTGGTTTTACCGCTACCATTTTCACCGAGAATGACATTAACGGCATTGCTAGGTGAAAGCGCCATCGCCTCAATGTTTCGAAACGCATTGAGGCTAAGGTGAGTTAAACTCATAACTCTATAAACGCATCGGCATAACTACATACATTGCATGTTCGTCACCAGCGGCTTCAATAAGCGCACTGCTGTTCGCATCAGAAAGCGTAAATTGTACATCTTCAGACTTTATTGTATTTAACACGTCTAATAAGTAAGAAACGTTAAAACCAACTTCAAGATCATCGCCTTGGTAACCTACCTCAACAATTTCTTCAGCTTGCTCCTGCTCTGGGTTATTGGCACTAATTTTTAATTGCCCATTACTCAGATTCAATCGCACGCCACGAAACTTCTCGTTAGAAAGAATAGATACGCGCTGAAATGCACTACGTAGCCAATCGCGATTTGCGGTAACCAACTTGTCCCCGCCACGAGGTAATACGCGACGATAATCAGGGAATCGCCCATCCACCAGCTTACTCGTAAAAGTAAATTCGCTGTCGATGATACGCACATGATTAGCGCCAAATTGAATGGTGATAGTTTCATCATCCGCAGGCAGTAAGCGCATGATCTCTTGCACGCCCTTACGAGGAATGATCAATTGACGTTGCGTTTGCAATGACTCTGGTAATTTTTGCTGCGCAATTGCCAAACGGTGACCATCAGTGGCTACCGTTTTAATTTCATTATTATCTACTTCAAACGACATACCATTTAAATAGTAACGTACGTCTTGGTTAGCCATTGAGAAATGCGTTGCTTCTAGCAATTTTCTAAGCTCTAAACGCGTTATGGCAAACTCAACCTCACCATCCCACTCTTCAAGATTAGGGAAATCTTCAGCAGCTAAGGTTGTCAAAGAAAAGCGACTTTGACCGCTAGTCAGTAGCAGTTGATGCTCTTGGCTACTTAGCATTAAATCAGAGTTATCAGGCAAGCTCTTACAAATATCTAGGAGTTTTTTTGCAGGCAAAGTGATCTTGGCGTCTGGCACATTGGTTTCAAGGGCAACAGATGCAACAAGCTCTATCTCTAAATCTGTACCTGTCATATGTAACGCGCCATTTTTCACTTCTAGCAATACATTAGACAAAATAGGCAGTGTATGTTTGCGCTCAATGGCACCCGACACCTGTACCAGTGGCTTTAAAAATAGTTCTCTTGGAATCGTTATTTGCATCATTTAACCCTTAAGAAGACAGCGTTCTAATTAAGTTTTGATAATCTTCTTTTACCTCATGACTTTCATCACGAAGTGCTTTTACTTTTCTACACGCGTGTAACACGGTGGTATGGTCGCGGCCACCAAATGCATCACCTATTTCTGGTAAGCTGTGGTTTGTCAGTTCTTTAGACAATGCCATGGCAACTTGTCTTGGTCTTGCAACTGAACGGCTACGACGTTTTGACAATAAGTCAGAAACACGTATTCGATAATATTCCGCCACGGTGCGCTGGATATTATCGATGGTAACGAGTTTGTCTTGTAGCGCTAATAAGTCGCGTAGCGCTTCTTTAACAAAATCGATAGAAATTGGGCGACCAGTGAAGTTGGCATTAGCTATCACGCGGTTTAACGCACCTTCTAACTCTCGCACATTAGAGCGTAATTTCTTCGCAATAAAAAAGGCAACTTCGTGTGGCAAGTTAATATTACTTTGCTGCGCTTTCTTCATTAGGATAGCAACGCGAGTCTCTAATTCTGGTGGCTCAATAGCAATGGTTAACCCCCAACCAAAACGCGACTTCAGTCGGTCCTCAACCCCTTCTATTTCTTTAGGGTAACGGTCAGAAGTTAGAATAATTTGTTGGTTGCCTTCAAGCAGCGCATTAAAAGTATGGAAGAATTCTTCTTGCGAACGCTCTTTGTTTGCAAAGAATTGGATATCATCAATCATCAATGCATCAACGCTACGGTAGTAACGCTTGAATTCTTCAATGGCATTATTTTGTAGTGCTTTAACCATGTCCTGAACAAACCGCTCTGAATGCATATAAACAATTTTTGCATCCGGTTTTTGTTCAAGAATACCATTGCCCACGGCATGTAATAAGTGTGTCTTACCTAAACCAGTTCCACCATAGATAAATACGGGATTGAATGCAGAACCTGGATTATCAGCAACTTGTGTTGCAGCGGCTTTTGCCAGCTGGTTAGATTTACCTTCTACAAAGTTATCAAAAGTGTAATTCTCTTTAATATTAGCCTTGTGCGAAGATTTAGGTGCAGGCTCAACTTTTTCTGCCATCTTTGGCTGAGTGCCTTGCAGCATCGACGTATTATCGGTTGCATGACCTACACTTGTGGCTTTTTCGTTAGACACACTTGGTTGTGCAGCTAACACAGGTTTGCTGCCTACATCAAAGTGCAACTCTGGTGCTTCATCACCACAGATCTCAATCAGCAGTTCATTGATGCGGTGGAGATACTTTTCTCGTACCCAATCCAATACAAAACGATTTGGCGCATAGATAGTTAGCGTATCATCAGTACTTTCTGCCTGTAGTGGTCTTACCCACATGCTAAATTGCTGAGATGGCAATTCATCTTGCAAAACATATAAACAACTTTGCCAAACCGACAGATACACTCTGAACTCCAATAGGTTTTGATTCCCGGGAATAAGAAATAGAGCATTCAGATCTAAAAAATCAGATCTAAATGAAAGGATCGCCGGAAATACTTAGTTTTTATTACAAAATCACTGGTGGAAGCGGGGTATTATGAAGTGATCTTATCCACAAGTTCAATATTGACATTTAGAAAAAGCAAGATCTCACCCTAGCAAAAAAATAAACACATGAAATTTAAAGGTTTTTATTTTTTACCCACAAGTAAGATCATAGCAAAAAACTCACCCGATCTCACCCCAAAATTAAGATCAAATTTAGTTTTCCAGAGCTTTTCCTATTCTTACTAAATGCTATAATGCCGCCCATCGGATCAGATCTATGCAGATCGATTTCGTATTGATCCTACTTTATGTAGATCGTCTATGTTTGCTCGATAGCTTTGCCAAGTTTTGTCTATATATAAGGATAAAGAAATTCTACTGTGGATTATTTAGCCACAGAGAACAGATTTTGATTGACTTTAGACGCGCCCAGCTTTAATATCTCGCGCTCGCAATGGCACCTGTGCCAGGATCGCGACCTGCATAGGATGTTTTAACTTTTAACCGATCGGATGGAATTGTTATGAAAAGAACTTTTCAACCTAGCGTACTTAAGCGCAAGCGCTCTCACGGTTTCCGTGCTCGCATGGCGACTAAGAACGGTCGTAAAGTATTAGCACGTCGTCGTGCTAAAGGCCGTAAAGTACTTTCTGCTTAATATTTAGTGGAAGACTTTAGCTTTAGCAGGGAGTTACGTCTGTTAACTCCCTCGCATTACTCCCGCATATTTCAAGAGCCAGCTCGCGCGGCTACGCCTTATTTTACTCTACTTGCAAAACCAAATGATGTTGGTCATCCAAGACTCGGTTTAACTGTAGCTAAAAAACGCTGCAAAAAAGCATGTCAACGAAACCGTATCAAACGACTTGCTAGAGAAAGCTTTCGATTAAATCGTCATAAACTTGATAATATCGATATTGTGTTGATGGTCAAAACCGGTGTTGACGAGCAATCTAATGAAGAGCTAACTAAACAGCTCACTAAGATGTGGCGCAAAATAAATGAACGTTGTAAGCCAGGTGCACCTAAACCACCTTTTAAGCCAAAACCTCAACACAAGCGTTCAAAAAATCCTCAAGCTAACGCGAAAAAGCAATAATCTGCTTTAGCCTTTCCTTTTTACGGCGCATTTACCCTTGCTAGCATAGTAATTTTACGCCAATTAAGGTAAGGTTAGCTCACCTTTTAATCAGCTATATCAATGGAAAAATAGTCTGTTTTTGCCTACTTAGGTTGAAGCAGTAAATTGAGGAAATTGATATCTACAAAGCCATGAATTCAACTTCAGGGCGTAGCAAGATCAGAAATCAGTTCAAAGCAGTTTGTTCGCTTCCCAAGCACCTGCTTATATTGCTGATCCGCGGTTATCAACAATGGATTAGCCCCCTACTCGGGCCTCATTGTCGTTTTAACCCGACCTGTTCTAGTTATGCAATTCAAGCAATTAATTTACATGGAATTGCAAAAGGGAGTTGGTTAGCGGTTAAACGCATATTAAAATGTCACCCTTTGAGCGCAGGTGGAGATGATCCTGTACCTGTGAAGTCGACTAAAGTTAAACAACACGAGAAATAAGAGCTGTTATGGAATCGCAACGCACGTTTTTATTTATCGGTTTGTTGCTGGTTTCGTTCCTACTGTTCCAAGAGTGGACACAAGAACAAAACCCGCCACAAGCTGATACCAGTGCCGTCACACAACAAGTGGCGAACTCAACCCCAACAGAAGAGCAAGCTGATGTACCAGCATCAAGCCAATCCGATGTCCCAGTTGTAGCAACTCAGGCAACACGTTCTGTCATTAGTATCACTACCGATGTACTTTCGGTAAAAATTGATACTAAAGGCGGTGACATCGTTGAAGCCAGCTTACTACAACACGCAGAAACCCATGGCAGCGACACGCCTTTCATGTTACTTGGTGAATTTGAAGGCAAACAGTATGTTTCACAGAGTGGTTTAATTGGTTTAAACGGCCCTGACGCGAACAAAGCTGGTCGCCCAGTCTATGAGTCGGCACAACAGCAATATGAGCTCAATGGCGATACATTACGTGTACCACTGACTTTTACTGATGAGAAAGGTGTACAGTACACAAAAACTTATGTATTTAAAGCAGGTAAGTATGACGTTGACTTAGAATACCAAGTTAACAACACCACCTCATCACCTGTTCAAGTACAACTATACACACAAATCAAACGTACACGCCAAGATAAAGGCAGCATGGTTGATCAGACCTACTTAGGCGCAGCCTATGGTACCGCTGAAGAACCTTATGAGAAATACAGCTTCTCTGATATGGCGGATGCGAACCTGAATAAAAATACCCAAGGCGGCTACGTTGCTTTCCTACAGCACTACTTCGTCAGTGCATGGGTGCCAGATCAGCAAATCAATAATACGATTTATACCGCGCTTAGAAATGGTAATGGTATTGTTGGTATGAAGAGCGAGCCAACCAATGTTCAAGCAAATAGCACGGCAACTATCCATGCGGTGTACTACATGGGTCCTAAAGACACAGAAGCGCTTGAAGCAATTCAAGAAGACCTAGATCTCACTGTAGACTACGGCTGGTTATGGTTTATTTCACAACCTTTACTGACTCTGCTTAAGTTCCTTTACGGTATTTTAGGTAACTGGGGTCTGGCGATTATTGCTATCACTTTGATTGTGAAAACAGCGTTATACCCACTAACTAAAGCGCAATACACCTCAATGGCTAAAATGCGCATGCTACAGCCTAAGATGCAGGCACTAAAAGAGCGTTATGGCGATGACCGCCAGAAGTTCGGCCAAGCGATGATGGAAATGTACCGTAAGGAAAAAGTGAACCCAATGGGTGGCTGTTTCCCACTACTACTACAAATGCCAATCTTCCTAGCCTTGTTCTACGTATTCCTTGAATCAACGGAACTACGTCATGCTGAGTTTATGTTGTGGCTAACGGATCTATCATCAATGGACCCGTACTACGTACTACCAGTGCTATTTGGCGCAAGTATGTTCCTAACCCAAAAACTACAGCCAATGACAGTTACAGACCCAATGCAACAAAAGATGATGACTTACATGCCAGTCGTGTTCTCAATTTTCTTTATTTGGTTCCCATCAGGTCTGGTACTTTACTGGTTGGTTTCAAACCTTATCTCTATCGCTCAGATGCTTATCATCTACCGTGGCATGGAGAAAAAAGGCATGAAAGTACGCGGTTAACGCTCGTACACCTTGAATAAAAAACGCCAGCTTCACAGCTGGCGTTTTTTATTTGCGTATCATATGAAGTTGTCGTTATTGATCAATCCACTGGAGCTCACCATTTGGACCGCCGTCAACACAGACTTTCCATTTGTTATTTTGCTTTTCTACCGATCCCTTAGAATATGCCTGATCGGCAAAATAACAATATTTTGAAGGGTCGTAGTCTGGTTTTACATTCTCACCGCTTAGTGCAGAACCAGATACCGCAAATGCTGCAGATACAACCGCTAGTGTTAGTCTATTCATAATATCTCCCTTTACGCATAATTTTAAGTTACCTAAACTAGGTAACTTACCTTATCTTATAAACACAACGAGCAACAAGCACTTTTTCTTTTAAACTCATAACAATTAAAATATCAAATAAAAGCAAACGCTTGATAAAATTTGATAGCGATTTTATGACGATTTGATAGGTCAAATCTGGGCTATCCGTCATGCTCTTTTGCAGTTAAAAAATGCAAAGAGAAGACGATGCTTGAATCTACGTTACTACAGGCACTCTCCAGTGCCGAAACTGATTGGTGGTTAGTGCCTATTGCACTCTTAGTAGGTGTACTCACCAGCTTTACGCCCTGCGTATATCCCATACTTCCCATAACTGTTGCGACTCTTAGCCAACAACGCCATATTCGCCTTGCCCCTATTTTGTATGCGCTAGGCTTTGCAGCTGTGTACGCCGCGCTTGGATTTATTGCAGCATTAACCGGTAGCTTCTTTGGCCAGGTAGCAACAAACCCTTGGGTGCTGCTTATTTTTGCCAATCTATTACTCTACTTTGCTGCGGTATCAAAAGGCTTAATCTCGCTGCCACGCTTGCCAAATACGATTGCAACAGGCTCACCAGCACCTCTTCTAATGGGCATGGCCAGCGCTCTTGTTGCGGCTCCTTGTACGTCTCCAATTCTAGGCGGCTTATTGCTCTTCGTTGCTAATGCCCAGCAACCTCTATTAGGAGGCGCGCTGCTGTTTAGTTTTGCGCTCGGTATGAGCACCCTGTTACTGCTAGCAGGGCTAAGCACGCGCTTTTTGCATACATTACCAAGATCTGGAGCTTGGCTAAATCACATCACTACAGCAACCGCACTTATCTTAGTCGCGATGGCGCAATATTTTCTTATTCAAGCTGGCAAAAGTTGGCTATAAAACGCAAAGGAACCACCATGAAAAAAATCATTTTTTATTCACTCTTTATGTTACTCAGCACAATGTCTGCAGCAAAGGACTATCCCGTACTGACCGCCATTACGCTTGCAAACAATACCGTAACCAGCCAAGGCAAAGTCACTTACTTGAAGTTTTGGGCAACGTGGTGCTCCTACTGTGTGGAAGAAATGCCACTGCTTGAGCAAAGCTTTCAGCAAGCCAATAACCACTATCAGGTTATCGCCGTCAATATTGGCTTCAATCAGTCGAAAAAAGGCGTGCAAACTTACCTTGATAAACATGATTACCAGTTTCCAACGGTATTTGATGGTAGTGGCAAGATAACTCAGCAGTTTCAAGTGTTAGGCACGCCACAACACATCCTCATTGATGAAAACGGCAAAGAAATCTATCGCAGCGCATTGTTTACAGATGAGCTGCAACAACATCTGAGCACACTCCAAGGAGCAAACTAATGTCATCAATTAAAGCCCTACTTATGTTCGCCGCTGTGTGTCTCAGCGTGTTTGTGCACGCCAACACGCAAGAGTATGTGTTTATTAATATTTGGGATGAGTATGTACAGCCCACAACTCTACCAACGCCACTAGCACCAAGGAGATTGCTACAGCCCGATATTAATATTGATGAGGCAAGCTTAGCGCAGTTTAAAACGGCCTACCCAAGCTATGCTGAGTTAGCCATTGATAAGCAAAACCAGTTGCTGCAACGGTTTGCAATAAGGCAAACACCTGTTCGTGTTATTGTTAAAGACGACAAAGTTATCAAACGAGAGTTGTTGATGACTAACAGTGCACCAAGCACAGAGAAAGAAACACAGATCCCATTGCAAACACTCACCGGTGCGCCATTTTCGATAGCGACTATAAACAGCCAATACAGAGTGTTATTTTTCAGCGATAGTTTGTGTCCGTTTCAACATATTCCTGCCTGTGAAATGAGAATAAAGCAAAACAATCAACTCGCTGACTCGAGTGCGTATCCGGTCGTTACTGTGATTAAACCCTTTTATGTGGAAGAACAAAGTGCTCGAGACTACCAACAACGCTTTGAGGTCAAACACGATATTGTGTTCGATCACCACAACGAAGTATTTAGCCAGTTTGAGATTAGAGAGCTACCTTACTGGGTGGTACAAGACAAACATGGTGAAGTCGTTTATCGCGGTAATCAGCCACCCAACATAGACTAGAGCCTAATTTATCGTCCATTTACTCTGACAATAGACGCTGTAAGGGGCATCGATAAGTTCAGCTATAAAATGCTTATCGATGCTGCTTTGCTGGCGTATTTGCAGCAACTGTTGCTGTAATAATTGGCTGTTTTCGAGTCCGGCCAATTTATCTGAAAAGCGTTTTTGCAGCGCTTCTTCTTTTAACATATCAGCCGCAACAACACCGTAAAGCAACAAGAGGTGTGAATTGGTATGTTGATGTGCAGTAATGATTTCAAGCGCTTGTTGAGGCTCGTTTCTCAAAAGGTGGATATACATTTGCGTATAGAGCGCATAGGTCTCAACTTCTTGTAGCTGTAACGTTTGATAGTCTTGCATTGCTTCAATCGTCAACGGCTCTGCTAATTCGAGCTTGCCCGCTTTGATCCAGGTCCAACCCAGTAACAATTTAACGTTGGCACGCGTCACCAAAGAAATATAATCGCTTTCTAACAGCATTTGATATTGCTTAATTGCACTTTGTATTGCATCCGTATCACCCGTTTGCAATGCGATATCCATATGCGCCATGCCAATCAGTAATTGCTGTTGTTCATAACTTGGAATAAAACGCGGCTCGCCGTTAATGTCTTTCAAATAACGTAGCGCCTTTTCTCCCTGATGTAGCTGAATATAGTAGAACCCTAGGTAAGTGAGTATTTGCTTTTCTAAATAGTGATAACCATTTTTCTGAGCTAAAGCGAGGGCTTTTAATAAACTAGGCTCACTTTCAACCACTGGCACTAAGTAATTTTGACCATAAGCAAACAAAGCTTTTATTAGATTCATGGTCTGCTCTGTTTGCTCATAATAGGCAATGGCTTGCGCGAGCACAGGTTTACTCTTCTCTAAGTTCAGTAACGTTTTTTCAGCGGGACCAGCCGCTGGTGGATTGGCAAGATAGAAACTCCGCTGTGCTTCACTATAGGCAAACGATCGACTGCCAATCAAAACATGCGCTGAACTCATCGCTTGCTGGTATTCATCCCAACGTTGTAACACCCAAAAAGCATCTGCTTTGAGTTGATATGCCATCGCAATCAATTCAACTTGCTGGCTTTGCTCAGCAGCATCGAGGGCAAGCTGAGCTTGTTGCAACGCTTGCTGATGTAAGCCTTGTGCCTTGAAAAACTCTCCGTAATAGAGGTGGTAGCGAGCACGAGTCGCGATTGAAGCTGAACTAAGTGAAATCTGTTCGAATCGATGGGTGGCAGAATCAATATCACCGAGCTGCCAACAAATTTGCGCAAGCTCCAACTGACTTTCTAGATGTTCCGGCATTTGTGCCACAGCCGCCTCAAAATATGCCTTTGCCAGTTGAGGTCCCTGTTCATTTAATGCTTGTACACCGCGGTAATAGTCATTCATTGCTAGATTTAAGGATGATTTTTTGGTGGTTTTAGTGTCAATATCTAGCGCTAACTGCGCAATAACCTCTGTTGCAATCGCTTCAAAGCTCTCATCTAACTGTTCAACAATTATCTCGCTTTGCTTATCTCCATAAGTAACACTGAGTAAAAAACGCTGTTGTATCGGCTTTAATGAAAGCGTGAGCTGATTAATCCCACTATTCTCTGCAAGCTCAGGATATTGGCTTCGCGGTACTAATTGATAATGAGACTGTAAATGTTGTCTCAATGCTGCTTCAAGCGCATAACCCCACCACGCATTGGCTTGCACACCCGTCTCATTCACCATAGGCACAATGATTAACGAGTCTTGCTCAGCTTGTACACGAGTGACAACGGGAACTGAGCTAGAAACGAGGTAAACACTCGCTGCGACTCCACTTAACGCAATAGCGCCAACGACAAGCATCGTTTTCATTGTTGTAGTGAGTTTGAATGTGGTAAATGTGCGGCTCTCAACAGGACAAATCCACTGATAACCTTGCTGTGGTATGGTTTTAATAAAGGTGGGTTGCTGGGCGTTATCTTTGAGGGCTTGTCTTAGCTCAGTGATACTTTGTGTTAGTGCAGCTTCTCTAAACTCACCGTGTTGCCACAACGTACTGAGCAATGTTTCACGTGTAACAATCTGATTTGGGTGGGCTAAAAAATAAGCCAACAATTGCGCGACTCTCGGCCTCAGTGGCACTTGCTCAGCATCACGATATAAACACGAGACATTTGGATCGAAGCGGAATTGAAGAAAGTGCAGCACAGCGTTAGTTTCCCTTATACAACCTTTGCTAGTAAGAACAGTAAAAACTGTGACCATAATTATACCTGACAAAAGCGCATAACCGTATCATTAAGGTCATCAACCACCCAAAACACAATGAGCATACTCAGATATTACCCACCAGCTATACCTGAGATATATCAATTGCTGTACAATTATGGCTATTAACCAGACAGTCTAAAGAGTCATCATGATCGCACAAGACACCATAGCAGCACAGGCTACCGCACCGGGTCGCGGTGGCGTTGGTATTATTCGAGTTTCAGGCAGTAAAGCCCGAGAGGTCGCAGAGCTAATCTTAGGTAAATGCCCAAAAACTCGCTATGCCGAATACCTGCCATTCAATACCCTAGCAGGTGAACAACTCGACCAAGGTATTGCGTTGTTCTTCCAAGGGCCGAACTCATTCACCGGTGAAGATGTCCTTGAGTTACAAGGCCACGGTGGCCCAGTGGTACTTGATATGCTGTTAAAGGAAATCAGCCAAATTGAGCAAGTGCGCTTGGCAAAGCCTGGTGAGTTCTCAGAACGTGCTTTTATGAACGACAAGCTAGACTTAACGCAAGCAGAAGCTATCGCAGACTTGATCAACGCCACCAGCGAGCAAGCTGCAAAAAGTGCGCTACATTCACTACAAGGTGACTTTTCTAAACATATCAATACATTGGTTGAGAAAGTAATTCATCTGCGCATGTACGTAGAAGCCGCAATTGACTTCCCCGACGAAGAAATCGATTTTCTTTCTGATGGTAAAGTCTCGGGTGACCTAGAAGCCATTATTCAGCAACTCGCAGAAGTACGTAAACAAGCCAAGCAAGGCAGCATCATGCGTGAAGGCATGCGCGTGGTGATTGCAGGCCGCCCTAACGCCGGAAAATCTTCACTACTCAATGCCTTAGCAGGCCGTGAAGCCGCGATTGTTACAGACATCGCAGGTACCACAAGAGACGTACTACGCGAACATATTCATATTGATGGCATGCCGCTTCATATTATCGACACCGCAGGACTTCGTGATAGTCCAGACAAAGTAGAACAAATAGGTATTGAGCGTGCTTGGGAAGAGATCCGCGGCGCTGATCACGTACTATTTATGGTGGATGGCACCGAAACCCACGAAACCGATCCTGCGAAGATCTGGCCTGATTTTATCGAGCAATTACCACAAGGCATGGAAATTACCGTGATCCGCAATAAAGTCGATTTAAGCGGTGAAGCGGTTGGCGCAACAACGAGTGATGGCCATACCCTTATCCGTCTAAGTGCTAAAGATATTCAAGGCATTGATTTATTGAGGGAACACCTAAAAGCCTGTATTGGATTTACTGGTGCAACTGAAGGTGGCTTTATGGCTCGCCGTCGTCACTTAGACGCCCTAGAGCGCGCTGCTGAGCACCTAGAAATAGGTCAAACTCAGCTAGAAATGCATATTGCCGGTGAAATTTTGGCAGAAGAGCTGCGCCTTACCCAGCAATACCTCAATGAGATCACTGGTGAATTCACCTCCGACGACTTGCTGGGCAAAATATTTAGCTCATTTTGTATCGGTAAATAACCTAAATATCTGAGTCGTTATACGCCCTTTTTTGGGCGTATGACTACACACTAACCAACGTATTGGTTTACCGCTTCTTTTACCTTGCGAGATTTGTCTTTTCTTAATGGAGCTAGCAATGCTTCAGCGTCTGCTGCTTGGCTGAATATTTCAGGAAGTTCAGCGCGGCGATCAGCATATAAATAGCTCAAACTCTGTTTAAAACTGCCATATTGGCCACGAGCATGTGCCACGATAAATTCACGACATACGTCAAAGTGACTGCGCTTAATACAAAACAGCACCAAATGTTCGGGTTTAACGCCGATATCAAATAACCAGGTGAGCAAAAATGCCATGCCGGTTTCAGACGCTTCGCCTTCATATTCACCGCTTTTCGATAGGTAAGTTTCAAAATCTATCTCATTGTGTGCCAATTGATGTAATAGCCAAGGTTGTTCCATTTGCGCTTCAATTAATTTAAAGCCCCGATAGTCATGATTAAGAAGCAGACGTACCAGTTTGTTGCGACGCTTAGCATCTAACATCCACACAAACTGACGGAGACTATACATTTGATATTCATCGGCATCGATACGCATAAACTCGGTGGAGATTTGCCCTTTAAACAGCGCAGCCATGACATCAAACTCGACTTCGTCATGTAGATAAGCCATCGTTTGCTCAACAATCGCGTTAATGCGATTGGACTGCACTTGCAGCTCAGCCACGCGTTTTATAATAGCCGCACGCTCAAGCTGCTCTGAAAATATCAGTAACGGCCCAGATGGCAGCCTTTCTTCATACCAAGCAAGCGGCACCTCATGATCGGCCATCACAATAACGTAATTGTCTCCTTGCTGTTGTAACACAGTGCACGCTTCCCAACTTCGACCATCAACATGGCAAGGTTTATCGTGTATTGATAGGCTATCCGCTACAATGGCTTTATGCAGCTTCTTTGGTAGCTTTTCACCTTCACCGAAATATAGACAATCACGACCTAATTCCTGTGCTAACGCATGCTCCCAAGAGTGCAGGTTTAATTGCACAAAAATATCAATCGCGCGTTGTAAATCATGGCTGAAATCAAGCTCAACTTCCGGGTGTTTAAGCGACACATGATGTAAAAACTCAACTTTCGTGCGCTCATTGATATATGCGAGTCCCTGCTCCATAGCTTTGGCTTTGTTACGTCCCATGCTGCCAAACATGCTGGTATCATCACTGGCTATTTCGCTGTAAATCTCTATCCAATTCAAATAGCGTTCGGAGTTATAACGTTGGTTGCTCATTTCATAGGCATTCAGTATACCGCTATCTATTCCAGCTTTACTTAACTGTTCGTAGACCTCAATTTCATCGAGTATAGTGTCAAACTCTATGCTCCAATGATCATCCGAAAAAGCACGAAGCACATTGCGTGCAGCCCTAACTGGCGCTAGTGCAATAATAAATTGCCATAAACGATCTGCTTTGTATTGCAGGGGTAAAGGTAGCTGTCGCAACCAAAATGCCGTTAGGGTAAAGCGTTGGAAATCATCATCAAAATCTTTAAAGAGCTGATAGCTTGACTGCTTTTCACTAAACTTGTTTAGGTAAAGATCGCCGCGACAACACTCATCTCGATACAACTGCGGCTGCACTAATGCCAATAAACTGCTTAAATCATCTTGCGGTGTGTCTGCAGTAAAGTAATCACAGATCCACGTTATTTGTGCCTCAGACAATCCTAAGTTATCAGGGTTATAATGATCGGACTTTTTATGACATTTCTGAATTATGTGCTGGGCAGCGAGTTGCCAAATATGATTGTCGTTAAGATAATTTGCTAGTTCCTCAGTAATATCGTCGCCAATATGCTGATTATAATCACTGTGCAGGTGATAGCTGGCCAGTGTAATTAATCCCATATCCAATTGCGGCCATTGCTTTGGGTGGCACAGCGCACGCGATGAGCGGAAATGCTCATCGACCAACTTAAGATGCTTGCGACACAGTAATTCATCTTGGTTGGTGAAGTGACGAAATATCGACTGGATATTTTTGGCTTTAGCATTTTCAGCCGCGCTCTTGATATCAGACACGGAGAGTTGAGTATAACGCTGATAATAGGCTTCTCTGGAGAGTAGTGCTTCATCACCTTCGGTAAGTGATGCCATCATATATTTGCAAAACTCACGCTTGCCTAGGGCATGGTAAAATACATCAATCACGCGAAGGTACTGCTCAGCACGAGCTTGTAGTAAGTTATTTTCTGCATCGTTGCGTACCGCAAGCGTCAACACCATGCCATTTGGTTGTGTATATTCAGCTTCTTCACTGAAGTGATCTGTAAGTAGATCGCCTCGCACAAGGCTGAGCACCGACTCCAGCTCCTCGACTATGCCTTGATTATTGCGCTCAAAACTACTCAATTGATCAATAAGATGCTCAGCCATGTCACTGGCATGCACTTTCGCTAATTCAAGCACATCTACTTCACAGACTGTTTCCAATACTGTTTGTGGTTCCCCAGTTTCAATGTAGCGCCACAATACTTCGCCTTGGGGCATAGCCAGCACTAAAGGTTTCAGCAAATTAGTACCATAGTTAAGCTCATATTTACGCTCACCTCTGGCTAGATAGGCACGATAATTTGCGCGAGCAGCAATGGCACTCTGTGCAATTTTAACTAATGGGCCTGCAACCTGTGATTGGACTTTTTGCTGTAAATCATACGCTTCATTTTCGAGGGTACTGCCAAAAAATGACATTGCCATAAAGCTGTCTTTAGCCTCTTCATCGTCATAAAAACAGCTATGGGGGAATAGCGATTGATACAAAGAGATCACAGGCTGATGACCACTAAGGTCTTCTTCTTCATCCTCATCACACATGGTATCGACATGGGCAAGCAATACAGGTTCAGCTTGAAAACGTGCAATGACTAATGCTTTAAATTGCTCATAACTCTCAGGATTTTCGCGTAAATATTCCCCAAGCGGCTGGTAGTCACATTCTTCACTGTATTGATCATTTTTGAACATGCCAGATCTAAAGTTATCGTTGTCACACCAAATAAATGCTTTGATCATTTCACGATGCCAACCGTGCTCGTGTAGCAATACACTTAAATAGCTTTCATAACCACATGCATGTTCATCATCCCAATAAGGCACAAAGTATTGTGCTAGCAAATAGGCGTACTGTATATCCGTCTTTGCAAGCATATACAAAGCTTCAACGCCAAATACCCGCATATCATCAAGCCACATTTCATCAGTGTCATTTTGGCGGCGACTATAGGCCACTATTGCCTTGGCGGCTTCTACAACGGCTTGTTTGATCTCAGGGTATTGCAGCGCTGCTGCAAATAAAATGACCTCTGAAATATAGTTTTCAGTGTCATCAAGTATGGTGTGGTCATAGTGGTGAGCACCGCCTTCTTGGCCTAAATCTAATGCAGATTGAAGCAACTTTAGGTTGTTGCCACTATCTTGCGGTTGCAAACGGCGCATCCCCGCTTCATCAAGTTGCTTAAACTCAACATCAAACTGACTGTTAAAACAGGCCTTATCGCTGTCCAACAAAGCCATATACTGAGCTAATGCTAATTTGATTTGTTGCGGGTTTTGGATATCCAGCGTGATTATCTGGTTTTTATCGAATTGGTTCATGTCGTTATTTCTAATTGAATTTGACGTATAGCCGCACTAATCGGGCTATAGAGAAGAAAAAGATAATGAAGCGCAGCTTTGTGAACTGCGGCAATTTCAAGCAAATGCTAAACACAGCGAGTGGCAGCTACGCGTTCGTATCCTCAGCTTGCAGCTCCTTTAACCTGTCGATATCTATTTGACAGTCCTGCTTTGCTTTTTTCTGTTGATCGGGTGCCATATCATCCCAATGAATATAACCACCGTGTGCGTATGGCGCATTGTATAAATAGTTGGCGAATTTTTTGTTGGCAGTACCAGAGACTAACCCTCTTACAGAACCCTGTTTATCAGCAGCCCACAGTGCGACGCGTTTAAATTCCAACTCTCCAGATGCATTAATACGAAATGAGTACCAATTTTCAGCAGCACTAATGTGCAGATCCTTATCCATGTTTTACCTTTTGTAGTTCCTTAATATCAACACTATTATTTCGAATCCATATAACTAGGTCAACATCAAACTTATCGTTAAGCTTTTGATAAACATTAATAAAAAGTAAAGAGCAGCACACTTATAATAAGGATCTGAGCGATAACCGCAAATCTACCCAATCACGTTAAGTGCTAAATCTGGCCAGTCCAACATCCGTACACTGCGTATCCTAAGCGTTTCAACTTAGGAGAAATAAAATGGCTCTTTTTACAACTTTCAATGCACTACACCAACAATCAGCCCCGCTTTTTCTAGCTAACTGCTGGGATCCATCATCAGCGCTTATCATCGAACAGGCTGGTGGTCAGGCCGTTGCGACAACAAGCTGGGGCATGTCTAATCATCAGGGCTACAAAGATGGAGAACAACTCACATTTGACCGTGTACTACAAACAGTAAGTGCCATCCTTAAGGTGATCACTATTCCATTGAGTGTTGATATTGAGGCAGGCTACAGCGCGGATCAAAATCAGATCATCAACCATATTATCCAATTGGCCGACCTTGGCGTTGCAGGTATCAATATTGAAGACAAACCCAGTCACCAGAACAGCTTACGCGATATAAAGGCACACCAAGCGTTATTGCAGGCAATCAAACAAGCTTTACGTCATGGCGGTTTCGATCATTTTTTTATTAATGCCCGTTGCGATCTTTGCTTACAACCACAGTGGACTGAAGCGGCACTGCATGAGCGTGCACTCGCCTATCAAGCAGCAGGTTGCGATGGCTTTTTTATTCCCGGTTTAACCAACACCACGATGATAAAACGCCTAACAGCCCTGCTTTCAATTCCAGTCAATGTGATGCTGTTGCCCGGATTTAGTGATAAACAGGCGTTAGCAGAGTTAGGAGTCAAACGTATCTCATCGGGTAACGCTCTCAGCGATCATCTGATAGCACTACAAGAATCAGCCACCAGAAGGCTGCTCGAAGAACATACTGTAGACTTCTTATTTGAGCAATCAGTCCGCACAACTTGGCTGTCAAACCAAATAAATCACAAGATCTGATCGCTTTTTTAGATTCTTTTATTATATGGATCTAACTATATAGATCTAAAAGACTGGATCGACTTCCAGCTTTTAGATCGTTATCCACAACACCTCATCCACAACCTCAAAATTTGTTCAAAAACAGCGGAGATCTTACCGTTTCAAGCATGCGCTTTGGCTTAAAAAAGTATTTTTAGGCTCAGCTATCCCATAGATTATCCACAAATAAATCACCGAGTTAAGCTTGGGAATATTTTATTTTCTGTTTTTATTTCATATAGATAAGTAAAAACACTAAAAATTACACACTATTTGTGCAAATATTTTTATCCAATAACCTCAAAGCCCTCTTTACATATTCACGTTAAACGCTAAGATGGCGCGCAATACGACTTAGGTAAGGGTAACAATGCAAACTTTAGATCTTATTGTAGGCAGCCAAATGGGATCAGCAGAATACGTTGCTGAACAGCTAATGGAATCGCTTGAATCTCAAGGTTATACCGTGAATTTGCATGAAAAACCCGAGCTTGAAGCTTGTCAGCAAGCACTTTGGCTGGTGGTGACATCAACTTATGGGGCCGGTGACTATCCAGAAAACTTATTACCTTTTATATCAGCATTAAAAGCGAGCTCGGATCTAAGCCAGTTACGCTTTGCGGTAGTAGGAATTGGTGATTCAAGTTATGACACCTTTAATCATGCAGCTATTAATCTTGCTGATCTACTTAAAGAAAAAGGTGCAACACAGCTGTTAGACATAGAAAAGATCGATGTTTTACACCCAGATCTACCAGAAGATACCGCTATTGCTTGGTTACCTAAGTTTGTTGAATGTGTCGCTTAACGGCGCGACACTGAAATACACAGAAGTTATTCACAAATTCAGTCTATTTTAGATCGTATTGTGGATAACCTATGATCTAACTGCTGATCTACGCTTACTTATCCATTGGATAAAATAATTCAGATCTAGCCCTGTGAATAAAGTGGCAAGTTGATCAAAGGTTTTAAGCCCATTGATCCGATCTAATTCACACCAATTGATCTTAGTTAAGCAGTTGGATCTAAACAGGAATACAAAACTATTCACAGATCAAAGGATCAGTAGTAGTAAGATCAATAAAGATCTTTAAAAAGATCCTTATATATTTTAAGTGATCTCTTTTTTGCGTTGTGCAAAGTTTAACCATTTCACTTCTGGTTAATTCTAGGTAGAATACGCATCCTTTCTAAATTTGCTCGGTTGTTTTAAGTAGGATCCCGTAAATGATTTATCATGAACATTTTGATGTCATCGTTGTTGGTGGTGGACACGCAGGCACTGAAGCTGCACTTGCAGCTGCACGTATGGGTATGAATACCTTATTGTTAACACACAATATGGATACCTTAGGTCAAATGTCGTGTAACCCAGCTATTGGTGGGATTGGTAAAGGTCATTTGGTTAAAGAGATCGATGCGCTTGGTGGTGCAATGGCCAAAGCAATCGATAAAGGTGGGATCCAATTTCGAACGCTTAATTCATCGAAAGGCCCTGCGGTACGAGCGACTCGTGCTCAGGCAGATCGCGCATTGTATAAAGCGGCGATCCAAGACATTTTGCAACATCAAGAAAACTTAAAGATCTTCCAACAATCTTGTGATGATCTGATTGTTGAAAGTGATCAGGTCAAAGGTGTCGTAACTCAAATGGGTTTACGCTTTAGCGCTTCTTCAGTGGTGCTAACGGTTGGTACTTTCTTGGGTGGCCAGATCCATATTGGTTTAGAAAACTTCAAAGGCGGCCGTGCTGGCGATCCTCCTTCTATCGCTTTGGCTGAGCGTTTACGTGAAATGCCTTTTAGAGTTGATCGACTAAAAACGGGTACACCACCACGTATCGATGCAAGAACAGTTGATTTTTCAGTGATGCAAGAGCAACCAGGCGATACCCCTACTCCGGTTTTCTCGTTTATGGGCAAAGTGTCTGATCATCCAAAACAGATCCCTTGTTATATCACCTATACCAATGAAAAAACCCATGATGTGATCCGTAATAACTTACATCGCTCGCCGATGTATGCTGGCGTGATTGAGGGGATTGGTCCGCGTTACTGTCCTTCCATCGAAGATAAAATTGTGCGTTTTGCTGATAAAGAAAAGCATCAGATCTTCGTAGAACCTGAAGGCTTAACGTCATACGAGCTGTATCCAAATGGTATTTCCACCAGCTTACCATTTGATATCCAACTGGAGATCGTGCGTTCTATTAAAGGCTTTGAGAATGCGCATATTTGTCGTCCTGGTTATGCAATTGAGTACGACTTCTTCGATCCTCGAGACCTAAAGCAATCATTAGAAACTAAGTTTATCAATGGCTTATTCTTTGCAGGTCAAATAAACGGTACAACCGGTTATGAAGAAGCTGGGGCCCAAGGTTTGATTGCGGGTATGAACGCAGCTCTTCAAGTTCAAGGCCGTGAAGCATGGACACCGCGCCGTGATGAAGCTTATGCCGGTGTGTTGATTGACGACTTAGCAACGCTTGGTACAAAAGAACCTTATCGTATGTTTACCTCTCGTGCTGAATACCGTTTGTTACTACGTGAAGACAATGCGGATTTACGTCTAACGGAAAAAGGTCGCGAATTAGGTTTAGTTGACGATGAACGCTGGGCTGCATACAACGACAAGCTTGAAGTTATGGAACAAGAAGCACAGCGTCTGCGCAATACTTGGATCCATAAAGATCACCCTGCACTTGAAGCGGTAAATGGATTATTGAAAAAACCACTGGTACGCGAAGCCAGTCTTGAAGATCTGATCCGCCGTCCAGAGGTTAATTATCACGACCTGATGGCAATCGAAGGATTAGGATCTGAGTTTGATAATATTCCAGCCCTTGAACAGGTTGAGATCCAAACTAAGTACGCCGGTTACATTGCGCGTCAACAAGATGAGATTAATAAACAGCTTCGTCATGAAGAGGCATTACTGCCTGCCGAGTTTGATTATAGTCTGGTAAGCGGCCTGTCAAATGAGGTTGTGGCAAAGCTGAGTGATGCTCGTCCACAAACGATTGGCCAAGCTTCACGTATTTCTGGTATCACCCCTGCTGCTATTTCGCTATTATTAGTGTATCTGAAAAAGCAAGGGCTATTACGTAAGTCGGCGTAATAGCAGTGGAACACTGTGTTACTAGAACAATTGAATGAATTACTCGCTGATACCTCTATCGAGCTCAGCGAACAACAAAAGCAGCAGTTGGTCGAATATGTCCAGCTGCTGGATAAATGGAACAAAGCCTACAACCTCACTTCCGTTCGTGACCCAAAAGAAATGATGGTAAAACACATCATGGATTCTTTGGTTGTTGCGCCACACTTAACGGGCAGTAACTATATTGATGTTGGCACCGGACCGGGTTTACCGGGTATGGTTTTAGCGATAGCTAGACCGGACATCAATTTTGTTCTTCTTGATAGCCTTGGTAAAAGAGTTCGATTTTTAATGCAGGTAAAACATGGGCTTGGCATTGAGAATGTTACCCCAGTGCAGTCTCGAGTTGAAGAATATCAGCCAAGTGTTAAATTAGACGGTGTACTCAGCCGTGCTTTTGCATCACTACAAGATATGATCCAGTGGTGTTCACATTTAATCGATAACCAAGGTGTATTCTTAGCACTAAAGGGTCAATACCCTGCGGATGAGCTAGAACAACTACCAAACGGCGTGAGTTTATCGCAAGATATTAGTTTAGTGGTGCCCAAGCTTGAAGGTGAGCGCCATTTAATCATTCTTTCTAAAGATTAATTGTCGAGGACAATGTGGCAAGAGTCATTGCAATAGCAAACCAAAAAGGTGGTGTTGGTAAAACAACCACTGCGGTGAATTTAGCCGCGTCCATGGCGGCGACTAAACGTAAAGTTCTGTTGATCGATCTCGATCCTCAAGGCAATGCAACCATGGGCAGTGGTGTTGATAAATACGCCGATGTCGCAACGGTTTATGATCTATTGATCGAAGAAGCGCCAATGGATCAAGTGATCACCACAGAAACCAGTGGTGAGTATCATTTGATCGCAGCCAATGGGGATGTAACCGCGGCAGAAGTCAAACTGATGGAGTTGTTTGCGCGCGAAGTGAGACTACGCAACGCCCTTGAGACGATAAAAGATAAATATGAGTATATATTCATCGACTGTCCACCTTCATTAAATATGCTAACGGTAAATGCCATGGCTGCCGCCGATGCGGTTTTAGTTCCGATGCAGTGTGAATATTATGCACTGGAGGGATTAACAGCTTTAATGGACACCATTACCCAACTCGGTAAGTTGGTGAATCCAGGATTGCAAATTGAAGGCATTTTGCGCACTATGTACGACCCGCGTAATCGTCTAGCTAACGACGTATCTGAGCAGTTAAAACAACACTTTGGCGATAAAGTGTACCGGACTGTGATCCCTCGTAATGTGCGATTAGCGGAGGCGCCAAGTTTTGGAGCGCCTGCGATGTATTATGATAGAGCATCAAGCGGTGCGAAAGCTTATCTAGCGCTAGCGGGTGAAATGCTAAGACGCAAAGAAAAGCAAGCAGCTGCGGTTGCCTAAGAGGATAAAAAGAACATGTCGGTTAAAAAACGTGGTTTAGGCCGAGGGTTGGATGCCCTACTCAGCTCAGCTAAACCTAATCCTAATCCAAGTGCTGCGGCACCTGTGCCTAATCAACAAGAAGCGGTTGCGACAGTCTGTGAAGCACCTGCCGAATCGGCGGTTGAACAAGAGTTACAACGATTACCTATTGAGTGGCTAAAGCCGGGTAAATATCAGCCGCGTAAAGATATGTCTGAACAGGCACTTGAGGAACTGGCGAGTTCGATCCGTTCACAGGGGATTTTACAGCCTATTGTGGTGCGTAAAGTTACCACGCAAAGCTTTGAAATTATTGCCGGTGAGAGACGTTGGCGTGCGGCACAACTAGCAAAGCAAGATACCGTTCCTTGTTTAATCAAAGATGTGCCGGATGAAGCGGCTGTTGCTATTGCCCTTATTGAAAACATTCAGCGTGAAGACCTCAATGCGATGGAAGAAGCAATTGCTCTAGATCGATTGCTTAATGAATTTGAACTCACGCATCAGCAGGTTGCTGATGCGGTGGGTAAATCGCGTACGACGGTCACCAATTTACTTCGTCTCAACAATCTCAACGATGATGTAAAAATCTTGTTGGAACATGGCGACATAGAAATGGGTCATGCTCGTTGTTTACTTGCCCTAACTGGTGAAGCGCAATCTGAAGCAGCAAGAACTGCTGTGGCCAAGGGATTAACCGTAAGAGAAACCGAAAAACTGGTTCGCACCATTTTAGAGCCTGTTGAGAAAAAAGAAGCGAAGCAAAAAGATCCTGATGTGAAGCTGCTTGAACAGCAATTACAGGAAAACTTAGGCGCAAAAGTTGAGATCAACTACAACCAAAAAGGCAAAGGTAAACTGGTTATTTCCTATGCTAGTTTGGATGAGCTTGATGGTATTTTGGGGCGTATTAACCCTGAAATGAATGAAGCTGACTAACTGTAAACTTAACCAATTGACTAATCCGTGAATGCGGTGCTTTATTTTGCGCCGCTATTTCCTCACCGATATGCTGCGAAATAGCGAGAATACTAAGAACTTTGATGGAAAAATAGCCACTCTTGTACAGGCTTTAATTTAAGCCTTCCTCCCTAACAAATTTTGACCTATTTGGCGTCCAAAAAACGTCACATTTCGCCTCGTCAAGTTGCAAATTAAGCAGAAACAAGTATAATTTCGCCAGTTTTCATACCCTGATAAAATTTAACGTCATTAAGGTTAATATAAAGTGACTCATTCGTTAGCCCGTCCATATAGGCGAGCCGCATTACAAGGTGTTTTGATTCAGGGTATCGTAGCATTAGTCGCTGCAGTAATCGTTTTTATAGGTTGGGGAGTACAAGCCGGAGTTTCAGCATTAGCTGGCGGCGCTGTGTTGGTACTCCCTAATTTTGTATTTGCTGCTTACGCCTTTCGATTTATGGGTGCAAGCAAAGCAAATCAAGTATATTCCTCGATAAAACGAGGAAATGGATTAAAATTTTTGCTAACTGTTGTGCTCTTTGCACTGATTTTTAAGCATTTTTCAGTAATGATGCTGCCTTTCTTTGGCGCGTATATGCTCGTGATGCTGACACAATGGTTGGTCCTGATTTTTTTTAATCATTAACTTTTGGGATAAAACATGGCTGCAGAAGAAGTTACTCTATCAAGCCATATTCAGCACCACTTGACCAATGCCAAGATGTGCTCGACCGATGCCGGTCTTGCCTTCAACAAAGCATGTGCGGATAGTGGTTTCTGGACATGGCATGTAGATACCCTCGCATGGTCAATCGGTTTAGGTCTGATATTTTTATGGATCTTCCGAAGTGCCGCTAAAAAATCCACTATAGGTGTTCCTGGTAAATTCCAGTGCTTTATCGAGATGGTTGTTGAGTTCGTTGGTGCCAACGTACGTGACACTTATCATGGTAACAGCAAGTTAGTTGCACCTTTAGCCCTAACGATCTTCGTTTGGGTATTCCTAATGAACTTGATGGACTTAGTTCCTGTTGACTTCCTACCTGCATTCGCTGGCTTTGTTGGTGAACAAGCATTTGGTATGGATTCACACGATGTGTACATGAAGATTGTACCTACAACAGACTTAAACATGACTGCAGCACTGGCGCTAGGCGTGTTTATTCTGATGATCGGTTATTCAATTAAAATCAAAGGCATCGGTGGCTTTATTGCAGAATTAACATTGCACCCATTTAGCTCTAAAAACAAACTAATGATGGCAGTGTTGATCCCGTTTAACTTACTACTTGAAACAATCGCATTGGTTGCTAAGCCGTTCTCGCTAGCACTTCGTTTGTTCGGTAACTTATACGCAGGTGAGATGATCTTCATCCTTATCGGTGCAATTGGTTTGATGCAGTTACCACTGCACTTCGTGTGGGCAGTATTCCACATTATGGTAATCGTACTTCAGGCATTCGTATTTATGATGCTGACTATCGTTTACCTCAGCATGGCTAGTACAGAAAGTCACTAATCAGCTGAATAATAAAGATTTTTACAACTTAAATTTAAACTTAAACTTTAATTTACTATTAAAACTTTGGAGATAAAAATGGAAATCGCAGTTGCTATTAAACTTATCGCTGTTGCACTACTAATCGGTTTTGGTGCTATCGGTACTGCACTAGGCTTCGGTAACATGGGTGGTAAGTTCCTAGAAGCATGTGCTCGTCAACCTGAGCTTGCGCCTTCACTACAAGTTAAAATGTTCATCCTAGCTGGTCTTATCGATGCCGTTGCAATGATCGGTGTAGGTATCGCTATGTACATGTTGTTCGCTCTTTAATATTGCAAAATACCTGAAACGAACAACTGTCAAGTAAGGAGGAGCGGTCGTGAACTTAAACGCCACTCTAATAGGTGAATTAATCGCATTTGTGGTCTTCGTATGGTTCTGTATGAAGTTCGTATGGCCACCACTAAATGGTGCGATTGAAGCTCGCCAGAAGAAAATCGAAGATGGTTTAGCGGCATCTGATGAAGCTGAGAAAGAACTTGAGCGCGTACGTGCACAAGGTGCTGAACAGTTGAAAGAAGCGAAAGCACAAGCGGCTGAAATCATCGAACAAGCTAAGAAGCGTGCTGCGCTAATTGTTGACGAAGAGACTACTCGTGGTCAGCAAGAGCGTGAAAAAATCATTGCTCAGGGACACTCTGAAATTGAGTCTGAGCGCAACCGTGTGAAAGAAGAGCTGCGTTCACAAGTCGCTGCACTTTCTATCGCAGGCGCTGAGAAGATTTTAGAGCGTGAAATCAATCAAGCCACACACAGTGACATCGTTGAAAAACTTGTCGCTGAGCTTTAAGTAGGAGGGTATGAGCATGTCTGAATTGACTACTATCGCTCGCCCATACGCTAAAGCGGCTTTTGAACTTGCCGTTGAAAAAGGCACAGTTGAAGCTTGGAATGAAATGCTGTTCTTCGCTGGTCAAGTTACCAGCGACGAGCAGGTTCAGGCGCTACTTGGTAGCATTGCTACTGAATCACAGCAGTCTGAAATCATTATCAAGTTATGTGCTGAGCAACTCAACGAACAAGGTCAAAATCTTATCAAGCTGATGGCCGAAAATGAGCGTTTAGCCGCCATCCCAGCTGTTGCAGAATTGTTTGCTGAATTAAAAGCAGACTATGACAAAGAAATCGAAGTAGATGTGGTTTCAGCAACAGTGCTTGCAGATGATACGCAAGCAAAATTGGTCGCGGCACTTGAGAAACGTTTCGCACGCAAAGTTAAGCTGAATTGTAGCATCGACGAAGCCATTGTAAGTGGCCTAGTGATTAAAGCCGGTGACACCGTAATCGACGGTTCTGTTCGCGGCAAGTTAGATCGTCTTGCGACGTCGCTACAATCGTAATTGGGAAAAAGAGCATGCAACTTAATTCCACAGAAATTTCTGCACTGATCAAGCAACGCATTGAGCAGTTTGAAGTTGTAAGTGAAGCGCGTAACGAAGGTACTATCGTATCTGTTACCGACGGTATCATCCGTATCCACGGTCTTGCTGACTGTATGCAGGGTGAGATGATCGAGCTTCCTGGCAACCGTTATGCTATCGCACTAAACCTTGAGCGTGACTCAGTAGGTGCTGTAGTAATGGGTCCATACGCTGACCTTAAAGAAGGCGTAAAAGTTAAATCAACTGGTCGTATCCTTGAAGTACCGGTAGGCCGTGGTCTACTAGGTCGTGTTGTTAACACGCTAGGTGAACCAATCGACGGTAAAGGCGCTGTTGATAACGATGGTTTTGAACCAGTTGAAAAAATCGCACCGGGCGTAATCGAGCGTCAATCAGTAGATGAGCCAGTACAAACTGGTTATAAGTCTATCGATGCGATGATCCCAGTTGGTCGTGGTCAGCGTGAGCTTGTGATCGGTGACCGTCAGACTGGTAAAACAGCACTAGCAATCGATGCTATCATCAACCAAAAAGACACAGGCGTTAAGTGTGTGTACGTAGCGGTTGGTCAAAAAGCATCAACAATTGCTAACGTAGTACGTAAACTAGAAGAGCACGGTGCACTTGCAAACACTATCGTAGTAGTTGCTTCTGCATCAGAATCTGCAGCGCTACAATTCCTAGCGCCGTTCTCTGGTTGTACTATGGGTGAATACTTCCGTGACCGCGGTGAAGATGCACTAATCGTATATGATGATTTGTCTAAGCAAGCTGTTGCTTACCGTCAAATCTCACTACTACTTAAGCGTCCACCAGGCCGTGAAGCATACCCTGGTGACGTTTTCTATCTTCACTCACGTCTTCTAGAGCGTGCGTCTCGTGTAAACGCTGACTACGTTGAGAAGTTCACAAATGGTGAAGTGAAAGGTAAAACAGGTTCATTGACGGCATTGCCAATCATTGAAACTCAAGGTGGTGACGTTTCTGCATTCGTACCTACTAACGTTATCTCAATCACTGACGGTCAGATCTTCTTAGAAACTGACTTGTTCAACGCAGGTATCCGTCCAGCGGTTAACGCTGGTATCTCGGTATCTCGTGTAGGTGGTGCAGCTCAAACTAAGATTGTTAAGAAACTAGGTGGTGGTATCCGTCTAGCGCTAGCTCAGTACCGTGAACTAGCGGCGTTCTCTCAGTTCGCTTCTGACCTTGATGATGCAACACGTGCACAGCTTGAACACGGTGAGCGTGTAACAGAGCTAATGAAGCAGAAACAGTACGCACCGATGTCTGTTGCTGATATGTCATTATCGCTATTTGCAGTAGAGAAAGGCTTCCTAAAAGATATCGAAATCAACAAGATCCTTGATTTCGAAGCAAGCCTAATCGCATTTGCTAAGAGCGAGTACGCAGAGCTAATGGCTCAAATCAATGAAACTGGTAACTACAACGCCGAGATCGAAGCGCAGCTTAAAGAGCTTCTTGAGAAGTTCAAGTCTACGCAAACTTGGTAATGTGTTATTAAGGTGAGTAGGTAACTACTCACCGAGATTCGGAGAGAGAGTCATGGCCAGCGGAAAAGAGATAAAAAGCAAGATCGGGAGTATCAAGAATACTCAAAAGATCACCAGCGCAATGGAGATGGTTGCCGCTTCTAAAATGAAGAAGGCACAAGAACGCGTAGCGTCTAGTCGTCCATACGCTGAAAACTTACGCAAAGTGATCGGTCGTGTTGCTCAGGCTAATCTTGATTTCCATCACCCGTTCCTAGAAGAACGTGATGTGAAACGAGTTGGTTATATCGTTATCTCTACAGACCGTGGTCTTTGTGGTGGCTTAAACTCAAACGAGTTTAAGCGTGTAGCGAAAGACGTGAAAGCGTGGAAAGAAAAGGGTGTTGAGGCGTCGTTCGCAACACTAGGTAGCAAAGCTGCTGGTTTCTTTAAACGTTTTGGTGGTTCGCTTGAAGCCAAAAAGGCAGGGCTGGGAGATACACCTTCAATACAGGACGTAATTGGTCCTGTAAAAGTAATGCTAGATGCATACGAAGAAGGCAAAATTGACCGCTTATTCGTTGTGTACAACAAGTTTGTCAACACAATGAAACAAGAGCCTGTTATCGATCAGTTATTACCTTTGCCAAAAGCTGAAGAAGAAGTATCAGCTCACGCTTGGGATTACTTATATGAGCCAAGCCCAGAGGCGATTTTAGAGACACTAATTGTGCGCTTTATTGAGTCTCAGGTTTACCAAGGCGTAGTTGAGAATGCTGCCTCTGAGCAAGCTGCCCGTATGGTTGCGATGAAAGCCGCAACTGATAACGCAGGTGGCCTGATTGATGAGCTACAGCTGGTATACAACAAGGCACGTCAAGCCGCAATCACACAAGAAATCAGTGAGATTGTGAGCGGTTCGGCTGCCGTGTAACGCTTCGGCAAAGTTTAATAAGAGGAATAGACATGAGTTTAGGTAAGGTCGTCCAAATTATCGGCGCCGTTGTGGACATCGAGTTTCCACAAGACAACGTGCCAGCCGTATATGACGCACTAAAAGTTACAGAAGGCGACTTAGCTGGTTTGACACTAGAAGTGCAACAGCAGCTAGGTGGCGGTGTGGTACGTGGTATCGCACTAGGTAGTACTGACGGTCTACGTCGTGGTACTCCAGTACAAGGTACAGCTGAGCCAATTAAGGTTCCAGTTGGTACAGCAACACTAGGTCGTATCATGAACGTACTTGGTGACGCGATTGACGAAGCGGGTCCTATCGGTGAAGAAGAGCGTTGGTCTATTCACCGTGCAGCACCATCATACGAAGAGCAGAGCAGCTCAGTTGAACTTCTAGAGACTGGTATCAAGGTTATCGACCTTGTATGTCCATTCGCTAAAGGTGGTAAAGTTGGTCTATTCGGTGGTGCGGGTGTAGGTAAAACCGTAAACATGATGGAACTTATCCGTAACATCGCAATCGAGCACAGCGGTTACTCAGTATTCGCAGGTGTTGGTGAGCGTACTCGTGAGGGTAATGACTTCTACCATGAGATGAATGACTCAAACGTACTAGACAAAGTATCACTAGTATATGGTCAGATGAACGAGCCACCGGGTAACCGTCTACGTGTTGCACTAACTGGTCTAACAATGGCTGAGAAGTTCCGTGACGAAGGTCGTGACGTACTATTCTTCGTAGATAACATCTACCGTTATACACTAGCAGGTACTGAAGTATCAGCACTTCTAGGTCGTATGCCTTCAGCAGTAGGTTACCAGCCTACACTAGCTGAAGAAATGGGTGTTCTACAGGAGCGTATCGCATCAACTAAGACAGGTTCAATCACTTCAATCCAAGCGGTATACGTACCTGCGGATGACTTGACGGACCCATCTCCAGCAACAACGTTTGCTCACTTAGATGCGACAGTAGTACTTTCTCGTGATATCGCGTCTCTAGGTATCTACCCTGCGGTAGACCCTCTAGATTCAACTTCACGTCAGCTTGACCCACAAGTTATCGGTCAAGAGCACTACGACACTGCACGTGGCGTTCAAACAGTTCTACAGCGTTATAAAGAGCTGAAAGACATCATCGCAATTCTAGGTATGGACGAGCTATCTGACGAAGATAAGCAAGTTGTATCTCGTGCACGTAAGATCCAGCGTTTCCTATCTCAGCCGTTCTTCGTTGCTGAGGTATTTACAGGTGCACCTGGTAAATACGTATCTCTTAAAGACACAATCTCTGGCTTTAAGGGCATCCTAAACGGTGATTTCGATGATATGCCTGAGCAGGCATTCTACATGGTTGGCTCAATCGACGAAGCAGTTGATAAAGCTAAAAACATGTAATTAGGAGGTTGTTATGGCAATGACAGTACACCTTGATGTAGTAAGTGCAGAGCAGAGCTTGTTCTCTGGCGCTGTGACTACTATCCAAGTGACAGGTAGTGAAGGCGAGCTTGGTATTCATCCAGGCCACGCGCCACTACTGACTGGCCTAAAACCTGGTATGGTACGTTTGGTTAAAGCGGATAGCTCAGAAGAAGTTATCTACGTTGCAGGCGGTACGCTTGAAGTTCAACCACAAACAGTAACTGTTCTAGCGGACGTTGCTATTCGTGCGGAAGAGCTTGACGAGCAAGCTGCTGAAGAAGCTAAACGTGAAGCGCAAGCGCAAATGGCTTCTGGTACTAGCGGTGAGTTGGATTACCAACAAGCTGCAGTACAACTAGAAGAAGCCCTTGCTCAACTACGCGTTATTCGCCAGCTGCGCAAATAAGCAACCACCTATCTGGTTATTGGAAACCCACGCATCGCGTGGGTTTTTTTATGCGTACAGGTAAATTTATGCGTACAGGTAAAGAGCTAAGGGCTTGCTATCTAGCTATTAGAGCCATTGCATTAAATTTTAGGGCGGATATACCATGCAATTTAAATCAATTAAATGGCTTAATTTTGCCTTGCGGTACGTAGATACTGAGGTAGTAGTCGGGTGTGAGAGCGGATCTGCTAAGTTATTTCTTCACACTATTTTTAGCTGACAACGTGTAAAGCTTTATAGACATTCCCATACTAGGAAGATTTGTTATGCATGCATCGATGCAAATAGGTATCGAGAGTTGTTCAAGCATTGAACAGCATCACTTGCTTCTTTTTATATAGAATGGGCTGTAACTTTCTGTTTTTATATTCTATTTTTTATTGGTACTCTGAACTTTGAAATATCCAGGAAAAATAACATTTTTTACATGATAAAAAAGAAATAATGGTTCGATATTGTCTTTTGTATTTGTAATGGGTATAAGTGAGCGTATTCCCTTGAACTTATTGTTTTTAACGTTAAGTTTTAGGTTAAATGTGGTTGGTAAAGTTATATTTTATGCTACTTTAATTGTTCGTATTTATTGAAAAATAACTTTGTTATCTTAGAATAGGTATTGTCTTCTCGATAATGGAAACTCGCAGGCTTCATGGATGAGGTAAAGCACGGAAAAGTGATGAAAGAAGTAAATTTCACTAGAACAGTCCAATTTGTTAAGTTTGCTCAATGGACTTTAGATCCCAAAAAGCAAACAATCACTGATGGTGACGAAAGTAGAGAATTAGAGCCACTGCTTTATAAGATTCTTTGCTATTTGTTACTTAACATCGATCAGATTATAACTAGACAAGACTTAATTGATGACGTTTGGTGTCAGCATTATGTTGATGATAACGCAATAAATAGAGCGATCTCTGAACTCAGAAAACTGCTAAAGTCAGAAAAGTTCAAAGGCGTTATTATTAAGACTCACTACCGTAAAGGTTATAGCTTAGCGGTAGATAGAGAAATTGTTCTTTTTGAAGATGGCGGCCAATCTAGTAATCCAGAAGTAACCCCACCACCCACTAAAAAATCTAAAAAAAATTACTCCACAATACTTATTGGCTTAATGCTTCTTGTTGTAGCAATCACGCTATCAATGCTTTATTTCCTCCCTACTAAAAAAAATGAGAATCAAGCGCTCAGCGCTTTTAAAGAGCATTCATTTGATAGTTTTGAGGAGCGAGCTATCACTTGGCAAGAGGCATATTACAGTTATTTAATATTGCACCCTGACAGCAATTATTATGCTTATTTGTCGGAATCTGACACGAGTAAATCTATTGTTGTTCGTTCGATGAAACACGATGATGCAAAGAAATTTACTTTTCCTGACAGCAGTGTAGAGCCTTTAGGTTTTTCTACTTCTCTTTCGCACCTATTCTACAGAGAGAAAACTGCAGATGGTGCTTGTGCCATATGGCGTATTGATTATTTGAAGGAAACTGATGCGCAAAAAGTAATGGGATGTGATAAGCAAATTCGCAACCTATTAGAAGTTGATAATCGTTATCTACTCTACGACAAGCTAGGCTTTCGTGAAAAGAGCCATACTGCTGCACTTTATATTTTCGATAGAAAAAGAGAGCTTGAGTTTAGAATATCTTCTCCAAACGCAAGTTCATTTGGCGATCAATTACTGCATTATGACTCCAGTAACGGACGAGTGTATTTCAAACGGATGCAAAGTGAGTTTACAGAAGTTTTTTATACCGATGTTGAAGGCAGTAACCTAGTCCAGGTAGCAACCATTACAGGAGTCGTAAACAACTTTACGATTGTTGATAACCAGTTATATTGGTTTGATTTACTGTCCCAAAGTGTCAAAGCATTTGACATCGATCAGGGAGTTGAAGTTGAGAACATCAAAAATAACTCATCAGTCGAGTATAGGAATATTTGGCGTGTAGCAAAAGATAAATATTTGGCGCAACAAAAAGACTTTGAAGTGGTAACAACACTGTATTCAAAAGATCTTGTCAAGCAGCTGGATATTGTAGGGGCCAGAGATGCCGCTGCATTGGAAAATATGGATCAATTTGTTGTTATTTCCAATGTTGATCATATTAATGAGCATTTACTTAGTTTTTTAGACAAGCAAGGCCGTGTTATTCGCCAAGTACAGTTAGATGAGTTTGCTTATCGGGTTAAGGTGAATAAGAGTAAATCATTGATTTATATAAGGTTAGATAAAGATATCAAGGTGTTTGACCTCACTGGTAAGTTAGTCAATGAATTCTCATTTGATGAGAAAGTGGTTGAGATTGAAGCGTCTAATGATTCTCAGATAGCTGTAGTGGTACAAAAGGGCAAGATAAATAGAGCGCTTCTTATAGACAGTATGACTGGAAAGCAACGCCTACTGCCGATAAGAGATGTTCTTTGGTTTACCTGCTTTACAGAGTCAAAGTGTATTACGCAGAATTTTTTCAGAGAGGTACGGCTATACGATCTCGAAGAGGGAGCATTTACTGGGCAAAGCACCTACGTTGAACCATTTTTCCCCAACTTTACATTATTTGGAGCAGAGTTAATTTACTTTGACGGTAAAAAGCTAATGGAGTTTGACCCCGAAGCTTTATCGCAAAATGAACTAAAGTCCTACGATCCTAGTGAACAAGGAAATCTGTTAAATATGAGGCTAATCGATAATGATGGCAGTTATCTAACTTTTGCTATCACACGTAAGCAAAATGCAATCACGGTCTTTGAGACCAAATAAAAAAGCCCGAGAGCATGGCGGTGCCTCGGGCTGGTACATATGCGAGAAATGCAGATGTAATAAGGAAAACTTAGTCTAGGGGATCTAATTTATCCAGTCAAACTTATTGAGATACTTATCCTAATATTCAAATTAGCTTTCCTAAGGTTTTGCTAATAGCAAGTTTTTGATTTATCGCTATGCTAGACCTTGCTCTACAATAAAACGGAATAAAAAAAATGAAACTTTCAATTAAAAAAAAGCAACTAAAGCAACTAACTAAATCACAAGCATCTAGCGTTAATGGTGCTGGTACTAATGAAATAGTAAAGGAGCTATTGACCTACAGCGTGATGTGTAATCAGGACAGCATGGCCTGTGGTATGGACGATAAAACCACAAAGCATTTTATGTAAGCTAAAAGGGTCGCTCGATTGATGCGTGCTGTTTGGCTTTTAACCAATGTTATACTTATTAAAGAGTTAACTTTTATCCCTCAGCCAGTGGAATACATTTTGGCCGGAGGGGGAGTGAAGTCAATACGCAATCAAATTGAACAAGGACCCGTTCATAAGGAAGAGGTACTATTTGAGTACCTCTCGACTGATAGCCATTTTAAGCCTTTCTTTTCACACTCCAGCGGAATCATACAGTACGCGCTTAAAGATACGCCTCAACTCACTACTGGCAAGAGAATACTCAAGATCACACCCAATGCAAGTTACGGGTACATGATATTTGAACAGTCCAATACGTACCCTGACATCTCTGTAGATTATTTTATTTGTACAGATGATGAAAGTACTGGTTTTGCGGTTCAGTTTTATCACACTCGATCGAATATATTTTTTTGGAAATCAAGTGAAGATGAAATAAACATGCACTCAAGCTTAAGTGGAAAACCAGTTTATTTAGCGCTTGCACCATGTAATACGTCTGCCGACTAGCCTTCAAAACAACCCTAATATTATCAAATAATATCCATATCCTTTCATAATGCTTTGAGTCAACTTGTTGTTAGTTATGGTTATTTTTGTTTTTTTTGCTTGTTTGAAATGTAAGTGAACTATAGGCATTATCAAACCACTTTATTAGTTTGAATAGGCACTAAAAATGACGTTAGAAGAATACTTTAATAATTACTACGAACTAATATGTAATGGTGAGTTAGATAACTTAGCGCAATTTTATTGTAGTAACTCTCCACTTATTGAAGCAAATTATCAGCAGTTTTCTGGTATGAGACAGCAATTTAAGTTCAAACTTTCATTACAAGGTGTAGAGCTTATCTCAAAGCAACCTGACCTATTAATTGTGCGAGATAGCTTAAGGTTTGAAGCGACAATTGAAGGTAATGAAGTTGTTCAGGTATCAAGCAACGTTCACATGATGACGCGTGATAACGACGAATGGAGAATTTTTAACTCTGCAGCGTTGCCTGACAATAAGGTGGCATAATGTCTGACTTATTCAGAAAAGAAGCGTTATTACATCAAGGGCATAAACTAGATGGTGAAGTTACCCTCGCTACTCATATGTCATTCAACTGGATACTAGGTGTAATTGTACTTATCGTAGTTATAGGTTGCGCTTATTTATTCCTAGGAGAGTACCACAGAAAAGAAGTGGTTTCTGGTTACCTGAGACCAACTCAGGGGGTTAGTAAAATTTATCCGCTCGGCACAGGGGTAGTTGATAGAGTCCTGGTAGAAGAAGGTCAGTCTGTTAAGAAAGGTGAAGTGCTCGCAACGATTCGTATGGAGCGGGTACTGACTTCTGGTGCAGACATGAATGCCGCGATTGTCACTGAGTTGGAAAAGCAAAAGCAGCTATTGCAAGAAAATCTTGCGAATCAAATAAAGTTGAGAGATATGAATCAGGATAAACTTGAGTCTCAGATCGCAAGTTTATCAATTCAGCTAGAAAAGGCTAAAAACCAGTTACGACTACTATCCGAGCGAGTAGCGCTTAGCGATGAGCGAGTCAAAAATACAGAAGCACTTATCACAAAGGGGTTTGCTTCAGGTAATGACTTAAAGACTCAAAAAGACAACTTATTAGCAATTACTCAGCAGCAAGAAGAGCTGTTGTCGCGGCTATCCAGTCAAAGAGAACAGATGAGTCAACTTCAATATGAGCTAGCGCAGTTACCTATAGATCATCGAGAAAAACAAGTAAGCCTTCAGTCACAACTCGCAAGTATCAACCAACAAATCAGACAAGCACAAGGCCAGCAGAGCTACAATATACTGAGCCAAATGGATGGCAAAGTTAGCAATCTACTTGTTAAACCGGGGATGGTTGCAAATGGACAAACTCCCATAATGACTGTCTTGCCGCATAATGCGGAGTTGGAGGCTATTTTGTTTGTGCCAACGAGAGCTTATGGCTTTGTAAAACCCGAGCAGCTTACTCGGATCCGTTACCAAGCATTTCCATATCAGCGCTTTGGCATATATGAAGGGCATATTAATACAGTTTCTAAATCAATTTTATTACCTAATGAAGCAAATGCCCCTGTATCTTTGCGAGAACCGGTATATCAAGTAGTTGTAAGTCTTAAATCTCAGTCTGCTAATGCCTATGGCGCGACAGTTCCGCTCCAAGCTGGAATGTTACTAGAAGCCGACATTATGGTTGATAGTCGCTCATTATTTGAGTGGTTATTTGAACCAATTTACAGCATCAAAGGAGCGTTATAATGGAAAATCCTATGCATTTATTGAGATTTAGTGGCAATAAGCGTCTACCTGTGATCTTGCAAACTGAAGCCGCTGAATGTGGTTTAGCTAGCTTAGCTATGGTAGCGGCATACCATGGTCATAAAACCGATCTTACTTCGCTTAGACGTGAACACGAAATATCGCTCAAAGGAGCAAATTTAGAAGAGTTGATGCAGATTGCTGATAAGTTAAAGTTTAGCACAAGAGCACTACGGCTAGACTTAGAGCATCTACCTAAGCTCAAGACCCCCTGCATTTTACATTGGGATATGAACCACTTTGTGGTATTAAAAAAAGTTTCAAGTCGCGGAGTCGAAATACATGACCCTGGAGTTGGTTTACGAAAATATACATTAAGCGAGTTTTCTAAGCATTTTACTGGTGTTGCTTTAGAGCTAAATCCAACAGAGGAGTTTCGCTCTGAGGATACGAGAGTAAACTTGAAGTTATCTGACTTTTGGAGCAAGGTGACTGGGATGAAATCAACACTTGGTAAAGTGTTTATTTTATCGGTATTACTCCAGGCGTTCGCGATTGCAAGTCCTTACTATATGCAGTTAGTTGTCGACGAAGTTGTGCTCAGCTACGATAAGAACTTACTCGCGATATTGGCGATAGGCTTTGGCCTTCTTATGCTAATTGAAATGATAACTGGTGCCGTTCGGAGTGTTTTGCTATTACACTTTGGAAACTTGATGAGTATACAGCTTGGCTCCAACCTGTTTTATCATTTAATACGCTTACCTTTAAAGTACTTTGAAAAGCGCCATATTGGTGATGTGGTTTCGCGTTTTGGCTCATTACAACAAGTGAAAGACCTACTAACTCAGGGAGTAATTGAAGTTATCATCGATGGTATTATGGCAATTGCCACACTAGTGATGATTTTTATTTACAGCCCCAAATTGAGCTTCGTAGTGCTAGTTGCCATTGTGTTATATGCCATTTTCAGAATTGCAATGTACCGACCATTGAGGCAAATGTCGGAAGAAGTCATTGTGAATTCTGCAAAAGAGCAATCTAACTTCATGGAAACCATTCGCGGAATACAAACGATAAAGCTATTTGGTCGTGAAGTACAAAGACAAAGTGTTTGGCATAATAAATATGCGGATAGTCTGAACGCAGGTATACGCGTTGGACATTTAAATATCGGGTATGAAGCAGTAAATAAAGTTATTTTTGGCGTTGAAAACGTACTGGTTATCTATTTTGCTGCTTTATTAGTGATGAATGGCGACCTAACGGTAGGGATGTTATTTGCCTTTATGGCATATAAAAGACAGTTCGTAGAAAAAATGGCAGGTCTTGTTGAGAAAGCCATTGAATTTAAAATGCTGAACCTGCACTTCAATCGCTTAGGTGATATTACACTCACAGATAAAGAACAAGATATTGAGCGAAAAATATCAGGCTCTCCATTAACGGGAAAGATTGAGCTACAAAATATTGCCTATAAATATAATCAAAAAGACGCACCTATTTTTAAATCACTTAATTTGCAAATTGAAGCTGGTGAATCTGTTGCAATAATAGGCCCTTCTGGTTGTGGTAAAACAACGCTCGCAAAAATTATGCTTGGACTTTTTGAGCCTGATGATGGAAAGGTATTGGTTGATAATCAAGATATTCGTCAATTAGGTTTAGGTAGCTATCGCTCTCAAATAGCCGGAGTTATGCAAGATGATCAGCTACTATCTGGATCAATAGCCGATAACATCTCATTTTTTGATCCGCAGTTAGATATGAAGCAAGTAGAGTGGGCTGCTCAGGTTGCAGCTATAGATAAAGATATTGCTAATATGACTATGGGTTATAACACGCTGGTTGGTGACATGGGAGCTGCACTATCTGGTGGTCAAATTCAGCGCCTACTATTAGCTCGTGCGTTATATCGCAAACCTAAAATTTTATTTATGGATGAGGCTACGAGTAATCTTGATACCAAGCTTGAATATGCAGTTAATACTGCAGTTAAGTCATTAGATATAACTCGTATCATTATCGCTCACCGCCCTGAAACCATAGCCAGTGCTGATCGTGTGATCGAGCTTCGATATGGTGAAGCTGTTGAGGTGGATAAGGATATTTATGAGGCTAGGAAAATGCCTATGGGTGAATCAACACAAGCACCTGTGTGTAAGTTAAATATTGAAAATGAGCCTTATACAGATACTTCTGCTGGTGGAGAATTTGTTCTGAGCTAGTAAACGATTTCGAGTAATCACTCTCACTCGGGAGCTTGAGGTAATAAGGAAAATAAAATGAACAAAACTAATCAAAAGGTACGAGAAATGATTGAATTAACATATCAATTAGAAAAAATTTATGGCGGCAGTACTTCCCTGCCTACAACAGCGCCAAGGTATCGAGGGCCGTTTTATCCTTCAGACCCATGCTTAGGGCCTATCGATATTACGACTTATTTTTAAGATGAAACTAAAAACCCCTTTTATGGGGTTTTATTTACTATTGATGAACTTTTGGAGTTTGAAATGTTGATAGTGGTATCAGCGATTATGTATGTTTTAGTTGTTTCATATTTTAATTGGGAGGTTTCTTTTTTTAGTGATGATTTTAATTTCTGGTTGTTGTTTTTAGATGTTTCTATTTATTCGTTTTGTTATGCTGTTTCTTTTTTTGTTTTGAAGTTTTTGTTTAATAAAAAATATTTGGGTTGACTGTTTTATAAGTTGTTAAGTTTTTAATGGTTGTGATTTTGTTTTGCTATTGGATTTCCAATGTCTTTGTTGTATTTTTATTTTTTTCTTAATGTTTACAATAATAAAATTACGGTTCTTATGCTTTTTTGTGTTTTTTAATGGTTTTATTTGTTAAGTAGAGATGTTAAAGGTTATGTATTTATTATATTTCTACTTCTTGTTGTTTTATAAGGTTTTATTTTTCAACCCTATGTTTGACTGTCGTTTTATTTTAAATTAAATTTTGTTGCAGGGTGATTTTTTGATTTGCTCTTATATCGAAATGCTACTTAGGTTTCATGGTGGCGAAATAATTTAAAATTTAAAAGTGAGATGAAAATGAAAGAAATTAATAAAAAACAAATTCAGGAAGTTAATGGTGGTTACTGGAATTTTGTAGTTGGATACTTAGGTGGGAAAGCGATCGATGCTTTCATCGACTATTCAAAAAATCCGACTCCTGTTCTAGTTCGTGAAAACGATGGTTCAGATCCATTGCTATAAAAATATCTTTTTATTTGTCATGTCCATGTTTTATGGACGTGACAATTTTTTAATTTTTCTAGCCGTGGCTTTGAAAAAATTATTGATTATTTAGCTATTTATGTTATTAGCTTTCTTATTCAGTGTTGAAGTTGTATTGGTTAATAATTGGCTTTTCTGTTGGGCCGTAAATTTTCACTCATACAATGAAAAAATAAATAGCACCTGAGCAAGCGTTCTATACATTGAATGCCATCGTAGAACGTTGGGAAATTTTAGAACTCCCAGTCATAACTAAGCGCTCACATATTTACTTTTACCTTAATATTTCCCCACGAGTTTTCAGTAACTGATATTAAATATCTTATTCTTCCTACAATTCCTTAGCTGTTTCGGAGGTTCCTCGATCCTGTTTGCAACTCAGGTTTTACTTTAAAATGACTTAAACCTCATTGGCTGCCCGATGTATGACTCTATCTTAAATTTTAATAGATATAAGATACAACTCACCATATTTATGCCACCTTATTTTCGTTTACCTCAAATTTCTATATCAGACACTTTGTCTATGAATTTTTAATATTCCGACAGTGTGTCACTGTAATAAAGGTCATCGTGAAAAATTCCAAAAGTTGAATATCTAGAGTTTCAAAGAGTTCTTAGGAGATTTTTCTAACCCTTTATAGGTACGGCTGGTATCTTATTACTGATTTTTTATTATTTAAATGTTACCAATTTACAGTTTTAACCTATGTTTATGTTTTTAAAGGTTAAATTGTATTTTTATAATTTGACTTGTTTATTTTTTATGTCTAAAGTTCGATTTGAGTTGAATATTTAATTCTCTCCTTTTTAAGGGCTACCTGCTTTGGCGGAATTGGTAGCTGGAAATTTAAGTTTTAATTAACGCGAGAAGAAAGATGAAAGAAATTAATAAAAATCAGATCATTGAAGTTAAAGGTGCTGGGTTTGCTGAGGCTGCATGTGTTACTGGCTTTGGTGCCTTAGGTACTCTTGGTGGCTTTATTGGCGGTGGTATCTCAGGCCCTGTTGGTATGGCTGGCGGAGCTATGTGGGGATTCAATATCGGTGTAACTTTTGGCACTGCTGTTTGTCTTAAATAATAGGGAAAATGATAATGTTAGAAATTAAACTTAACGAGTGTAAAGAAGTTTCAGGCGGCGACTGCATGGGTAAATTTGCTGCTGGTGGCGCGCTTCTTGGTGGTGCTGTTGGTGGTGCTGCTGGATTCTTTGGCGGTTTTGGTTTTGGAGCTGGTCCAGGTGCTATTGGTGGTAGCTCGCTAGGCGGTTCATTTGGCATGATCGTCGGTGCTTATGCTTGCTACTAAAAAGCTGAGTGTTGGGGCTTAATAAGCCCCAACGTTTATAAATTTATGTAGGGGGAGAAATTTGAGCTTTTTCTTGTGTAATTTATTAATAACATTAACAATTTTCTTAATACCAATTTTGAGGCTTTCAGTTTCGGATAGTAGTATCATCAATTACTCTGTTCAATTGTTTCTTTTCATTTTTATATTCTTGTTTGTATTTTATAGGGGGAGAGTCCCTATGAAAGTAAAAAATAAGGAGCTATATTGTTATACATTTCCTTTTGTTAGGAAGTTTAAGTGTAGAGAAATAAAATCTTTAGATGTTTCTGATAGAAAAGTTAATATAGAATTTAAAGGTGCGGTTGCAGATATTGATGTTGATTACTTTTTTGGTATTAAAAGTGAAGTTAAAAATAGTGAGTTGGATAATACCTTAGTTGAAAAAGGGTTTTTTGTGACTATTAGTTTTAGTTGAACTTTTTATATTGGTTGTGGGTGGAGGTTTTTTTATTCAATAATTGTAAAAAATAACGATTACCTCTTTGGAACTATGATATCGCTCTAGCTGGCTATTTATCTTAGCAGGCATAATATTTTCATACATCTACTTAGATCGCTTCAACTCCTCATTAATTTTTCTTGGCGATACATTCAACACCCGGCCCATGTAGGCTATAGAGTTTGTTTTTACTCGTTTTTCTTGCTTTAACAGCCGATCGGCCTGTTGTAGAGTATGGATAAACTCCTGACTTGGCTGCCCGGTGATTTTCCTCAAGATGTCTTTCATCACCCGTATGAGATAGTTTTTCTGTTTTTTCATCATGCGTTTAAATTGCTTAGCATGGGCATAGCCCGCTACTTTTTGCGCGGTCCTAGGGCCAATTCGTTCATAACTTTGCCTAAGCCGAATACCGGCTTGCTTAGCGAAACCAACCAGTTTATCACGGCATTTTTCTAGTAGTTTACTGTCCGTTGGGTGGGCTATATTTTTCTCCATGACGGTGCTGTCTACAACCACCTTTCGTAAGCTTACAGGCTTGATGGTATTACTTTTAAGACCAGTATCAACAGTTAACGAAAGCTCAATTCAACCCCATCTTCGCCAATTCGCTTGCGAAAGTGTGTCATTGAACTTGGGCAGCAAGGCGCTCATGAGTGAAAAATTGCATGCCACAAAAATATTGCCAATACGGGTTTTCGCACCACATGACCACCGTGTTTTCGTCAGACAATTTGTGAATTTGTTTCAGGTATTCGAGGCCCGCTAGAAGGGGGACAGGCTTGGCGTCAGCGCCTTTATCGCCATAGCGCTGTTTAAATCCGATCTCTAAGCGCTGCTAATCAATGAGTTTTGCCAGTTTCACCAGCTCATGATGCGATGAAACGATATCAAGAAGCTTGAATTAAAACGGGTGTTTTTGTGGTGTGTGCCTAGTTGATTCTGGTGTCATTTTTACACTTAAATTGCGATGTTTTGGTTGTGTGATTCAAAAAATCTGTAATTTGAGAGTGGTAAGAACATTTAGATCTTCAAGTAATTCAATTGGTTTAAGGATGAACATAATAAAACTTTCATGATCTCGTCTTGGTATAATCTCGCAGTGAGGTCGTATGGGTACATTATCAGTCCAACAAGTTTGAAAATTATAAATGGAAAGTGCGTAGTTGGAATTGATCATTATAAAATTAGAGGTTCACCCTTCTTCGTCATTTATTTTTGATATAGCTACTTTTAGGATATAGATAGAAACAACCATGCAAAAAATAAAAAATGCAGGAAACTTATCCATCATAGGCAAATAAAATAATGAGATCATGATGTAAATTATCCATTCTGCGATCTTAAAATGCACAATGCGGTTCATAAATATTGAATTTATAATGAGAAAGCTTGATATGAAGCTAAGTAATGCTAGGATGCTGGCAGCATCTAATTTAAGATGAAACAAAAAAGGGATTAATATAAGTAATAATATAGATAGTGAAAACTTATATGGCTTTTCTAGGATGTTATTCATTCTATTCTCTCTACTACGTTATCTAGAAAAATGAGGCTGAATTCAGCCTCATCAAAGGTTATTCCATATGATACAGATCATATGCAATCATACCAAGGCCCAAAACAAGACCAACATGACCACCAATCAGTATACCTCTGGCTAGATTTCTACCTGCGATTCTTCCAAACGCTCTTGCATAACGGTAGCTCGAGCCACCATTCACTTCTTGAATACTTTGAATGCTTAATTCTTGCATTTTTAATTCCTTAATTAATAGAAAATTGTACGATATGCAGAGTAAACCGCAAGAGAGCCGCCGATAGTACCCAGACTAATTCCAGTTACTTTAAAAGCAAAACCAACCATTGGAGGAATTATAAACGCTACCCCACCATTTACCTCTGCCATTTCTGCTGCATTTAGCTCAATTATGTTTTCCATTTCATTACCTTTTATTGATATTATAATTAGTCATCACTTCCGCCAAAGAAGATGACTTGTTCTAGAGGGAGTTCAGCTCGCCTCCGAAAATTATAAAAACAATAAAAAAATAAAAAATCAAATTTTAAGAAATTAAATTAAAGTAATAAATTCATTGGTTTAGAGGAAAAAATATCAAAAAGTAATATTCTATAAGCATCTAGTAAGATGTTGTTTAGCAATCTGTGTCGTTTCATTAGAATAAACAAAAAAGAGGAATGGCGCATAAGCAAAGAGTTTTATTTAGACACTGGACAAGATTAAGAACCTGTCTTCATGTAAGGTTTTGATTTTGAGGATTTTCTTGAGGTAGGCAGACTATTTATGCAAGTTGATACATTGTTAGAACACTCCTCTGGCATTGATTACTTGAGGTGAGAGCATATTTTTTTAACAAAACTAACTCTAAAAGAGTTTCTCTCTGAATTCGTCGTCAAGCCTAGCACCTAATATTGCTGACTTTCTATATACCAATGGTGGAGAATTTCTTCTTGTTGCATTATTTGCGCATCTTCAGGGACGGGGATAGATAAAAGTGTGTATCAATTCTTGTTGTTTGGCCATCAATTGCAACTAAGTCAGCAAGCTCTGGCCATTTCTGTTTGGTTTCTTTAGTAATTTATCAGCGCTTAATGCATAAGTAATATGCACTTATTCACGGCTGCACCCATTATTTTGTTGCTTGCTTTCTGACAAATCGCTTTTACTCAATGCATTGTTGAAAGATGATGTGATCCCACCGTGGGATTACCTGTAAGCAGTTTGCTTTTTAACCGCTTCATCAGAGGTCGTATACCATCATCTGAATTCGAGTGCTTAATCTCTCAAGCGTTAACCTGCTTCATTATTACTTAATGAAAACAGAGCTAAAAATCCCGCTAATTTTTATCAAACTCTTATTTTTTGAGAAGCTATTTTTATCTTTTTGTTTTTAAACAATAAATTTATTTATTGTAATTTGCCTTACAAATTTTTGACTGACATGATTGGACCTAAGTTTGAGACGCTATGACATTTGGCGTGTTTGAAATGGGGCATAAGGCATGACAAATACATTAGAAAACGCTGGTGTGAAGGTTCGAGAGTATGATCGGAGCACCTATGCTGTGTGGGAAATTACCTTAAAGTGTAACTTAGCCTGTAGTCATTGTGGTTCTCGTGCGGGTGATAAACGAGCTGATGAGCTGTCGACTACGGAAGCGTTTGATTTAATCAAACAGATGGCTGATCTAGGCGTAAAGGAAGTGACCTTAATAGGTGGCGAAGCTTATCTACGTCCTGATTGGTTGATGATTGCGTCAGAAATAAAAAATAAAGGTATGAGAGTCACCATGACGACTGGAGGTTACGGCATTTCCAGAGGAACCGCAAAGCGCATGGCTCAAGCGGGCATTGAAGCAGTCTCGGTTTCTATTGATGGTCTTGAAGATGAGCATAACAGTATTCGTGGCAAGTCTGATTCGTGGAGCCAATGCTTCACCACATTATCTCAATTTAAAGATTTGGGAGTACATACTGGAGTAAATACTACAGTAACAAGAAAAAGCGCAAAGGACCTTCCTTTATTGTACGAAAAATTAATTGATGTCGGCGTCAAAAACTGGCGAATCCAATTGGCCGTGCCAATGGGGAATGCGGCTGATAATAATGAGATGTTGATGCAGCCTTATGAATTACTCGATCTGTATCCATTATTGGGGTTGCTGTCAGTTCGTGGCAGAAAAGACGATCTCATAATTCAACCTGGTAATAATGTTGGTTATTTTGGTCCTTATGAACGTTTGCTTAGAGGGACTTTTATGCAAGAGAGTAAGTATTCGTTTTATACCGGTTGCGTTGCGGGACAAGGAGCTATCGGCATTGAAGCTGATGGCAAGATCAAGGGATGTCCATCATTGCCGAGCGAAGAATATACAGGGGGTAACATCAGGGAACGTACATTGAAGGATATTTATGAAAATGCACCAGAACTGAATTTTAATAGTCAAGAAATGGACGATGTGTCGATTGCACATTTGTGGGGTAATTGTAAGGGATGTAAATACGCGAAACTGTGCCGAGCTGGTTGCAATTGGACTGCTCATGTATTTTTTGGAAAGCGAGGAAATAATCCTTATTGCCATCATCGAGCATTAACTTTAGCCGCCAGCGGTTTACGTGAGCGCTTTCAGCAGCGCGTTGCGGCTTCAGGTATCCCGTTTGATCACGGTGTATTTGAAATCTATGAAGAATCAATCTCTGCGACATCTAATGACAACGTAAATCGCTTCACTATTCAGGGTATAAATTTTCCTCCTTCTTGGTTGGCGACAGACTCTAATCTGAGAGAGCGATTAAATAGCGAGAAATTAAATGCAATTCATCAATACAGAGCGTTAGGTTTAGCTAAAGCTGTGTGAGTGAATAAAAGTCTGTGGCGGCAGACTTCTAGGTGTAAATGATAGAGGCACCAAAACTTAGCGGTTTATCGCAAAGTATACTCTCGAGAGTACAAGCTCTATCAATAAATGTAATAAGGAAAATAAAATGAGAAATAAAAACTACGATATGCAAGAGCTGAATAATGCAGCCGAGTTACTTGAGTTAGTCGAAGGTGGCACACTGCATGATAATGGCTTAACACCTGTTCCTTGGGATTTTCCTCGTGTTATTCCAGACCCTATTGACCCAGTAAAGCCTCCGTTTCAAATGTCTTACGGTATCTGGATCCCACCATATGATTTAGCTAAGTACTCTTTGAAATAAGCAATGCTTAAGGGGCGGAAGAGATTTCTTTTGCCTCTTTGTTACCTCATACCCCAACTGTTTACTAGGGTCACAAATTTTCATCAGCAATAGCATTAGGCTTTCTTAACTAGTTGATAGTGCTCTGGACAAATCGTGCGCTCTAGTCTTTTGATTTAATCACAACGACTACTTAACAAGCGACTGTCCAATAAGCGTCTCTCAATTATTAGCTGAATACTTCATATGGTGGAATAGGAAATAGAATAAACCCTTCAATACTTTGAAAAAGATAATAAAAAAGGAATAGAAGATGAAATTTAGTAAACTTGCACAAAGTTTATTATTGGCACTTTTGCCCGTAGGGCACATATATGCATCTGGAGCCGATGAGAATACAACACCTATTGTTGTGAGCTACACTCAGGGAAATTTACCCTCAGCATTTGTTGCGCGGTCAACGCTGTTATCTTCAGATGGTATCCGTACTTATGCTTCTCTCACCGTTACCCAGAATGAACTTGACTCTCTACTTGTAGAATCACTTAATCAAGGTGGTTTACTGCGGATTGAGGGAAATCATAGGTATCATTTCCCTCAATTACTTTCTCATAATGCGGGTGATAAATCGCAAAATCAGCTTAACTGGCAACAGTTAACAAAGCTTTCTAAACTGGAGGTTCAGACCGTTGGTACAACGAAAGTATGTCTGATCGATTCAGGTGTTCAACTTAATCATTCCCAATTGAGCTCACAGTTATTTTCAGGGCTGAGTAGTGAGTATGCAGGCTTCTGGTATCAAGATGCGATTGGGCACGGAACTCACCTCGCTGGACTACTTACCGATCCTGTTTTTGCGAACGGTGAAATATCCGTTGAAGTACGAAAATTACTACGATCGGCTAATGGTGAGAATTCTATTATCCGCGATTCAGACCTAATTAGTGCCATAGAGCAATGTGCAAATTCAGGTGCTCAAGTGATTAATATGTCGCTTAGTAGTCCATACTTTTCATCTGCTACTCGAGATGTGATCGATAGACTTGCCTATGACAGAGACATTATTTTTGTTGCTGCTGCGGGAAATCACGGGATACCTCAATCAGATAAAGGTGACTACCTAGCGTTTCCAGCGGCTTATCGAAATGTGATTGCCGTTGGCGCGATCGATGAAAATACGGATCTTGCATATTTTTCCGCTGAGAATGCCAGTATTGATCTAGTTGCGCCCGGTGTGAATATTCGTTCGACAATGACGAATCGTAATCGAGTGACTGCGGTGAGCAATAAGGTAGGAAATAAACTGCACTTTGTTCAGATTGATAATGGTACTCAGGACTTTCCAAATGAATTGAGCTTAGTGGAAAATTGCTTGGTAGCGCTGCCTAAAACGCTATTGGATGAGCATGATACACAATATGCTCTATCCCCTGAAAGCAAGCAGTGGTTAAAAGATGCTACAGACACATGCGCTGATGCTAACGGTAGTGGGTTAGTATTTACTTATGATGTTGGTATTGCAGATACTACCATTAGCAAGATCGATTTTAGTACAAGCTTCCCGACTCTACTTATTCCAAACTTGACGTTAACACACGGAAGTTCAGAGACATTCGATTTACAGGTTGATGTAAATCAGTCTGAGTATGCTGTTTTATCCGGCACATCACAAGCAGCAGCCATTGTAAGTGCTGGTATAGCCAAGCTCAAATCAGCTAACCCTAATGTGGATAGAGAAACGCTAATTCAAGCGTTATTTGGCAGTGCCGAAGACCTGGGAAAACAGGGCAGAGATGGTAAATTTGGTTTTGGATTAGTCGACTTTTATAAAGCAAACCAAGTATTAAATGGCGAGATTGAGTTACCGGAGCAAGGTGTAAATCACTGTCCTGCTTCTTGGTATAGTAATCGCGCGTATACACAAGGGGAGCGTGTTGCTTTTGGCCGCTTTGTTTATGAAGCGAGCTATTGGTCAAAAAATCAAAACCCTTTATTCTCCGATGGTGATTATGAAGCGTGGAGCTATATCGGTGAGTGCGATAAAACTCAACCTAGTTATACCGCAGACTTCGATAGTGACTATGCCAGTTCTGGTTACCAGTTATCAGAAATAGAACGAATCACAGTGGTTTATTCATGTGAAAGCTACACACTAGCTTGTGGTGGAGGTAATTCTGGTGGCGGATTTGGTGGCTTCATTAGCTGGGGTTATGGTGGTGGTTCAGGTTTTTCTGACGGCGGAGGCGGAGGAGGCGGCTCATCATCAAGTAATCAAAATAGTCAAAAAGAGAAAGAAGCTAAACAATTTAAAGAAGATGCAGGCGATATTACTAACGTTGTCGCGCAATTCCAGTTGAAGCTAAAGCAAATATTAAATGGCCTAGACCCAAATAGTTCAGCCTATAAACAAGTCAATGGAATGCTTCAAAACTTAGGTAAACTCGCCGATAGGCTCAACAGTGGCGTACAAGGCTTTAGTCACGCATGGAATGGTGAGGGTCAAGAAGCGTTAGCTGAGGCACTTGCATTTGTGGTTGCGGTTAAAACTGGTAAAACGATCGATGCTGTTGGTCGAATGTTAGGTAAAAACCCTGTAGTTGCTGTTGGCAAGGCTGCAGTCTCTGTTGGGTTCAGCTACGCGGCTGGTAATAGTGTTGAAACAGCTGTTGAAAATTTTGTTTACGATACGTATGTCAAGGATGCGATGACTGCTGCTAGCTATTATCAAAAAGTCGTGAATAAAGGAAATGAAATACTCAATGACATGCGCTGCGGTTATCAGCGGGTAACTAGGCCCGATATGTTATGTCGAGAGCATCTGAGAAGCATCGATCTGCTTGATAACACGTACATTGTTATGCTTGATCTAGATAACAATGGTGTTCGCTGGCAGTCCGCGCAAGCAGACAGAGAGATTTCCTTAGGTCAAAGTGACGGAATGTTATTCATAGACTTTAACGGAAGCGGCGAGCTCGACAGTGTTAATGAAGTGCATCTTGGTCATGCAGATACTCAGTTGGATACTTTATTGCTATTAGATAGCAATCGCGACTTGAAGATAGACGCATTAGATAGCAATTTTGACCGTCTAATGGTTTGGCAAGATCTTAACGCGGATGGTCGAGTCAATTCGGATGAATCTATCTCTGCCGCTAGTTTAGGGTTGGTAATCCATTTAGAAACTCCAAGCTTACAATTTACAGCGACAACTCATAGCGGTCCGGTAGGACTAATTAAGAGTAAGCAGTAATCGGCAAGCAGCCATGGAATGCTAGTTATTTTGTGGCTGCATATTTTCCATAGTTTGCAGTAATATCAACTTAAAAATAGCAGTAAAGGGAACATCAATCGTGGACGATCACATACAAACCTCTCCCCGAGGGGAGTCTACACTGGTAGATGAAGTAAACACTACGCAATTTTACTTTTCAATTAAAGTATCTCGTCTATTATTTGCATTAGCCGTTTTTTTCGGCATATCAGCTTGGATGTCGGAGGGGATATACTCACCGCAGAGCGCAGCGTCGGCGTTTAAGTCTGAACTTCTCAGTAACCCTAAAATACTTTTTTGGTTTAGCTTATACTGTGTCACTTTTATGGTCTCGGCTGGATTTTACTTGTTGGTTACGATTCAAAATAAGTTGGTTTTAGATGTCAAGAATTGCACGATTGTGATTTCTTATCTGTTTTTGCGAGACAAAACGATCGATTTTGAAAGTCTTGATAGCTTATTGGTGTTTCAAGATGAACATGAGCCATCTTTATTTGGCTTACGTTGCCAGGACAAAGACCAACGCAGGGATAAATATCTAAGTAAGGGTATATGTTGGAGACTAGCAGAATCGCAATTGGCAGCATTTCTTCAAGTGATTAAAAAACACCGATTAGATCTCGGAGTTTCGCCTTGGGATTGAAGTGTACCAAACATAGTAAGCATCACTCTTACGAGATTATTCATAAACTTTTCCAAACTCCTTTCGCATCACACGACTGTTGATCTTAGTAGGTCATACTTTTGAATGGCCATCATCATTTTATCTCTCTAGGCCGTACGCTCATGTTATAGACACTGAATGATTAATGGGGGCTCATCAACTGTCTCTCATCTGTCAAAGTGTTTAGTTTGATTTTTACATTAGCTGAATATCAATATCAAACCAATAATATACTCTTATTTGGCCATAATGTTGGTACTTAAGATTATGATAATTATAGTTAAGTTGTTTTTTTCCTTTGTTTGATTTAAAACTTTTTTAGCAACAATATTGAGCCATACCGAATTGAAGAGATGTGTTATTTACCTTTCACACTTTGCAACTTTAAGTCGGTCTGGCAGGTGGCTGTACTCAACTCTACTTCTCCACTTTGTCTGAAAATCGATTACCAAAAAAAGCGAGATAGTATCAATCTCAGCGCCACAAAAGGACAGTGGTTCTGTGTTGGTTGGAAGATCTAGCGATGCCTTCCATTTGAAGCTTCAAACTTGGTAATCAAACTACATGTTATTTTTTAAAAATAAATTAGGATAATAAAATGAAAGACTTACATCAAAATATGCAAGATGTTACCGAAGCAAAAGAACTACTTGTAAAAGTAGAAGGTGGTCTATCACCTATCAAATTCCCTGGTGATGACAAATTACCACCTTGTGACTGGTGGGTTTGCCCTCAGCCGTTATACGGCGTAATCATCGATCCTCCATTTGAAAAGTTCTAAGAACGTTTCGAATAGATCGTGATTGTGTTGGTGGCGCGTTATGCGCCACCAATAAGACTTGAGCTACTAGGGGTTAAAAATATGTCAGTCAATATGGATAGTGCAGGAATAAAAATAAAAAAAGAAGCACGCCAAACTTATGCAGTATGGGAAATTACGTTGAAATGTAATTTAGCGTGTAGTCATTGTGGCTCGCGAGCAGGAGACAGCAGAGTAAATGAACTCTCCACAACAGAAGCATTAGATTTGGTCCATCAAATGGCTGACCTAGGCATTAAGGAAGTTTCACTGATTGGTGGTGAAGCCTTTATGCGCCCAGACTGGTTGATGATAGCTGCTGAAATTACCCGCTTGGGTATGAAAGCATCAATGACAACTGGCGGCTTTGGTATTTCTGAAGGAACAGCTAAACGTATGAAGCAGGCTGGTATTTCAACAGTTTCTGTTTCTATTGATGGATTAGAAAAAGAACATGATTTGCTCCGAGGAAAAGTTGGAGCTTGGAAGCAATGTTTCCTGACAATTGAACGATTGACCAACGTAGGAATTAATGTTGGTTGTAATACTCAGATAAATCGTTATTCGGCAAAGCAACTGCCTTTGCTTTACCAGAAACTTGTAGATGTGGGGGCTAGAGCATGGCAATTGCAGCTAACAGTACCTATGGGTAATGCTGCAGATAATGATGAAATGCTATTACAGCCGAATGAATTACTTGACGTTTTCCCTCTAATTAACTTTCTATCTGTTAGAGGTAGGCGTGATGGCTTAGCTGTGCAAGCAGGCAATAACATTGGTTATTTTGGACCTTATGAACGTCAGCTTCGAGATAATAAATCCACTCATTCTGAATGGGCTTTTTATAGAGGTTGTGGAGCCGGGCAGAATACACTCGGTATAGAAGCTGATGGGAGCATTAAGGGCTGTCCTTCATTACCAACAAATGCATACACTGGCGGTAACATTAGAGAGCGTTCACTACGCGATATCTATGAAAATACTGATGAGCTTAGATTCAACGATATTAATAAACCTGAAGATGCGACCAAACACCTTTGGGGAGAGTGTGCAACCTGCGAATTTGCAAAGGTTTGTCGTGGCGGTTGTAACTGGACCTCTCATGTATTCTTTGGCAAGCGTGGAAATAACCCATATTGCCACCACCGAGCTGTAAAGATGGCAGTAAGAGGTAAACAAGAAAGGTTTTTCATTCGAGAAAAAGCGTCTGGAGACCCATTTGATCATGGGGTATTTGATTTAGTTGTTGAAGATTTCAAACCTTTAGATCCACAGGATACTTCTGCATTCAGCTTAGCACAGGCGCAATTTCCTGAAAATTGGCTTGAAGCGGACCCCAATTTGGTCAGGCGTTTGTTTACTGAAAGGGGCCTTGTTATGAAGCAATACGTTGACTCAGGTATTGTACCTAAAGAGGAATCTCCTTGGTTCGATAAAACCCAACGAGAAGCACTGATGTCTAGCGCTGTGCCAGCCTAAGTAATTATAACACCGATAAATTTTAGAGGTATGTGAGTTATGTTTAACAACAGATTGTCTTTAGTCGCTTTGGCATTACTTTCTCTAAATGCTACAGCACAAAAAAATACTACGATAACGCAACTGACTTCTGCTGTACCATCTGATATTGCACAGTCTCAATTTATCAAAAGTGTGCAAGATGACAGAAGTTATGATGAGCTCGTATTGGAAAATGGCCTACGAGTTGTGGTTGTCTCAGACCCCAGTATTTCAGAAGCTGCTGTAAGTCTGACGGTTGGTGTTGGCCAATATCATGACCCTGAATCTTATCAAGGGCTGGCGCACTTTCTGGAACATATGATCTTTCAGGGATCTAAGGCTTACCCTAAGCCAAATGCATTGAAGGATTTTATTAGCAAGCATGGCGGACAATATAATGCCGCCACTGAATTGCAAATGACGAGTTACTTCTTTAGTTTACCGCAAGATAAATTTGATACTGCATTGACGATGCTTAGTGATGCAATCGTTAATCCTCTTTTTGATAAAGAAAATATTGATAATGAAATCAATGCAGTAGATCAAGAGTGGCAACGATTGAGACAACAAGATAGCTTCGTGATTAACCGTACGGCCGCCGTAACCGTTAATCCAGAGCATCCAATTAGAAAGTTCGGTGCAGGCAATAAAGCTTCATTAAAGAGTAAATCAAATAAGAATGACCTCTATGCAGCGATGGCTAACTTTTACAAGCAGTATTACTCTGCAAACTTAATGACAGTGACGCTAGTGGGAGGGGAGTCGACTGGCGAATTAAAATCGTTAGCAAAAAAGCACTTTGCAAAAATAAAAAACTTACAGGTTGAACCCCCAATTATCTCAACACCGGTATTTACAGAAGCTACACTAGGCCAAGAAATCAAGCTCCAAACCAAAGTTGCTACCGATCTATTACTATTACAGTTTCCATTGTCTTCAAACTTTGCTAACTGGCAATTTAAGCCAAATGCGTACATTCAAATGTTATTGGCTTCTCAAGAACCGGGGTCCTTGGCTGCTACGCTGACTGAGCAAGGGTTAATTGAAATGATGCTACCTATGTTGATACCCAATAGCTACGGCGTTGAGGGTACTGCGCTGGTACAATTTATGTTGACTGAAAAAGGCAAGATGCATCAGGAAAAAATAGTCGCAGCATTTTTTGATTACGTTGAACTCATTAAGGAAACTGGGATAACTGAAGGATATGCCGCTGAGCTAAAACAAATGCTTAGTGGTCAATTTGAGAGCTACCAAAAGCCTCCCGCGCTTCATTTGGCAATGCAGTTTAGTCGTATGATGCAAACTGTACCTGCTCGCGATATCCTTCATTTTGATACTTATTTTAAAGGTTTTAATTCAGCAGTCATTCGCGAAAGTTTATCTAATCTCACCTTAGAGAAAGCCAGAATATGGCACATTAGCGACGATGAAAAAACGGGCACTTCTTTGCAATATGCACAAGGTAGCTACCATGTTGCTCCTTTGTCCGATTCGGCGAAAAAAAGTTATGCAGATTCAGGGTTGAACTTTAAGTTGCATTCGCCTTCTGTAGAAGAAGAGGTTGCTACACAGCTTGTTAAGCAAAGTAACGAGCTACCTAGCCAAGTTGTTGCATCAAAGGGTATTAGTGCTTGGTTGAAAAATAGTGAACATTTTACACAGCGTCAGGGCGTTTTAGGTATATCCATTGAAAGTGCAATACTTAATCAAGATGTGAAAAATCACACAATGCTGAACTTGTTAAATGTGATGATGATAAGAGAGCTGCAAAGGTTGGGGACTCGTGCTCAACAAAGGCATCAGATAAACCTGATGGCGATGCAGAATGCGCAAGGAAATTTAGCGATCACTCTCTCAGGGAAAACAGGAAAGCAAGATTATTATGCTGAGCAGCTTTTTAAAGAAATTACCGGCATGGAAATTTCGGAATCTAGACTTGAAGCTGCGAAAAAGTTGTATTTAGAATCTTTAGAAAATCTAGATAAATTGCCGCTTGCGTACCAGTCGGAACTGCATTTTGGTCGACAAGTTAAGACTGAAGCGATGTTGTGGACAACAGAGCAGGTTATCGCACAACTTAAGCAAGTTAATACCAAGGAATTAGCTAGTTTTCACAATAAGTTAGTAAGTAACACTTACATCGATATATTTGCATTTGGTGGTTATGACCAAGCTGATGTGCAAAGTCTTGCGTATAAAGTAAGAGAAACTTTTGGTCCAACATCCCAGACCCAAAAGCCACAGATTACAACCAAATATGCTCCTCAAAAAGGTTATATGACGAATGATAAACAGCGCTCTTCACTGGATAACGTTTATTATAGAGAGAGTTATATTTACGCCGAACAATCCGCGCCCACGTATGCTGCGCTTACGGTGTTGAACCAGTTTTTTAATAGCTCAATATTCAATACTTTGAGAACTGAAAAGCAAATGGCTTATGCGGTAGGGAGTAAAGCGTTTAAGGTACATGATTATCCTGCTTTCAGTTTATTTATTGAAAGTGCAAATACCTCGTTACCAAAGATTAAGTCCGAGTTTGATAATTTCATTATGTCATTTTATCAAGGACTTGAAAAAATGGATGAGAAGGAGTTTGAGGTTGTTAAAGATGGATTGCTTGTCAGTTTAGAAAAGCAGCCTGAAAATGTATTTATTGAATCTCAGCGTTACTTCGAAGATTGGTTGAGTGGTAGGCTCGATTTTAGTTCTCGAGATGAGCTGATACATTATCTGAAGCGTGTGAATAAGTCACAAATTATTCAAGCCTATCAGCAATTATTAATTGACTATCAGGGTGAAGTGCAATTGCTTCAAATTAAAGGCCCGAATTCTAATAGTGAATACTTTGAATTTGAAGAATAAATTCTGCTGTAACGCAGGCCAGTATTGCGAGGCTTAGAGTAAAAATGGCAATTATTGTTATGGGACAAGTTGAAGATGCTCATACCCAGCATATGTTTCAACAGTTAAAGCGCTGTCGAGATGAGGTATACCATTTTCAATCACATGATTTTCCGTCAAAGTGTCAGTTGAGTTTTGATTTCGTAGATAATAAACATTCGATAAGCCTTGCCTGTGGAACACAGATTTCTCTTGATGATATTGAGGCTGTGTACTGGCGAAATTTTTCTGGGGTGAGTGATGAATCGACACGTGAGAATGTGGGCAGTTTGGATAGCTTAGCAGCACAGGACAGCATGGCTACTATCCGCACTTGGATGCAGTTAAACAATAATACTCGCTGGTTTAATAGCTGGGCGGCATATCAATATCATTTGGAGAAACCGAGGCAGTTGGCCAGAGTAAAAGAGCTCGGCTGCCTGGTGCCTAGTACTTATATCGGTAATGAGCTTCAAGCGATCCAAGCGGCATATAAGGCTTTTGATAAAGCGATATTCAAACCAGTTTATGGCGGTGCATATACGGAATGGCTAACTGCTCAGCATATTGACCCAGAGCATGCTCTCGTTGCTCTGCAAAAGTCACCCATCACTGTGCAAGAGTATATTGAAGGCACAAATGTACGTACATTTGTGGTTGATGGCAGAGTTGCTTCAGTTGCAATTGACAGCAACAGTGTTGATTTTAGAGAAGATGATCTTGCAAGTATGCGATTGGTCAATACGCCTTTAAGTATAAAGAGCCAAGCGATCGCCGTAACGAAAGCGTTGCAACTTAACTGGACCGCGATTGACTGGAGACGAACGGCGACTGGTGAGTACTATTTCCTTGAAGCTAATCCCTCACCGATGTTTCTCGGTGTAGAAGAACGCACTGAAGTGCCAATCACAAAATGGCTGATAGATGCGATGACAGAAAGTAAAAATAAATAATTTTAACTGTTTTGGTATAAATCGGGTGGCGGCCCTCTCGTATCAAAACTTACTTGTAGATGTAATAAGGAGAAAACTATGCATCCATTTTCATTAAATAAAGCGCAGCAAAAGAAAGTAAACGGTGGTTTACCTATTAAAGATCTGAAGAAAGAGACGCAGCCTGCTGGTTGTGTTGAAGGTGGCGGTATCATTCCACCTGATTTCTTTAAAGATATGTAATTAAAAAAGAGCCAGAGTGTACGCTTTGGCTCTTTTTTTATACTTTTTAAGTAAGCAGTCTTTAAAACTATTATTTTTTGGATTTTTAAATGAAACCGTAGTTAGCGTGACTAAAAATGGTAAAGTTTATATAAATCAATAAATTATTGTTATGGCGCAGCAAAATAAAAACCCAAGTCATTCTACAAGTGGAAATTCTGGTGATTGAGACCGTGACCAAGACCAGCAATAGTTTTGCTGTCTTTATAACACGAGGGGTTAGATATTGAACTCGAGTTATTTGTTAAAGATTCTATTTTCTGTGGTCTCTTTTAATGTTTTCTACTTACTTTTTACTCTTTTCTTTGAAAGAGACTTTGACTTTTATGTCTCAATTTTTGGCAGTTTTGGTATTCTATTCTCGATATTTGTTTTTTCATCCGAAGATGAGTGAGTTAATTGTTTTTAACGAACCTGAGATTTACAAAAACTAAAATTGCCGTTGAGTTGTGAAGTTTATCTTATCCGGCAATGTATTAGCTCTATGCTTTTGGTAACTCTACCTACGAAACCGTTGTATAGCTATTTTTGAGCTCTTTCATTATCTTCAGTGTTTCCGTCAGCTTAGTTGTCATGCATATCATGGGATCACTATAATTGGCGCACAGTGTTTGAGATTCATCTATATGTGGCTGGTGTAGGTTGATGAGCTGTTCGCTGCCCATTGAAAGGAACGCTCTCGATACCGGATAAAAAGCTGTGTGCGGATAAACACTCTCATTATCAATAGTTTCTTTTTCAGCCGGATACTCTCTTACGTTTCTGAACAATCCCCGCTACAATATTGCAAAATTTGTACTGAGTAAGTACTTATCTGCCTGCTAATTTTAGGTATCGCGATGCACATAGAAGTGATGGCGTTAAAGGCGTAAGTATAGAAAAGTACACCTGTTTAACTGACACAAGAAAAAGGATCCTGTGTTCATGCCATTAAATACAATTATTCTGGCTGCGGGTAAAGGTACCCGCATGCGCTCAAAACTGCCAAAAGTACTTCACCCTATTGCAGGAAAGCCAATGGTGCAGCATGTCATCGATAATGCGGTGTCTCTTGGGGCGCAATCGACCAATTTAGTATTCGGACATGGTGCGCAGCAATTAAAAACTGCTTTGGCACATAACGAAGTAAATTGGGTTCATCAAGCTGAGCAATTAGGTACTGGTCACGCGGTTGCGGTTGCGAAAGAGCATATTGGAGATGAAGATAAAGTTTTAATCCTCTATGGTGATGTTCCACTGACAAAAAAGAGCACGTTACAGCGTTTACTAAATGTGACGCCAGATAATGGCCTTGCTGTACTCACTGTCGATTTAGCAAATCCAACGGGCTACGGCCGTATGTTACGTGAAAACGGCAAATTAGTTGGTATTGTGGAGCAAAAAGATGCGTCTGCTGAGCAACTTGCTATTACCGAAATCAATACAGGCATAATGGCGGCAAATGGTGGGCTACTAAAGAAATGGCTTGGACAGTTATCTAATAATAATGCACAAGGTGAATACTATCTCACTGACATCGTTGCTATGGCGCACAGTGAAGGGATAGAGATTACTTCTGCACAGCCTGATGACGAAATGGAAGTTGAAGGTGCGAACAACCGTGTGCAGCTTGCTGCTTTAGAGCGTGCCTATCAGGCTTGGCAAGCAGAAGCTTTGATGGTTAACGGTGCAAGTCTAGCGGATCCTGCTCGTATTGATGTCCGTGGTCAAGTAACGACCGGCGAAGATGTTCAGATTGATGTTAACGTGATATTTGAAGGTCATGTTGAAATTGGCGATGATGTCGTCATTGGCCCAAACTGCGTACTTAAAAACTGTAAAATCGGTAATGGTGTTGTAATTAAAGCCAATACCCTTATCGAAGATGCACTGGTCGCTGATAAATGCACTTTAGGTCCATTTGCTCGCCTGCGTCCTGGGGCGATAATGGAAGAAGACTCTCATATTGGTAACTTTGTAGAGATGAAGAAGTCGCGCCTAGGTAAAGGATCAAAAGCTAATCACTTAACTTACCTCGGTGATGCCGAAATAGGTGAAAAAGTGAATATTGGTGCTGGTACCATTACTTGTAATTACGACGGCGTTAATAAGTCAAAAACCATCATTGGAGACAATGCTTTTATCGGCTCAAATTCATCACTAGTTGCACCTGTTGAGATCGGTAGCACGGCAACGATTGGTGCGGGCTCTGTTATTACGTCAACTGTAAAAGATGAGCAGCTAGCAGTAGCGCGTGGAAAGCAGCGCAACTTAGATGGCTGGCAACGCCCAATTAAAAAGTAGTAATGTTATTTCATTATTACTTTCATAGAGATAGGTTTAAATTTCTCTAACTTTTAGTAGGGCAAGTTATGACTTGCCTTATTTCATTCCTTTCTGTTACCGCCCGTGGTACATTGTATTTTCAATAAAAAAATATTAACAATAATATTACCCAATAAGTGCTATGGAAAATTTATTTCGCCGTGAGGTGTTTGAGCATAAGCAGCATCGCTTAGAGGGCACAATTAGCTTAATCCAACCACCTGTATTTAAAACGCTGGGGTTACTCATTTTAACGGTTGTGATTTTAAGCATCGTGTTTCTATCAAGTGGTAGCTATACCAGAAAGGAAAGAGTATCTGGCGTTATTGAACCCAGTGGTGGGCTACTGCGCGTTGCTGCAATGCAACAAGGTGTGGTGTCCGAAGTGTTGGTCAAAGAAGGGGAGCAGGTCGCTGCAGGACAACCTTTACTGCGTATTGCATCCGCAAAACATAGCACCGAAGCCACTGAGTTAAATCAAGCATTATTGAATCAATATCGCTTTCAACAAAAGAACTTGCTACAGCAGATAGAGCAACTGCGTGGACAGTACCAACTTGATATAGAAGAGCTGCAGCAACAAGAAACCACCGCAAGAGAAAAGCTAAAAGAGCTTGAGAGCCAAGCGGCCACGTTCCAAGAGCGGCTGCTACTCAATCAAGATTTGGTATCACAAATTGCAACCTTAAAAGGCACTGGGTATATTTCTGAACTTGAATTACAGCGCCAAAAAGACACTTTGCTTTCACTAAAGCAGCAAGCTTCTTCAATTCGCTCAGAGCGTATAGCGCTAGAATCGCAGCTTAAAAACATCAAAAATCAATTAGCTAAATTGCCAATTGAACACCAAAACCGAATTTCTCAGCTGCAATCACAACAAGCTGATCTACTGATCCAAATCTCGTCCATTGAGCAGGAACGACTTGGTGAAGTCCGTGCTACCCAATCAGGTATAGTCACAGGATTGCTTGCTAAGCTTGGTAAAAATGTTTCCATGGGACAGCATTTACTGACCCTTATCCCTGAGCATAGTGATATGCAAGCTATTGTTTATATACCAACTTCAGCTTTTGGTTTTATCAAAGAAGGTCAGGAAACTAAATTGCGCTATCATGCGTTTCCCTACGAAAAGTTTGGTATTTACAAAGGGAAAATTGTGGAGCTTAGTAACAGCGTTATTTTGCCCGAAGAAACCAATATGCCTGGTATTATTCAAGAGCCCGCTTATCGAGTCGTGGTTGAGTTAGACGAACAAGCTGTCAAAGCATATGGTAAAGACACAGCTTTGCGGGCTGGTATGACTTTGGATGCCGATATTGTGGTCGAAGAAAGGTCCTTGTTGCGCTGGTTATTTGACCCAGTATTTAGCATTAAAGGCCAGTTATAAGAAGTAAAAAGGGTTGATATGGAAATGGAACACGAAGGCGCGGCCAGCAAGTTAGAGTTTTGGTCACGGAAATCTTTACCTGTGATCATTCAATCGGAGGCTGCTGAGTGTGGTCTTGCGAGCCTTGCTATGGTTGCTGGATATCACGGTTACCATACTGACTTAACGCGTCTGAGACAGCGCTTTAGTATTTCAATCGAGGGGTGTACGCTGCTCGATATTATGCACTTTGCTGAAAAACTTCATTTAACCTCAAGACCACTTCGGATTGAACTTGAAGATCTTGATGCACTGCAAACTCCGGCTATTTTACATTGGAACATGAATCACTTTGTGGTACTGAAAAAGGCCAACGAAAAACGTATTGTGATCCATGATCCAGCCAGTGGTGAAAAAACCTATACGATGGAAGAGGCTTCTAAACACTTTACAGGAGTGGCACTGGAGCTGACTCCAACAAAGGAGTTCGAAAAGAAAGAGCAAAAAGCGAGTCTTAGATTTGCTGACTTCTGGAGCCGTATCACTGGCTTAAAACGTTCGTTACTGCTTATTTTTATGCTTTCTATTTTGCTGCAAGTGTTTACGCTTGCTGCACCATATTATATCCAATTGGTGATAGACGATGTCATACTAACCGGGGATACCTCATTACTTACTGTGCTTGCGGTTGGATTCTTTTTAGTACTATTGTTTGAGATAGCCACCAATGCACTGCGGGGCTTTACGTTACTGCATTTTGGCAATCAAATGAATATTCAGTTGGGAGCTAATCTCTTTCACCATTTAGTACGTCTACCCATTACCTATTTTGAAAAGCGCCATATGGGGGATGTTGTTTCACGGTTTGGCTCTCTTCAGCAAGTAAAGCAGCTACTTACAACAGGAGTAATCGAAGCCATCATTGACGGTTTAATGGCGATAATCACTCTAGCGATGATCTTCTTCTATAGCCCCATGCTATCTGCCGTCGTAGTTATCGCCGTTATTGCTTACGCGATTATCCGAATTGCTATGTATAAACCATTTCGCAATATCAGTGAGCAGGAAATTATGGCGCGCGCTGAAGAAAACTCCAACTTTATGGAAACGGTACGCGGAATTCAGACGATTAAATTGTTTGGTTCAGAGGTTAAGCGAGAAGGGCAGTGGCAAAATCGTTACGCTAGTGCGATTAACCACAATATCCGCTTGGGCAATTTTAAAATTGGTTATGACGCGATTAACCGAGCACTGTTTGGTGTTGAGAATATCATCGTCGTTTATTTAGCTGCACATCTCGTTATTGCTGGTGGATTTAGCACAGGGATGCTGTTTGCTTTTATGTCTTACAAGCGTCAATTTATGGATAAAACCGCTAACCTAATCGAGAAACTCATAGAGTTTAAAATGCTGGGTCTACATTTTGACCGCATTGCCGATATTGCTTTAACAGACAAAGAAGAGTTGCAACCTGATCAATATCGTAAACTGAATATTGAAGGCAAAATAGAGGTGAAGAATGTTTCCTTTGCGTATTCTGATGCAACACCAAATGTTATTGAAAAACTAAACTTAACAATCAATGCGGGTGAGTCAGTAGCAATCACAGGGCCTTCCGGTTGTGGTAAGTCGACGTTACTTAAGTTAATGCTGGGGCTAAATAAACCATCCAGTGGTGAAGTTTTGGTGGATGGCATATCTCTTAGCCAAGTTGGTGCAAGACAGTATCGTCAGCAGATAGCTGCGGTGATGCAAGACGATGAGCTCCTATCCGGTACTGTGGCTGATAATATTGCCTTTTTTGATTCACCAATCAATATGGAAAAAGTGGTGCATTGTGCTCAATTAGCAGCTATCCATGATGATATTAGCGATATGCCAATGGGCTATGACAGCCTGATTGGTGATATGGGGTCGAGCTTATCCGGCGGTCAAAAGCAGCGGATCATCTTGGCGCGTGCTCTGTATAAAGACCCTAAGATTCTGTTTATGGATGAAGCAACAAGCCACCTTGATACGGGGCTGGAAGAAGATATCAATGAAGCGGTATCGCGGTTGAAAATTACCCGTGTGATCATTGCGCACCGTAAAGAAACTATCGCCTCGGCTGACAGAGAAATCAAGCTCAAAAAGCCGATGCATAGTGAGGGTGAGGAGCAAACGTCAACATCTGATTCAGAATAAATAAAGCGAGCACAGAGCTCGCTTGATATGTATCTTTATGGGATCTGACAGGTGTGCTCACGGCAAGAGCGGTTACGACCTGTCCAACAGTCACCGTAGCGATCAGTGAATAAGGCTGCTGCAGGAGATTTACCACCAGCAATCTGAGGTGTCATATTCGCTGGAATAGATTTGCTGTCGTTGGAAAGCGCTTTTATACACTTTTTGTTTAGTGCTAATTTCATTTGTTGTTCCTTACTTTTGCGGTTAATAACAATCCTTTATTTCAATCCTTTTAACCCCCCAAACTCAAAGGGCGTACAAAAAAACTAGTTCTAGTTAGGGTGAATGTCAATTCTTTGTTTGTTTTGTGTTTATCTGTATTTCTTGTGTGTCAAAGTTTGAGTTTGACTGAACAAAAGGTTAACTTACCTGTAGTGAAGACAAAATTAAAAACAGAATTTGAACAAGGATAAGTATGCTAATGCCATTAGATATAGAAAAAAAAGAACTCATCCTGGCTATGGTAGAAAAGCTGGCTAAGCAGGTAGAGTCAGACCTAGAAATGCTAGACCGTAATGGTTTGCTCAGTGGTCTTGCTGGGCACTTATTGTTTTTATTTCGAGCGGCGAACTTTAATGATGCTTGGGTCGATGAGGAAAAATTTCATCTGGCGCTAGATAAGCTCCAAAACGAATTGGCGGAACAAACCCCGGAACTGAGTTCAGGGTTAGCTGGGCAGGCGTGGGTGCTTGAATATTTTAACCAGTATGACGACGAAGATTATGACCCTGAGCTGCTGGAGGAGATAGATCACTTCTTTGCAACGGCACTTGATTTTACTCCTTGGACGGGAGAAATTGAAATGGTGCTCGGCCTAGCTGGTTATTCACCCTATATCTCACGTCGCGCAAAGAGAACTAAACAAAGCACATTATTTGATCGGTTAGTGACGGGTTATGAATCGGTTGCTGTAGAGTTGAGTGATCAGCAGATCGCTTGGTCTCAGCCAAAACAATCCGTATATCGTTTCGATAAAGAAGATACGGAAAGTCATGAGTTTAATTTGGGACTAGCGCATGGCGTACCTGGCATTATTGCCGCACTTCTTCCCGCGCTTCAGGATCAAAAGGTAAAATTGCGCGCGCAGAAGCTAGTTATCGCGGGTTGTGATTGGCTGCTTGAACAACAAAGTCATGCAGAGGATAAGAAGGCGTGCTTTGGCTCATGTGCAGGCGACGAGCACCATTCTCGGTTAGGTTGGTGCTATGGTGACTTAACTATTGCGTTGACACTTGCAAGAGCTGGGCATGCGCTTGATAAGCCAAGGTATGTTGAGCAGGCATTGGAAATTGCTTTGTTTAACGTGGATAGAGATGCAACACAAGGCCATATTAACGATGCTGGACTTTGTCATGGTTTTTTTGGGTTGGTAACCATTTATCAACTACTCAACCAAGTTATGCCTCATCCTAAGTTACAGCAGGCCGCCTTAACTTGGCTAGATTATGGCTTAAATCAGTACCAAGAACGTGGACTAGAAGCCCTGTATTCATATAACGGTCTGGAAAAGGCACATCAGGAAGATCATAGCTTTTTAATGGGTTATTCTGGTATTGGCCTTGCTTTAATTGGCGTGTTAGATGACAACCTAGATTGGGTTGATTGTTTGCTAATGAGTTAAGGAGTGACTATGTCAGCTAAAATATCAACAGATTCCTTTTTTGTATTAAGGACACCAAAGCTGCCGATTGAAACCTTGTTCAATCAACAAGATACTAATGCTATGCTGAGTGCCTGGCTCGCCACACCTGGTGTGGTGGAAGCCCTTTATGTTGCAAGTCCTTCGTTGCTCGAACGCTTGGAACAGTGGCGCGAAAAGCCAAACTCTAAACAAGGTAAAAAAGTTGCTTTAGCACTGCTGAGATATTTAATTCGGATGTCATCTCGTCCTACACCTTTTGGTCTTTTTTCGGGGATCCATACGGGTAAAATTGGCTCAGAAACTCGACTTGTGAGTGATAACGCAGAGCATGATTCCCGCAAAACTCGTTTAGATATGTTTCTATTATCAGCTGTTCGCTCTCATTTAGCCGAAACGGAAGCAAAATCGGATAGTTTGTCCTATTTACCAAATCCTTCCCATTACTTCATAGCAGATCAGTGTCGTTATATAGAAACTTACCTTTCTGATGACTCGATGCAATATCGCCTAAGTGCAGTCGATAGTGATGAATACTTCATCACTATGTTGGAGCTTGCGAAGCAAAAGCTCAGCTTTTCTCAGCTAATTGAGCAATTTTGTCACCGCTATAACGAAGCTGAATATGATGAAGTTAGCGCCTATCTAGAAGAGCTCATTAGCGAAGGGGTGTTAATTCCTGATATTCCGCTACCTCTTACCGGTGATAGCCCCGACATCGCGCTAATTAAAGCACTGAAAACCATCGCGCCAGCAGAGATTTATACTAAGGTGGAGCAAGCAGTTAATGACCTTGCTATTATGGATGAAAAGGGACATGCAACGCCTGAAGAATATCAAACCATTTTTAATTACCTCTCTGAATTACCAGTAAAAGTTCAAGAAAACAAACTGTTTCAATCGGATACTTATCGCGCGTTTTTGCATTGCGAAATGTCACGACAAGAAGTTGCGAGAGTGAACAAGCAGCTGCAATTGATTGCGAGTTTGAATCGCAGCACTAAGCAGAATCCACTTGAAAATTTTATTTCTAAGTTTAACGCGCGATTTGAAGGACAATTTGTGCCTTTGGACATGGTATTGGATGATGAGTCGGGTATCAGTGTCTCAACAGAAACTGGTTATGATGCCCCTCTTGTGGGTGGTTTGCAGTTGGGTCGAGCGAATAGCGGTCAATCTAGTTCCCCTGAATATACTGAACTGGATCACATTATTGAGCAGGCAGTTACATTGCCAAGCAATTTAGGTACAAGCTGTGTGGCTCTTACCAGTAGTGAGTTGAAACAAAGAGTTAAGGATAAAGTAGAACTTAACTTGCCACGTTCAATGGCTGTAATGTTGAGTTTATTTGAGGACGAAAAGTCTAATCCCGTATTTAAGTTCAACGGTTGTTACGGGCCGTCTGCGGCCAATCTTTTGGGTCGCTTCTGTCACCTTGATGAAACATTAAAAGAATCGGTTATTCATCATTTAGAGCAAGAACTTAGTCACAGTGAAGACGTTATCTTCGCTGAAATTGTACATATGCCCGAAGGAAGACCCGGTAACGTAATTGCGAGGCCACATTTACGACAATACGAAATCGTCTTCATGGCGGACAGTTCACTTGACCCTGAATACCAGATCCCGCTAAGTGATTTATACGTTTGGGTCGAAAGCCAGCAGGTTAAACTCTGGAGTAAGCGGTTAGATAAGCGCATTATTCCTCGCTTATCCAGTGCGCATAACTTCTCTGCCAGAAGCTTGAGTGCTTATAAATTCCTTTGTATGTTGCAACATCAAGAAAGTGAAACGCCCAAGTTTTCACTGCCCTCGAGCCTAAGAAACGCAACCTATGTCCCACGTATCATGTTAGATAACCTGATTCTGCATGAGAAAACATGGCGTATTGAGCGCAAAGAGCTTGAGGCGTTGCTGGTTAATCAGAGCATCGAAGAAAATAAGCTTCAACAACTCAAAGATAAGTATTTGTTAGACGATTGGGTGAGCTTTGCTGCAGGTGATAATGTGCTAACTTTGAGTTTGAGCCAAAGTGCGATGGTAGAAGTTTTGTTGATGGAAACCAAAGGCCGTCATACGGTTGAGCTCAGTGAAGTGTTGGCATCTCAATTTACACCACGAGTAACAGATACACAGGGTCGTCATTATACTAATGAAATCATTGTTCCTTTACTTAATGAGAGTGCAGCTTCTCACACGCACTACATTGAAAAACCGTTAGAAAATATTACGGCTACACCAATCTCTCGGCGTTTTAGTGCTGGTTCCGAGTGGCTTAGCTTAAAAATATATTCAGGTAATACTATTGTTGAGCAGCTGCTTTATGAGCAGTTATTGCCGCTTATTGAGGAAAATAGCGCATTATTCGATAAGTGGTTCTTTATTCGTTATGGCGATCCTGACTGGCATCTACGCTTACGCTTCCAAGGCAAGCCAGAAGTACTTTGTGGAGAGCTATTGCCGAAACTTAATCAGCTGTTGTCACCTATGATAGAGAGCTCTCAGCTACATAAAGTTGAATTAATGACTTATGAGCGAGAGGTTGAGCGTTACGGCGGTCCGCAGTCTATGGCTTTGATTGAAAGCTTATTTATGTTTGACAGTGAGCTTATTGCAAAAAGTTGCCAGCTTGTCGCAGAGTTTGGTGAAGATGTCCGTTGGCGCGTCGCGTTAGCTTTTACTAATCGATTGCTAACGTTATTTAGCTATGATGCTGAACAAAAGCTATCGCTAATCTCTTCATTGCGCGCAGGGTTTGGTAAAGAATTTAATGAGAGTAGTGCGCTGAGAAAGCAGCTCGGCAATCGTTATCGCGACCATCAAACACAGCTCGATGATGACTTTGCGAAGCTTAATATTTCGAACCTAGCGCAATGTGATGAGGCTCAGCAAGCTATACTTGCACTGTTAGAAGGTTGGCAAATGCAGGCTGAGCCAGTGGTGAAGGAAATTCTGACGTTAGAAAAGTCAGGTTCGCTTAACCTGAGTACACAATCATTGCTGGGCTCTCTTTTACACATGCATAACAACCGTATGTTTAAAGCCTATGGTCGAGAGCAAGAATTTGTTATTCATGATATGTTGAGACGAAAATACTTTTCTGAATCTAAAGCCTTGTAGAGTATGAAAAGGTTGGCTTGATTGCCAACCTTTTTCATTTATGAGCTATGCTGATGCTTTATTTTGCATTTTTTCACCAGCAAGCTGTGGCAGTACTCGCTCAATGAATTGTTGAAGTGGTTTAACGTGCGCTTCTATGTCAGTCCAATCCGCTTCTAAGTCCTCAATAATATGATGAGTTTCTATCACCTCACCTTGATAGCAAAGTTCAATGATGGGGTGTAAGAATTTACTTAATTCCGCGTCAGTCGCGTTGTCTTTATGCACCCGAACCTGGTTGAACGGGTCACCTTCAATTGGCGCACCAAAGTCTAATGCTATCTGCAAATGATAGTGATCACCTAGGTGAGCATGGAGGTATGGACTTGGTAGGTGCTTGTAATACTGGGCCATACCGGTCTCAGATACTGTGACGGCATCCACCATAAAGCCATGTTGCTGCCATAGCGCGCTAGTCTCATTGATACGGCTGAGGATTGCGCTGCTAATTGCTTCTGGTGTGCCAAGGTGTTGATCGCATGCAAGCGCGGTATCGTGATGTTTTTGCTTTAACATCTCGACTAAAGCGCGGCTATTGTATCTAAAACCATGAATAAAGCCTGAAGTTGACTTACGATATTTGGTGGATTGAGTGAGCGTGCCTGCAAAGTAAAGACCTTTCACATTAATGGATTCAAAACTGCAATCTAGAGACGGGAAGCGGCCCTCAATCATTAAATCGGGTTTTGCGCTATCGGCAAAAACGCTGCTATCCATGGCAAACCCTGTACAACAAATGATCTCGTCATACTCTATGGTTTCTTGCTCTCCATTTGCGTGGGCATAACTAAAGTGCACGATAAAGCGGTCGTCTCGTTTCTCAATTAACTTAATGTCGGCGTCTAAGATAGCATTTTGAGATTTAAGCTGATAAGTATCTAAAATATTATTGTTTACGGCACGTAGGTCGCCAACATAGTGCGTCTTCCATGCCATATCTAAAGGATTTGGACTACAAACATGGATTAGACTTGTAGCAGGAATAAGGTGATCAGCCGTTTCGAAAGCGGAGTTTCCTTTACCGAGAATAAGTACGCGCTTGTTTGCAAACGGGGCCAAATCAATATTTAAGTCAGAGTATTGCGTCACTAACTCAATTCCCTCGATCTTTGGAATATAAGGTTTAGGGACGCCTGTACTAACGATAACGCGAGACGCTTCATATTGATCATTACTTGTTGTAGTTACTACAAAGTGCCCAGCAATTTTTTCGATGGACTTAACATGTTGGTTATAAGCAACATTTAGCTGATTTTGGTCGACATAATGATTGAGATATTTGACTAAATTATCTGCACTTGGGAAAAAGTTTTGGTCAAAGCTTGAAAAGTTTAGGCTGTAGTCATCAGTTAAAATTGAGTTCCAGTCGTGTCGTAAGTTGAACTCAGGGTTTGTCGAACCAGTATATACTTTATTAATTGAAATCAGTTTTCGGTGAATTGGGAATGTTTCGAAAAAACATCCTGCGCGCTGGCCTGACTCCAACATAAGGTAGGACAAGTCATTTTGTTTTAGATGATAAGCAGTTTGGACCCCCGCAGGGCCTGCGCCAATAATAAGATAATCAAGCATGTTCGTTGTTCCTTGTTGGTGTTGGTGCTGCAACAACTACTCTGACAGGGTAAGGTTCCCCGCTTTCCCTATTGCAGTTATGATATTAATTTGTTGTGTAATTGTTGTTTTAAAATGTGTATTAATTGTGTATTTGCAATGTTTTTTTACCAATGGTGGGATGACTGGTTCACCTTAAGTACGCAACCTGTGCATGAAGATTTATACTGACTGAGACACAATCAACGGAAATAAAAATGATGAAAAAATTCGGGCTCGCCATATTGGCGGTATTCAGCACGCTATCTTGGGCTAATGAAAAATTAAATGAAGAACTCTCGGTGTTTACACCTTATCTCGGTACTTGGCAATCGGACTTTGATGTAGCTACAGGTAAACCAAAGATGCAGGATGTGAGTCACTGGGAGCGGGCTTTAAATGGCACGGCTGTTCGTACCTTACATTCAATCAACGATGGCATGTACGGCGGAGAGTCATTAATTTTCTGGGATAAAAGTAAAAACAGTCTAGTGTTTTACTATTTTACGACGGCAGGGTTTTACACCCAAGGAACGATGGAAGTCCTGAGCCAGACCGAGTTTGTGGCATACGAAGATGTCATCAATAACAAAGATGGCATTACAAAGGTGAAATCAACCAGTAAATTTGAGAGTGGTCAATTTACGGTGTCGACACAATATTTGAAAAACGGCGAGTGGACTCAACCTGAGTCGCGTGTTTACACGAAAAGTGAGAAAGAGGTTAAATTTAAGTAAGCCTTAAAGTGCCTCCAATGAGGCACTGAACTGTGATATTTACTCTTGATTAGTAAATATCAGGGCAAGTGTGGCGACCACACGTATTGGCAACACAATGCGTTAGCCTGTCTTGGCTGAAGCGAAGCGCGCCGCCTGCAACTTGTGGAGTCATTACTGCAGGTACTGTTTGTTTGTCAGCAGATAGGGCTTTGATTTTCTTTTTGTTTAACGATAATTTCATTTCAGTATTCCTTCTAAACTAGATGCTCAGATTGAGCTACAAAAGTGGATTAACGCGAACTAATTTGTTTCGATTTTTTCGAACAAAAAAGAAACACAATTGCCAAGCTAAAACATATTGCTTACTTTTTCAACATTTTGCTTTCGAATGATTATGTGATGGGATATTTGGCAACAATGAAAACGCCAAGTACCTAATAAAGCACTCAGCGTTAAAAACCAGTTAGGCCTACTTTTTGTCTAAACTTAGCGATCTTCCCTTGCGCTCGGAGCCTAACCGAGCTGCCCTAAGTGCAAGTACGTTGCTTAGTGAAGTATTGAAGGTCACCCAATTGCCGTTTTCAAGCTGTGCTTCGATAACAAAACCCGGAATGGCGGTAAAAGCGTCGAGCTTTGCTCCAGATAGCTGTTTTGCGGCGACGACGGGAATGCGAAATTCAATTCCGGCTTGTGCTAATTTAGGTAGCTCTTGATTGCCCAAAATAGCCACGAATCGTTGCCAATCAGCTTCACGTTGCGCTTGTAACTTAGCCGTAAAATATCCGCTAGACTGGCTGTATATACGACCGGCTTGGTAGGGTAATTCCCACTCGGCATGGTGCCATGCACGCTCTGCAAGGGCCAATAGCCTTGGATAAAGCATGTATTCGGCTTGTGCATCACTGCGCAGCATTTCACTCCATAAGTGCCCTTGTAGCCCGGCAAACTTAACCCCTTTGTTTAGTGATGAGTCGCTGTCGTTGGCTATGTAGGAGTGGTTATTGGTATTTTTCCAGATCTCTGCATGTGCAGGAAGGTTGTCTGGCATAAATTCAAACATCTTCTTGCTTTCGATAGCACGGCTTGCCCAGTGATTACCACGCTCTTCTGGGTGAGATTGATATGGAAAGTCAAAGTAGGTTACATCAGGGCTAGACAAGACCACCTGCCAGCCCTGATTGGCGAAGCGATGCGCGACCGCGTGCCCGTTTTCGCTTAATGTCGCCCAAGCATTGCTCTGTACGTTTGCTGGCATATTCGCAGCACGTACATCACCTAAACCGTCGCTCCACCCTGCAACCTGTATTCCTTTCTTATCTAGCAGCTTTGCGATCCGTTCAATGAAGTAACCGTTAAAGTTGGTAAAATCTTTCACGCTTGCCTGCAATTTTTCACAAGCCGGCGACTCTAGCCAAGCACCTGCGGTTTCATCTGCACCTATATGGTAAGTGTTGAGTGGTACACCTGCACGGTCATGAAGTACTTTTACTTCGCTTAATACTTTGTCGATAAAGGTATAAGTGTTTGCAATACAGACATTTAGCGTGTTGTCGTTGTAATGCTGAATGGAGCTGTAACGCGTCTTGTCAGCAGCTTCTACTAATCGATATTGCTGCGCATCCTCTGGTTTGCCTTGTGCCATCAGCTTTTTATATCGCGCCTCCATGGCGATGATTGCAGCGCGTGAGTGACCAGGCATATCTAATGAGGGTAACACCTCGATATGATGCGCCTTGGCATAGCGCAGGATCTCAATATAATCCTCTGCAGAGTAAAAGCCATTCACTTGCGCGTTTTTATCATTCCCAGCGCCTAATTGCGGCAATAGGCAGCGAGTTTCGGTCAAATCAAAGCAGCGATAAGCGCCGACAGAGGTGAGTTCGTCAAGACCGTCGATGGCTAAGCGCCAGCCTTCATCATCCGCTAAATGAAGGTGCAGTTTATTTAGCTTATACGCCGCCATCTGTTCAATGGTTTGTAAAATAAAGGTTTTGGAGCGGAAGTTGCGGGCAACATCGACGTGTAAACCACGAAAGTCATACCTTGGTGTATCAATAATATCCACCATGGGAATACTCAAATCATTAATATCCAACAGTCCTGCAAGGCTTTGTAGCGCATAAAATGCAGCGGCGCTGTTATTGGCTTGGATTGAGATATTATTTTCGGCGACTGTCAGTTGATAATGTGGACTTGATTGCTTATTTGGCTTTACAGCGACATTAACTACAAGCCCGTCCTTGGTGCTTTTTACCCCAAGGGTATTGAGTCGCTGTTGTGCCATGGCGATAGCATCAGCTGAAATACCTGAAAGTTGCAGATTAATACCGGCTGCTAGATTGAGTCGTTTATCGGACAGTACAGTCAGTTGTTTAGGTTTTGGTATCAGCCCAATTGCAACATCAAGTGTTGGCTGCACTTGATGTTGATATAAGTATTCACTGCCCATCCACGGCGTGTCATCTTTACTGCTGGTTTGCAGCTGGTTGAGCGTATCAAATGGCGTCAGATAAGGTTGTAGCTCAAGTCCTGTATCGTTATCGCGCTGGGTTTGCGTGCTTTTGATCACTTGTGGGGTGAGCTTAAGCTGCGCGTCCGTTACAACATAATTTGGCATAAACTCCGAGCGCGTAACCTGAGAGTCCTTGGTATAAAAGCGCACGGTAGTGGGAGCACTTGAAAACCCACTAAACCCTGCTGCAGGCGTGATTTTGTGAATATCACCATTGATATGGGTGATGGCAAAGTTATCGCCCTCAACATGGTAAATCGGCATCAGTTGGCTAAAAAAGATAGCAAAGTCATTATTTGCCTTGGTATTTTCTTTAGCTACGCTAAAACTCAGCTCTGAGTAATAACACTTTTGCTGTGCCTTGGGGCAGGTGATCGGCTTGCTATCAAGCAAGGTGTACTTTACATCAAGATTTTGGCCTAACCAGTTTACAGCGGTTTGGTCGAGTGCATAAAGGGGTGACGACACCCCAAAAAGTAGGGCCATAAGCCGATTAAACTTCATTGGCTAGTTCCTTGTTATCATGGTTAATTTTATTGTGTTGAAACAATCCGTATGCCCCTAAAAGTGGCGCGTGATTTAAGGTGCTTGGAATGACACGAACGGATTGATATAAAGCATTGCCAAGCAATTGCTGCATCTTGGCTTCAAGTGCAGCGTTAAAATAGTCATATGAATGCGTCACGGAGCCGCCAAGTACAATGACATCTGGATTCAGCACCATGACTACTTGCGCGAGTGCATGACCAACGTGACTGCCAAAAATCTCAAATTGTTGTAGTGCAAATGGGTCGCCACTGAGTGCTTGTTCGGCCAACCATCTCCCTTCAATTCCTTGTCGCCCAAAGAACTGTCCTGAAGCATAATCTTCAATAATTCCATCAAGATAGCTTAAGTTGCCTAGCTCTCCTGCAGCACTATGGTTACCCGTATATAAATTACCGTTAAACACAAAACCGGCACCAATACCTGTGCCAAGGCATACGCCAATTAGGTTGTTGGCATGGTAGCCACCATATAAGTATTCACCAAATGCAAAGCAGTTTGCGTCATTATGGACAACAACGGGCAATGAAAAGTGCTGTTCTAACAACCGTTTCAGAGGCACATTTTGCCAATGAGGAATATTTTGTGTTGTCAGCACGGTGCCGCTGCACACATCCAGTGTGCTTGGTACGCCAATCGCAATACCGGTTGTTTCGGCCGTTAGGTTTTCTTCGATTAAACGAATAACAAAGGCATTAACTTGGTTCAAGTTGGCCTGACTAGGCACCGCATATTGGCGTACCTGCTCGATCTGAGTGTGTGCAACCGAAGCCACAAGCGCTTTGGTGCCACCGAAGTCAATACATAACAAAGAGTGATTCATCGTAATTTAACTATTTTCATTTAGAGGTTGAGACAGCGTCTTTCGGCTATTGCCAAAAGTCTTATTTTTAATCAAAGGATTAGCCCATACACCAACACTCAGAATATAGCTAAGTGGCAGTAGGAGTAGCAGGGCAGCAAGCTGTAAGTTGTTACTCAATTCAGCCGCAAAACCTATGATGGGAGACATAAATGCACCGCCAATGATCCCGGTACATAAAATCCCCGTGATTGCGCCATGGCCGGTTTTGAATGAATTTAATGCCAGAGCAAAGATGACCGACCACATAATGGAGAGAAAGAATCCCACAACTGGAAAAGCAATAAGCGCCACGGTAGTGTTACCGAATAACGCACTTAACAGTGCGATAGCGGCGCCAGAGCTGAATAAAATCAAAAGCTTTTGTGCATCAATGAGTTTAAGTAGTGCCAGTCCAAGTAAACAACCTAAGGTTAGGCATAACCAGAATTCGCTCACCACTTTTGCGCCTTCGATGGTTGGATCTAGGCCATGATACTGCTGCAAAAAGACGGAAATCAGGTTAGCTACACCTTGTTCTAGCGCGACATAAGCGGCGATGGCGGCAAAAAATTTCAGTACGGTTTTATCTTTAAAAAAGCCGATACTTTGTGACCAGCTTAACTGCTGCTTTTTCTGCTCGGGTACCGCGCTAAATGGCGTAAATTGCGAGAGTAATAGCATCACGACGCTTAGGATAGCGAATATCGCATAGATACTTAACCAGGTTTTATCTGCTGGGATAACACCAGACAGCGCTCCGCCAAATCCCTCTGCGGTGGTGACTTGAGACTGTAGTTTGCTATACACCAAAGGCGCGAGTGTTGCGGCAGCACCAAACATCAACTGCGCAAACACCGAAAGCACGGCAAAGTGTTCTGAACCACCGCTAGCGCGTAATAGTGGATTGATAGCCACTTGCAGTAATGCCATGGCACAGCCGAGCATAAACAACGCAACCATGGCAATGGCAAACGTTGGCATTAGCACAAAGGTCGTTGCACCAATTGCAGCAAGGGTAAATGCGAGCTGCATAACGGTTTTTTCTCCAAAACGCTGAACTAGCAGTCCCGCTGGAATAGACATCACACCGTAAGCGATAAAAAAGGCGAACGGGAAAAACCCCGCAAGCGTTAGACCTATGCTGTAACTTTCTATTAATGCTGGAAAAATCGCGCCTAAAATATTGGTGATAAAGGACACCGTAAAAAAGGTTGCCAATACTAAGGCAATCACTAGGTAGCTTTTTTTCATGTTGTATTTCCACCTTCATTAGAGAGCGGGTGATGGCGTGGCGATCTCGCTTGTGGGCAGACAAACAAAAAGATCAAGGGGAATCTCACCACCACCCGCAATTGGGTTATGCACGAAACGCTTGTGCTCGCTGTAATTGTTCCAGTGCTGTTGTATGGGCAGTAAAATGCTCATCACTAAGCTTCGTTAGATAGGCCTTGGCCGCTTGTTCGATATGCTGTGGTGCTTGATCAAAGGGCATTTGGCAGGTGCTATCGCGATGATCCATGCCGCCAAGTAAGCAATACCAACTGGGACGAATATAGGGTGAGTGCATCCTGTGTTGGTTGAGCCAAGCGTCAAAATCACCACCGCTACGCCAGTGTGTGAGCAGCTCATCGAGCTCGTTTAAGCTCAGTGCTGCGATTTTCGCATCTTGCCAATACGGTGAATCTGCGCGCTTGCTGGTGGCGTAATGTGCCAGTACATACTCTTTAATACCGAGCACCAGCTCTGACAGTTGTTGATTGATGGTTTGTGCCTCGAGCTGTTGCGAAAGCAGCCTATTTAATAACTCAATGCTATAACCTGTGACCATCAGCGCAGTGGCTTCGAGTGGTTCAATAAAGCTCTGTGCGAGGCCAATAGCAAACACATTGCCTTCAATACTGCGCGCCATCATGCCCACTTTCATGGTGAGATGTTTGGCTTGTCCTTTATCGAGTTGCGCGGCTTGGCGCAGTTGAGCCTCAGCCTCTTCGGGAGTGGTATGTGCGCTGCTGTACACGTAACCATGTCCGGTTCTGCCTTGTAGCGGGATCTGCCAGCGCCAGCCGCACGGCATCGCGATAGCAGAAGTACTTGAAGGTAGCGGGTTGATTTTAGCGCCGGCAATCGCGACAGCTGAATCATTGAGTAACTGATCTGCAAAGGAAATAAAGGGCACTTCGAGCGTTTTCTCTATCAGTAGGGCGTTAAACCCTGAGGCATCGACGTAAAAATCGCTTTTCACCTGCTCACCTGACTCAAGTGTCAGTGCAATAATTTCTTTGGCATGATGCTGTACGCTACTCACCGTACTTTGAATATGCTTTACGCCTCGCGCTAGGCTAAATGCCCTTAACCAATCCGCAAGTTTTTGCGCATCAAAGTGATAGCCGTACTCAAGCGCCCTTGGTAATGGACACTGTGGCAGAGGTGCTTGTTGCTTGTCGGCCAGCACTGCGGCTAAGAAGTAATGTTCGGGCTTATCTATATATTCGCTACCACGACGTCTGGCGTTGGCGTTGACAAAGTAAACTTCCGCTGTTTTTGCATCCATTTCAGAGAAGAAGGGATGGAAATAGCTGCCATTGTCGCCATTCCAGTTATCAAAATAGATCCCGGTTTTATAGCTTGCTTGGCACGCGGGCATCCAATCGCGCTCTTTCACACCAAGGCTTTGCATAAAAAGCTGCAAATGTGGCGTTGAGCCTTCGCCAACGCCAATTCTGCCAATACTCGATGACTCAATCACCGTGACCGATAAATTGGGTTGATGCTTAGCAAGGTAGGCTGCGCACATCCAACCGGCGGTACCGCCACCAAGGATGGTGAGTGACTGTATTGTTTTCATAGGCAAATGACCCCAGCCGCAAGCGACTGGGGCTCCGAGGTTAGAACTTATAGCTGACGCCAAGGTAATAACGCGTACCAAATTCAATGGTGTTCTGCGTTAAGTTGTAGTTGGTGTCATAAGATTGAATAACCTCATTGGTCAGGTTTACACCCTCTAAGCTGACATCCAGATTTTCCATTGCATGCCACACCAAAGATGCATCCCATTGTTGGTAGCTATCGTTGCGCACCGCTTGTGCTGCACCGACGCCAATCCATTCACTACGCCAGTTATAAGCGATACGTGCACTGAACTGCTCGTTTTCGAAAAATAGCGAGCCGTTAAATGAGTTTTCAGATACTCCCGGCACCATTTCTTTTGCATTATCTGGTGTGGTGGTTTCACTATCCACGTAGGTGTAGTTAGTAATAAAGCCAAAGCCATTATCAAAGCTATGTTGAAGCTGCAGTTCTATCCCTGTTACGTCACCGTCTCCGTTACTACGTGGGCGTGTGACTCGGCATTGATCATACTTAGAAGGGTCGGTACCGCATCCGTCTACATATTCAATCGCTTCGGTAGAAAAGACAACGTTGTCAATTTTCTTCACAAAAACGGCTGCTGAGAACAAGGAAGCTTCGGTAAAGTAATATTCGACACCAATATCTGCTTGGTCAGCTTCATATGGTTTAAGATTCGGGTTACCACCGGTGGCAGAACCAAAGTTGGCATCAATCGCTAGACCTGGTTTTAAGTCGTTATAATTAACTCGAGACATAACGCTAGATGCGGCCGCACGGATGATAATATCGTCGCTGTAGTCATAAGCGAAGTTGATGCTCGGTAGCCAGTTGTCGTAGTCAACCGTTTCATCGAAGGCCGTGTTATCAACATAGCCGCTGGACTGTTGTTCTGTATCCACATAGCGTAAGCCGATATTACCGCGGAAGTTTTCACCGCTGAATTCACTTTGCACATAGATAGCGAGCATATCTTCTTCGACATTGTAGGTTTTACCTAGGTCTTGCTGCTCAATTAGTTCACCCGCCTCATATTTGCCAGTGATAAAATCCCACCACTTATCTTCATCGAGCTTGGCGTATGAATTAAGAATATGTCCGCCCGTTTGCGAATGTAGATTGGTAAAAATACCATCACTCCAGTTAGCTAAACTATTACCATCAGGGACAAAACCAACAACATCCGCTGGATTTCTTTGTATTGCGATACGTGCAAATTCGTTTTTATTGATTTTCACACCCGCTTTGATGCTCTTGAAGTAATCATGCTCTAGCATCCACTTGATATCGGCTTGCGCATAACTCACTTCATGCTCTTGAACCGTAGTTTGGAAGTTTGATTCCTGAGCAAATTTGAGCTGTGAGGCATCGGTTGGGTCTAGCGAGTCAAACCAAATTTGATAAGGACCTGTGGCATCGTAAGTAAAGCCACCATCAGTACTATTTTGACCATTAGGGAAGGCAGGATCTCCAATTTTTCCACCCTCATCCGTTGCCGGGATCCACCAACTTGAGGAACCAAACTGTGTACCACCATCAGATGTTGAGCGACCAATAACACCGCTAATCTCGAAAGTATCACCGACGTATTTACCACTGAAGTTTAAGGCATCGACTTTCATGTTTACGGCGTTACGAACAGTGGGGTTGTATATAATGTTCGCGTAAGCTGGCAAAATACGCGCACGCTGTGTACCGCCCGCTGCGTTGTTTTGTACATCAACAGCACCTGCACCACGGGCACTTACGGTAAGAAAGTTATGGTTTACATGTGGATTGTCAAACTCAAAGCGAAAGTAGTCTACTGTAAACTCGGTGTTATCGCTTGGTGCAAATTGCGCGGTAAGTTGCGCGCTGGTGCGCTCGCGCTCAGCTCTGAATGCTTGCGAGCCGATAGCCCAAGCGCCCACTGTAGATGCTTGTCCCGTGTCTTGATCCGCCGCAAAATATTCATAGTAGCCACCAATGGACTCAATAACGTGACGGCCTGAAGTCAGGTTCTCAACAGAATATGCTGCGAGCACACCAAATTTTTCATCGTCACTCTTCCAACTACCTAAAAACGATCCGCTTAAGTCGTTTTCATCATACAAGGTAGAGCGGCCCATTTCTGCCGACACCATGTAAGTGTGTGCATCTAAGTCCAGTGGTTTACGCGTGACAAGATTCACTGTACCACCCAGCGCACCTTCTTCAAGGTTTGCTTCAGGCGTTTTGTAGACGTTAACTGCCGAAACTTGCTCTGCTGATAACAGCTCCATGTTAAAAGTACGCGTCGATGGACCCAAATCATACCAATCGGTACTGGCGACCGATTGGCCATTCAATAAGATGCGCGATTGCTCGGGCGCGGTACCACGGATTGTAACACCACTTACTTCACCATATTTACGGTCGACTGTAACCCCAGAAATACGCTGTAGCGCATCACCAATGTTTTTGTCGGGAAACTTACCAATATCTTCCGAGGTGATAGCATCAACAATACCATCTGCAAAGCGCTTGGTGTTCATTGAAGCTTCAAGCGAGCGGCGAATGCCTCTTACTTCAATTACTTCGACATTTTCTTTTGCGCTTTGTTCTTCGGCTAATGCTGATGGTGCAGCGGTGAGTAAAAGGGGTGATAAGGTACTTGCTGTCACGATGGCGGCAAGTTTATTCAATTTAAATTGCTTCAACTTAGTTGTTTTCATTGTTCTGCCCATTGTTCCTATTTGTTGTTGGCAGAAGCTAGGGTATCGCCTTGGGTGTTTTTTAAGCGGTATATTTCTATCTACTAATGATACTTTTCACGCTTAAATGAGAGTAATTTGACAAAAATACTTCACTGCACTTCAGGCTGTCGCTATATTTCGATAGATTAATATTGGTTGGTGATTGAATTTGCATGATATGCAACTAGGTGTAACGAGTAGTTGTTTTAAAGTTTATAACATGCCGATTTTAAATAAGTTTATTAATGTAAAAGGAAATTGCTATGCGCGCGATGTACGAGAAAGTACTACCATCTCCTGGATGTTCATGGCGTTATTGCCTGTATCAATTGCCCGAAATTCCCTTTAATTGGCACTATCATCCGGAATATGAGATCTGTTTGACGCTCAACAGTGTCGGTGTATGTCACGTGGGTGATCATATCGCCCCTTACGAAGACTTAGATTTGGTTATCCTAGGCCCTGACTTACCACATACTTGGCAGTCAAAACCGAATCCGGATCACTCCGCTCACGTTGTCCATGTTGCACAAATACCTGCGCACTGGTTGGAATCTTTAGTGGCTCAGCATCCTGAATTACACGGCTTATCTGAATTGTTAAATGCAGCGCGCCGAGGCGTCAAATTTCCTGTGGAAGTCGCACGGCAAGCGAAAAAGTGGTTTGAGCAAATCGCGGATGCCGAGCCGTTAATGCGCTTTGTGCTTTTGCTTGAAATGTTAACGCGGATGACGACATCGAACTATCAACATTTAGCCAGTAACGGCTTTCGCTTTGACGCCCGCCATGACCCCGCGAAAGACAAGTTCGACCGGGTTATTGCCTATATCTATGATAATTACACCGACAAATTAAGCGCCGATGAGCTTGCACAGCAAGTGCACATGAGCACCAATCACTTTCACCGTTTCTTTAAAAAGCGCACGGAGCGAACTGTGACGGAATTTATCAATCAGCTGCGTATTGCCAAGGCCTGTAAACTATTAATTAGCTCTGCCTCTCCCATTAGTGTGATATCGGATCAATGTGGTTTTAATAATATTTCTAATTTTAATCGTCGTTTTCAAGCATTGAAGGCGTGTACGCCCAGTGAGTTTCGTGCACGGCTGCACCAAAAGGCATTGTATTGATCTGGACGTGAGCCTGTTTATTGTGCTTTTTAATCAAAACTTCAATTCAAACAGTGAATATTTCGTAATGCTATGATATTCATGCTTATTCCTAAATATTCAACTTGGTATTTATCAAAGAATTGCCAAGAATGTGCCGGGTCGCAACAACAATAAACGAGGATGACGGTGATGACACTAGGACACTTTATTAAACAGATCCGCACACAAAAAGGCTTAAGCCAACCCCAGCTAGCTGAGCAAATGTGTGTTGAGCAAAGCTATTTATCTAAACTAGAAAACGACAAATCCGTGCCTTCTAACGAGGTATTTAGAAAGTTACTGACGGCGCTGAATTTATCCTTAGATGAGTGTATGCAAACCCTTTCAACACAAGGAAAGCGTGAAGAACTAAGCCAAATACCGGACATCGAATATTGGTATAAGCAACATCAACAATCAAAACAAAAGCAATATAAGCAACTTGCGATATTAGCTATTTTGCTAGTATCTCTCGGTGTCGGGTTATTTTGGAGTGGCTACAAACAGATATTTTTTAGTGAAAAACTGTTTGAATATGAATCTCAGGGGGTATTGCAAGCCGGTGAGCCCGTTGAGTTATATAGAAAGTGGCGCTTTCTCCTTGTCCCTCATAGTAGGAATAGCGATATTGGATTTGTGGAGCAAGTTAAGCTTGCCATGGCGAAACGTTTAGACAAAAAAACGGTATTTTTTTCAGACTATAAAGGGAGCGCTTATACCGAATCGGTAACCGATGGTAGAAGGCATTATCGTTTTCAAGGCCCTAAATTTAGTGAGCGTGTAGAAAACGCCTGGCTGCAATTTGTTGGCTTATTATGCTTCTCTGCTGGGGTTATGCTAACTTTAGTAGGTAAGCGGTTAGTTAAACCTTAGATTATCAATATAGGTGTAAGATGCAAAAACGATTATTTTTTGGTATTGGCATGGATGACGACACTCGAGCGCATATTGGCCAATGGCTGGTGGATAGTGTGAGCGCGAGTAAAGCCAATACTCAGCCGAATAATTGGCATCTTACACTGGCGTTTCTTGCTATGGTGGAGGAGTCACAAGTAGCTGAGCTTTGTGATTTTGCTAGTAGTTTATCGGTGCCTAAATTTACACTCACCTTTGGTGACTATGGCTACTGGCAGCACAATGGCATTTTTTACTTAAAGCCCGAACAAAAACCACACGCTTTGCTTGATTTAGCCAATCCATTGCGTGCTTTTGGAGAAAAATGCGACCTCTATCACAACCCGCATCCATTCTCACCACATATCACGCTATTTCGAAATTGTAAGCCAGAACCGACTATCGATAAGCCAATTGCGCCTTTCTCACTCACGGTAAAGAAGTTCTACTTATACCACTCTCACCGCAATGAAAATGGCTTGATTTATGAGCCAATAGCGTCTTTCTTCTTGAGCTGAAATGTCTATTTTGAATGCTTTTTCCAAATAGAATAGAGTGTACTGCTAAGTAAACAGCTAAATAGCAAGACAAAGATATAATTTGGCACGCCGTTATAAAGATATAACGAGAGGTTAGTTGCTAATAATAGTAATAATGCAATGTACTTCATTCAGTTTAGTTCCTATATTCTTCAAAGCTTTATTGAGAACTAATGTTTGATACATCCCCTGTTATGCCCGTTTGTAGCAGGCCTTAGCTTTTCTTAGAGTAAAAGGGTTCGAGTAGATAACAGGCTAATCCATAGGCGCAGCCGAATCCGATAGCAACAATTGGTAGCATTTGTATTTCACTAGCACCAAGCCAACTGCCAAAAATAAACACCAATGACACAACAGAAACTAGGCATATTGTTATCTTTGCGAGCACAATTAAAATATGCTGCTTCAAAGGTAAGTCGCACTTTTCCTTCCATCTCTCTTGCAGTACTACGTAAATAAAAACGAAAAACACAGGTAACAGAGACTCAATAAACTCAAACATGATTTCGTGTCCTACTAAGTAGGTCAGATCCAGAACACGGAGCTGACCGATAGGTGAAGCGTATTTATTGTAAAGCTTCTTCGCTAATTCACCCAAAGCTGCGCCAACTAGAAAGGCAGCAACAAATCCAGCGCCATTAACTTGGTCTGTTACCAGAAGACTATAACTGTATCTGTAGCGACTAGAGCGTCATGACAGAGAGGTCTTGCTGGAAATACAAGAGGTGTAGTTATGACTGCCATCCGTATTCGCCAGAGACTCACTCAATAAACCAACATATCCTAGATGCGACTTGGTCAAGTTAGCATAAAAACTCACAAGTTCAAAAACCAAGAAAATAAAATTTATTCAATAATATTAGTGCATTATGTTTATATGTTATAGAGGGATAACAACTCAGTTTGCCAATCGTTATAATTGTTTGTTAGCTATGTAGCCAACGCTTTAGCTTTTTAACCAAAGTTTCGAACCAAGTCAGTTGATAGCGTTTGTATTTCTCGCACTTGAGGAATAGCTTTTTGGTGGCTTCGTTTCGTGCTGGGCTAATATGTAGACGGCTACACTCTTTACTTGCGTTGTGCCAATCTTGTGCGCTGACGGCTTTAATTAAATTAGGAAAGGCCAAAAATAACTTACTGGTACCAAGGTTGTAAGCCATATCCAATAGCGCAATCTTAGCGGGCGTCGGTAATAGCTGATAAGGAATGCTGCCAGTTTCTTGCTTGGCAAGAAAATGAATGAGGTACTGTTCAAATTCTTTGATTTGCTCTAAAAGACATTTTTTAGACGCTTTTGGTGGCAAGGTAAGCTCGGTATATTGCGCATACCAAGAAGCCTTGTAGCCGCTGGGTTTGCCCTTAATATTACGGTATTCATCGCGCTTTTGTTGTAGGGTGGCAGAGCGTTTGGAGCGCCTATCTCGCATCGGTAATTGGCAAAATTGTTCAACACTTTGCATATGAAAACCAACACCAATCGTCGGATTGGCATTCACATCTAAGTACAAGTGCAGTACCTCACCCTCAAATTGCAATAAGTGCTGTATTACTCTTTGGTAGAATTTATCGGTGTCGTTGAACAACTAGGTACCTCAGTGATCACAGCTTTTTCATTCGTGGTATAGCACTGTTTTAGTATAGAACAGTAGCAGGCCTCTGCCTTAAAAACCGACTTATGGGCATCAATTTTGTCCCATAATCCACGATTAAAATTGCTTTTTGGCATGGTAAAAATGTTGAAAGTGTCGCCATCTGCCAGCAAAATCTTTTGTGGCGCACTGGAAACATACCAGCCAAACTTTTTTAGATAATTGATATTCGATTCTTCATTTTGAGCATCACTAAGCGCTGCTTGATAGGCGTTAAGGTTGCAACAAGCGTCCATCAGTTCGGTAACATCAAAGTAATTTTCGCCATCAAACTCGTACTTAATGTAGTGGATTATGGCAGGTCCGGTTCCTGAATTGCGAATATCGACTCTAATCGTTGCTTGAGTGGAGTCTAAATCAAAGTTGCTATAGCTGAATTGTAGCCATGGCCAGGTTTCAGTTTTTAGCTGCTTTTCGGCTGCGGAAACCTGCTCCTGAGCAGCCTTTGCTTGCAGGTAGGTGGCGTAAAACGACGCTGCGGAAATAAACATCGCACACAGGGCTAAAATGGTGTTCATTTTAGAGCGAGAGAGTTTAAATGTCCCTCTCGCTTGTCTTGAATTATGTGGAGATGGGTTTAGGCGCTCAGTGCGTTTCTCTTCGGTCAAATCTTCAGAGTGTGAGTTATTATTATGTTCTGACATATTTATCCAACTGATATTACGCCCTAGGGCGACAGAAATACGAGTAACGTATCGCCAATTTTCAGTCTATCTGTCGAAAGCTGATTCCATTGCTTTAGCTTAGCGACACTGACATTAAATTGTTTCGCAATGCGCCATAAACTATCGCCGTGTTTGATCTGATAGTCCAGTTGTTTGTCTGCCAAAATGGGCAAAATTAGCTTTTTTCCTGCACGAATACGGTCACTCTTTAATTGATTAAAGGCTTTTAATTCGGCGACAGTTAGCGAGTAGCGCTTTGCAATGGTGCTAAGAGAGTCTCCACGTCGGATAGTATAATGTTGCCATGTATTCGCGGGCATTTTTGGTAAGTGTGTGAGCATGGTTTGCCACTCTGATACGCGCGCTGTGGGGACTACAATATGCTCAGGGCCGCCGAGTAATGCAGGAAAACGTGCATAGCCTGGATTTAATACCTCGACTTCTTTCCAACCTTTAAGATCAGATAAAATAGCTTGTTGTTCGAGTTTTATAACGCTGATTAACGAACGATTAGGGATCTTAGGAAACTTCATTAAGTCATGCTTTAGCAGTTGTGATGCCGCAAGTAGCTTTGGTACGTAGTGACTTGTTTGGCGCGGTAGCTTCAAATGGAAAAAGTCAGTTGGTTTACCTGCTTTTTTATTTCGTTCAATGGCTGCAAGCACTCTACCTTCACCTGTGTTATAGGCGGCAATGGCATGATACCAATCACCATCAAAACGTTTGTGGAGGTATTGCAAAAAGTCCAATGCGACACGGGTCGAGTCTACGATATCTTGGCGACCGTCATACCAAGCGTTGATCTTGGCATCATAATGTTTTGCAATCAGCGGTGTGAGTTGCCACAAACCCGAAGCATGCTTGTGAGAGTAGGCTTGGGTATTAAAGTCGCTTTCAATTAGCGGCATCAATGCAAGCTCTATTGGCATATCGCGCTTTTCGACTTCTTCTACTAAGTAATAAAGTAGCGGCGCTGCACGTTCACTGATGGTATCCATATAGTTTGGATGCCTGAGATACCAATCAATCCGTTGTTTTACACGCTTATCGTCGGAATCGGCAAAGCTGAGCTGATCTTTAATGCGGAGCCATAAATCATCAGTTGCGAGCGGATCATATGGTGTTTTAACCACCGTTTTAGCTTCGTTTTTAACTGTCTCTCTTGGCTTATTTACACCAGTTTGCACGGAGTTATCTGGCGTTGGTTCATCCTGTTGAGGTTGCTGTATTTGGCTACAGCCATTTAGGAGCAGGATTGCTGCGAGTAATGGAGTGATGAGGTTTTTCATAGAGCCTTTTTTATTATCCTTTTATTATGCAGTCCAATGAGGCATCTGAACCGCATAAGATTGTATATAAATTCGGTGCAAATGCAAAAATAGGCACCTTACCTGTTGCGGCTGTGTAGTGTAGAGCGATGAAATGGATACAAAATGAACTTTAGCGTTACAGCATTTATCATTGATTAATGGGATTAACGCAATAACACGCGATTACTCACTGATCGTGTATTGCCCATTTATTCAAGGCGTAGTTGGTGCTTAAATTGTGTTTTATAGGTTCGCGAGAGCGTTAATACTTTCCCACTTTGCAATGCGATTTCACTGTCACCGCTGGCGAGCGGCGTAATACTCACCACTTTAGACACATTAATAGCAAAAGAGCGATGAATACGCACGAAGCCAACGGGGTCTAAGCGCTGACATAAAGTAGCAAGCGTTGAGCGTAGCGGATAAATGCGGCCATTTACGTGTAGATTGACGTAATTTCCAGACGACTGTAACCACTCAACCTCTTCAACTTTAACGATAAATTCTTTACCAAGCTTACGTACCAATAAGTGATGAATAGGTTTGTGGAGTGTTTCACCTTCATCGCTTTCTTGTTTTATCGGAGATGCTTCACCAAGCATATGGGAGACACTAAATTGATAACCTTTTATGAGTGCAATAAAGAACACCAAACTCCATGCATCTTTTTGATATTCATAGATAAGTTCAAACCAAGAAAGGTGAAAGTTGTAATCTAGTTGCAAACTAAAATAAATCGTTTCACGTAATAACACCATGATGCCAACATGGCCAAAACAAAATAACAGTGAGGCCATAAAAAAGCTAAAAGCGACGTTAACAGGTTTATGCCACTGCCAAGGAAATGCGTTTAAATACCAAGATATGACGGGAATTAAGGCCAAGCTGGCAGCTGCACTGGTATATTCCCACACGAAAGGTTCCCACAGCGCAAAATCGAGCTGCGCATCTCGGTTGGCATCCATGATCAGAGTAATGGCATTTAAGGTGTTATTAATCGCCAGAAAGAGGGCGAGTAATGCCATTGCCATCAAAGGGTGGTATTGCTGAATAAAGGTACGTGAAAACATCATGGTTTGAGTTTTTCTTTTACTCTAGCAACTGGACGCAAAGCGGTCACTTATTTTATCCCTCTATTCCACGATTTATCCCTAGTTATTGTTATTTAAGCAAATTTCGTTTGTTTGTACGCTGTATTGGCGCACTGTAGGGGTAAGTTTACTTTCAAAAAGAAAATAACATGGATCATTTAAATCGGCGAGTAGAGCTAGACTGGCTGCGTGTTATTGCATTTACAATACTCATTTTTTATCACACCGCTATGTTATATGTACCTAACTGGGGTTTTCACTACAAAAGTGCTTATACTTCGGTTTGGCTAGAATATCTGATGTTAGTGATCTCACCATGGCGCATGTTGCTTATCTGGTTTATCTCGGGAGTTGCGCTTAGATATATTTTTGATAAACAAGGAGCATGCACAGCCATGCTCTTTCGTACTCCTTTGTTATTGCTCCCACTATTATTTGGCATATGGGTTGTTGTGCCAGTGCAACTGTACGCAGAAATGCAGCAAAATGCTGGATTAACGCTCGGGTATGTTGATTTTTACAAACAGTTTATTGATTTTAACAGCCCTTTATTTAGTCAATATCAAAGCGGTATTTGGCCCCATGTCGATGTCAATCACTTGTGGTACTTGCGAGAATTATGGCGTTTTACTTTGCTCCTTGCTGTACTGCATATCGTCTTTAATTCTAAGCTTCAAGTAATGCTCCGGCATTTTATCACTTTGCGCTGGTCAACTTATCTACTAAGCGTGCTGGTTTTTGCAAGCTTACTCTGGGCTCAGTTAGCATTGGAAGGTGATAGCAAAAGAGAATTTCAGGGGTTTGTTTTTCTGCTCGCAGGTTATCTGCTTGCTAAGCATAATCGGTTTTGGGCTTGGCTTGCTCGACAAGGTAAAGTGCTGCTGTGGGTTTGTGCAGTCAACGCCATGATTATTTTGCTTTTATATCATTTTTACTGGTTGCAGCAAGACACGCGCACTACCTTCATTACTTGGGGTGGGAGTTTTGTGTTGGTGTTACAGCGTGTGTGCGCAGTGTTGTTGATATTAGCATTAGCGGCGCGTTATCTTAACCGTCCTCATCCACTGCTTACGGGGCTCAATAAAGCGGTGTTTCCCATTTATCTCTGGCATCAAAGCGTGATTATCGCCTTGGCGCTCTGGCTGAGCCGTTATCAACTCGGTGGTGTGCCTGAGAGCCTGTTGGTGATCACAGGAACACTGCTATTTTCTGGATTGTTGTTTTGGCTGGTGCCAAAGCTGGGCTCCCTTGGGTTGATGGTGGGGTATCGCGCAGCCTTGCTGACAAACAATAAAATTCTTTGGGGGGTGGGGTGTTTGTTATTGTTGCCGCTGATCCTCCGGATTATTTAACCAGTGTACTGCACCATTGTGCAATAAATGCTCTACTCTTATTGCTAGGGTCAGTATGCCTCCGATGGAGGATACTTCACGGATAGCATCGCCACGGTCAAGGTGGTGAGCGAAAATAAGAAGAGGGAATCAAGCAAATGAAACCAATTTCTTCACCTCTGGCGGCAATTCAGCCGCATTACGATGTACTTGTTATTGGTAGTGGTTATGGTGGCTCTATCGCTGCGTCACGCATGGCGAGAGCCGGAAAATCAGTCTGCCTACTTGAGCGAGGGCGCGAGTTTTTAACGGGAGAATTTCCGGATACCGAGTTGGAGGCCGCTGGTGAGTTGCAGTTTAATAGCCAAACAGGGCACAAGGGCTCTCATTTGGGATTATTTGATATTCATATGCACCGTGAACAGAATGTCGTCGTCGGTTGTGGCTTAGGTGGTACCTCTCTTATCAATGCCAATGTTGCTTTGTCCCCAGTAGATGCAGTACTGAGAGATCCAGTATGGCCACACGCGATTAGAGATGATGAGGATGGTTTGTTGGAAGAGGGATTCTCGCGGGCTCGAGAGATGCTGAAGCCTGCCTTATACCCTGAACATTACCCAACTTTGAATAAACTTAAGGCTCACCAGCAGTCGGCAAATGCATTAGAAGCCCCCTTTAATAAAGTACCAATCAATGTATGTTTTGCGACCCCAGAAGGTGGCATCAACCATGTGGGTGTTGAGCAGCAAGCATGTAATAACTGCGGAGACTGTGTGTCTGGTTGTAATTTCAATGCCAAAAATACCACCCGAATGAATTACTTACCGGATGCTTGGAATCATGGCGCAGAAATTTATTGTCAGGCCCGTGTGCGCTACCTTGAGAAAATCGACTCTGGTTGGCGGGTGTTTTACCAAGACATGGGAACCGGCGCAGAATGCTTTTCTGCAGCCCCGTTATTTGTTGAGGCGGATATTGTGCTCTTGGCCGCTGGCACGCTGGGTAGTAATGAAATTTTATTGCGTAGCCAAAGTCGCGGTTTGGCTATCTCTTCGCAACTTGGTCAGCATTTTACCGGTAATGGCGATATGTTGGGTTTTGGCTATAACTGCGACAGCGAAATCGGTGGTGTTGGGGTTGGCAATCTAGAACCAGAAGGCAAAGCGCCTACAGGACCTTGTATCACCAGTGCAATCGATCTCCGTGAAGCGAGCGAACGCGCGCAACAAATGATTATTGAAGAGGGTAGTTTACCTGGCGCCATGGCAGGAGTGTTACCAACTGCGCTTGCAAGTGCAGCGGGTGTAGTTGGACTCGACACGGATCATGGTTTTTATGACGCTTTGGAGGAGCAAGCGAGAGTATGGCAAAGCCAATGGCGAGGCGCTTATCATGGTGCGGTAAAACATACTCAGACCTACTTAGTAATGAGCCATGACGATAGCCAAGGTGTCATAACTTTAGAGCAAGACAAGTTGAACATCCGTTGGCCTGAGTTAGGAGCTCAGCCTAATTTTCATCATGCGAGTGAAAAGCTGCTTCAAGCGACAGCAGCGCTCGGTGGCACCTATGTTAAAAACCCAATTTGGTCACCGTGGTTGAATAATCGCTTGGTTACAGTTCATCCTTTAGGTGGCTGTCGGCTTGCTGAGACGGGTTCCGAAGGGGTGGTGAATCATAAAGGGCAAGTGTTTACGGGAGAGAGTGATGCCTGTTACGACTCGCTCTATGTGTCAGATGGTGCCATCATTCCAACGTCGCTTGCGGTCAATCCGCTGCTTACGATAAGTGCATTGACAGAGCGCTGCTGTGCGCTTATCGCCAAGGACCGTGATTGGCAAATTGACTATCAATTGCCGTCAAGCCGCTCCCGTACCGCTGAGCCGACTACAACAGGGTTGGCGTTTACAGAGCGAATGCAGGGCTATTTTAGCCGCGTGGTAGAGCCAAGCACTACCTCTTTACAAACCTACTTGGCTGCCTATCAGCTGGGCCAAGAAACAAACCAAACGCTGTCTTTTGTATTGACGGTCACCTCGATGGATCTAGAGGTGATGTTGACCGACCCACAACATAAAGCGCATATTTCGGGTCGCGTTGAGTGTAATGTGCTTTCTGATAAACCACTGATCGTTCGCAATGGTGAGTTTCGTTTGTTTGAGCGTCAGGCCTTTCCTCCAAATACTCGGAAGATGATCTATAAAATGAATTTAATGGCGGAGGATGGCAAGCAGTACTTCTTTAATGCCTTTAAGTTAATCAAAGACGACCCTCACTCTCTCGATCTTTGGGATGATACTACAACCTTATTTGTTGATATTCATGAAGGAGAAGATACTCAAGGGGCCGTATGTGGTCACGGTATTATGAAGATAGCGCCGATTGATTTTGTGACGCAGCTTGCCACTATTCGTGTAAGTCATGCCGAGAGTAAAGCGGCTCGCTTAAAAGCCATCGCACGCTTTGGGCAATTTTTTGCGGGCACTCTATATCAAAGTTACGGCAGTATTTTTTACCAAGAAAAAACGCACAGTGGTGAATTGGTGCGCAAAAAGCGGCCGCTAAGGGCTCCAACACCTGAAGTATACTTGTTTGATACAGCTGATCATGTGCAGCTATCGCTGACTCGTTATCGTGGCGGTGACAAGGGCCCGGTTATATTAGTGCATGGGCTGGGAGTTGCTTCGAGTATCTTTTCCACCGATATGATAGATACCAACTTAGTCGAGTACCTAGTCGCTAACCAATATGACGTGTGGCTATTGGATTATCGAGTCAGTATTTTGTTGCCTGCTGCCGCAAAGCAATCAAATGGCGATCAGGTAGCGAAATACGATTACCCTGCTGCAGTGAACAAGATCCGAACCATCACGGGAGCAGATAGTATCCAGGCGGTGGTGCATTGTTATGGTGCTACGACCTTCTTTATGTCTATGCTTAGCGGCCTTTCAGGTGTTCGAAGTGTTGTTGCATCACAAATTGCGGCGGACGTGGTGGTGCCGATGGCAACGAAAATGAAGACAGGTTTACATCTCCCCTCATTTTTAGAAAGGCTGGGCGTAGACTCGCTAACGGCGCGAGTACCACAGCAGAGCAATGGGCTTGCCTCTTTGTATGATAAGGCGTTAGGCTTGTACGCGCTCGCTGAAGCACAGGGGCGATGCAACAATGACAGCTGCCATCGCGTGACTTTTATGTACGCCTCCTTATACCGTCATGACCAGTTAACCGATTTGCTGCATGAGCATATTGATGAACTATTTGCCGAAGCCAATATTCAAACCCTTGAGCACCTTGCTGCAATTTGTCGCGCAGGAAAACTGGTCGATGCAGATGGCAAGGACGTTTACATGCCACACATCAACCGGTTAAACGTACCGACGCTATTTATTAGCGGGGCAGATAACGAATGTTATTTACCCGAGAGCACGAAAAAAACCTATGAACGTCTTTGTCTTGCCTTTGGTGAGGCTAAGTTTACGCGTAAAGTGATCCCCAATTACGCGCATATAGATTGTATCTTTGGGCGTCAGGCTGATGTAGATGTTTTTCCTCATATTCTCAATCATTTAGAGCGATATTAGCCGTGGTTTTACGATTGCGGCTAACTATGACTGCCAATTTAAGTACTACACACTTTTGGATAGTTTTACCTTAGCTTTAATGTAGCACTAAATGACAACGAAGGATCTCAAATAACAAGGGCTCCCATATTACCAAACGAATATGTTTTGCTTCACCTAGATTGCGTTGATTACTAACCAAATACGCATCTGAAGCATGCGCCTTGTTCGCGCCTAAGATAAATTAAGTCGCCGCCATGATTAATCATAATTTGTCTTGAGAGGCTTAAGCCGATCCCCGAGCCTTGTTGTTTAGTGGTAAAAAACGGCACGAAAATCATGTCGATGACATGTTCTGCGATGCCGGGCCCATTATCGCTTATTTCTATATAGTGCTGGCCTACGTTATTTGCTCCGGTCTTTAACACCACTTGGCGGGTGTTTCGCAGGTCTTCGGCATTGCGCTGCTGCACCGCTTCAATGGCGTTTTTGGTTAAGTTAATAAGTACTTGCTCAATTTGAGCCGTGTCTAACATCACCAGTTGGGAGTGGCTAACATCAAGCTGTAAGTCTATGTTCGCTTGATGACAGCTTTGTTGATGTAACTGATAGATGCCCTCTACCAGCGGCGCTAGCTGGGCAGGTTGCAGCGCTGGGCTGGGTAAATTACTCACCGTTCTAAAACGGGCGATAAAAGCGCCCAGATACTCAGTGCGTTTTGCCAGTGTTTGCAACGCTAAGGCGAGGTCTTGTTTATCTTCTTCATCGTCAAAACTCAATGTGTCGGGCAAGAGTCCCCCACAGGTTTGTGCAATGGATGCCAGAGGTGTAATAGAGTTAGCTACCTCGTGCGTAAGCACTTTGGTGAGGCGTTTATAGGCTTGCTGCTCTTTGTTTTGTAATGCATCACGAATGGATTGTAAGGTGACAATTTTACGAATTTGCCCTTGGATCTGCGCTGATGTTATTTGTATAGACAAGTTATCTTGTTGCTCGCCATATTGCCAATTTGCTATCGTTTTCAAGCTCTTATCGCATTCATTAACCAGTGGTGCGATATCTTCTAAATCTTTGCTGTGATTAATGGGTTTACCGAGTAGGCGGGTTACCGCTGGGTTTGATTCAATAACCTTCCCTTCGCTGTCGAACACCAAAACCGCTAAGTCGATATGCACTAGCAAGGTTTGTAAAAAGTGAGCCTGCTGCTCGGCGCTCAACCGCGCGCTTTGGATCCGCGTTTTGATCTCTTCTAAGTGTTGCCGCATTGGGTGATGTTGGCTTAGTCCCAAGGAGCTATCGCCATTGGCTAAAGACTTAAGTACAAAACCCATGTGCTTGTTTTGCTTGTTAAATTGAAAGTATAAGGTTGAAATAAACGTGATGGTAATAAGGGTGATCAACAGCCAAGTTGCCGAAAAGCCACCTTGTATATACAAATATAGCGAGAGCCCACTGGAAATTACTAGACCAATGATAGTAAAGAAAAAAACAAGGATGGGATGGTGAGCAACGCGTGTCATTTCTTTTCTTCCTACAAATCGTACTTTTCTAAGCGACGATACATTGCCCCTCGGGTTAACCCGAGCGCTTTGGCTGCGTTTGAGACATTGCCTTGATAATGCTTGAGCGCTGCACGCACCGTACGTTGTTCAATTTCTTCAAGGTTGAAAGTGCCTTCAAAAGTGAGTGTATTGGTGTCCGAGGTATCTTCCATACTTGCTTGTGCCGCCGTGGGATTAGTGCCAATTACGGTACTGATATCCAAAAACTCGGTTTCACTTAAGATCACCGCACGTTCGATAGCATGTGCGAGCTCTCTGACATTACCGGGCCACGGGTAGGTTTGTAGACATTGCATGTCGCTGCTATTTACCTCAAGCTGCCTTTTATACTTGTGGCAAAAGTGTTCAAGGTAGTAGTTTACGAGCAGTGGAATATCATCGACACGCTCGCGAAGCGGTGGCAGACGGATCTCTATGGTATTGATCCGATATAATAAATCTTGCCTAAAACGACCTTCATCAACCGCTTGTTGCAGATTATCGTTGGTGGCACAGATAAGCCGTATGTCCACTGAAATAGGCTTATTGCCGCCTACAGGAGTGACTTGTCGATTTTGTAGCGCTGCAAGTAGCGTTGTTTGTTGGCCCATCGGCAGGTTGCCCAATTCGTCCAAAAACAAGCTCCCCTCGTGTGCGAGTTCAAAGCGACCGACCTTATCGCTTTTCGCATCGGTAAACGCCCCTTTTTTATGACCAAACAATTCGCTTTCAAACAAATTTTCGGAGATAGCACCCATGTCTAGGCTGATAAAGGTATTGTCGCGACGCATACTCGCCTGATGAATGGCGTGGGCGGCAAGCTCTTTGCCCGTGCCACTTTCGCCGGTGATCAAAATGTTGGCATCGGTGAGTGCCGCGCGTTCGATGGTACTAAATACCTTTTGCATGGCCGAGCTTTGGCCTAAAAAAGCAAATTGATGGCTACCACTGGATTGATTGAGTGCCTGATTTAACCCTTGCGTCTGACGAGTGAGCTTACCAACCTGCTGTTTGTCTTTGGCATGCGCAAATGCGGCGGCAACCGCACCCAATAGTTGGTCGTTTTGCCAAGGCTTAGCGATAAAATCGGCGGCGCCTGCTTTTATCGCATCGACGGCAAGTTGAATGTCACCATAGGCGGTCATTAACAACACCACGATGCTTGGGTCTTGCTCGACAATTTTCTTTAACCAATAGAAGCCCTCTTTGCCACTAATGGCATCTTGGCTAAAGTTCATATCAAGCAAGATCACATCTATTTGCTGCGATGCAATCTGCGCTTCTATATCAAAGGGGTTATCTGTGGTGATGATGGTTTGGTAATGCTTTTTTAGCAAAAGCTTTGCTGCAATTAATATATCGCTGTTGTCGTCGACAATTAATATGGTGCCTTCCTGCTTCATATCCTGATCGCTTTATTTTTCTTTTAGCGTACCGCAATCGTTTAGATCTCGTCTACGAAAAGTGTTCATTTATGGACACTTTGTGATTTTTGATGTGTTCTATTTCCGGACACTTATTATTCTTAGAATATAATGGTAGATACTTAAGGTTTTGTAATTACTAATAAAATTAAGCTTGGCATGGTGTTTGATATTAGTCATACATATTCGATAAAACGATTTAACCGACTAACAACAAGAGGCGTGATTATGGATAAGAAAATAGAGCGTTCAGGATTGCAAAAACATCTTAAGAAAGCGGTGGCAGGTGGTGTACTACTGAGCATTGCAGCAGCGGCACTGGCATTCAATAACACAGCCTCTTCAGGTCGTAGTCAAAATCTCGCACTGAGTAGCCTTACGGTGAGTACCGTAAGCAAAGGGGCGTTTGTGGACGCGCTAAGCTTACGTGGTCAAGTCGTACCAAAAACCACGATTTACTTAGATACCATCGCGGGTGGTCAAGTAGAAGAGCGTTTGGTGGAGCAGGGTGAGTTTGTTGAGGCGGGTCAGCCATTAGTGAGATTGAGCAATACCAGTTTACAGCTAGACGTGATGAGTCGCGAAGCACAAGTAACAGAGCAGCTTAACTTCCTAAGAAACACCCAAATGACCATGGAAACCAGTCGCCTTAATTTACGCCGTGACTTGCTGGAAATTGACTTACAAATTAGCCATTTAGAACGCCGTTATAAGCAATCCAAGCCACTCGTTGAAAAAGGCGTGCTGGCAACCGACAGATTGTCTGAAATTGAGGACGATTTACAGTATTACAAGGCCCGAAAGGAGCTGACGTTAGAGCGCCAAGCGCAGGAAAATTCAATTCGTAAAGTGCAAGTAGAACAGCTAGAAGACAGTGCTGAGATGTTACAGAAGAACTTGCAATTTGCCCGTCAAAATCTCGAAAACCTACTGATCAAAGCGCCGGTATCGGGTTACTTGAGTGAGCTGGATGTTGAAATAGGTGAGTCAAAGAGTAAAGGGGCACGGTTAGGCCAAATTGACATTCCGAATGAATACAAGTTGGTTGTCCGCCTTGATGAGTTTTATTTAAATCAAGTACAACCGGATATGGCAGTGAATGTGATGTTAGACAGTGGCTTAGTCAGTGCCAAGGTGAGCAAAATTGATAGCCGTGTAACGCAATCACAATTTCAGGTAGAAGTGGCGTTACCAAGCGGCCAAAGCGACATTAAACGCGGCCAAAGCATAGATGTCGAACTGATGCTTGGCGGCAACAAAGAAAATGCCTTATTGCTAAAACGCGGTGCCTTTTTTACAAGCTCTGGCGGTAATTGGGTATACGTGTTGGCAAGTGATGGCAAAACCGCCGAGCGTCGTGACATTCGCTTAGGTAAAAAGAATCAAGATTATTACGAAGTGTTAGATGGTTTATCACAAGGTGAGCAAGTGATCACCTCAAGCTATAGCAACTTCGACAAAGCGCAACAACTCAATTTCTAAGGATATAACAATGATAAAACTAACTAACCTAAACCGTGTATTTTGTACTCAAGACGTTGAAACGACTGCGCTAAACGATATTAACCTAACTGTTAATGAAGGTGAGTTTGTCGCCATCATGGGCCCGTCTGGGTGTGGTAAGTCTACTTTATTGTCCATCCTAGGGATGTTGGATTCACCGTCATCTGGGCAGTTTGAGTTTGCGGGCACGGACATTGCGGGCTATAGCGAAAAGCAGCTCTCACAGCTACGTAAAGCGTCTATTGGTTTTGTATTTCAAAGCTTTAACCTGATTGATGAGCTGACTGTGTTTGAAAATGTCGAGCTACCGCTGCAATACCAAAATATCTCAAAAAGTGAACGTAAGCAGCGTGTAGAGCAGATTTTAAAACGCGTTGCCATCGACCACCGCGCTGATCACCTACCACAGCAACTTTCTGGTGGTCAGCAGCAGCGTGTGGCGGTTGCAAGAGCGCTGGTTATTAACCCTAAACTTATCTTAGCGGATGAGCCAACGGGTAACTTGGACTCCAAAAACGGCGAAGAAGTCATGGCGATGTTACGCGAGCTAAACCGCGAAGGCACAACCGTGATCATGGTAACGCACTCAGAAAAAGAGGGGTCATACGCGGATAGACTTGTACGCCTTCTCGATGGCCAAGTGATGTTAGACAAAGCCAACACGGTGGTGCAACCACAAAAATCAGAGGTGGCATAACGATGATAGTGAATTATCTAATAACAGCATTGCGTGCTTTTAAGCAGCAAAAACAGCATTTTATTTTAAATGTACTTGGGCTTAGTGTGGGCTTAGCTGCGGCAATTTTGGTCGCACTGTTTGCAAAAAATGAACTATCTTACGATAGCCAGCAACCTCATGCTGAGCGTGTGTATCGAATTGCACAAGACTATTCGCAATTAGGGCTTGGGGTCGTTCCTATTTTTAATTACATCAATGGCACTCGAGCACTTGAATATAGCCAAGTTGAAGAGGTTTTTGCGCTGACGATGGTGGAGTTTACTCGCGAAGCTGAAGTAGATGTGACAGTAAAAAATCAAGGTTTTAAACTGAATGACCTTTATGGCGCAACTGCGAATATCGAGAATTTTATCGATATGGAAACGGTGGCAGGTAGTCTAAGTCGCGCCATGAGTGTACCGAATAGCATTGCATTGAGTAGTTCAGAAGCTCAGCGTATTTTTGGTCGCACAAACGTGGTTGGCGAGACTCTACAGCATAAAAACGGCCAATATACGGTAGGTGCAGTATTTACAGATTTACCCGAAAACACGCATTTTGGCTTTAAAAACTTAGTGTCTGTAGAGCATGATCCAGTCAATACGGATATAACTTCTAGCTATGTTTATTTAAGATTGGCGCCGCAAACAGATGTTATTGCTTTGGAAAGCATACTGACTGAGAAATATTATTTCGGTGATTTTAAGGGTCGCTTATCGCTGCAATTACACCCCTTAACGGAGCTTCACTTTACTGCAAAGTCGCCGTTTGAAATGAAAGTGGGTGGTGCGAAACAAGTGGTGATGATCTGTGTTGGTTTAAGCGTGCTGCTGATCCTTATCGCTGGCTTTAACTTTATTAATATGACGGTTGCACAGTCGACCAAACGTGCAAAAGAAGTGGGTGTACGCAAGGCACTTGGTGCCAGCAAGTCGCAATTAGTTGCACAGTTTTTATCTGAGTCTGTACTCGTGTCATTGCTTGCAATGACAATAGCCTGTGTTTTGGTCGAGCTACTATTGCCAAGTTTCAACAATCTAGTTGGCCGTGAATTAAGTATTGATTATGCATCTATGTTTAGTGTCGTAGTAGTCGCGGTTGCCGTCATCGTGGGTTTGTTGGCGGGTCTCTATCCTGCATTTTTTATCTCATCTTTTAGTGCTAAACGCGTACTAAGCGGAGATTTACAGCGTGGGAGTACCGCGATTTGGGTGCGCAAAAGTCTTTTAACTGTACAAGCAGCACTTGCGGTTGGGTTAATTATTGCTTCGATAACGCTACAGTACCAGTTGGCACATTTGCAAAATTTACCGCTTGGTTACGAAACCACACAGCGTTTGGTGGTCTCAGAAGTGCCCGTTAAAGCGGCTTTTACAAAAGCGCCAACGTCATTAGTTAAACAGTTCGCGGCTATTGAGGGCGTTGAACATATCAGTGTGATAGATACGCAGCTGACTCGCTCGATTAATAACACCCTAGTACCAACGTGGCCAAATGGTGAACAGTCGCAATCCTTAACGCCAGTTATTGGCACAAGCTACGAGGTAGTCAAAGGGTTGGGGTTAACGCTACTTGCAGGTCGAGACTTTAGCCGAGAGTTTGCCGGTGATTGGTCAAATCGAGTTAACGGCGTAACCACAATAGGCACCATTATTACCGAGTCGGTCGCTAAGCAAGCTGGCTACAGTAATGTTGCAGATATTATTGGCAAAACTATCAAAGATACTGGCCGCAACGTAGAGATGCGAGTGGTTGGCGTCGTCGCTGACGTCAAAGTGGGGAATGCACAAGAAGCAAGTTCTAATATTATGTTTTTATTAGGGTTTACTTATTTTAATCCAACATCTGAAGTGATCTTAACGATTAACCCGCAGTATTTAGCACAGATTCGACAAGACTTGATTAGTGTGTTGGCAAAAACCGCAAACGTGTATGAACCAGAGATAAATCTACTTTCAGACAGTTATAGGGCGGTACTTAGTGGTGATGAGCGTATCTCTAAGGTAGTACTTATCTTCACCGCGCTAGCTGTATTCTTAACCTGTTTAGGCACTTTTGGATTGGCATCCTTTGCAACGGTTCGCCGTCAAAAAGAAGTAGCTGTACGCAAAGTCTTGGGGGCATCACGGCTAAGCATTGTGAATATCTTAGCAAAAGAGTTCCTGATTTTGGTGGGAGTCAGTATCGCCATTGCTTATCCGGTAACTTATTGGCTCGTTGGTGATTGGCTTGCAAACTTTAATGACCGCATTGAGCAAGCAATGTGGGTTTATGGCGCAGCAGCTTTGGTGGTTGCCGGTATCACTTGGTTGACTGTGGCGACCCTTGCCTTTAAAGCCGCGAGTACGCGTCTGTCGCTGATCTTGCGATATGAGTAAATTAAATTGGTAATCACTCAAGAAATTGCGGCCTAATTTAGGCCGCTTTTATCATTTGTTTCTCAATGTGTTAATCGCTAATGCCGGCACGACCATTTCTGGTTTTGAGTGGTGTGAATATGTCGCCGCGGGCAGCAAAGCGTGCTAAGAAGTCGGCATTCGTAAGCGCTAGGTGCTAGTAAGTCTCAACTTGTCACACAATTTCTGTCAGAATCTTTACTTGGCTTACCACTGTCAATTTAGTGTCAAAAACCATAGTTACACTGGGGTTAATTCAGGCTTGAATAACAAGGTGTAGCTATGGCTAAGGTTAAGACAACCTCTCGTCTTCGTAGAAGATCAGCTAATTCACTTTGGATTGGTGTTTATAACAGTATCCTGTTGTTGTGTTTACCTTTGATTGCGCTGATCTTATTAAAAAAATGGCTACGTAAACCGGGTTATAAAAGGCACTTTTTACAGCGCTTAGGTGTCTACGATTGTAAACGTTTACCCGCTTGTATTCATTTACATGGCGTCTCCGTTGGCGAATGCGCCGCCATTGCTAAACTTATTCCTGAGCTGCGTAAACAGCATCCTCATTTACCCATTGTTTTTACTTGTACCACGGTTGCGGGTTCCAACTATATTGAGCGCAACTGGGGGGAGCAAGTCATTCATACTTATTTGCCACTGGACTTTCAATTGACGGTTGGTGCGTTCTTGACGCATTTTAATCCGGTATTGACCATGTCGGTTGAGATGGAGTGGTGGCCGAACCTTATTCGCCAGTCGCGCAACCAAGGCAGTCGAGTGATGCTGGTAAATGCTCGCATGACCGACAGATCAAAAAATCGTTATGCCAACATGTTAGGTCTTTTTACCTTTATGGTGTCCAAGGTGCATAAAATTCTGCCGCAAAGTGAGCTAAGTTATCAAGCTTTTCGCGAGTTGGGTGTACCACCAGAAAAACTGATGATGTGCGGTAATATCAAGTACGATTGGCCAGAGCTTAAACATGCCGACCCAACGCAAAAACCCTCTCAGTTGACATGGATTGCGGGGAGCACGCATGACACTGAAGAAATAGCGGTGGTCGCAGCGCACAAACAGTTGTTACAGCAAAATCCAGCAGCTCAGCTAATTATCGCACCGCGTCATCCTGAAAGATTTGATGAGGTATGGCAGCTGCTGCAAGCAAGCGGGCTGAGCTGTCAGCGTTACTCGCACGCGCCAACACTAACGGCAAATACGCAAGTGTATCTGCTCGATACGATGGGCAAACTATTTGCGTTTTATCGTGATGCCCATGTTGCCTTTATCGGTGGCTCGTTAGTTAAGCTCGGTGGTCACAACCCTGCCGAAGCCATTGTCCAAGGGGCTGCCGTCGTAATGGGAAGTAGTCGACGAAATTGTGAAGATATATGTGCGCCGCTGAGTCAAGCTAGTGCACTTGTTGAGGGTAACGAGCCACAGCAAATAGCCAGAGAAGTCATCGGCTTTTGGCAAAATAGTGCTGCAACAACACAACAAATACAGGCTGGGCAAGCTGCAATCGCAAAGCATAATGGCGCACTACACACAACCACATTGCAAGTTTTATATCAGTTAAAACAAGCGCAACGGCCAGTCCATAGTACCCGATTACATCCAATGGTGATCAGATAACAATGCAATACAACAATATCCTTATTGTCCGGCTCAGTGCCATTGGTGACATTGTGATGGCGTCAGGTCTTATTTCTGCACTAAAGGCACGTTACCCAGAAGCAAAACTGAGCTGGTTAGCAGAGCCTGCTGGCGCGACCTTGCTACAACAAAATCCATTGCTAGATGAGGTGATCTTGTGGCCTCGTAATGAATGGCAAAAAGTGCGAAAAGCAAAAGGGATCATCGCGCTACTGAAGCAAGTTAATAGCTTTAAAAAGCAGTTGGCTAGTCGACAATTTGACTTAGTGCTCGACGCTCAAGGACTCCTTAAAAGTGGCGTGCTAGCTTGGCTAAGTGGCGCTCAATATAAGGTTGGGATCAATAGTCGCGAGGGCAGTCAGTGGCTTATGAATAAGGTAGTGACCTCGCCTTGGTCTGCTGATATCAGCTCGGAATACAGAGCTGCAGCGAAATTTTTTGGTACGCCAGAAGCGGCGTTTCAATACTCGCTCATTGCCTCGAATGAGACACAACAACATACAGAGGCACTGCTATTGGAGCATACTCAAGGCCAACCTTATGTGGTGTTTTGCCCGTTTACAACGAGAGCACAGAAACACTGGGTAGATGGGCATTGGCGTGAGTTGTATAAACAAGTAAATCAGTCTATTTGTGCGCATATTATTATATTGGGTGGACCAAGTGATATCGCTCATAGCGAGCGCTTAGAAAAACAGATGCCGGGGATCATTAATCTAACTGGGAAAACGACATTACTTGAGTGCAGCGAGATCATTCGGGGGGCAAAAGGTGTGATTGGCGTTGATACAGGGCTAACTCACATGGCGATGGCGCATCATACCCCGGTTATTGCATTGTTTGGTTCAACCTTACCGTATGAAAACACCTTTAATCCAAATGGTCGCGTGTTGAGCGATAAACTTGCTTGCTCACCATGCAAACGCCGGCCAACCTGTGAGGCTCGTTTTGATTGTATGGTGGGGCTCACGCCACAAAGAGTGTCGAGCGCACTAGGAGAAGTGCTATGAAAGTTCTGCATATTGAAGCGGGTCGTCACTTATATGGCGGCGCACAGCAAGTGGTGTATTTAACCCAAGCGTTACAGCAAAAGGGCATTGAGAACGTACTGGTTTGCCCGCCTAATAGTGAAATGATAGCAGCCGTTGATAAGCAAGTTGTTGTGGATCCTGTGAAAATGACAGGCGATCTCGATGTCATGCAATGTTTGCGTTTACGAAAGGCTATTGCCCATCATCGGCCTGATTGTGTTCATATTCACAGCCGCCGAGGGGTTGATACTTGGGGATTACTTGCCGCTAAGTCGCTTAATGTTCCTGTTATTTTATCGAGACGAGTCGACAACACCGAGCCACGCTGGTGGTCAAAATTAAAATACCCAGCCTACGATAAAGTTATCGCTATCTCAGGGGGGATCCGCCAAGTATTACTCTCACAAGGTGTTGCCTCTGAGCAAGTAAAGTTAGTCCACAGTGCAGTCGATACCCAGCGCTTTGCACCAAGTAGCGCGGAGCGGCAATGGTTGCTTGATGAGTTTGAGCTGCCACAAAATGCCTTGGTTGTGGCTAATTTTGCGCAACTGATAGAGCGCAAAGGGCAGGATGTGATCATGCGTGCAGCCAAACAACTCATTGCTGAGCATCCTAATTTACGTGTATTACTGTTTGGCCGAGGGCCAAAGCTGCAACAGTATCAAGCGCGTATAGATGAGCTGGGGCTGCAAAAAATTGTCCAGCTGGTGGGATTTCGACAAGACGTAGCGCGTATTTTACCGGCGGTTGATATTGTTGCACATCCAGCATCGATGGAAGGGCTAGGCGTAGCGTTATTACAAAGTAGTGCATCTGGCGTGCCTGTCGTGGGCTTTGCTGCCGGTGGCATTCCCGAAGCGGTTGCGCACAATGAAACCGGACTACTTGCTCCGATTGGTAATCAAGCTCAGTTTACTCAAGATCTTAATCGCTTATTGCAGGACCCGATTTTACGAGAGCAAATGGGCCGTAAAGGTCGCGCTAAAATGTGCAGTGAATTTGCCATTGAGGTGATGGCGGAAGGTAACTTGTCGGTGTATCTAAGCGTGTTAACTGAGTTGGGAAGAGACCCTTTAACTAGCCAATCACAGAAAGTGTGAGTTCCAATAAAGGTAATCACCAATGCGGCTTACTAGCTTGGTTCTTAGTGGGTTTACAGCAATATGCTGGGCAATGGTATGCCTATCTTCTGTGGATCTGAGCTGATGATAGTAATACGCGCTTTGCCAAATTCTGTGTTTAGCAGATAAGCTGTTCCGCCTTTTAATTCTCCAACAATCTTACCAAGTTGTGTATTGCCAAGCGTCAGTAAGCCATGAAAGTGATCAGGCATTAACACCCATGTTTGCCAGCGGCACTCAAACTTTTTTCATTATGTGAGATAGATTGGCAAAACAATCGTGCCAGCCGATAATCCGTAAAATAGAGTGTGCGTTTATGGCAGTTAAACGTAATGAAGTATTCTGCGTACGGGATTGATATCCTGCCTTTTCTCAGGTTATTCCAGCTCATGTGCATGCCTTGCAATTGAGAGATAAGTTTTAAAGATAAGTCCTTCGATTAAATCTATCGAGGTACACCTCGACCTACGTGGTGGATGGTAGGTCGTGATTTATCACGACAACAGGTTTGCGACAAAACATTCATGACTATCAAGGTGAACCAAACACGCACATGTGCCGTTTAATTATTAATCGGTTAAACGAGGAGAGCATTATGCTTGCTGCCACACTCAAAGAAAAAATCGCTAATAAAGAACTCCATGCCATCGTGCTTAGCTACGCGGATTCAAATCACTATCTTGCGGGTGGTCAAGATAGTGATGGGAACTTGCATATCTTAATGCATGCCGAAGGTAAACTAACGCCGTTTAACTCGCTGCGAGAGGCCGAGACAAAGCTGGCGGAACTCGGCGCAACTCAAGCCTACCTCAGAGTTGAGTCCGCCTATGATGAAATTGGTCCAGAGGACTCTTCGGGAACACATATCAGCAATATGGAGATCCGTCACTTAGCTCCATCCGACATAACCGTTTAAACAAAAAGGCTTAAGCGCCCACAAGTGAGCGCTTAAGCCTTAAAAGTCAACGAGTAGAGATCTCTTATTCTACTGAAAGTGTTATCGTTTTAGTTGCAACGGAAGCGGACTTTTCATCTACAACACTTAAACTTACCTGATAGTCGCCTGATGCTATAGGAGTGAATTGTAGGTTCGAGTCATGAGCTGTGGTACTGTCAATCACTTCGCCTGATGGAGCAACCACCTTCCAAAAATAGGTCAAATTGCCTGCATTGCTGTCGCTATCCATAACCGTTGGAGTTATCCAAAGCGCTGCATCTGTTTTCAGTACTCCTTGATAGTCCAGCGCCGTAATTACTGGAGCGCTATTTTGAACTGCATTTACTGTGATGAATGCTGCGACTACTAGTTCAACCTTGCCATCAGACACGATGCATTTCAGCACATAGTTACCAGCTTCATCGAAGGTAATAGACGCGCGATTATCAGCATTGTCGACCACTGCAGTGCTATTCTCAGGCTTCGTTTCAAGTGACCAGCGATAAGTGAGCGGATCGCCGTCTTTATCTTCTGCGGATACCACAAAGGCTTTGGTTTCCCCTTCCGTAGCTGTAGACATTTGTGGACTCATAGACGCTGTGGGCCCATAGTTTTCAGGGTGAACCTTTATCATGCCACTGGCGGTTTGGCTTAGCTCACCGTTACTTACCTCCACAAAATAACGGTAACTTCCCTCTCCGTGAGGCGTAAAAATCACCGTATTAGTATCTTCATTCGTAACGGAATAGGTCAAACCGGCTTCAAATGGCTCAAACCTCCAACTAAAGGAGAGTGTTCTGCCGCTTGTATCTCTACTTCGCTTGGCACTAAGCTCGATGGCTTCATTGATTTTGGTTGACTCTGGCGCGTCGACGAATACAAGCGGTTTGTTTGCTTCGCCTAATTTGGCCGTTAAGGTATGGGTTGCCTCACTTAAACGACCTTGTCTGTCTTTAAGGCTAAAGCGGATTTTATATTGCCCTGCCTTATCTAATTGAAGCGAGGTGAGAAATCCATTTGGTGTTGCCATTGCGGCTTGGCTGCCGCTCGGTTTGCTGTCAAAACTCCAAAGCGGTGTTACAGCGCCTTGATACTGACTACCATCGCTTTTCAGCTCAACAAAAGTCATTGAGCTTAATGTAACCTCTGAAGGCGCTGAAATAACCGCTTTAAGAGCTGGCTGGTTATCTATAACGATGACTTTTTCTGATTTGCTATGTGACGATTTACCATCATAAACGGTTAAAGTAATGGTGTATTCACCCGCAAATTTAGAGGCGAAAGAGGCAACGTTATTGTTAGGGCTTACCAATGTGTATTCATCAACATTAGCAGGTGCAGTAACTTGCCATTTATAACTGAGATTATCGCCGTCTGAGTCTGAGCTGTTGCTCGCATCTAACTGTAGATGCTCGTTGATGGCAATTGCCTGTTTGGTGAGTGTGAAGTCGGCGACAGGAGGTGTGTTCACACTTGGTGTAGTTTTTTCTTTTATACGGATCTCAAACTGTGTTGTCGATTCGTTACTACCTGACTTGATTGTTAGCCCTAGAATGTAAATACCTGCAACGTCAGCGGTAAAGTGCGTTTGCTTAGCGTTGGGGTTAGAAAACTGAGCGTTACTGCCTTGGGGTTTGGCTTGCCACTGCCATGTTATTTCGGCATTTTCAGGGATCGTACTTCCCGTAGTGCTAAGCTGAATGACGTTGCCAGTCTCCCCAAAGGCACTTGCCTGAATTTTAGCGACTGGCTTAGTCGTGGTATCCGTTCCAGAATCTGTATTATCGTTATTTGAATCTGTATTATCGTTATTTGAATCCGTGTTGCCATTATTTCCATTTTTGCCGCTATCCTGATTGACAGGTGTAGTGTCACCACCTGAACCGCCGCATCCTGCTAGTAATAGTGAACAACAAAGTATTGATGTTATTAAATTTTTGTTCATTTAATTATCCTTTTAAGTACCTCAACTGGGAAATGTATCCTGATGTTCATAATATTTCCAGTTAAAATTTGTTCAGTGCAAAATTTAACTTGTTTAGGTTTTGAAGTTTCGACTATAATCGCCTTAAATTTCGAAACGAAACTTATTTGATGACTAAACGAAACACTCAACAGCGCAGACATACCATTCTTTCATGGGTGAATGAATACGGTGAAGTAAGCGTAGAATCACTCGCCGCTGAGTTTGAAACGTCAGAAGTTACGATTCGTAAGGATTTAACGGCACTAGAAAAAAGCGGCCTGTTACTACGCCGCTATGGCGGTGCGATAGCCCTTCCTAAAGAGATCACCGCATCAGGTAAAAACGAGCAAGACTCGGTACGTAAAACGGCCATTGCCAAAGCGGCCGCCGAGCTGATTAAAGATCACAATCGCATCATTATCGATAGCGGCAGAACCACTGAAACCCTAATTCCGGAGCTTGCACAAAAGCGCGGCTTAGTCGTGATGACCAATGCGATGAATATCGCTAATCGATTGTTATCACTGGAGAATGAGCCAACCTTATTGATGACCGGCGGGACATGGGATCCGCACTCAGAATCCTTTCAAGGGCAAGTAGCAGAGCAAGTACTGCAATCCTATGACTTTGATCAGCTTTTTATTGGTGCCGATGGCATTGATGTAGAGCGCGGCACAACCACATTCAACGAATTAATTGGGCTGAGCCGTGTGATGGCAAAGTCAGCCCGTGAAGTGATTGTGATGGTCGAATCCGACAAGATTGGCCGTAAAATTCCAAATTTAGAAATACCTTGGGCACAGATCACCACTTTGATCACCGACAACAACTTGGCCGATGACCTCCGCCAAGCGATCGAAGCGCGTGGTATACAACTTATCTGTGCTGAACTACACACAACGTGCAAATAATGGAGAGATTATGTGTGGAATCGTAGGCGCTGTTGCTGAGCGTCCAGTAAACAAAATTCTTATCGAAGGCCTAAAACGCCTTGAATACCGTGGTTATGACTCTGCGGGTGTCGCACTTTGCGAAGGCGGTGCACTCAACAGCGTGAAAGCCGTGGGTAAAGTGGTAAACCTAGAATCTGCGCTTGAAAATGCCGAAGTAAAAGGTACTACCGGTATCGCGCACACGCGCTGGGCAACACACGGCGGCGTAACAGAAGCTAACGCGCACCCGCATATTTCTAACAGCGAAATTGCGCTGGTACACAACGGTATTATTGAAAACCACGAAGGCTTGCGCGCGGCATTAAAAGAAGACGGCTACGAGTTTTTATCTGACACCGACACCGAAGTGATGGTGCACCTGATCCATCAACTCAGACAGCAACACACTACATTACTCGCGGCCGTGCAAGCAGCGGTAAAACAGCTCGAAGGTGCATACGGTACGGTATTATTTGATAAAGCCAATCAAGATGAAATCATTGTGGCACGCTCAGGCAGCCCATTGGTTATCGGTCTTGGTCTTGGTGAAAACTTTATTGCCTCTGATCAACTCGCGCTATTACCTGTAACCCGCAGCTTTATCTTCCTAGAAGAAGGCGATGTAGCACGCATTACTCGCGAAACGGTAGAAATCTTCGACATAAACGGCAATCCTGTAGAGCGCGAAGTGGTTGAGTCTAACATCACGCAAGATGCGTCTGGCAAAGGCGAATACCGCCACTACATGCTAAAAGAAATCTACGAGCAGCCAATGGCCGTACGTAACACACTTGAAGGCCGTTTAGACAACGATCGCGTCAGTATCGACGCATTTGGCGACAAAGCCAATGAAATCTTTAAAGATGTAAAACACGTACAGATCATCGCATGTGGTACGTCTTACCACTCAGGCATGGTGGCACGCTACTGGCTGGAGCAATTTGCAGGCGTAAGCTGTAACGTTGAAATCGCCTCAGAGTTTCGCTACCGCGACTCATTCGTTCACGAAAACAGCCTACTGGTAACCATTTCACAATCGGGCGAAACCGCAGACACTCTCGCAGCACTTCGCTTGGCCAAAGAGCAAGGCTATATGGCGTCGATGACCATCTGTAACGTACCTGGCTCATCACTTGTACGTGAGTCAGATCTTGCCTTTATGACCAAAGCTGGCGCAGAAATCGGTGTGGCATCAACAAAAGCCTTTACGACCCAATTAGTTGGCTTATTGATGCTAACGGCATCGATCGCGCAGGAAAAAGGCCGTGACCAAAGTGCAATCGTCAACGCCATTAAAACTCTGCCAACCAAGCTTGAAGAAACGCTAACGATGGCCGATGGCATCGAGCTTCTTGCAGAAGAATTTGCCGACAAACATCACTCATTGTTCTTAGGTCGTGGTTCACAATACCCAATCGCAATGGAAGGTGCACTTAAGCTTAAAGAAATCTCCTACATCCACGCCGAAGCTTATGCGGCAGGCGAGCTAAAACACGGCCCGCTAGCGCTTATCGACGCAGACATGCCTATCATCGTCGTTGCACCAAACAACGAGCTGCTTGAAAAGCTCAAATCAAACGTTGAAGAAGTGCGTGCACGCGGCGGTATCATCTATGTATTCGCGGACAAAGACTCAAACTTTGCCTCAGACGACACCATGCGAGTAATGAACGTCAACCACGTAGAAAACATCATCGCCCCAGTTGTCTATACAATCCCACTACAGCTACTTTCATACTATGTAGCCGTGATCAAAGGCACCGATGTTGACCAACCGAGAAATCTGGCAAAATCGGTTACTGTGGAATAAGAAAAGGCGCGCAAGCGCCCTTTTTGTGACTTAGGAATATAGTTTCATCCCAAGTATTAAAGTACTGTCCCACATTTTTGTTACTTAGGAATATGTACTTATAAAGTGCGGGGCCACAACTCGTCCCCTCAAAAATCAAGACACTAAAGGCGCATTCAGCGCCTTTTTTATGACTATTCCAAAATAATTTCTTTTAAAACAGCTTATAACCTACTTCAGCTCATGGACTCTGAAGTTTGCATTCTTAAAACCAAAAGTAAAAACTTATTCAATAAATACAAATTTTTACCGGTTATTTTTCTATTTTCTTGAGTTGTAAACTTATGGTGCTGTGCACTTACAAAGGCTTCATTAACAACAATCAGGCACAATTCATCAAGACATCAGGTTTTTTGTGTTTGAACTGTTAATGTCAGTGGTTCTTAAATCACCATTAAGGACAAATCATGAAGCCGAATTTAACTTTACTTACCCTATTATTTTTTAGCCTCAGTGGTTGCTCTATGAGTCATACTGAAGACAAACTGAATGTAAAAAGAAGTGCGTATTTTGGAGAGCAGCCTCCGGGTTTAGTGCCTAAGATCTTTGAGCCCAAGATTGTTTCACCAAATGGAGAATTTGAAAGCGGTACATTCACGCCAGATATGCAGTCTTTTTACTTCACAAAAGCGATAGGCGAAGACAAAAAGCGAGGCTTTTTTGTCATCCATAAAGAAAATAATCAGTGGGGAAAGGCGTCAGAAACAGATCTACGTTGGCCGCAGTTTTCTTACGATGGCAGCAAAATGTTCATCGGCAAAATGTATCGAGAGCGCCAAGGTGATGGTTGGTCAGAGCCTAAAAGCCCAGGTGCGTTCATAAAACATATGGCGCATGGCAGGTCGGTGTCTGCGAGCGGCACTTATTACTTTACCGGATACAAAGAGCGGGGTGTTGTCGGCGCTTTGTATTATTCGCGTCTTATTAACGGGCAGTATGAAGAGCCTATAAAACTAAGAGACGATATGAATCAAGGAGAGTACATAGCAGGTTCTATGATAGCGCCTGACGAATCTTACTTGATTTGGAGTGTGCAACGAGCTGAGGGTTTTGGCCAATCTGATCTCTACATTAGTTTTAAAAAGCAAGATGGCACTTGGTCGAAGGTTATAAACATGGGAGTAACGATTAATACAGAAAAACAAGAAAGCTCTCCTCAATTATCGCCGGATGGAAAATACTTCTTTTTTAATCGGGGTGATTGGCGTGTGAATGGAAGCGGCAAACGTATTTATGAAGGAAAACAGCATTGGGTTGATATTCAACTGATCAAAAACTTAAAACGAAAAAGTGAGTTTCCACTTTAATATTACCCTCAACGAAACAGCATAAGCTGTAAAAATCTTAAGTGCACAAATAAAGAATATTAATTCTTTATTTGTGTATAATAATTCTTTAGGGTTATAGCCAATGTCAATTCAATGTTGAACAAAGGTAAGCTGCAGGTGCGTACAACTGAACTCGTAGACGGTTTTCGTCAATCAATAAATTGTAATAAAGACACCCGTAATTATTTGTCATCAAAGCTGCACTATCCATACACAACCTAATACGATTTGCATTGGCTTAATCGAAAAACGAAAATGATTTCTGTCCAGAATTGAGTTACAACGCACAGCAGCACTGACACCCACGATTATTTACTCACGATGGTTATGACAGTTTCGACTTAGCATTGCACAAAATTGTTCATTATTCGTATAAAAAGCGCTTCTAAAATAAAGTAGCTGTTGGTGTTTACGTATTTCTCGACACTAAAACTAGTGTATCGCGCACGGCAACGGGGAATACTGCGCCCTAGGCTATTAATGCGGTAATGGTGTCTGCATGTGCTTGTTCAAATTGAATCTTAAACTAACTACGTGGCGTGTTAAAAAATATTTAAACTTGTTTTGTTTTATTTAAATTTGTTATGTGTTAGGTTTGCAATGCCTTAAATTTCAAGGGCTTTTCTAATAAATGAACTTAATAAATGTATAAAGGAATAATATACAATGAAAGTATTGAACAAAGTTTTGGGTGCAACCGTTTTAGCGCTAGGTGTATCTGCTGGGTCGGCTTCTGCTGCTGAGGTAAAAATCACAGAAGTAGATTATGGTAGTGTGATCATTCAAACTGCTGATGTTGTGTTAAACCACAGCCAAGCAGGCACTTTCTCTATGAATGTGAGCGAAAACCATTTAACTGTAAATGCTCAAGACTCTAATGGACGTAAGTTCCGCTGCGTAATGAATGGCACTGTAAGCTACAGCGATCCTACTATTCTTGAAAGAGTAACGAACATCGCAGCGACAATCTCTGAAGGCGACAGAGTACAATTTGAGGTGCAAAAAAATGTATTACCTCAAGTTTGTCATGTTAAAAAAATGCTAAGCTTCTAAGCTTTGCTATTTCGCAATGGAAAGTGTGCGCACCTTCCATTGCTTTAAGTACTTCTATTTAGCTAGCTTGACTACGCAGTGATAAAAGCTTGGGCAAGATCATGGTGACCATCTCTTTCTAAGCAATCGATAACTTGTTGTTCTACTTGAGTAACTAAGTTACTGCGCTTTAGTTCGATAAAGGCATCGGTAAAACTGTCTTTATATTCTTCCCAACCGCCACAATATGCATTGGCTTCACCGAAAATGGACTTAAATTGATAGGTGATAAGAAAATACTCCCCCGATTCTTGCCATTCTGTTGTGGATTCAGTTACTTGACGACCATTCGCTTTCTTCACAAATAAGCGAAACAGTTCAGGTTTGAGAAAGTAGCCGTAGTGGCAGGTATCTAAACACGCAGTATAGTCGTTTTCGGTTAGCTGACTTAAATCGAGTTCTGGGTCTTTAAGTAACTTTTCTAAACAATTCGCGCCATATTCACACTTATCAAGGCGACAAATAATTTCGCACATCAGTGCAAAGTAGTCTGTGACAGACATTTTGCCTGCTTTGCGCAGCTCCACAAAAGAAGGGGCTACGGTGCGCTCAAAAAACTCAATATCGAACTCTGAGCGATTCGCCGTCATTTCCATCAAAAAGTAGTCGGCGAATGGAAAACCAATACCAAGTTCGAGGCAATGACGACAGGCCGTTTCGATATCGTTTGGGTGGTGATGATCAACTAATTCTCCCATACAAATATCGAGCTCTATCGCACTCAACTCATCACCCATCAAGTCGGCATACTGAATCACTTGTGCTTTCGTGAGTGCTGCGGTGACATCCAAATAACTTTCAAACAGGGCTTCCGATAAGGTTTCTACCTTTGCCTTATCTTGTTGAGATAAAGCTTGTTTTAAGGCATCGAGGTGAGTTGGAGTGACCTCGTTATACCAACCTCCAAAATAGAATTGCGTCATATTTGTTTTCCTTAATCGATAATAGTCGCAGGAGTGAGTGATTAAACGCTTGTTGCTGAATATCTAGCTGCTATCCTTGCCTTGTTTAGGTTAATATCACAAGTTGCAATTCTATCATTCAGCGCACAGACAATCCAAGGTTGCATTGTGTTCCCAAACTGTTTACACTTGCCGCGATTCTAACCATTCATTCACTGTAGAGGAGAAAAAACATGACACAAACAACTTTATCCTTTGCAGGTCTTTCTCTGTAATTCGCGAGCGCGAATAAATATTTCCTAGCTTGCGAAAGCTGTATTTAGCGATTCTATGTTGCCTATGTAACCTAACATTTGATTGCTATAACTAAGCCATTCTAGACCTGCCAATACACAATTATTTTTAAACCTCATTGAAAGGTATTGGTAACTATGGACAGATCCGTCCAACAAATTTCTGATCGCGTGTGTCTATTTGCATCTCAAGACACTTGGATTGAAGGCGCTGCGATCCAACAACTTACAAAAACCGCTGAACTAGCCAGTATGCATCGCGTTGCTGGTATGCCTGACTTGCACCCAGTGCGTGGTTATCCAATCGGCGCGGCATTTTTTAGCCTAGACCGGCTGTATCCCGCGTTAGTCGGAAACGATATTGGCTGTGGCATGGCGCTGTGGCAGACCACTACAAAGGTTGCCAAAGTTAATGTCGATAAGTTTGCTAAACGGCTAGAAGATATCGAGCAACCGCTCGATGCCAGTTGGCAAGAGACGATTCAAGCTGAAATGACACACCGGGATATTTCAGCTGGATTATTTGAAAGTGCACTGGGTACGGTTGGCGGCGGTAATCATTTCGCCGAGTTTCAAGCGGTGGAACGTGTTTATAATGAAACCGCGTTTACTGCGCTTGGCCTTGATAAAAAGTATTTACAGCTGCTGGTACATTCTGGCTCGCGTGGGCTTGGGCAAGCCATTTTAGTCGACCATATTGCGCATTTTAATCATGATGGCTTGCTGGCTGAAGCGGCTCAAGAGAGTGAAAGTTCACGCTATTTGGCACGTCATGATGAAGCGGTGCGCTGGGCTGAGTTAAACCGCTTTTTGATTGCAAAAAGATTTCTCTCAGCCATTCGTAGCGATGGCGAATGTACCCTAGATGTTAATCACAATCTTGTGTGTCCAAAAGTTATAGATGGCCGCGCTGGTTGGCTGCACCGTAAAGGTGCGACCCCAAGTGACAAAGGTGCTGTCGTGATCCCCGGCTCACGAGGTGACTATAGCTATTTGGTTCAGCCTATAAACAATGCGCCTGCGTTAACGGCCAGTTTATATTCTTTGGCTCATGGTGCTGGTCGAAAGTGGAAGCGAGGTGACTGTCAAAGCCGCTTGAGTCACAAATATAAACGTGAAGATCTTTATCGCACAGCATTGGGGAGTCGTGTGATCTGTGGCAATAAGGAGTTGCTGTACGATGAAGCGCCGCAGGCCTATAAAAAGTGTGAAACCATTGTCAGTGATTTGGTTGACGCTGGATTGATAGAAGTGATTGCCATATTGCGTCCGGTACTGACATTTAAAACCAACGGGAGCTGTTCGTCATGATCTTGTTGCAACTTTCAGCCGGTCAAGGCCCCGCAGAGTGCGGGAAAGCCGTTGCATTGGCGCTCAACTTAGTCGATCAACAAGCTAAAGCAATAGGCGCAGAATGTACTGTGTTAGCGCAAGAAATGCATGAACACAAAGGCTGCATGAAATCCGTATTGCTACAGCTTTCAAGTGACGCAAAAGCGCTTGCCGAGTATTGGCATGGCCCGCAGTTGTGGGTGTGCCAGAGCCCATTTCGTGCCAAACATAAACGGAAAAATTGGTTCTTTAGCGGCAGCATGGCCGAGATAGATGAAGTCGCAATGGCATCCGATATTCGCTATCAAGCTTGTCGCGCGTCAGGAGCTGGTGGGCAGCATGTTAATACCACAGACTCAGCGGTACGAGCGACGCATATTGCATCAGGATTGAGTGTGCGAGTGGAGAGTGAACGTAGTCAGCACGCCAATAAGCGCGTTGCAAAGGCGTTATTGCTACAGAAATTGGCCGCGCAGGCAGATGCTGAGGAAATGGCTCGTGATAAAGCAAGGTGGCAGCAGCATCAGGCGCTACAACGCGGTAATCCTAAAAATACTTTTAAAGGAAACCAGTTCAGCCCAACGATGCCATTTAATAAAGGCACTCCGCGTGACAACTAATGTGTTATTCATCTGTAGTCGCAACCAATGGCGCAGTCCAACCGCTGAGCGTATCTGGAAAAACGATCCAGGTATTAGCGTGAGATCGGCAGGCACTAGCCCAAGAGCACGTCGCAGCGTAAATGCGAGTGATATTGAGTGGGCCGATACTATTTTAGTCATGGAAGAAAAGCATAAATCGCGGCTGCGCGCGCAATACGCCAATTTATTGCGCTATAAAAATGTTCAAGTGTTGGATATTCCTGACGAATATCAATTTATGGATGACGAGCTAGTGACGCTACTACATGACAGCGTCGCGAGTATCTTAGTGATTTAGCTCTGCCCATTTCGGGTGTTAATAAGATTGTAAGGAAGAGGATAGAGCAATGTAATTCCATCGGGAACAAGCAATTGAGAACACAATAAGTCGTGTTGTCGCGATTAAAAGGCTGGCAGCGTGGGTAAAGCTTGAACCCCATGCCTGACAGCCTGAGCAGCTATGAGCTAATGGTGCTTTTAAATAGTGCATTAAGCTCGTGGTAATTGGCTTTCATCTGTTTTTCTTTGGCTCGGTAACTCGCAAGGCGGCTGAGTTCAGACTCGATAAATTGGTTTATTACAGGTACAGTTGGAATGATTTGTTTCTCTAAGCTTACTTTTTTCTGTTCAAGTAGGTCTGCAATTGCATCGTTTAGCGCCGTATTATCTGCAATTAGTTGGCGTAATGTCTCAAATTCTATAGGTGCTGGTGTGGCATATTTTTCTAGCCACATAATGGCTAACAAAGGCCTAAGAACATAAAAGTACTTTTTTAGCGGTACGGTTTCTCTCTTTAAGTATTCGCGATAGTTACCTTGCGCCATATGTAAATAGTGATAAATACCGCTATTTGGAGACATAATTTGAGGCATTAACTGTTTTGCTTTTGCCGAGAATACGCCATCATCAACATAAACGATAGGTGATTGTAACCACTCAATAAAAGCAGGGTTTGACTTTCTAAAAAGCTTTAATGCCTTTCTTACATCCCAGCCATTAATATCAATCTCATCAACAATAGGGTATTCAATGACATCACGTTTTTCTTCGACATCAAGGGTGAGATACCACTCTTTTGGATGCGCATAAATAAACCGCACGTCGTAATCACTATTTGGGCTGGCAAAACCCCAGGCGCGGCTGCCTGATTCAACGGCATACAATACCTTTACACCATGCTCTTGTTCTGCGGCACGGATCCGTTTAAGTATTTCTGCTGTGATATCGGCTGCTATTGGTTCTAGCTCACTGTTATTTGTCATCATTAATTTCCTACCACGCGAATATCCCATTGTGTTTCTGTGCGCTGAGTTACTGCAAATTTAACGTCCATAAATAACTGAATTACATCAATATTGGTTAGCGTGTGCAAGCTTGGTTTAGTGGTGGTGAACTGGCCGCTGTGCGCTATAGCCATAGGTAGCAATAACTGATCTGCTAAGTGTTCTTCCACCGCGGCTTCTGACTTTAAAAATTGCTTCACTTCGGCTGCGCAACGTTTTGCAACGCGTTCGGCTGACACACCATATTCGCCTTGCTGCTCAAACAAACTGGTGTGCGAGCCGTGGTCGATCATCAGCTGTAGCGAGTTGCCCGGTCCCGGTGTGACTGCGCTTGCGACGGTGGTTTTTGCGCCAAACCAATCGAGCTCCTTTTTTGCTTTAGTCACTTCTCGCTCGCCAATATGTTCCGGTAACTTACTGACTAAAGCGGTGATTGCACATTGTTCAGCGGTAATCTGGCTGTTACTCGCCGAGAGCTCTGGAAGCGCGTTGAGTGCCTTGGTTGGGTGTATCGTCAATGTCCATTTTCCTCCACCGGCTGGATAAAATCCAAGCTTTTCAGTCTCAATTTGGCAATCAATACCCATCTTTTTTAAGATTGGTAAATAAGAGCGCGTTAAAAAGCATAAAGAAGGAGACATGCTGTTGTGCGTCCCACCTTCAAAGATGACATGAGACTGCTCAGAAGCCATTGCCAATACGGGTAAAATGGTCTGGCAAACCAATACGGTGCTACCAGCCGTACCTATGGCAAAGCGATAGTTCCCTGCTTTTATTTTACCAGGGGTGAAGCGAATGCGCGCAGAGCCAAGCGCTGCCCCATCTATTTTTGCATCACAGATCTGTTGTGCGGCCAGTACACAAGTAAGGTGTTGGCGTAGTAAGCCGGGCTTATTACGGTTGGCTCTAATGTTGATCAGCTCTATTGGCTGACCGGTTAAAATCGATAGGGTTAAGGAGGTGCGTAATACTTGTCCGCCTCCTTCTCCTTGTGCGCCATCTATAACTAAATATGACATGTTCTATACTTATCCTTTTACGCACACAATCTGTTTCAGCGTGTGTACGACTTCTACTAAATCTTGTTGTGCCGCCATGACCTTTTCAATGTCTTTATACGCATGAGGGATTTCGTCAATAACGGCTTCATCTTTGCGGCATTCTACCCCTTCAGTTGCAGCGATTTGATCTTTCACGTTAAATACTTTTTTGGCTTTAGTGCGCGACATGATGCGCCCTGCGCCATGGCTACAACTATTAAAGCTATCGGGATTGCCAAGTCCTCTTACAATAAATGAACGTGCGCCCATGCTGCCTGGAATAATCCCCATTTCGCCTTTCTGTGCACGTACTGCACCTTTGCGCGTGACGTAGCAGTCTTTACCAAAATGGTGCTCGCGAGAAATATAATTATGGTGGCAGTTCACGGCCATTTCTGCGGTTGTAAATGGCGTTGAGATCTGCGACCTTAAAGCTTTTATCGCGTTAAACATCATGATTTCACGATTTTTAGCGGCAAAATCCTGCGCCCATTCAACCGCTTCAACGTAATCATCAAAGTAGTCACTTCCTTCTTTTAGATAGGCTAAGTCCATATCTGGAAGGTGAATTTGATGACGTTGCATTTCCTGCTTAGCCAGCTCTATAAAGTAGGTGCCAATTCGATTACCAACGCCTCGGCTGCCTGAGTGCAGCATAATCCACACTGCGTTATTCTCATCCAAACAAAGCTCTAAAAAGTGGTTGCCTGTTCCCATTGTACCAAGGTGGTTCACATGATTACTTTTTTTGATAGCGGGATGCTTGGCGCAAATTTTCTCAAATCTTAATACTAGCTTTTGCCATTCAGAGGCAACAATATCGGGGATGTTATGCCAAGCTCCTCGGTCACGCTTTCCACGTTTTCCTCCGGTACGACCATGTGGCACAGCCGCTTCAAATGCATGGCGAATACTAGCCAAATTATCTGGTAGCTGGTTGGCTGTGAGTGACGTTTTGGTGGCAACCATGCCGCAGCCAATATCTACCCCTACCGCTGCGGGGATCACTGCATCTACCGAGGGGATCACGCTACCAATCGTTGCGCCTTTGCCCATATGCACATCGGGCATCACCGCAATATGCGAATGGATCAACGGCAAGCTGGCAATATTATTAAGCTGTTGCTGCGCCTCTATTTCAAAAGGTACGCCTTGCGTCCATGCCTTTATGGGCACGTTTCCGTCATTATTGATGGTGTTGTAGTTACTACACATATTTGTTCCTTATGCTGTCGTTATTTTTCTTTTTATCGTTAGACAATTTTGACTGTGTTATTCATCAGGCCTTCTAAGCCGCCGTAAACAGTCAGGTTTTCAATTTTGTCTGCGACCTTTTCTAATGCCTCAAGCTCCTTCAAGCGCAGTAATGTTGGGTTGTTTTCCATCACTTTTGCGGTGTTATGCAGGCTCCGTGTCGCTGCGGTTTCTTCGCGCCTTTTAATTACCTTGGCTTCAGCTGCCTTCTGCGCTTCAACCACTTGATTTAAAATGGCTTTAATTTCTCCAGGCAGAATAATGTCTTTCACGCCAACGCTTTGTAAAGATACGCCAATGCCTGCCAGTGACGCAGTCACAAGTTCTCTCACGGTTTCATTGATATATAACTTATCCAATAAGATATCATCCAATGATTTGGTTCCTACCGCTTCACGCAAGGCCAATTGCAGCGTTTTATATATGTATTCGTCGACTTTCTCCACGCTTCGTGCGAGCAATTCGGCATCTTCAATTTTGATCCCTGCCGTTAAATTTATTCGCAAACTCACGCGGTCTTTGCTCAAAATTTCTTGGCCAGATATTTCCAGTAGTTGTGCTCGGGTATCAAACGATTTTAACGTGATGCTGTGGTTAAATTGCCAAAATGCGTGTTGTCCAGGCGCTAAGCGTCTAACAAAGCGACCATCAATATAGAGTAATCCCACATGCTCTGCGGCCACGCTCAGGTCGGCGATGGGCTTCATCGCAACGGTACGATCGCTTCTTATTAATCTTGAAGCCGCGTTTGCACCCGCTCGGTTGATTAAAAATAGCGTGCGTTCATCAAGCTCTATGTGGTTATCAATGGCGATCCGTTCAAGCCGTATTTCACCAGCATCTTGCCACAAATACAGGTGCTCACTTGGTGCCACAATGCCGCGTAGCAAATCATCAATGTATAACAGGCCGACTTCATTACTATTTAATTTCCAGTGGCTTATGTGTTCCTGAAGTATTGGGTTATTACGGTATAAACGTTCCGCATTTGGCTCAGAAAAATACAAGCCGTTAATATCAAAAGTGCGAAACGAAAGAGTATTTTGCACATCCCAAAAAGCATGTTTGCCTGGTATTAACACCTGTGTTAGTTGCTGCTCTTTGAATACAAAAGCTCTTTCGTTCTCTTTGACCGTAATTGTTTTTCTTAACATATTAGTTTTCCTTTATGTTGTGTTAGTAAGGGTCGCTGGCTTGAGTGGTAACGGCGCCATGTTTAGTGATTGGAAGTGGCGTCCTGCCTATGCCAATCCGGCGACATGTTGCGGTTACCAGTCAGCGGCCATGACGGCTTACTAACAATATGTATTTACGTATATTTATGAGTTTTTGGGTGGGATTCGAACCCACAACGAGCGAAGTAATGTTCACGGCTCTACCATTGAGCTACCAAGGTTTAAGATGGGATTTGAACCCATGACCGACGAAATCGTGTTTCGTTGCTCTACCAGACTGAGCTACTTAAATTATTGTGTGGTTAGGCATACGCAGTCACAGTGTTCAGCGCACCGGAGTGAGGATTGAATCACTTCCACATAACCAGACAGCCTATAGATATCAAGCTATGTGCCAATAACGAGGATTAATTAAAAATAAATTCATAAAATTTTGAATTTATTGGTTTATTTTCTATTTTAGGTGATGGCTTATGAAAATGGTGGAGATTTTAAAAGTATCTAAATATAATCATTAGGATATATAATATATCTATATGGATATAATTTTGAAAAAGACAGTAGCAGTAAGTTTGATTGGTACTCAGCTCGATTTTGTTGGTAAGCGAGTGGATAGGTGGGCGCGTTGGCGGCCCAATGTAAGCCTATGTAGCCAACCTGATCTGGTCATTGATGAATTGCATTTATTACACGACAATCACAGTACACGGCTGGCCAACAATGTGGCCGTTGATATTGAAAGTGTGTCGCCAGAGTCGACAGTCACATTGCACAACCTCAACTTCAGTAACCCATGGGACTTTGAGGAGGTGTATGCCAAACTTTTTGATTGGTGCCAAGCTCAAGCATTCGATACCGACAACTGTGAGTACCTGTTTCATATCACCACAGGTACTCATGTGGTACAGATCTGCAGCTTTTTATTGACTGAGAGCCGTCATTTTCCTGGCCGCTTGGTGCAAACCTCTCCTGACAACAGCAATAAAAACAAATCGGTTGGGCAAGTTCAAATAATCGATTTAGACCTATCCAAATACGACCAGCTAGCTACTCGATTCGACAGTGAGCACCTAGAGGGTAAAGCATTTTTAAAAGGTGGGATCCAAACTAAAAATGAGGCATTTAACCAGCTGATCACGCAAGTTGAAAAGGTGGCGATACGCGCTAAAGATCCCATGTTGCTAACAGGACCGACTGGTGCAGGGAAAAGCCAGTTGGCAACACGTATTTTTCAATTAAAGAAAAAGCGGGCGATGCTGGCCGGAGGACTTGTTTCGGTAAATTGCGCTACGCTCAAGGGCGAAAATGCCATGGCAGCATTGTTTGGTCATACCAAAGGTGCGTTCACAGGGGCACAACAAGCGCGAGACGGGTATTTACGCACAGCTAACCAAGGCGTGTTGTTTTTAGATGAAATCGGTGAGTTAGGTCTTGAAGAGCAGGCCATGCTATTGCATGCAATAGAAAATAAGTCGTTTCACCCAGTCGGTAGCGATCAACCCGTAACCAGTGACTTTCAGTTAATCGCAGGAACCAATCGCGACTTGTTTAAAGAGGTCAGCAAAGGCCGATTTCGAGAAGACCTGCTTGCACGGATCAATCTATGGACGTATCGATTACCAGCGCTAAAAGACCGTAAGGAAGATATTCCGGCTAATATAGATTACGAGATAGATTTGTACGCGCAAAAAATGGGTGAAAGGGTGCGCTTTAATAAAGAAGCAAAAACGTTATTTGAACGTTTTGCCTTGTCGGAGCGAGCCTTGTGGTCGGGAAACTTTCGTGATTTAAGTTCAGCTATCACGCGTTTATGCACTTTGGCGGATTCCTCTCGGATAGCGGTTAGCGACGTACAGGAAGAAATTCAACGACTTGAGCAAAATTGGTATGCAGGAGAGCAAGTTTCGGGAGATAAAAATCTAGATAGGTATTTATCCAAAGCACAACTTGCCGATTTGGATACGTTTGATATAAACCAGTTAAATTATGTACTTACTATCTGTGTTCGCCACTCAAGTATGGCGGCTGCGGGCAGAGAGTTGTTTAACGTGAGCCGCACCAAGAAGTCACAGGTGAATGACTCCACAAGACTGCAAAAATATCTCGCTAAATTTGGTTTAAGTTGGCGTCAAATACATAGTTAACGCTGAGCGCTTCTATCATTGCTTGTGAAGAAGCGCTTAACTTGTTAAAAGTGCAAATTAAAGCGGTTTGATGGCAATAATATCAACCGCTTTTGCCAGCCATCCTTGATACAGTGTAAATACCTGTTTGGTGTAGGCTTGCTGGTGATGAAAATCAAACGCGGCATGGTCGACAAAGCGTTCGACTAAGGTAAGCTGGGTGCGGTCTTCACTTTCATAAAGTTCAAAGCGTAAACATCCGACTTCTGCTCGAGTGGCTGGCAAGATCTCTTGGATTGCGTTAATACAATTTTGATAGTGCTCGGTTTTAGGTGTGATATGGGCGATAAAGTTGACGTTATTGTGGCTGTTGGCCATGGTATTTCTCCATAATGCGTTTAGTAACGGCGGTAACTGGGGCTGATAAAACATAGGCGGCGATGAACGAGGCCGGCCAAGCATTAGCAAAGGCATGCGCCCATCGCGTGGTAAAGTCTGCCACTAATCCCAAATTGATGTATGTAACCCATCCAGACACCATAAACGACAGACACAATGACAGCAGTAATGTAAAAATGAGTTTTTGCATGTTTCCTCCTCTGGCTGTTGGTATGATTGTAGGGAGTTGCCAGCCGATCAGAATGGCAAAAATGGAAAGCTAAGATTGCGGAGATAACCATGCTAGATGACTTACGACTCTTTGTTGAGGTAAGCCGCCGAGGAAGTTTTGCCAAGGCGGCAGAAGACCTTGGCATAGGCGCGCCGACCTTATCTAAGCGGATGTTAGCGCTGGAAGACAAACTTGGTTATCCGCTCTTACTGCGCAGCGCCAGAGGACTTACATTAACGAATCATGGTCAGGCGGTGGTGGATAAAATGGCGGAGTCTTTGCTCGCCTTGCAAGCGCAAAGTGAGGCGCTATCAACACTAGAAGCGTCCACTTTCCACCTGTTATGCCCGCAAAACCTAATGATTGGTCCTTTGTATAATGCGCTGCAATCGTTTCAGGCCCAGTATCCAGAGATCCAATTGCATGTGGAGCCTGCCAATAGTGTGGCCTTACTCAGCCAAAAGCGGTTTGATTTAACCGTGCGAGTCGGGGAGCTGGATGATTCAAGCGTCTATCAAAAACGGCTGGGGCAAATCGCGGTAAGGGTGGTGGTCGCCAAGGAAATTGCGACTACACAAACCCTGTTTTTGCCCTTTAAAGCATCGCAACTGCCCGCAACCGATGCATGGCGAGCACTGCTGGCGCAGTTTAGTCACGTCTCTTATGTGGGTGATATTACCTTAGTGCGTAAATTAGTAGGCTCGGCTAACGGTGCTGGCGTATTGCCGATGACAGAAATTGCAGCGTTGGCAGCGCAATCTCAAACCGCATTTAGCTATATCGGTGACTACCAATTTATTCGCAGCATCTACGCACTTTGGCCAAATCAACGAACTCCACCGACTTACACCAGAAATTTTATTGAGTTACTGCAAATGCGGTGTCAGGAGCTTGATTATCTGCAAGGGGCAGTGATAGCTCTGTAATAAACACTGCACAATCGCATTTTATCCTAAGCTCAGATTGCGCTCAAAATGCACGATATCGACATCAGGCTTTAGTTTATAGAGCTGTGCTAAACGTCCGCCTGACTTGACCTTTTCATCCAGTGCTTCAAACATGTTTGAGGCTTCAATTCGTCTTACCAAGCTCTTGCGCTGAATGGGTTTGGCGATAATGGCTTCGATGGCGGTTTTGAGTTGTCCAATGGTAAATTGATCTGGCAAACAATAAACCGGGATCATGGAATATAACGCCTTTTGCTGCAGCCTTGCCTTGGCCTTTTCAATAATATGCTTATGATCAAAAGCCACAGCAAGATCTGGGATCTCGCTAAGATCCACCCATCTCACATCATCTACCGAGTCAATTTGGGTTGCCACTTGCTGAGGTGAAATCAAGGCGTAATAAACCAAGGTGACACTAAAGCCTCGCGGATCACGGTTGATCCCAGAAAACGCCTGAAGTTGTTCAAGGTATTGTGGGGCAACACTGGTTTTCTCTTTGATCTTACGCAGCGCGCTCATATCCGTGTTGTCATCCAGCTCAACATCAACAAACCCTCCAGGTAATCCCCAGCGGCCTTTGAACGGCGCATGGGGGCGTTTGGTGAGGAGGACTTTTAAGCTACCTTGCCAAATTGTAAATAACACACTGTCTACTGAAAAAAGAGGCGGGTGAAACTGGGATAAATTGTGTTCTGAGCTCATTGATTTTTTAGTTAATGTCTTTTGGACACAATAAACGATTGTTTAGGTTAAAGCAAAACAAAGGTTTCAATGTTAATAAGCGGAGTATATTGTCCCTGTGACTCTATCTTGGCGTTTGATCAAAATTTGTGTTGTTGTGAATTTGTGTCTTTATGACACTATTAATTTTGAGTTGCAAAGGTTGCTATTTTGAGCTTGTAAGTAATGTAAAAGTCCTTTTATTTTAAATGGTTATAGTAGCTGGAAGGGATGGAAGCGGATGTTGTTTTATTATGCGATAGTTAAAAGCGGTATCAGTAGAGGTAAGTATGACGTTCCTTAACGAGTAAGGCTGTGGCATAGTAAAGTCACTTAAATTATTAGCTGAAAGATCACCCTGCAACGTGGCTACAAATATCCCTCGTCATGCGGAGGTGCTGTGGTTATAAAGCGGCTTTAAGAATCTCAGCATTAACTCGTTAAATTAATCTCAACAATGTCTGACCAATATACTGTTTTATATGTAGAAGATGACCCAAGTAGTGCTGAGATATTAAATTTATATCTGGCACAAGCGGATATGCAGGTTGTCCATTTCGATAACGCCCCAGATGCCCATAGGGCACTGCAAAATCTAACATTTCAACTCGCTATTTTAGATGTCATGCTACCCGGCGGTGATGGCCGTGAGCTACTAAAAGAAGCCGTTGCGCGCAACATTCCTACCATTATGGTGACCGCCAAAGTATCTGAAACTGATCGTCTTGAGGGGTTTGAGCTTGGTGCGGACGATTATGTATGTAAGCCTTATAGCCCACGAGAAGTGATCTCTCGAGCAAAGGCACTATGTAAACGTAGCTATCGCGGTCAGCAGAGTGCCGCTTTGTTGTTTGATGGCTTAAGTATCAACCTTGAGAGCAAATCGGTGACGGTAACACAGCAAACACCAGCGTTAACGGCCGTGGAGTTCGAGTTATTACTGACCATGGCCAAGCAGCCGCAACAAGTATTTAGCCGCGCGCAATTAATTGAACAAGTATGGGGAAGTGATGCGCCTATTACGGATCGGGCAGTCGATACTCATTTGGCTAACTTGCGTAAAAAACTAGGTGACAGTAAGGCTGAGCCCAAGTTTATCGCCACTCGTTACGGGCAAGGCTATCAATTTATCGCGCGTAAGGTGTCTTCATGAAGCTAAAAACCAAGTTTACCTTACTTGTGGCGCTTTGTACCTTTGCGCTACTCGGGAGCTTTTATCAACTATCTAAAAACTCAGCCGAGCGCACTTTTTTAGCATTTAATAAGCAAAGTGCGGTAACGTTTGGTCATTCATTGCTTGATGATGACTTAGTGGAAGAAGCATTGACTGGTAAAACCTTTGCGAGCCCAGAAGCGACGTTAACGTTTTTAGCATCAACCTTTCCTGAGCAGCTATTTATTTGGCGAGATGCTAACTCAACAGCGGATGTAAAGATCCTCAACCCCGATCTCAGCATAGACTATGAGCAGGTCAAATCCGGTCATCAATTTTCTATCCATCACCCCGGTGTCGCGGCGTTTGTGGTGCAATTTAATGAGGCGCAATATGTGTTATCACCACAGGGTGAGTTGTTTTGGTTACCTGAGGTATTGCTAGATAGGTCGTTTGAAAAGGAAGCGCTGCAGCAAGCTATGCTGGATGATTTTATGCTTACTTTGGTCATCTTATCGATTATTGCTGCATTACTTGCTTGGTTGGGGTCGTGGTACTTTTTGTCGCCACTTAAACAGCTCAAACGTAGCTTCAAGGCGATAGAGTCGGGCGAGTTAGACACCCGCTTAGCGCTAAAACGCCATGATGAAGTAGGTGAAATCATCAATAGTTTTAATAATCTTGCGGCTTGGCTACAAGGTTTGCATCAGCAATATAAACAAATGAATTCCGACTTATCTCATGAACTTAGAACACCACTTAACGGCATTCGTTCGCGCTTGGAGGCGATGGAAGACGGTATAGTGCCAATGGATAAGGCTCAGTTAGCGGTGATAACCCAAGACCTTCACAACGTTAACCGTATTATCGACGACCTGTGTTTGTTGTCATTAACCGAGTCAAAGCAGCTGACCTTGTCATCAACACGAGTAAATCTCTCTGAGCTGTTAACATCGACCTTAGTGCGTTACCAAGCACAGGCCGAAGCGCGAGGCGTGAAATTGAACGCAGATATTCTAGAAGATGTGACCGTGACGCTTGATGCCGGAAGAGTCAGACAGATAGTGGTGAACTTATTAGATAATGCCTTTAAATATGGCGCTGATGGTGGCGTTGTGACGTTAAAGCTCAGTTATCAAGATAATGAACTGGTGATTACGGTTGCTGACTGCGGCCAAGGTATGTCGCCTAATCAACTCGAACAGGTGTTTGAGCGCTTTTATCGTGCGCAGGGGTCGCGCCACGATACATCCAGTTTGGGGCTCGGTTTACCAATTTGCCGTCAACTTGCCGAGTTAATGGGCGCGACATTGACCGCGACCAGTACTGAAAATCAAGGCGCAAGCTTTTCGCTGAGGTTTTCTCGACTAACTTGATAATTGCTTGACAATTGCTCGGCATAGTTAGCTCAACAACGACATCAACAGTTTGAGAGCAAGATTATGAGAGCAATTATTTTATCAGCATTAGCATGTACCACCGTTGGCTGTGGGATCACCGCGTCTACCGCACCACAATCGCTCACTTTACCGATGAAGTACACCGAGAAAGGTCATGCTTATGTGATGGCAACGCTTAACCATACGGTTATACATCCTATGATTTTAGATAGTGCTGCGAATGTTGGTATTTTACCGGTTAATCTGAAAGCAGCACTTGCCTTGCCAGAAGATAAGCTAAGCAAAATGGACGTGCAAGGCGCAAGTGGCAGCTCAGAGCTAGTATTGGCAACGATAGACCACACCAGCGTCGGTCACTTAGCTGCAGACTCGCTTCCTTATGTATTTAAAGATATGACCCGCTTAGATGTGGAAGGCATCTTGCCTGGAATTTTGGGACATGGATACATGTCGCAATATTGTAATGTGTTTGATTTTAAAAATAATGAACTGAGTTTGTATCAAGGGGCTTGCCCAAGTAGCGTGACACAGGGCTTGGAGAGTGAAAGTTTTAAAATAGATAACAATTTCATCAAGCTAACTGCAAGTTTTAATGGCGAAGAGGTGGACGCCGTGCTTGATACCGGCGCTCCAACCAACTACATCAACTCACACCTGGCCAATAAACTAACATTAACGCTGGGCGAAGAAGACATCAGCCGAGGGTTAAACGACCAAGCGACCAAAAAGGTGGCCATAGAATCACTGCGTTTTAGCTTAGGTGACAAGGAAATCATCAATACCGAAAGTCACTTATCGGATATGCCTGTGTTTGAGGTGCTTGGATATAAAGATGAGCCGTTTATCCTGCTGGGTTTAAGTAATTTCAACGACGATAAGCTAGTTATCGACTACGCTGAGAACAAAATTTACTTTTGATCCCAACGCTGCTGGCTTGACGCTCGACCAGTCAGTAGCTAATTAAATTTCATATTAATTTAGACAGTTATGGTGTTTACTATAGCGAATAGTTATTTGAATGATCATTCAAATAAGGTTAGTCTAGCACCCAATGAGTAGTTAACCTGAGGTTTGGATAAGGAATGAGCTAACTCTTTATTCTTAAGCTCACATTAAATTTTTTCCTTATCTAGCCAGAAAGTTTTTGGGGATAACACCGCTTCCGCGTCCTGCTCTCGCTAAGGTACCTACATCCTGTAGGCAAGGCGAATTTACGCCCCAATAGCTGGCTATTGGAAGTGAATTCAACGCAGTTAGCGCTAAAACTGGCTGCTAGAAAGGCATTAATTATCCGCAGCTCAGGTTAGTTAACCTGAGGTTAGTTAGATCTCAGGTTATACCAATACAAAATGCACCAAGAGGAGCAACTGATGACTGACTTTACAATCCATACCGTAGAATCTGCACCGCAAAAAGGTAAACCATTACTTGAGAAGTCCCAGCAAGCATTTGGACGTATTCCGAACCTTCATGGTGTAATGGCGGAATCACCAGAGCATCTGCATGGTTATCAAGTGTTACATGAGGCTTTTTTAAATAGCTCGTTCAATAACGATGAAAAAACTGTGGTGTGGCAAGCGATTAATGTAGAACATGAATGTCACTACTGTGTACCGGCTCATTCTGCTATCGCAAAATCAATGAAAGTAAGTGATGAATTGGTCAAAGCACTGCGTGAGCAAGCACCGCTGGGCGATGAGAAACTAGAAGTGCTGCGTGCCACTACACTTGAAATGCTGCGTGAGCGTGGCAAACTGAGTGATGCACAAACGAAAGCGTTTTTTGCAGCAGGTTATACTAAACAAAATTTGCTGGAAATCATCTTAGCACTAAGTCAAAAAGTGATGAGTAACTACGTGAATCATATCGCACATACTCCACTGGATGATGCTTTTAAAGCGTTTAAATGATCCAGATAAGTTATCACGCGAATATAAGTTATTGATACGAAATGCCCGATAATGGTTATCGGGCATTGGAAACTGAAAAAAGTGTCTTTAGACGTCCTTTAGCATAGCAGATAAAAACGTCAGGCGCATTTTACAAAGAACTGGTCTAATGACTTAAGCAATTCTCGGTACTAGTGGGTTGTTACCTCTTGTAGTATTCCTTGAACCAACTCACAAGCTCGCTTACACCTTCAGCCACCGATACTTTCGGTTTATAGCCTGTGGCTTCAAATAAATCAGCAGTGTCTGCATATGTACGATAGACATCTCCAGGTTGCATGCCACGGAAATTCTTTTTCGCTTCGATACCTAATTCAGATTCAATGGCTTGTACAAATTCCATCAAGTTAATTGGGTGTCCGTGACCAATGTTATAAACAGCGTAAGGCGCTGAGCTGGAAGCTGGTGAGCCTTGCTCTACAGTCCATTCGCTATTCGCAGATGGCAAAACATCGGCAATCCTAACGACCCCTTCGACTATATCATCAACATGGGTAAAGTCTCGCCACATATCACCATGATTGTTAATGTCGATAGTCTCACCTGAGAGAATCTTCTTGGTGAATATATGCGGTGCCATATCCGGTCGACCCCAGGAGCCATAAACAGTAAAAAAGCGTAAACCGGTGGTGGGAATTTGATACAGATGAGAGTAACTATGCGCCATTAACTCGTTAGATTTCTTAGTTGCTGCGTAAAGCGATATGGGATGATCTACTGAGTCTGAGGTCGAAAAAGGCACTTTCTGGTTGAGACCATAAACAGAGCTTGAAGATGCATAGATAAGATGGCCTACATTAGTTGCTCTGCATCCTTCTAAAATGTTTAAGTGGCCCACCAAGTTTGAGTCGGCGTAAGCATGAGGATTTTCAATCGAATAGCGTACACCGGCTTGAGCAGCTAGATGAATAACGCGGTGAAACTGGTGGCTTTCAAAGAGCGCTAATGTTTGCTCACGATCACTAATATCGAGTTTGATAAACTGAAATAATGGGTGTTCTATACGTGCAAGACGCGCTTCTTTAAGACTAACTTCGTAATAGTCATTGAGGTTATCAATGCCAACAACTCGGTGCCCTTGGTTTGTTAGCTTTTTCACCACTGCACTACCGATAAAACCAGCCGCACCAGTTACTAAATAGTTCATTGTTGTTCTCCTCAATCAGAACCGAATAGATCCCGAGTGTAAATTTTTTCAGCGACGTCCCTGATCTCATCAACAACTCGGTTGGCAACAACAACATCACTATGTGCTTTGAATTCACCTAAATCACGGTAAACCGTTGAACCAAAAAACTCAGCTTCCTCTAGCACCGGTTCGTAAACTATCACTGTGATGCCTTTCGCTTTGAGGCGTTTCATGATGCCCTGAATAGAGGATGCTCGAAAGTTATCAGATCCTGATTTCATGATTAAACGATAGATCCCCACTGTTTTAGGATTTCGACTTAAGATCGCATCAGAAATAAAGTCTTTTCTTGTGGTATTTGCATCAACAATGGCTCGGATAAGGTTGTTTGGTACATCTTTGTAGTTGGCTAATAGCTGCTTAGTGTCTTTCGGTAAACAGTAGCCACCGTAACCAAAGGATGGATTATTGTAATGCGCGCCGATACGAGGATCTAGCCCCACGCCTTCAATGATTTGTCTGGTGTTTAGGCCATGGATTTCAGCATAAGAATCGAGCTCATTGAAATAGGCAACACGCATTGCTAAATAGGTGTTAGAAAATAGCTTGATAGCTTCGGCTTCGGTTGCATCGGTGAAAAGTACTGCAATATCGCGCTTTTCGGCACCGTTTGCTAATAGTTGGGCAAACTTTTCAGCTCGTTCACTGCGCTCACCAACAATAATGCGAGAGGGGTGAAGGTTGTCATAAAGCGCTTTACCCTCTCTTAAAAACTCTGGTGAAAATATAAGATTACTAGTATCTAGCTGCTCTGAAACCCGAGTTGTATAACCCACAGGGACAGTTGATTTTATCACCATGACTGCTGTAGGGTTAATGGCTTTAACCTCGCGAATCACGCTTTCTACCGTCTGAGTATTAAAGTAGTTAGTTTGAGGATCGTAATCCGTGGGAGTGGCGATAATTACGTAGTCTGCATGTTCATAAGCTATTTGCTTATCTGATGTCGCGATTAGACTCAGCTCCCTCTCTTGTAGAAACTGAGTTACGCAATCATCTTCAATTGGTGACTGGCGCTGGTTAAGCATTGATACTTTGTGCTCATCCACATCAAAAGCGATAACATCATTGTGTTGAGCGAGTAACACAGCATTTGAGATACCTACGTATCCTGCCCCTACTACTGTTATTTTCATAATCTATATCTCTACCTTTTGATATGAGACGGTTGTGACTTTGATTGCCTCAAAAATTTATAACTCAGCATTTTTAAAGAGTGCAATATACTTTTTCGCCGCATTATTTACGCTGAATTCCCAACCTCGAGCTTGCAACGCTTGAGTGTCTCGGTTTTGTTGTAGTTCAGCTATGATCCCGTCAGCAAATGCTTGTGGGTTTTGCATAGGTACAAGTGTACCCAATTGACCATCTTTTAGAATTTCCCGAGGACCTGCAACACAGTCACAGGAAACGACAGGTTTACCTATGGCTAGCGACTCTACCATTGCATTTGGTAGTCCTTCCCACAAAGATGACATTACAAACAGATCTGCTTTACGAATAAATTTATATGGGTTGTCAGTAAAGCCATACAAGTCTACTTTATCTGCGATCCCTAGTGCATCAATATGGGTCTTTAATTGTTCTTCAAGTTCACCATTTCCTAAAATAAGCAGTTTAAAAGGCTTATCGGGATGCTGTTGTATTAGTAAAGCGAATGCTTGCAACATCGTACCGTAGTCTTTTTGCACATTTAGGCGACCTGCTGCTACTAACACAATGTTATTGGAATCAAAGAATGGGTGTTCTACATGCTCTTGTGCAAGAGTTAAGAGGTTCTCTGAGACCACTGGATTATATATGGTATGAGCCTTTTTTTGCAGCGCGGAGCTTAGATTTGCAACGGTGATACGTACGTCATCTGACACACAAAGAACTTTATCTGCTTGTGGGTAGAATAGTTTGATAGCCAGTGTTCTTATCTTGTTCTTGAGCCAGCTATAGGCAATAAGCTTTACTGGCACTGCTTGAATAACATACCATCTGCAATCTTTAGGTAAACGTGCTCTGTGTTTTAGTGCTTGAATAAACTGCTGACCCATACAACATACGACAATATCTGGATTTAAAGATATCAGCTGTGCACCTAACTCGCTCTTAAGTTGTTTGCCTGACACGCCACCCAAAGTATGATAAGTGACTTGCTTTGGCACCATGGCTTTATTTTCACCTCCAGGTTGATTGACAATGAGGTGAACATTAAGCGCGTTTTCTGTATCGTTATCTTTGATGCCTTGCAATAAGCGCATAGTACGCCTTTGCACGCCACCACCAAATAAATCATCAAGGTAAAAAACTACGTTCATTTATTCTATTCCTAAAATGGTGTTCTTAAGTTGCGTAGTGGCATGAACAGCAGAAAAGTGACTACGTGCGCAAACACTGATTTGTGTCCTAGTGACAGTCGAATCATGATAGTAGTTCGCGATAGCGTTTGGTAGTGCTTCTGGCGAATCAATGAAATTGCCTGTTTGCCCTGCAATAATGGCTTCTTTGGCACCGAATCGGTTGTAGCCAATGGACCAACAACCACAACTACTTGCTTCCATAAACACTAAGCCAAGAGACTCTTGCAAGTTTGAGAGTAAGACAAAGATATCGGCTTGATTATATGTTGTGGCCAATTGGCGATGATTTAAGCGACCGAGAAAGTGAACCTGCTCAGATAGCCCAAGCGTTTTGATGTAACTCTCAAGTTCAGCCCTAAATGGGCCATCACCAACGATATTCCAACGAATAGGTATATCCAATATCTCACGTATTTTCACTATTTGTTGAGCGACCTCTATGTACCCTTTTTCTTTTACAATGCGGCTAGCTGTAACGAGCGTTAAAGGACGGACTACCTCAACTTCCGGCTGCAATTGAAAACACTCGGTGTCGATGCCATTGCGTATTACGACAGTATTCTGCGCAACAAGTGTCTTTATTTTCTCATCAGCTATGCTGTCTAATAATTTTTGCTTCATGTAATCAGACACAGCAATAACTTTTTGTGCCTTGATACACATATTTAGAAAGGTATCTCGGTAGCGTGCATCCTGAATAAGAAATTCAGGTTCTGAACCATGTAAATAGATGATGCAGCGGCTACAACAATAGCCGCGAAAAAGCGTTAACCACAGCTTCTTGTAATACAGGTCATTTATAATGATTACATCTGATAGCAAAGCGCGAAAAGCAAAAAAGAAGCCAGCAACGCGAGCAAAAGGGGATGCAAAGTGTGTCGCGGCAACGCTTTTGGTGATGTTCAACCCCAATGCGCGCAACCCCGTAAATATCGTTTGCGCAACGACGCCTGCGCCACCAAGCATTGGTGGCTGTTCGTGGCTGAGTAAATACACCGTTTTAGGTTTACTCACCATGTGCTCCAATCTCGCGTACAATACCTTGTAGCTGCGTTTTGAGCTCTATAATGTCCTGATCGGCGTATAATCCTAAAAAGTTTTCAATCTTTTTAGAGATAACCCATGGTTGTATGGCCGCGCCTTCTATTTTGCCAAGTATGAGGGAGTGCATTCGACCCGAAAAAACGGTATCAATAACCGATAACTCGCGGCGGTACGCTTCTAGTGGTAACACGCCATCAATCAACCTTACGTCAGCGCTCACTGCACTAGCACTTAATCGCTGATATAAGTCACGGTTACACTGCGCATCAGTATGCGTTGTGGAGGCAAGCACAATAGGAGTACCAGGCGTGTGCATTGCTAATACTTTGTCGTACCAGACCGTGAGATATTCTTGGTAGCTTTCTACCTTTGGCGCTGACACTTCATGACGATAACGTTTAAATACTGCGTAATCTGTCATTCCAACCATGAGTCCCTTGCGGGTTTCTTGACCTACAATCGGCTGTAAGCCAAATGCTAAATCAGGACAAAACTCAGCGTTAGCGGTAAAGTAATTATCTAACTTAATGACAGACTCATGCTCTCTCACACAAATTCGGGTGGTTGTTGTTAAGGCTTTGCTGATCAGCCAAGTTTCACTGCGATGAAAATGCTCGCCGCATCCTACACCCAATAAATATAGTGGGATTTTATTTTTTTTCGCATAACGTGCCCAGGCATACAACGCTGGCGGAAATGCAGCGCCAGATAAAATGAGCTGTCCACCACCAATAATTATGCCATCGTAATTACCGCTGCAGCTTTGTTTTATTCTGCCTTTATGTTTTAGCAACCACATCAGCAGATAAAATGGTTTGAATTTAAATAGAGTTTTACGCAACTTTTGGCTTAATGTTGGAGACACGCTTTCATCAGCATTACTACCTTCGGGGGCAGTATGCGTGGTAGAGTAGGGTTCACTGACATAGTTGCAACCCGCCTCACTCAATAGTGCTTTTAAGCCTTCATTGATAGCATGATCGCCAATATTGTCTGAGCCATTCTCATTAACGAGCAGAAACGTTTTCAATCTATAACCCCTATTAATTCTTTTTTGCTTTCTTGAGCATTTGAAGAGTGTGTTTTCCTGCTTCTAGCTTTAGAAGTAAAGCGAGAGCTAGGTACATGGCGACAGCTACACTGCCGAGTAAAATTAGCTCGACCCAAACATTTAAAGCTAAGTATTGTTGCGCCAACCACACTGATATTCCAGTGAATGCCGCGATAAGTAGACTCGGTATGAAGTCTGAAAGTTGTTCTTTAAGTGGATAATCCACGAGTCGATTAGCAAAGATAACACTCGGAAAGTAAACTAAATATTGGCTGGCTAATTGCCCGAATAGGATTGCGGTTACGCCGTGCTCATAGGTAAAAAATAATGCGATTAGACCCAAGGCTGCTTTGCACAGCTCTAAATACAAAAACCAATCGCTACGACCTTTTACTTTCATAATATTTATATTGATCGAAGCTAAAGGCATAGCCATGCTAGTTAGACACATAATCTGCAAATAGGGTACCGCTGGTAACCATTTCTCAGGGAGTAATGCTTGAAAAATAAGGTTAGATAACGCGCAAAGTGTAATCAGAACAGGAAAGACTAAAAAAGTCATGATAGACATCACACGTTGGTAGCCATTTTTAAGCCGCGCACTATCACTTTGAATAGAAGAAAGTGCAGGGAACGTAACCGTTTGAATTGAAGTTATGAGTTGTGAAACCAATAACTCGCGGATCCGATCCGCAAAAAAATACAACCCAGCAACCGACGCGCTTAAGACTTTTGCGACTACCATAACTGTAAAGTTTTTATAAAAGGTATCTAGGAAACTCGAAAGTAGGATTTTATAGCCATAATTATAGATTTCTTTTAAAGATTCCATCGAAACGCTGAGGGTAGGTCGCCAATCACTTTGCCACCAAAGAAATGCTGCAATTAGGATTGCTGTAATCTGGATCTGGATAATTAACGCCCATACACCAAATCCTAGATAGGCGAGAAAAACCGCGCTGATACCAGATATAAAAACTGCTGGAAAGTTCGCTCGTAAAATCCGATTAAACTGCATTTCACGTGATAGCATTGCCATTTGAACGACATGTAGAGAGTTAAAAATCAAAGACAGAGCGCTCACTCTAATCATCAGTGTGAGTTCCGCGCGCTGGTAAAAGTCGGCGACAAAAGGAGCACTGAAAAATAGTATAGCGACGGCTAAAACAGCGATGGCAATGTTGGCAAAAAATGCAGTATTGGTATCTACCTGAGAGAGATTTTCTTTTCGGATCAATGCAGAGCGAAAGCCCGATTCCATCAATGTTTGACCCAAAGTTAAAAACAATGCCATCATGGCAACCAAGCCATATTCATCAGGTGTTAGGAAGTAAGCCAACACTAAGGTGACTAATACCGTGATCCCTCGTCTTGCAAGTTGCTCAATAAAACTATAAATCACGCTAAAAAGCGTCTTTTTCTCTAACATCTAGTTCGTTTACCAATAGTTCGAAACATACATGAGTCTTTCAGATGTATGCGGTATTCCAAGTGAGTAAAGTTGAGCTACTTAACAGTTCATATGAAGAAGGTTTCTTATTAAGACTATAAAGTAAATATTCGAAACCCAATATTTTATAGTATTCAGCCTCATTACTCCAGCTGCAACATGTTGACGTCGCGCGTTATCGAATCACGGGATCTAAGTGTAATATGTTCCTTAAATAGGAGGAATTCATAAAGTGTATAAGTGTGTATCTGTAGAAAGCTTTAAATATCCCTTTTTGCCACTGCTTTATCAGAAACATAAAATCATAAAAGAAATGGCGCTAGTTTGGGGCAGGCAGAACGAAAGTGGGTTTGGCGTAGGCGTAACAAAACCAACTTGAATCGCATTATATGTCTAGAGGAGAATGAGAGGTAGGCCTCTCATTCGTTAATATCACTCGCTTTCTAATCCTTCAAGCTGTAAGCCTATCTGAGTGCTTAAAACCCCCGCTTGTGTACGCAATTGTGCATTCAAGGTTGTGAGATCTGTTTGTGCGTCTGTGTGTCTGTAGATAGCACGACTACCACGAACATAGCTGAGAACTAGGCTATTATCGCGAGCAAAAGAATGTGCATTGACGAGAGGCAAGTGTTCAACAATGATTTCACCCGTTACTGTGTAGATTTCTCCTGTAGAAGGGGATTGTAGTTTCAATCCCTTAACGAGCGTGGTGTTATCTCCCTCAAGAGAAACAAAAGCGTGGTTATTAATACTTATTTCAGCACCGTGTGGCGCCTCAGTTAATTCTATCAACACATTGTCGGTCGCAAGAGCTTGGCCACTAAGTAGTATGACTGATAAAAAGAGTGCTTTCATAATGGTTCTCCTTAGTTATGACCAATAAAACGAATTTGCCAAGAGGTAAGCTGGCCATCTTGCGCATTATTTCTGTGTACAGCACGAATGTCCGGTGCGCCACTTACTGGATCAAAGATAAAGGCTTCGTCCTCACTTTGTGTATCAATTAACCGAATGGTCCATTGGCCTTGCGCAGGTTCGCCATAGAAGTGATGCGATAGCATTTGCATATCATTAAAGCCGTTGCGTCCAGAAATAGTTCCTGTTCTTGGCGTCATTAATACGCTGCGAGTACCTGATGGAGAAATAAGCTCAATTGCAACGTCACGGGTACTGGTATGCTCACCGGTTACACGGATCTGTACGGCTTCTACGGTGACATCGTTGTCAATTTGTACCGAACTTTCTGCGCCAGCAAGGCTACCGTCAGGAATGGTGACATTAGCATTAACTTGCTGCCAAGGGGTGACAGTGAAATTACCTCTATCTTCATTATAGAAACGAGCCATATTTACTGCAGCATCAACATCAATTGCACCAAAGCCGTAGAAGCCATGGTAGTTATAACCTGCAGCATTGCGCTGCCATGCGGGGATCGCATCATATTGTTGTGCTTCTCCAGCCGCATTATTAAAGGTCAATGTAACGCCAGGATTGTCCGCATCAATTTTACGCGCTGTAGAGGCTAAGATATGTCTCACATCGCGCCAAGTTAATGCCGGGTTTGCTGACATGATAAGTGCAATTGCCCCTGTTGTGTTTGGTGCAGCGGAAGAAGTGCCGTTCATCGTTGCATTATAATCACAATTAGGATCCAGTGGATGGCTTCCATGTAAGGTGTTACGCAGATTGGTCGGGTTGCTTCCCCAGTCACAGCCACTGATGTCCGTAGAGATTATAGCGGGAGTGGTTGAGCCGTACTCACCGCCAGGCGCACTGACAAAGACGCTTGAACCAACCGTAGAGTATGACGAGCGTTTACCGTCAGCATTATAAGCAGACACAACCAAATTCCAATAGCTGGTATCAATACGCTCTAAGTTAACATCTTGCATTGGTAAGCCATGGTTACGATTTGCAAACCATAGATACCCAGGCCCTAAACCACTGGCATTAAAGCTTTGAGCTTGGTAACCATTACCTGCAGATTTTACGAAAATTGCACCGCGGCCGCTGTGACTTGTAGTCGTGATCTCTTCTTGAGCATCTTCATAGGTCTGTAGCCATGGAGAGAAGTCGTAGTTAAATGTTTGCGGTGATGAAAGGGTTCGGCCATAGCTTTGGTTAAATACTCTAGGAAAATCAAAAGAAGCTTTGTTGAAACCATCAGAATACATGCCGTGAGACTGTAACCAATTTTCCATACTTCCGTTTTTAAGATAGTTAAAGCCAACGAGCCCGGCTCTAGGTGCGACACCACGACCGCCAATGCCATTAAATGCACTGGCAGCAATGATACCTGCGACACCTGTACCGTGACCATCGCCGCTGTTGGCTGGTTTTAAATCAGCAGAATTCGTAAGGAAATCCCATGAGCCTGGTTTTACATTGTTTATAAGATCAGGGTGAGTAAGCTCAACACCACCGTCGATGACTGCGGTGGTTACGCCTGTTCCCATAATACCAAGCGCATGAGTAAGGCTAAGGTTTAGATCTTCTCCTGCAACACCACCTCGCTCAGAAAAAGCATTTTGCCCTGTATTTTTCAAATGCCATTGTTGGTTGACAAGGGGATCACCTGGAAATAATGGGTATTCTTGTTGGGCACTAACAGTGCCATGAAGTATGCCTAGCAAAGTAGCTAGATAAGTTATTTTTATTTTCATGGTATCTCAGTTTTTATTGTTTCTTTTACAAGAACAAACTATATACCCTAAAAAGGGACTTAATGTAAATAGTGGGTTATATATGTATTTTTGTTGTTTTTATTTTGTTTGTTATAAGTGGGGCTACTTTGTGCTTACAGGAATTATGGACGGACGCGTTAGAATATAGCTGAGCACTCCGGCTTCGGTTATAGCGACAGACCACACCACCCAAACAGGTGCGCCACTAAAGCTCAGTGCCAGTAAGCCAACACTCATGCCAACCGCCGCGCCAATCTTGCCTTTTATGGGGATCACCTGATGTTGTCGCCATGCAAGCAGACTCGGGCCAAATTTGGGGTGGGTAAGCAGCCAGTTTTCTAACTTAGGAGAAGAGCGGGTAAAGCAAGCAAGGGCAAGAATAAAAAAGATGGTGGTAGGCATAACAGGCAGTGCCATGCCGATAAAGCCGAGACCAACAAAGACGATGCCAGCAACATGCAGCCAAAAACAACGATTGAATAAGGGGATTTTTTTACGCATAGGCATCCTCATATTTCGGGAGTGCTGAACTGGCAGCGCATCATGGTGACCTGAGCCAACATTGTTAACCAGAAGCCAATTATTAAAAGCATATCACAGCGGCTGAAATTCGCGAATTTTCAACTAAGCTAAAGCAAAGAGATTATCAGTCGGACGTCAGTGTTTGAAATAGCGAATCTGATCTCAGGTTAAGTACAGGGAAGTGGTGCGACTGAAACGTTGAGGAGCAAAGTATGCAAGTAAATTTAGAACGTCTAAAGTCTACCTTATTTGCGCTCGCGGAGTTCGGCTATAACCATGAAGATAAGGGAATTTATCGCCAAGGTTTTAGCAATGAGGATTTTGCAGCGCGTAAATGGCTGATGGAATGCGCACAAAGCGAAGGATTTGTGAGTCGTATGGATGGCGCTGGCAATGTGATTATTGAAATGACCTGTCCGGATATCGCAGCGAAACCCGCAGTGATCATCGGCTCCCATCTCGACAGTGTACCAGCAGGTGGCATGTTTGATGGTACTTTGGGCGTCATTGCGGGGTTTGAGTGTATTCGTATTTTAAAAGAGCACAATGTGCAATTGGATAGGCCGATTTGGGTCATCGGTACCAGTGAAGAAGAAGGGCGCTTTGGCGGCATGATCGGGGCACAAGCGCTCACCGGGAAGTTAACGCCTCACCAATTACTCACAAGTCATGATGCGGATGGCTGTATGCTTAGTGATGCCATGCGCGCGCAAGGGTTAGACCCTATGGATGCACTGAATGCGAGGCTAGAACCTGAGCAAATAAATAGTTTTTTTGAATTACATATAGAGCAAGGGCCCGTGCTTGATCAAAAAGGCATTCAAATTGGTGTGGTGGAAGGGATTTCGGGGGTATTTAAATGGATGGTGAAATTAATTGGAAAGGCCGACCACGCAGGCACAGCCCCCATGGAGATGCGCAGCGACGCCTTTATGGGGTTGGCTGACTTTGCCTACCAGTTAGACCGTATTATTGCAGAGGACGGCACAGATACCACGAGGATCACCGTCGGTAAGGCAGAATTAAAGCCGGGTTTTGCACATACGATTGCTGGAGAGGTGGATTTCACCATCGTCGCGCGTGATATGGACGAAACGGTGATGGAGAACCTTGAAATTGCCTGTCGTAAAGCGCTTTCAGCCATCGCTCGAAAACACCATTTAATGTTTGAATACGAGCAGGTGAGTTGGTTGTCTCCAATGAAGTGTACACCTGAGATGGTGGAATTTATTAGTCAACAGGCAGAGACCTTGTCGCTGAATTATCAAATCATGCCAAGTGGTGCTGGTCACGATAGCCAGTTTTTTTCAGAAGTGTGTCCCACGGGGCTGATATTTATTCCATCACTCAACGGCGTTAGCCATGCGCCAGACGAATGGAGTCATTGGCATGATGTTGAAGCTGGGAGTAATTTACTGCTGCAATGTGTTCAAAAAAGAGCAATAAAAACAAAAGAATAAATGTAAGGCTGGGGTGAAATTGGGTGAGGCTTTACTAGACAAATTTGATCCTTGGGCTAGTCTTTGTTACTACTAGAATAATGTGGATAGCAAAACTTGCGGCGAATTCGGACTTGGATAACCGCAGTTAGGGATTATGAGGATGTGGATCGCCCGAGTAGTAACCTTGGTCTTACTTGCTGCGAGCTTTAATGGGCTTGCCGCCTCGCTGAGGGTGAGCGATGAGGTCGTGACTGCTGGGTTTATTACGCTACACATTGAGCGTACAGGTCCCCCTCTACAACAACCAACACAGCTATCCATTCAACATCTTTCGGAACCTTACTCCCTCTCCCTTTCGCTTCAGCCGACTCAACAAGCGGTAACCATTAGTGGCTTGGCTGATGGTGATTATCTCGCAACCTTAGGTAGTCCCTCTGCTAACTCGGCACAAACGTCGGTCTCATTTTCAGTCAAACATCATCAGTTAACGCTGGCGCTTGCGCTGTTTGTACTGGGCTTGTGCTTATTTGTGCTACTTGTAGGGATGATTATGGTGGGTAATAAGCAAACGCACGATAAGGAAAGCGTATGATAAATGCTTCATTGGCGCTCGGTCTTGCCCTAGCGTTTGCTTTGCTATGGGTATTTTTTGGCTGGTGGATTGGCAGGCGCGTGCAGTCACATAATGAATTTGCGCTGGCCGGTAGAAATGTTGGGTTGGCCTTTGCTTGTGCCACTGCGATGGCAACTTGGGTCACCAGTAATACCACTTTAGTTGCGCCACAGCTCACTTATCAGTTTGGTATTTGGGGCATGATAGGCTACGCCTGTGCCGCATTCGGATTGTTGCTATTTGCGCCGCTAAGCCAACGCATCAAAACTTTACTACCCCACGGCTACACCAGTGGCGACTTCATGCGGTTGCGGTTTGGGCGTTTCTCTTGGTGGGTCTTTTTGCTGATCTCTTTCGTGTATGCCATGAGCTGGCTCGTTAGTCTAGGCATGGCCGGTGGCATTTTGCTACACACCCTAAGTGGCTTAGATTATCACCTTGGTATGTCGATTATTCTGCTGATGTGTGTGGTCTACACGCTCTTTGGCGGTCTAAAAGCGGTGATCGCCACGGACTTTCTACAGGCCATTATTATTTTGGCAGGTGTCGTCGGAATTGCCATTGTCGTGGCGATGAATGTTGGGCTTGAACCAATTCACCAAAAACTCAGTAGCGACCACCCCAAGCTACTCGACCTGCTTTTTCCTGCCGCTGTGATGTTTTTATTCAACAATATCTTTTTTGGTTTAGGAGAAATTTTTCACAGCAACGTATGGTGGTCAAGGGCGTTTGCATTTAAAGGTGGGGTGGGCAAAAAGGCGTATTTTATCGCAGGTCTGCTGTGGCTACCGATCCCCATCGTAACTGGGTTTATTGCGCTGGCAGCGCCGAGTTTAGGTTTGTATCCCGCTAGCGCCGATATGGTGGGACCCTTGGTTGCAAGCCAAGTGCTCGGCTATACCGGTTCGATCATTCTGTTCATTGTGGTGTTCTCAGCGCTAGCATCGAGTTTGGACTCTCTGCTCGCCGCAACGTCAGATCTCATCAATCAAGATATTTACCTGCAATACATCAAACCAAAGGCGAGCGATAGCGAACGCTTAAAAAGTGCTAAGTGGATTATTGTCATCTTAGGTGTAGTAACTTGGCTTTTGTGTTTACCAAAAATCGCCACGCTGGGTGCCTTGTTGAACTTCGCTGGTGCCTTCGTCGCCAGCACCATTTGGCCTATCGTATTTGGTTTGTACTTTGCGCGAATGACGGGAAATAGCGCTGGCTGGGCTATGTTGCTTGGCACGCTATCTGGTTTGATTGGGTATTTTTATATTGGCTTTTATGTCGCTGCATTAGTTTCTTGTGCGGTGTCGTTATTAGTTTGTGTGATTGCTTGGCGTTTTAGTCAGCAATCATTCCATTGGCAAGCGTTGGGCACACAAAGCAAAGTGGAGGATGTATGATCTCATTGGGCGCATTTTCTAGTTTAATTTGGCTGGCCATAGTGCTCAGTTGTTTATGTCCTGTTGTCCTTGTCGTTATGTTCCTTATTGATTTTAAAAAGAGGCAGTTATGGTAAGTGCGCAGCAAGTAGAGTTTAATCGAGCGCAGCCGGATGTTTACGGGGATGCACATCCCAAAGCATTACTCAGAGCGATACAAGAAGACGGGGACAGGCTGCATTGTTTGGAGAATAAGCACATTATCAGTGTCGACCACCTTGACCGAGACGTGCTGATCCAGCTATTCCGCCTCGCCGCGAAATATGAAAGTAACCCTGCAAGGTTCAGCTCGCCGCTTAGTGGCAAAATTTTGATCAGTGCGTTTTATGAACCCAGCACTCGCACCCGTCTGTCGTTTGAAAGTGCATGGCACCGCTTGGGGGGCGATATTATGTCGATCACCGATCGCTCCTCAACGGGCATTGCGAAAGGGGAGTCGCTGCAAGATGTCGCCGAGATGTTCAATAATTATGGCGATTGTGTCGTTTTACGTGACACTTCTGTGGAGTCTATTGAAGAGATGATCCACAGCCTACGGATCCCAATTATCAACGCAGGTAATGGCATTGATGAGCACCCAACACAAGCGATGTCTGATCTATACACTATCTTCAAATGGCGGCCGTCGTTATTACTCCCTGACAGCGAAGCCTTTAGTCCTATAAAAATTGGTGTGATTGGCGTGCCGAGTCAAATGCGTACGGTGCGTAGCCTGCTGAAAATGTTTACACATTTTCCGCGCATTGTGGACGAAATATTCCTGCTCTACGACGAGAGTGTCGAGGAAGCGGTGTCGAGCGACCAATTAGCCCAGTTAGAGGAAGCGGGGGTCAAAGTGTCTATCGGCCATGACTTGAACGCCGTTTTACCTGAGCTTGATGTGGTGTATATCAATTCCATTGCATGGGTTGGTGAAAGCTTCGAAACCTATGGAAAGTCGTTTAAATTGAGCGCAGATTCCCCCTTTAAGCCCGATGCGATAGTGCTTCACCCTCTGGCTCGAGGTGAAGAGCTGTGCACCAGTTTAGATGCCACGCCACACAATTGGTATTTTAGTCAGGCACGTGGTGCCGTCTTTTTACGCCAAGCCTTATTGACCTGTATGGTGCAGCGCGCCAGTACTGTGATGGATGTGATTTAGGGAGATATTATGTGCGGAATTGCTGGTATTTTTTCAACGCAAGCGCAAACACAAGTAGATAATCAATTATTAGTAAACATGGCAGCCATTCAACATCATCGTGGCCCCGACGGTTTTGGCTATAAACAAATGGCTGGCGTGGGATTTAGTCACGCCAGACTGTCGATAATCGACCTCGACGAGCAGCGAGGGCGGCAGCCCTTTATTAGTTCTGACAAGCGTCTAATGTTGGCTCACAACGGTGAGTTTTACGATTACGCGCGGATCCGAGCTGAGCTGGTAGCAAAAGGGGCAAGGTTCCAAAGTAAAAGCGACTCAGAAATTGCTATGCACTTATATCAGCAGCTTGGTCTCGATGAGATGCTGACGCATCTGCGCGGTGAGTTCGCGTTTGCGTTGTATGACCAGCAAACCGATACGTTGCACTTGGTGAGAGACCGCTTTGGTATTAAACCTTTGTACTACACTCAAGCAGACGACGAAATTGTGTTTGGCTCAGAACTGAAAGTGCTGTTTGCCAATCCTAAAGTTAAGCGTCGATTCTCAAGTGAAGGTCTATTTCATCAACTGATCCAAGTCATGGTGCCTGGCAGCACGGCATTTGCGAATGTACATCAAATCAAACCTGGACATGTTGTTAGCATCACCAGAAGCGAACAAGGTTTTAGCATTGAAGATAGACCTTATTGGGATGTTAACTTTCCAACGGCGCAATCGTATTTGAACAGCAAAGATGAAGAATATTACATTGATGGCGTGCGCAAACAGCTGCTAGAGGCGGTGCAGTTGAGACTCACGGCGGACGTTCCGGTAGGTTGTTACTTAAGTGGTGGCATAGACTCGTGCGCTATTTTGGGTTTGTCTTCAGCTGCGGCACAAGCACCAATTAAGGCCTTTACCATAGGCTTTGATAGTGCTGAGTACGACGAAACGCCGATTGCAAAGCAAATGGCGCAAGCCACCAAGGCCGATCATCATATTATGTCGTTAAGCGGTGACGAGCTATATGGCCATTTCGAGCGAACCTTATGGCATACCGAACGAACTATTTATAACACGCTTGGTGTTGCTAAGTATTTGATGAGCCAGCAAGTTAACGAGTCTAATTATAAAGTTGTGATGACCGGAGAAGGCTCCGATGAGCTTTTTGCGGGTTATCCAGCATTTAGAAAAGACCTGTTTTTATATGGCTTAGATGAACTTGATGACACCGAAAAAGCCCAGTGGCAAACCATGCTGGAAGACAGCAATAAGTTGTTTAAGGGGGCTATGCTTTCCCGTGAGCAATACGATAGTGCAGCATTAGATGAGGTGGTTGGTTTCACACCAAGTTGTTTGCAGCCTTGGCTGTCATGCAGTCACTTTGCCCATCAACTCGTTGCCGCCGAACACAGAGAAATACTCACGGGTTATGACGCAGGCAAAGCAATCGCTGAGACTTTAGATGATACCATGTTAGAGTCCCGCCATCCACTCGACAAAGCCCAGTATGTGTGGATTAAAACCATGCTTGAGGGGCAAATATTAACTTGGGGTGGAGATAGGGTCGATATGGCCAATTCGATGGAGGCAAGGCCTGCCTTTTTGGATCATCACCTCGCTGAGTTTGCCTTTACCATTCCCCCGCAATATCGCATTAAAGATCGTAAAGAAAAGTATGTGTTACGTGAAGCGATGAAAGGGCTGCTGCCAGAAGTACTGTATGAACGAGAAAAGTTTGCTTTTATGGCACCACCGGCGCACTCGGATGAGAAAAAATGGGCGGCAATGCGCGTGCTGGCCGATAAATACTTATCTAGACAAGCTGTAGAAGCCGCTGGCTTATTAGACTTTGAAGCGGTAAATGCGCTATTTGAGTTACATGAATCGCCAGACGCAGATGATTCACTCAAAGTGCAACTAGATGCCGTGATCAATCACTTGCTTGGTGTGCAAATACTCCACAAACAATTTATCGCCACAGACTTACCTCAATTTGCCGCCGCTGAAGCGGAACGCCTTGGTTGGAGGGCAGCCACAAACTAACGTTGGTCTTATTGGTATGACAGAAAACAAGGAAATAAAAAGGCGATGCGCCAACTAGTGCATCGCCTTTTTCATTTAATATCTAAAATTAATCCCAAAGATTAAAAGTAATAACCGAAGTTAATGTTGAAGCGACGCTCGCTTTCGTCACTATCGCCTGCGATTGAACCACCAATAAACGGCTGGTTTTTCGCGTGAACTAAATCAACATAGGTGAAGAATGCACCCGCAGCGAGTGACACACCTGTGACATTCATCCAAGTGTCTTCAGTGTTATCGGATTTGTCGTAAATAATACCGAAGTCGTTATAAAATTGCAGATCGGTAATTGGACCGAACTCAACTGGCAGGTTGTACGCTACATTAAAGTTCGACATGGTGGCTTCTGCTGCGATGGAATCATAAAATGCATAAGCACCTACTGCCATACGGTTTACATCATCAATATCGTAATGGTATTCACCGTGTTGTAACTGTAAGTTCCAAGGGCCTATGTTGCTATTTAAATGTAGTGCCCACGCGTTGTAATCACCTGCTCGGTCATTACCATCGTGAAGGCCACCGGCAAGGCCAGAGACGCCGATTTCAGTTGTGCCACCGTTGTGTTCAATATGGTACGCGTAACGACCAACAAAGGTGTTATATTCGCCGATTGGTTGCGTTGGGTCGTCATAAACGCCATCGCCCGCTTTACGGAAACCTACCACGTCATAAGAGTAGCGATCGCTGCGGTCATCCACGTAACCATCGACACCACCTAGCTCATCATTTTTGAAAAAGCCAAGATCAAGCTGCCAGTTGTCCGCCACTTTACGTTTAAATACCACCCCCATGTCGTGGTCGTCTTCAAGACCAATATAATAGGTGGTGTTAAAGAACCAGTTGTGCGAATTGTAAGGTGAGTTACCAAAAGGTACTTTCGTCATACCAACCTGAGCTTGCCAATGGTCGGCAAAGTCATAGTCGAGATAAGCGTATTTTACCGCTGTCATATAGTCGAAAAAGCGGATTTCAGCATTTAAGCCAAAGCCTCCGACATTGCCAGAGAAGTTCAATCTGAAAATATCGAAGTCAAAATCGCCACCACGGTTCTTGTTGTCATCGTCATAAGACGTATGGCTGTAGTTTGTTCTGATCGCGCCGCCGACTTTGATGGTCGGTTTTGTTTCAGCTGCTGCAACTTGAGTTTTAGTTTCAGCTTTTGCTTCGGCTTTTTCAGCCTTAGCGACTTTTTCCTGTTGTGCTCGCGCCTGCTCTTTTTGTTCTAGCTGCGTGAGTTTCTTCTGAAGTTCAGCCAATTGGCGCTTTAGCGCGTCAATTTCTGAGTTTTCGGCAAGCACTGAATTAGAGCAAAGTGCTAGACCTAATCCGAGTGAGATGGTTGAAAGTTTTAACATAGTTGTCCCGTTGTTAAATGGTTGAGCGCAAAAACCTCTTACAAATTGTAGACCACCAAAGCTATCCTTGCAGAAAGCAAATAAATTTATGGTCTTTGATTGAATTATCCATAGTAACACTGCGGCCTATCTGACCTCAAAGTTACCCAGCATTTAACCATACCTAAGATGAATGTAAGACGAACAAGTGATCACATTTGTATGTAATTCTTGCCCAATAGCCTATCCCTCACTATATTTTTACTATCTGTGAAATGGTGTTTATTCATGAATATATCGCAAAAATTAAAGCTGTCTTTCGCAACGGCAATCGCGCTTCCTTTGTTAATCATCGCGGGGCTTATTATCAGTCAAACTAGGCAGCAGGGAATAGAGACCTTCTCGGAGCTCAGTGATCGAGAGGCGCTACAGGTTGAGAATGGCATACAGATGTTTTTTGATGAAATTGCAAAAAACGTAGACTATTTGGCAACCCATGCACAAGTCTTGAGCGCGCAGCAAGACGTGAAAACTTATATGGATTCAACCAGCACCACTCGACTTAATTCCAAAGTAGGAAGTAAAACAGAGCAAGCAGCATATTCGTTATTTGAGCACTTTGGTAACACGCACCCCGGCATTGCCTATATCTACATGGGGAATCAGCAAGGTGGTTATATTCAATGGCCTCTAGGTGAAGTGAATGCAAACTACGATCCTAGACAGCGTCCTTGGTATCAAACAGGGCAATCGGGAAATGGTGAGACGATCCGCACTAGCGCCTATTATTGGGCGCCGGATGATATGGTGATTGTGTCGACGGTAAAAGCGGTTACTGCCAATGGTCAAACCGTGGGTGTCCAAGGTATGGATGTGTCACTGCAAGGGCTGACCAAAATCATCCGCAATATCAAATTGGGCGAGACCGGCTATTTAATGCTAGTGGAAGACACTGGAAATGTGCTGGTCGATGCCAAGTTCTCCGAACATAGATTTAAAAAGTTGGCAGACATTGCGAACGGCCGCTATCGTGAATTGGCTCAAAATAAAGATGGGCTATTTGAGCTCGAAATTAACGGGCAAGACTACTTTGCCAACATCTATACAGCACCCAAATTAGGCTGGAAGTTTATTGGTTTAGTTGAAAAAAGTGAGGTAATGGCTGCAGCCAATGCGATGACGCTGACGATATTGATTCTAAGTGCTGTCCTGATCACCGTATTTTTGTTGCTAGCAAGTTATATTTCTAAGTTGATTTCAGCGCCCATTGTAGAAGTGAGTGACGGTTTAACTGAAATTTCGCAAGGCGGTGGTGATTTAACGCAGCGTTTAGACATTAAAGCTCAGGATGAAACAGGCAAACTGGCGACGAGCTTTAATTTGTTTTTAAATCTCATTGCTGAGTTGGTGACGCAAATCAATGAGTGTGCACAGCAAGTTAATGAAACCTCACGACAAACCGCTTCACAATCTGATCAGCTCACGGGCGCTACCAGTCAACAACAGCAAGCGCTTGAAATGGCTGCCACCGCAATTAATGAGATGGCGGCAACCGCAAACGAAGTGGCGGCAAGCTGCGCCAATGCAGCTGAGCTTGCCGGACAAACTCAGCAAGCATCTGAGCTGGGCCAAAGGGTGATCACAGAGTCTGTCGAGAGCGTCACAACGTTATCTGAAGTGATCAATAAGGCAACCGCAGATATCATGCAGCTCGACACCGAAAGCGAAAATATTATGTCGATACTCAGCGTGATCCGAGGCATAGCGGAGCAAACTAATCTTTTGGCATTAAATGCGGCAATTGAGGCGGCACGGGCAGGTGAACATGGCCGTGGCTTTGCCGTTGTGGCTGATGAAGTACGCGCGTTGTCACAGCGTACCTCTGAATCGACGGAAGAAATTGCCTCTCAGCTTGATAAGCTTAGAAAAATGACGGAAATGGTGTCGGGAGAAATGAAGCGCAGCCTAACGCGTACGGAGCAAACGGTTGAACTGACAAACTCAGCGCAACAACAATTTAGTGAAATTACCCAAGCGATTGTCAATATTAGCGACCTTAACACGCAAATCGCCACCGCAGCTGAAGAGCAGCAACATGTTGCTGAAGACATTAATCGCAACGTGGTGGAAATTAAAAATGCTGCGGATAGCGTGAGTGATATCGCTGTGAATACCAATCAAAATGGCGTGAGATTACATTCATTGTCGAGCACGCTCACAGAGCTGGTGGGCAAATTTAAAGTATAGCTTTAGCCCAATCCTCAAGTTCCATAAACCGTGAGAGTAATACTCTCGCGGTGCAACCGCATTGGTATAATTGAATAACTTTCAAATTGGATGGATAACAGTTTACTCGTAGTATTTAAGTGGTAAGGTAGGCATATCATTGAGTTGACGTAGGAATCACCATGGAATTATCACCTTCAGTTTCAATCGAGCGCACCGAGTCCGGACTTGAGTATATTTGGGTCGACAGTGCATTTTGCCAAGCGAAGATCTTTTTACAGGGTGCGCAACTAACCGAGTTTACACCAGCAGGAAAAGGCAATTTAATTTGGGTTTCTGAGGCGGAAGATTACCTTGAAGGTAAACCAGTACGCGGTGGTATTCCAATCTGTTGGCCTTGGTTTGGCGTACATAGCAAAGCGGATTGGCCAATTCATGGGGTTGCTCGCAAGCTACTTTGGCGTGCGCACAGCGTTGAAGAAAAAAGCGATGAAATTACCGTTAAACTCACACTACCGATGACCTTAGTTGAAGCGCAATACTGGCCACACACGTCACAATTAGAGGTCGAGTTTGTGTTATCAGACAAGCTTGAAGTGCGACTGACCAATATCAATACTGGTGATGCGCCATTTACGTTAACGCAAGCCTTACATACGTATTTCCCAACGCCAGAAGTCAGTAATACCACGGTAGACGGGTTACAAGGCGCGAAATATATCGAATTTGGTGAAGGTCCATTTGAGCAAACCGAAGTGGTTAGCTTTGCCCGCGAAACCGATATGGTGTACACCCAAGCAAGCCCAGTGCAAACCATCAACACGCCTGCGGGCATTATTGAAGTAAAACGTGAAAACTCAACTTCTTGTGTGCTTTGGAACCCATGGATTGAAAAGTCACAGCGTTTAAGCAACTTTAATGATGATGAATACCACAAGATGTTGTGCTTAGAAGCTTGTAACGTAATGGACGATGCCGTGCAACTTGCACCAGGTGAAAGCCATACCTTAAGTACAATCATCCGTTGGTTATAATTTTATATTCGCGGAGCACACTATGCTCCGCTGAAACCCTATAACAATAAAAATTCCCCCTATGGAAAAGCCCACAATACTGGTTATCGACGATAACGCCGAAGTACGCCTCAGCGCCGTATTCTTTTTAGAAGATCAAGGTTTCAATGTAATTGAGGCGGCAACCCTTGAACTTGCCAAGCCACTGCTCACCGCTAAGCAAGTGTCATTAGCCTTGCTCGATATGAACTTCTCCCGAGATACCACCTCAGGCAATGAAGGGCTGGACTTTTTGCGCTGGCTACGTGACTCCAATCTTAATGTGCCTGTGATCTGTATTACCGGTTGGGGAAATGTCGCGTTAGCGGTGTCTGCAATGCAGCTTGGTGCGAGCGACTTCATCGAAAAGCCATGGGACAATCAGCAGCTGCTGCAAGCCGTGCAGCAACAACTCAAAATATCATTAAAGCAAGCGAATATCGTAGCAAAACACAGCGAGCGCGGCGCGTTTCAATGGCGCTCTCAGGCGATGCAATCTTTATATAAGCAGCTTGCTAAAGTAGCAAAAACCGACGCTAGGGTGCTACTTACCGGCCCAAGTGGCGCGGGGAAAAGTCATTTAGCTCAGTGGTTACACCAACAATCTAATCGTTCAGCAGGACCTTGGGTTGAGGTGAATATGGGCGCGGTGCCAGAATCATTATTCGAAAGTGAGATGTTTGGTCATAGCAAAGGGGCGTTTACAGATGCAAAGCAGCATCGTGTTGGTCGTTTTGCAATGGCAAAGCAGGGCACATTATTTTTGGATGAAGTTGCGACTATTCCACTTCCTTTACAAGCAAAATTACTGCGGGTGCTGGAAAATGGCAGTTATGAAGTTGTGGGTAGCAGTCAGACGCAACAAGCGGATTGTCGACTTATTTGCGCAACCAACACCAATCTTGACGACTTAGTGAAAGCCGGTGAGTTCCGAGAAGACTTGTTATATCGCATCAATACAATTGTGATTGAAGTGCCGAGGCTCGCCGAGCGGTTTGGCGATATCGTGCCGTTGGCTGAGTATTTTGTCGCTAAATTCTGTGCGCAGTATGGTGAGCCAATTCGTGAACTTAGCCCTGCGGTTAAAGCTGTGTTGATTGAACACAATTGGCCCGGCAATGTGCGTGAGTTAAGTCACGTCATGGAGCGTGCCGTGTTAATGGCGGAAGGCTTGCAGATTGAGCTCAGTGATTGCCAACTACGCTTTACCGCCGCACCTAAAGTGATCAGTGATATGCCAAGCAAGACTTTGCAACAAGTGGAGCAAGAAATGGTGGAGCAAGCGATGCAACGCGCTCAAGGCAATGTCGCAGAAGCCGCTAAAATACTTGGACTCACGGCTTCTTCTCTTTATCGGCGTTTGGAAAAATATGGCCTTAAAACATCTGGCTAGCGCTGAGTGGCGGCTTGGGGCCTACTGTACGCTGTTAACCATTAGCTGTACGGTTTTACTGACTTTGCTGCTTCTGCAATTACAGCTAGAGATAACGTGGGTAGCTGCCGTATCGGTGAGTGTGTTGGGGCTGTTGGGCGGGTTACAAAAAATACTGCTGTCTCACCTTAAACGCATTGCCATGCGTGCTAATTGGCAGCTGGAAGCGATTGCACAAAGTGATTTTACGCAAACTATTAAGCCACATTATACAGCGGGCGTGGTAGCCGAATTTGAACAGCGCTTACTGGCCTTAAGTGCACAGCTACACAGTCAAAAGCGCCGCTATCATAGTCAGCAGTTTATCATTTATCAGCTAATAGACAGCCTTAATACGCCTATTATGATGTTTGACGAAAAACTCAAACTTGCCTATGCCAATTGTGCATTTGAGTCGCTTTATCATCGCCCTTGGTTAGAGTGTAAGGGAATAAGCGCGGCTCAGTTTGGGCTGGTGCAACAAGATAATCACTGGCATTTTGCAGATACAGCGCAGCAATCTCGGTGGCAACTACAAAGTAGTGAATTCTTTCAAGAGGGTAAGCAGTTTTCTTTACTTGTCGCACTCGATATTACTAAGGCATTACGTAAAAAGGAGCTGGCTGCTTGGCAACACTTAATCCGAGTAATAAGTCATGAGATCCACAACAGTTTGACGCCCGTCAGCTCCCTAGCGCAAACCTTATTAGCAAGAGCAAAGGACGAAAAAGAGCAGCATGCGCTAAGTGTAATAGGTCAGCGTTGCCAGCATTTACAACAATTTGTGAGCCAATACGCCAAAGTTACGCAAACCCCAAGGCTAGATCGGGAGTCAGTCTCTATCATGCTGTTACTGTCTTCTGTTGCTGCGTTATTTGAGGATACCGACATCCAAGTAAATTGCACTGTGAATACGCTCAATCTCGATAAAGCCTTAATTGAGCAAGTGCTGATTAACTTAGTTAAAAATGCCATTGAGGCCAGTGGTGAAAGTGCCAAGTTGACGCTACATGCTTATTATCAGCAGCAACAAGCGGTGATTGATGTGCAAGACAATGGCCCGGGCTTTGCCAACCTAGATAACATGCTTACTCCTTTCTATTCCACCAAAGAAGGTGGGCAGGGAATAGGTTTAACCTTTAGCCGCACCATTGTAGAGTTACACGATGGACAACTGAGTTGTCACAACACAGACTCAGGAGGATTAATAAAAATCACTTTGCCTTGTTGATAATAATTATCATTAGCATATAATTAAAGTTCCTTCAAAACCTTGGCAAGGAGCTACCATGTTAGTCACTTATCTGTTGGCCTGCGGCTTTATCTTTATGGCGTATAGCTACTCCAAATCATTCAAACCACATGCACATACCAAGGCAAAGTTGGCGGTGTTATTGAGCGCGGGTTTAATCGCCGCGGCAAAATGGCAGGCGGGGTTGAGTTCAACCGTGGTATTTTTTGTGTTTGCAGTGTCTCTTGCGGTACTTAGCTTGTTTATCACCCTTGCACAGCCACAAAATCACTGAAAAATTACGCGCATTTAGAGCAACTCAGATCTTGCTTGCCCCGAAATAGGCGTTTTAAGGCGTAGCGTGCGCAAGAAATTGTTACTAAAAAGCACACTTTTTCTTTACATCTCTTGTTAAGCTAGCGCCACCGGATTTATTTAGGAAAGGTAATGCGAGCGCTACTGATAATTTTTGTTGCTTTAACTAGCTTTGGTTTACAGGCTAAGTGGCAAACCATCAAAACCGAAAACTTTAATGTGCATTATCCTCAGGCGCTTCAGCAATGGGCGTATTCTGCAGCAAATGAGCTGGAGGTGGTGCGAGATAAAGTGCTGGCACAACAAGGTAGAGCCTTGAGTGAACGTGCTGATGTGATTATTTACGATCCAGAAAATGCGGCCAATGGCTTTGCATTACCCAGCACAGATAAACCAATGATGGCACTGCAAGCGACGCCGCCTCAAGCTGATTCCGTCATCGCAAATAACACCAGTTGGCAGCAGTTGCTCATTTTGCACGAATATATTCATCTCGTTCATCTATCACAGCCTAGCCGTAATCAATGGCGACAACATCTCAGAGATTGGCACGATATTACTGACTTGCTCGATGCGGTATTACCGCGCTGGGTCAGCGAAGGCTATGCTACCTTGCTGGAGTCTAGATTAACGGGACGAGGACGTTTATACGACAACTACAGTGAGAGCATTGTGCGTTATTACGCGCAGCAAGGTGCATTACCGACCTATAGCGCTTTAGATAATGGCGACAAGTCTTACCTTTCCAATTCCATGGCATACTTAGTAGGCGTACGTTTTCTAGCATGGCTTGAGGATAATTATGGCGCACAGACGTTAGATGCAGTGTGGACAAGAGTGCAGGCGGTGGAATCTCGCAGTTTTGAAACCGCATTTAGTGGTGCTTTTGGAGCGCCAGCAAGCCAGTTATATCGTCGCTTTATTGTTGAATATAGCTATCAGGCCATGCAGCAGGAGCTGGCCTTGGTTCCGACACAGAGTGAGCTTTGGCAGCGGTTCTCATATGCTGCTCGAGATATTGCATTCTCTCCAGATGGCAGTCAGTTTTTGGTGGTAGAGCAAAATCGTAAACGCCAAGTCACACTCAATATCTACGAAAACAAAGAAAATGTAGAAGCCATTGAGCAATTTAATAAGCGCAATGAAGCAATACTAAATGCCGATCCTAAAGATATTGTGGATATCGCACCTGAAGTCTTTCCAAAAAAGCGGCTTGCGCAGCTTGATGCTCACAATTTTGCTGGTATCTATTACCCCCAATGGCTGAATGACAGCCATATTTACTTCGTTGCAAAAACGCCGGCTACAGACAATACCTTTATCAATGATTTGTTTGTCTGGAAAGTTGGTACTGGAAAGCCAAAGCAACTGACCGAAGGCGCGGGTATTCGTCGCTTTAGTATTGTTGATGCCAATACCGTTATTGCGGAGGTGTCCCGTTTAGGTTACTCACAGCTGGTGACCATAGAGCTGGACTCAGGCAAGCAAACGCCAATCACCACAAGCAAGCTTGGGGATGTCCATGACTTTCCTGTGCTCTCTAATAAAAAGACGACATTAGCCTATGTGCATGTTACTCCTAACAAACGCTGGCAACTTGTTGTTAAAGATCTTAGCCACGATACAACCGAAATCGTCTACTTACCCAAGTCACATCAATACCTCTCGGGGTTAACTTGGTCTCATGATGATGACAAGTTGTACTTTATTTCCGGAGTCGCAGGCCACTTAGCGGTGATGCGTTATGATGTGGCGAGTAAAATACTTGAAACCTTACCTGTGAGTGCTAAACCGCTTGAGCAAATTATTACCCATTCACAGCAGTTACTGGTGAGCTATGCGACCCCTGAGGGGGTCAAGGTTAACAAAATAGTGTCTCCGGCTTGGCGCACCGTAAGCGTGTTGGAGCAAGTGAATGAGGCGGAACAAAAAGAGCTGCATCACCATCAATTACCTGCGGCTAAGATAGATCAAACCGCGCTGCCCAGTTCTGATTATTCTGTGTTCGAACAGTCTTATTCTGTCGCCTTATCAGGCGCATTAAATAGCGCCTCTTTTGATAGTTTGGGCGTGGCATTAAAAGGGCAGGATGTGCTGCGCCAACTTGCTTGGCAGCTTGGAGCCGAGAAAAGCATCAATAATGGTGCGTTGATGGGCGCATTTGCCCAACTTGAATATCGTCATGAAAACTGGAAAACGACGTTTGATGCTGGATATCAAGAGCTAGAAGCGGATAAGCAGTCTCGCTCGCCACAAGTAAAGATCCAGAATAAAAGCAGCTTTAAGCAATTTGCCTTGTCATCTAGCTATCGTTTTGGTGAAGCATTGAATTTCCTCGCTCCCGAATTGGGCGTTATTCGTGTGCAACATGGTGAAAAAGCATGGAGCGGCGGGCGTTACGGCTTTAACGGTCGTGCAATGTGGGATACGCAGCAGCATGGTGTAGCACTGCAAGTCTCTGCAGCTCAGTGGCTAGGTGAATTAGATGGTTTTGATTATCAGCTGAGCTTGTTTGCTAAAGCATGGCAAATTCCATTCTATGCATCGGTCGATAGCCGCTATAGCAGCGAATTGCCTCTATCTGTGGGCGGTGGAGCGCTTACCAGTACTAGTATTAGTAACAGTTTACACGCTGTCAGCGAACCTATGTTGCCGCATCTATTTGCAACGGGAAGCCGCTATTTAGGCTATGAATTTGCAACTTCATGGCAGCAGGGCAAACCTAAGTTATTTTATAAGCAGCATCAGTTAGATGGAGAAGTGATTGGGCAAAATTACGGTATTAAGATGCGCTTACCTTTGTCTCGAGTGATATTAGATAAGGCCGCTGATTTTGCTCCTGCCGGATTAACCGATCTACAGTTTAGTGCTGGAGTTGGTCGTATAGAGGGGCGTAACATGACCAATGAAAACCGTGTTTGGTTTAGTGTTTGGTATGAGTTGTAGGTAATCGTTGCGGACTGCTATCAAACAATGTGCGAGGCTAGCCCCGCACATTGTTTGATGTGTTATAAAGTGCTGAGATTAATTATGGTTCGCTATAATCTGCAAGCCGGAGTAAGCATTATACCCGCGGATCATCACCCAATAACGACCTGCACCTTCATTTAGGGTACAAGATTCGCTGTTACCATAACGGTAAGGGCGACAAGTCCAATTGCTGGTTGTTGGTTCTGCACCTTTAAGTACGTACATATCAGCATCACCAGTGCCACCACTTGTATTGAATGTCACTGTATTCGTGCCTGTAGGGGCATCGTAATAGAAGAAGGTTTCACTGCCGCTAGCACCAGCAAGCCCTGTTTTGGCTACTCCCTTGATAAGCTTTTGCTCTTCACCTGGCAGCGTCACGGTGACTTGTTGTGTTGTTGACGCAGTGTCACCATTACTATCTGTCACGGTGAGTTCTACGGTATAGCTGCCAGAGTTTGTGAAGCTATATGACGTTTGCGCGCCTGAAGCGGATGCGCCATCACCAAACTGCCAGCTGTGCTGTGTAATAGAACCATTTGGTGAACTAGAGCCTGAACCATCGAAGCTGCAGCTTAGGTCATTACAGCTGTAAGTAAATAATGCAACGGGCAATGGATCGGTAGTGCCGTTATCGCCAACAGGAATTTGGCCACCAAAGTGACTAGAAACCTGAGGCCAAATTAAGCTGATTTTAGCGCCTTTATTGGTACAGCCACCTAAGTGGTGTAGCGCAACAACATTATTGGTTGAGGCTGCAAGTACAGGCGAACCTGACGAGCCGCCAATAGTGTCGCAGTAATAGCCTATATCTGTACCGGTACCTCGACCATTCGCCGTTGCTTGGTTAACAGAGCACAGTCCATTGGTGTCTTGATCAGACTCAATCGACAGCTCTTTAGGATTACCTGAACCATGTTGAGGAATGTAAATACGCTCGCCTTGCGATGGATTACGCACGTCTAAGCCAAAATAACCAAACGGCTGGGCCTTAGCGAAATCATTGATGGTAAACAGCGTATAATCTAGTGTGTAATCTGTTTTAAGGAAGTCTTTACCTGTGACCTTAACCACAGTTTCGCGCTGGCTGCCGTTACAGCTCGTACTTTGATAGTTAAACCATACCTCAGTATTCGCCAGCTCTGATGCTGATCCCACACAGTGATTATTGGTAAACATACGGTTATCTGCACCAACACGCCAACCCGTACATAAACCACTGCCGTTCATGAGCAGTCTGGCGACTGGACGCGAGCGCTCGAATTCCACCGGGTGCGATTGCGCCCAGCACTGCACGTCTTTGCGTTCCATTGCGCCACAAGTTGACATGGGCGTCACATCGGTCAAGCCCTCAACAGTTGCTTGCCCTTCAGTACCATGATAGTAAAAATCGACTTCGGGTGTTTTGCCTGCATTACCTTGGCCTGGAGTATATTCAATGATGACTTTATCAGCAGAGACTGACATAGCAGAAAACTGTTTAACGCCGTCATCGCCGAGGCTTGGATCAACCGTTGCTGCGCGGAGGTTTGCTTGGGTGTATTCATAGCGCTCGCCACTATCCTCCGAGCGAACAACGAGTTTACCGCCGTTTGCAAGGGTGAGGTTTTTAAAGTGTAGTTTGATGTAGCTTGCATCTGGGTGTGAAACTGTTTGCACAATAGTTTGTGTAGACGTTGAAGTGCTTGTAGCACTGTTTTGAGTAATAAGTGGAAGGTTTAGATCGTACTTTTTACCAATCATTGCTTTGCTAGCTTTGCTGGTATATTCCATCATCTGAGCTTCCGTTAGTGGCGCTTGTGCCATCGCGATACCTGATGCTAAACCTAATGCTGTGACAAGAATGTGTCGTTTCATTGTTATTCCTTTTGAGTGTGTGGTTATCCAACTTGAGATAAAAAGTTGGGCGTCGTTCAATACCGAACCAAGCCTTGGGTGCACTGTAGAGCACGACCAGTTGGTGGTATGTTTTTTGAACATCCACACACCAAAATAGAAACAATAATTCGTTTTGTAAAGTTTTATATATATTATTTTAACATAAGTTTTACTTTATTAATTCCATGCCGGCTGATAGTTAGATGTTTTCATGCCGCCGCACTTCTAAGCCTTCTAAAGTGTACTTATTTTTATACGGTTGTATTTGAGCCTTGCCAAGGGGTGGGAAATAGATTCTATAGGTTATGTTGTATTTTTATGTTTAGTTCTTAAAATGCGCGCCTTCAAAAATAAAAACCTTAAAAATCATAATTTTACAAAGTGTTTTTAAGGGTTTTACAGCACTTTAACTTAGCAACAATTTAGACATTTGGAGTTGGCATTGAGCGAATATTTACCGATCGTTTCTTCTTTCGTTTTGGTTTTAAGCTTTGTTCCTTTGATTAGGAAGATCCGTAAAAATCGCAGTGTATCAGGTGTCTCACTGTTAATGATGAGTTTTGGTGTTGCACAAAGCTCTTACTTTATTGCCTACAACGTTTTCTTTGAACGTTTTTTTATGGTGCTGCCTTTTGTTGTTACAGGTTCTTTAAGTGCACTTATTTTATATTATTTTATTCGCTACAACGCAAGCTCGAAACAGTGTAATCAATTAGCACTCTTGCTTGCTTTGTCGACGTTGCCATTTGGGCTTTTATTGGCAAAGAACATTGAAGCTGCTGCGTTGCTAAATGCGTTAACTTACTTAGGGCTAGTGATGAGTTCAATTCGAGTTATGCCGCAGACCTATAAAACAATTAAAAGCGGTGATGTCTCTAACTTAAGCGCTAGGTATTTCTCACTGCAGTTTTTAGCCGGAGGAATTGGCTTGGCTGCTGAACTGAGCTTAGGTCATGTGAGTGTCGCTCACGTGTTGATGTTTGTGATGATTTTACTGACTAATGCCGCACAATTAGGCTGTATTCAGTACTATCGCTCTAAACCCGCTTTAGCTTAGTGATATAAACAGACAAAACAAGGGCTAGCAAATTGCTAGCCCTTAACGTTTTCGCTCATTTCACTCGCGTAATACAAAAATTTTCGAGTTACGCTTCTAACGCTTTTGTGATCATACGATCAATATACGCTTTATGTGCCTTAGTTGCCTGATCGGCACCCCAAGCTGTGCTCTTATCCAAAATACTCTGCAGTTGGAATAGTGCAGCGGCTTTTGCCAAATTGTCGTATTTGCTCGCTTTGCTCAATCCTGCAACATTAATTAAGCGAGAAACGTACTCAATTTGTAGGTTCTGGCTTAAGGTAGTTGCATTCTTATCAGCAACGAAAATAGCGGCAGTCAGGTCGTTCATCACCTCGTTTAGGCTGTATTCGTTACCATAGTACGTAGAGTCGCTGATACGTTGTAATACATTCGCGTGTAGTACTTGGTCTAGTACCGACTTTTGCATGCCAAGTACCATCTTATGGACTTTAGGATCTTCGTTCTTACCATAATGGTTAAAGCCACGGCGCTGCGCTTGCATGTAGTTGTAAAGAGGCTGCATATTTTCAAGCACGGTCGGTGCGAAAACCATTTCCTTAAGCGCGGTCATAGCCGCTTTTTGGCGCGCAAGTGGTACTGGTGTAAATGGTTTTGTTTCACCTTCTGTGCCTACTACGCTGCGCTCAACGTATACACCGCCAATTTGGCGTGAAATCACAGTTGCTTGAGCACGGTATTGACCAAACAGCATATTCGCAGAGGTTAATAACTGTTGGTTAGACTGACCTTCAACACGCGCTTTGTCTTTTAGTTCGGTGAATAAATGGTTGACCAGAGTCATGCGGTCAACCCCGTATGTCACCGGATCGGATGATAAGTCGCCAATCATCACGCGAGGATCAATATGACGCCCCGGCGCACGCATATCGTCGGCATCGTTGCCAAAAGCTAAGCCATGTTCGCCAGAACGAGATAAGATCTTTTCAAGGCGCTGTTGCTCTTGGGTGTCATCGTTAAGTGCTGTGCTGTAACCAAATTCTATCGCCCAATCATCATACGGACCTGGTTTGGTTTGGAAGATATCACCTTGGTCAACGCCTAGAGGGGCAATGTTAGCTGGCGCGTAGTCCATCACAGAGCCGGTTACGATACCTTGTGTTTTTGACTTGTCGTGTACTTCTTTAGGACCCCACAAAATAGAAGACTTCATGTTGTGGTTTAGGCCTAAGGTGTGTCCTACTTCATGAAGAACCAACTGTACTAAGCCCTGTCGTAGCATTTCTTTGCGTTCGATGTCAGCACCTGTTGCAAGGCTTGCCGTCATCAATTGACCTTGCATTTCATGTCCAAGCGAACAGTGTAGTGTATCGCTTGATGCCTCTGCACCATGGCTCATTTGACCTTGTGAGTAGAGTGAGTCATACATCCAGCGGTTACGCATAAATACATACTCTAGCATGATGTCGGAACCAAGAATTTGGCCAGTAAGCGGGTTGGCAGTTGCTGGACCATAGCCGCCAAACGGTGGGCGAGGTGAAGAAGTCCAGCGCAGTACATTGTAGTTGATATCACCCGCATCCCAAGTGGCATCGTCAGGTTGTACTTTTACAACAATGGCATTCTTAAAGCCGATTTTCTCAAACGCACTATTCCATCCTAGTACACCATCACGAACCGTGTCACGCCATTCGACTGGTGTGGTGTTTTCAATCCACCACACGATAGGTTCAACAGGTTCAGAAAGCGCCGCGCTTGGATCTTTCTTCACTAAGTTCCAACGCTTAATAACGTCTTTATACGGCGCCCAATCTGGTGAAGTTTGCACGTCAAACTGATTGGTGAAGTAACCGATACGTGCATCATCGTAGCGAGGTTGGTAGTCATTGTCTGGCAGTGCGACAAAACTATGTTGTACTTTTAGCGAGACAAAACGTGAGTCTGTCACTGCATTTGAACCTGCAACTTTTGGGTTTGGGTTACTAAAGACATAATCAACAACGATATCTAAGTTGTTGCTATATGGACGGTGCTTAACGATTCGAGATTTCTTGTCGTCTAATTTGCCAAGGGCAAAGCGCTTGCTTGCGTTCTTGTCATCTGCACGTTTCCAAGGAGATACTTTATGCAGTGACTCACTTAAAAATAGCTTATTTGCTTTGAATAAAATTTTACCGTCTTCAGCTTTTTCAATTTCGATACTGGCGAGTACGGCTTCACTGATGTTGGCATCGCTCGCGTTCGCAATAGCTGAGTTTTCATCAAAGATAAAACGCGGTGTTTTGCTGATAATATCAATGCGGTTAAAGTGTTTTCTAAACTCAATCAGTTTCGTTTCTCGGTAGTTACCTCGAAAATGGCCGACATCGGTAACGCCATCAACAGTATGCGCGAAGTATAAGAACGGAGTATCAAGTTGCATCTCATTGAGTTGCATTAGATATTCTCCGCTTTCTTTATCCTGATAAAGCGGAAACAGGCCATCAATACTGGTTTTATTTTCGACTAGTGAAGCGATTGTTTTTTCTTCTTCTTTTTTGTCTTTTTTTGCAAAGCTTGGGGCGCTTGCGAAGGTGAGCGCAAGGGCAATGCTTAATGCCGTTTTCTTCATAATGTTGACTCGAAATTGTAAAAATCTGAGTGTACCCAAAACATCAGAGCCTGTCAGAAACTCAAGGTAAAATGAATGTAACAAAAGATAAATGACATATTGGCAAACAAAGTTAAGATCTCTTTCCAATTCCGAAAAGCTGTGTTCGATTTCGAAATATCAGCCGGTTTTGATATCTGGAATTAAGTTAATTTATTGAAATGGTTATTTATTTTTATTTGGCATGGTTCTCGCTATCAGTCGACAGTCAGTGAGGAGGGGAAATGGATCTAGTCAAACCGGCAAAGCCAAGAAAAACCAAACATTACATCGTTGCTGTCTGTTTAATGGTGGTGATAATTGTTTATTTACTGTGGCAACAATGGGCGTCTCATTCTAGTGTGATACGCGCAGAGATACTGGTGGCGGAAGTGAAACAAGGTCCGCTTACTTTATCAGTAGATAGCTTTGGGGAGTTACGTAGTGCTGAGCAGTTTTTATTAAACGCGCAAAGTTCGGCTATCGTTAAAACTATCCACCATAAAGCGGGCGCAATTGTGCACAAAGGTGAAGCGATCGCCGAGCTTGTGAGCCCAGATCTGGCGTTACAGGTTCAACAAGCCAAACAAGCTCTGCGCCAGTCGCGGACAATAAAAGAACAGCTGCTACTCACTCAACAAAGGGAGCTGTTAAACGAACAAACACAGCTGATGCAAAAACAAGGCGCGCTTAAAACCTTAGTATTGCGCCACCGCGCGGAGCAAAACCTTGCACTACAAGGCATTATTTCCGCGCTGAACTTTGCCCAAACTGAAACCAGTTTGAGTACCTTGCAGCATGAAATTAGCATGCTAGAACAGCAAGCTAAACAGTTGCAAGCACTACATGGCTCGGCGCTTATTCTTGCTAACGAGGAAATCAATATTCGTGAACAAGAACTCAATAACTTACTAGAAAAACAACAACAACTGGAGATTAAAGCCAGCACTTCAGGGATCATTGAGCGCATGCCTCTGGCACTTGGGCAACGAGTCAATGTTGGTGACGAATTAGCATTGATTAGCTCTAACCAGTCGTTGATGGCGGTATTGTCTGTGCCACAATCCCAAGTGCGCTGGGTTGAAACTGGGCAAGACGTGATGGTGAACATGCAGGCCAACAAAGTAAAAGGCAAAGTGCTCCGAGTTGACCCCGTGGTGACAAACAATAGCGTGGAAGTAGAGGTGAGTTTACCAAATACCTTACCGAAGCAGGCGCGAGCGCAGCTGAGTATCTCTGCCAGCATCGCCATTAAGCATCTTGCCAATGCCACCTATGTTCAGCGCCCTGCCAATGCCAAAGACAATCAAACGCAGACCTTATTTGCACTGACTAGTGATGACACCGCAAAGCCGCTAGAAATCACCTTTGGTGCTTCAACGGGGAAATATATTGTTATAGATTCTGGCGTTGAAGCCGGGAAACGATTAATCATTTCTGATCTAGCCTATCTTGCCAGTCTAGATGAGACAATCTTATTAAAGTAGGAATATCAAAATGATAGTGCTTAAAAATATCAATAAAGTGTTCGAAACCGAAGAACTACAAACACATGCACTGAGAAATATTTCACTGGAAATAGCACAAGGCGATTTTATTTCGATCTCTGGCCCATCAGGATGCGGTAAATCTACTTTGCTATCCATCATCGGTTTAATTGACCAAGCAACAAGTGGTAGCTATACGATTGGTGCTCATGATGTGACAACCCTGACGCTTGATCAGGCCGCTGAGCTTCGCAATGAGCATATTGGGTTTGTCTTTCAGGCTTTTAATCTCATTGATGAAATTTCGGTATTCGATAACGTCGCTTTACCCCTAAAGTATCGTCCTGAGAAGTTGAGTAAGGCTGAAGTAAAGCTCCGAGTCGAGTCTTGTTTACAAAAGGTTGGGCTGTCGCATCGCGTTCAACATAAGCCAAATCAGTTATCAGGCGGGCAGCAGCAGCGTGTCGCGATTGCTCGTGCTTTGGTGACCGAACCAAGCATTCTACTGGTGGACGAACCGACGGGTAACTTAGATTCGAAAAGTGGCGATCAGGTGATGCAATTAATCGCTGAATTGCATCAGCAAGGCACCACAGTTTGTATGGTGACGCACGATCCACGTTATGCCGATATGGCTCCAAGGCAGGTGAAATTGTTCGATGGTGAGCTGTTAGGCACCGTCGCTTCTGCTCAACCTGTTAGTCAACGAGCATAGAGAGGGCACCATGCAAGTGTTCAACTTAGGCCGTGCAAATATTTATCATGTTAGTGTGGTGACTACGCTGAGCTGTGTATTCGTTGTGATGCTGGTCGCAATGGGGATGTTACATAGCCTGTATTTTTCACCTTTAACATATCCAGATTCAGAACGTATTGTGAAGCTTGAATACCCGATGTTTGATGAAAATGGTAACGAGAGCAGCGAAGCCTTTAATTACCCATCATTGATGCATTTATACGAGCATAAACCTGCCGCAATGGAGCAGCTGGCGATGGTGCATTATGCTGAGCAATTGCTTACTTCGGATGCCGATGCGCCACAAGTTGAATCAGCTTATGTCTCGCCACAGTGGTTTAGTATTTTTGATATGCCGCTTGTGATGGGGCGGGTTATTACTGAACCTGTAGATGAGAGCAGCCCTGTCGCAGTGTTGAGCTTTCAAGCTTGGCAAAGTCACTTCAATGGTGATCCTGATATTTTAAATAAAACGCTGCGACTGGATGGGCGAGAGTTTACGATTGTCGGAGTTGCTGCAGAGCAGTTTTATGAACCTAACTTAAAAAAGCTGACACACAACACTGCGGTATGGCTACCTTGGCAATACAACCTAACTTCAGAGGAAGCTAAACCTTACTGGTGGAACCGATATGCGCTTAACTTGATGGTGGGTAAGCTGGCTACAGGGGTGGAGCATGAACAAGTCAGCCTCTTGCTATCGAACGAAATGAACACACTTTGGCGCAGCAAAGTGAGCGACAGTGAGTATTTTGCGAAGTGGTATATTGGCATTCGCGCGGTGTCGTTGAAATCAATTATGCTCGGTAAGTCTCCCTTATTGTTATTTGGAATGTTTGTGGTATCGCTTGGTTTACTTGGTATCGCGCTATTAAATATCAGTAACTTATACCTTGCAAGACTCAGTCAGATCCAGCGCACGCTGGCAATTCAAGCGGTGGTGGGAGCAAAAATAAGAGATATTGCGCTGATGCAGTGGTTACCGCTGCTAGCACTTTGCTTAGTATCACTCGTGGTTGCAATTGGAGCGTCTTATGTTATCTGCCAGTGGCTACAAAAAGAACTAGTGGGGCTGTTGCCGCAAGCACAGCTGATAGCGTTAACCTGGCAAAGTATACTTGCACTGGGATTGGTCGCTTTATTGACGAGCTGGTTATTGTTGTTCGCAGGAATGTCTGCAATACGCTTTCGTCACTTAACGCACATGCTAAAACAAAGCGGTAAGGGGAATGCCGTTGTTGTGAGTGCGCGAGTGCAACGGTTCATGGCGGTGAGTCAGTTAAGTATTTCTATTATCTTGCTCTTCTTCTGCTTCAATGTCGGCGTTGCTGCCTTATCTCATCTCAAAAATGCTTATGCGGTAGATCTCAAGAATAAATACGAAGTGACGTTTTATGCCCCTGATACTATGCCAAGAGATGAATACACAGAGGTAATGCGTCAAGCCAGTGAAGTCCTTGCGAATACCGCAGAAGTAATCGCGGTGAGTCGAAGCCGTTCACCGATCGGACAAGGCGTTGGCACTTGGTCATTGCAAGAAGTCGAGACGCTCGAACGCGTGCATCCGGTTGGCCGAGTTGTGGATAGTGGTTATCTTGAGTTTTTTTCTTTGCCGTTACTACAAGGTCAGTTTTTCGATAGTGAAGCGGTGCGCCGCGGTGAGCAGCAGTTAATTATCAATAAAACCTTTGCAGAGCAACTAGGTGGAGAGGAAAAGGCGCTAGGCAAGCGCTTGAGTTTTAACATTACAGACGAAGATGCGGCGTTTGAAATTATTGGTGTCGTTGCTGATTTAGCCGTGCCTGGCGAACCCGTACTGCCCCATGTGTATCGAGCAGTACAAGGAAGTAATACGGTGTTAATTAAGACTCAGCAGCCTGTCACTAAATCCCATTTTGCAGCGCTGCTGATGCAAGTTCATCCAGCATTGAAAATCTTTAGTTTTAAATCACTTACTGCGCAGCGTGAGCAATACCTGTTGACTGATACCTTGGTTACCTATGGAGCACTGTTTATCTTCGCGTTGGCGTTGCTGCTCGTGATTATTGGCCTGTTTGGTGTCTTTCGTTATAGCCAATCACTTAAAGCTTCTTATTACGGTACGAAAATGGTGCTGGGTGCTAAGCATAGCGATCTAACTCAAGAGGATCTTATCACCCACTTTAAGCACATAGGTATTGCGTTAATGATTTCCCTGACCGGGTGTTTATTATTGTCGCCATACTTTCAGCAAACATTTAATGTGGCAGAGTTTTCGATTGCGGCTGTGGGGATAGTGTTAGTGTCGAGCTCGTGTTTGTACTTTTCACTACAACAACTACTGCGCAGGCCACTCAATTCATTAATCAACCCATCTGAATTAGTGAAGGGATAAGCATGACATTATGGCGTAAGCTATTGAGGCGATTGAGGGATAGGCTTAGGCTAAGTCTGATGTTAGTCGTGTTATTGAGCGGCGCTTTCGCCGCTATGATGATGAGTATTGGCTTATCATGGCAAGCTTATCAGTCGCTACCTTATCCGCAAAGCGATAAACTCGTTTGGCTGCAAGGGAATATGTTAGATGAACATGACAAGACGATCATGGAAAATGCTATCTCTACGCCTGTTGCGTGGCAGCTTGCTCAAGATAAGCAATTGTTTGATAAAGCCTCCGCAGTATTGTATAGCCACAGCTTATTACGTGGTTCAGTGGTTGAGCCAAGGATTGAGACAACTTACGTCAGTGATGATTTTTTTTCGCTCTTTAATATTGCTTTAAAAGAAGGGAGGTGGCTTTCCCAAAGTAATGAGCTTGGTACAGCACCTAACGAAGTCGTTGTGACAGAGTGCTTTGTACAGCAATATTTTCCTGATGAAAATATTATAGAACAGAGCATTCAACTTGATGACCGTCGTTATATCGTGGTGGGAGTGGCCGCGTGCGATGAGTCCGAACCGCAGTTATATCAATCTAACCGGATGAGTGAGGTATTTTTGCCATTCACACTTATGATGGGTGACCGTATTACGGGTATGGACCACTTGGCGGTAAGAAGCGACTTATTTCTTGTGGGTCGCATAAAACAAGAAAATGCGCAGCTGCAATTAACGCTTTTGCAGGCGCAGTTTCAAACTGCATTTGAGCAAGCTCAATTAGAACAAGGGATATCTGGTCGTGCGACGCTCAGATTTTCGTTGTCACCACTTGCTGATAAATTAAAAGGGCAGCTAAGAACAACGACGCAATGGTTAGCATTTGCAGGCGTTGGGCTGCTTGTCATCACCTTAGTGAATGCATTTTCGCTCTACTTGCTAGACTTTAAAGCCAAACAAAACCAGCTGGCACTGGCGATTGTACTCGGTGCTAAGCGCGGCAATCTACAACTCGAACAGTGGCGTTATATTGCCTTGATTTTTTTGTTTGCGTCATTGCTTGCTATAGGGATAGCGAATGCTGGCGTTTGGCTAATGCAGTTTTGGTCGAAGGAGACCCTAGCCCATGCAGTTTGGCTCAAACTACCTTGGTGGAGCTTTTTATTGGTAGGTGCTTTTGCTCAACTCTGTGCACTGGTGTTTGTAAAACTGGCAATGTCTCAGGTGTCATTTAAGGATATTCGTAGTCAACTAAGTGGCTCAGGGAAGGGGCAGGTCAAACAATTGCCTAAGTCAATGAGTCAAGCCTTACTCGGATTGCAAATCGGTGTGGGCATAGTCACAATGAGTTTTGCATTTTGGCTATTGAGCTATTTTGGCGGGCAGTTGAATACCTCAAGTGGTTTTAACTCAAATAATCTTTATTTTGTTGAGTTACAGCAAAGTAACTACGATCGCAGCTCAGATGCTATTCAAGCAAGATATAATCAAGCTATGATAAACTTGTCGGCGCTTAGACAGCACCCAAGCGTCGAGAGTGCTGCTCTGGCTGGCGTATTACCCCACGAGTTTGTATTTCTGGAGCCGCTAAGCTTAGTTGATGATGGCAGCGACTCAGTCGTCGCTTATTTACAGCTCAGCGGGCCAAATTACTTTATCACCTCAGGCCTAAGGTTTATTGCTGGTGGCGGATTCTCTGAGGATGACCTAGCTATCAATAGTTCAGGGAAAAAAGTGGTGCTCAATCAGCTTTTAGCACAGCGCCTTGGCGTAACAGCAGCAGATATCGGCATGACCATCTACGACAGAAATCAGCGCCCCGTTACCCTTGTGGGTATTGTCGAAAATACCTTTAGCCATACGTCTCAAGCACAAGCCTTAGCTTATCTACCTTTTAATTTTATTAGTGGAAATATTCTGGTGCGAGCCAAAGCAGGAGAGAAATTAGACTTGCATACGGTTACCGCCTTGTACAAACAACAAAACCCAAGCCAATCTATTTTAAAGCTCGTCGATATCAAATCGCGGATGCAGCAACTCAATAAAACAGCCATGCTGAGCTTTTTAGCTGGGCTGGTGATCGCACTGATGATGTTAATACAGGTAGTGGCAGGTATGTATGGTTTGCTCGGCTACCTCGCCATATTGAGTACGCCAGTCTTCTATATCAAGCGTTTAGTCGGTGCTAAGGTACGTGATGTTCTTATTGAGCAGTGTTGGAGTCGGGCTTCTCTCGTGTTAGTCGCAGTTGTTATTGCAGTTTTCTTGTCTTTAGTCGTGGCGAGTACGTTTGGTATTTTGAGTCCACTGCTTGGGATCTATCTGTTGTTCGCTATCGTATTGGTAGGCAGTATAGTTCTAGTGCTTGAGCTTCATCATGTCACTAAGCAGATCTAGGGTGAAAAATGTGACAAAAAGCCGAAAAAACTGTTATATAAATCACAAAAATCGCACTTGAAAAGGCCTTTTTAAATCAATGGCTTTGGTACTTGATTGTTTGAAATAACTTTATAATTTTTGCTGTTTTTCGATAGTTATAAAAAGTTGTTCTAAAGGTGTAACAGATTCTTACAAATGTCACATCCGAGAACGCGCTAAACTTGGTACTATACGGTCAGGAAATTATCAATAGGTACTGTCATGCAAGCTAAAACTTTAAAATGGATTCTACCCTTTACCGTGCTTATAGTGGGTGTTGTCGGATTTATGTTCGTCAATGCCGTTGCTAAGAGTGAACCTGAGAAGCAAGAAGTCGATTCTCGTCCTGTTGTTGAAGTTGAAACTCTCGCTGCGCAAGATCACCAAGTTGTGATCCAAAGCTATGGCGAAGTAAAACCGCTAGAAAGTACACAACTTTCTATTCAAGTATCGGGCGAAGTTGAATACTGGCACCCTAACTTTGTTGAAGGCGGTGTGGTACAAAAAGGCGAAGTGTTACTGCGTATTGAGCAAGATAACTACGAAGCCGCGTTACTACAAGCAGAAGCAGAACTTGCCAGAGCTCAGGCGCAGCTTATCGAAGAGCAAGCACAAGCTGATGTAGCTGCTGATGAAGCAAGAAGATTTCCAAATAAAAAGCATACCGACCTATTTTTACGTAAACCGCAGGTCATGAGTGCCAAAGCCTCAGTAAAATCGGCAAAAGCTGCACTGCAGCGTGCAAAGCGAGACCTAGAAAACTGCGAAGTTATCGCGCCTTATAACGCACTAGTGGTGAAAAAAGACGTTGGTCTTGGCCAGTTCGTTTCTATGGGGAGTTCAGTTGGTACTGTCAATAACATCGAAACGGCGGAAGTGATTATTCCTATCGCGGGTTTTGATTCTGTGTTTTTACCTGAGCGAGTGTCAGGGCTTGCCGCTACGGTTTATCAGCGTGGTGTGAATGCCTTCACTCGTGAAGCTGAGATTGATAGAGATTTAGGTACTGTTGACCAACAAACGCGTATGAACAACCTGGTGGTACGTATCAATGACCCGTATGGTCTCACAACGCGCCAGCCAGCGATAAAATATGGCACGTATGTACAAGTTAGCTTTGCGGGTAAAACGTTAAAACAAATCTATCGTCTACCACAAGATATCGTGAATAATCAGTCGGTTTGGTTACTTAATCAAGATAACCAGCTTGAGCCACGAAAAGTGCAAGTTATCCGCGAAGAGGGTGAGTTCTTCTTAATCGGCGATGGCATCACAAGTCGCGATAAAGTGGTCATGACACCACCTGAATATCCACAAAAAGGCATGGAAGTTAAAGTTGCTGGCACGGACTCCTCATCAAAGCCTAGTAGTCAGCCGGAAAAGCTGTAACAGCAAGGAGCGACCATGAGTGATATAGAAAAAACATCGCAGCGCGGTATTATCGCTTATTTTGCGAATAATACGGTAGCGGCGAACTTGTTGATGGTCTTCATACTGATAATGGGTTTTATCAGTTATATGACTATCCAAAGACAAATGTTTCCAAACTTTGAAATCAATTATGTGACGGTGTCAGCTGTGTATCCTGGCGCGTCTCCTCAAGAAATTGAAGAGGGGATTTTGATCAAAATTGAAGAAGCATTAAAAGACGTTACAGAAATCAAAAAAGGGGTTTACCGTGCCGCTAGAGGCAGCGGTAGTGCGCAACTTGAAATCTATAAAGATGAAGACTTAACGGAAGTAGAAGATAAAATTCGCTCGCGTGTGAATAGTATCGCGACCTTCCCAGCATCCATGGAGCCCGTGCAGGTTCAGCTTATAGAATTTCGTCAAGACGTGGTGAACGTCGCACTGGCTGGTAATCTACCGTTGAATGCACTCAAGCCAATCGCCAAAGAGATCGAAGATGAATTACTCGAAATTCCAACGATTTCATTGGTTGACCGTTCAACCCCAAACTATGAGATTGGTATTGAAGTTGATCCAGATGCTCTGCGCCGTTATAACCTAACCATCAGTGATGTAAGTAGCGCAATTAGACGTTATTCAACCAACATTTCAGCTGGTCAAATCAGAACTGAATCAGGCATCATTGCAGTGCGTGTTGAAAACCAAATGTACCGCGGTAATGAGTTTAGAAACATACCTGTTAAGGTCGGTGATAACGGCGCCAAAATTTATCTTCAAGATATCGCAGAAATTAAAGATGGCCTGACTGAAGGTGAATATTACTTCCATTTGAATGGTGAAAATGCGGTATTCCTGTCGGTTAAAGCGACCAAAGACCAAAATATGATCCCAATCGCGAAAGCGGTACATAAATATATCGAAGAGAAAAATGCTAAGTTACCCGCAGGCTTAAGATTAGAACCAATCGTTGATATGACGTACTACCTGAACGCTCGACTCGAGATGATGAAGAGCAATATGTTACAGGGTGCGTTACTCGTCGCAATCATGCTGACTATTTTCCTACGCTTCAAATTAGCGCTCTGGGTAATGATTGGCTTGCCGGTGTGCTTCCTCGGTGCGTTCCTATTTATGCCAGCACTTGGGATCAGTATTAATATTGTATCGCTGTTCGCCTTTATCATGGTACTTGGGATCGTGGTGGATGACGCCATCGTCATAGGGGAGTCCGCCTACTCCGAAATTGAACGCAAAGGTCACAGCGTTAAGAATGTGGTGATTGGTGCTAAGCGTGTTGCAACGCCAGCAACCTTCGGTGTATTGACAACTATTGCTGTGTTTGCACCTATGTTGTTCTCATCTGGTCCTGAAAGTGCATTCTTTAAGTCAATCTCGGGCGTTATTATTCTGTGCTTGGTGTTCAGCTTGATTGAATCCAAATGGATTTTGCCAGCGCACATTGCTCACACTAAGATTAAACCACTACGTCCAAACAGTCGTCGTGCTGCATTTAACAAGAAGTTCTTCGCATTTGTAAACGGACCATACAGACGCTTTATTCAGCGCTGTGTTGACTGGCGCTGGACCGTATTATTAACTTTTGTGGCGATGCTGGTATTTAGCTTTAGCTTAGTGACTTCGAATTTAGTGCGCTTTATTCCATTCCCGAAAGTGCCAGAGGATTATCCAAAGATCGAAATTACCATGAACGACAATGTCTCGGACGAGCAAACCATTGCGGCAATGCAGTCTATTGAGTTAATGGTGCGTAATGTCGATAAAGAGATTGCCCAAGAGTTCGGTCAAGGTATGGTTAAGGATGTATATTCTTGGAACCAAAGCCGCGCTAAGGGCTCAGTGTTATCGACGTTAGTTGACGAAGAGCTAAGACCATTTACGGCTTTTGAACTTGCACGTCGTTGGCGCGAGGCAATGCCAGAGATCACCGCAGTGAAATCAATCATCGTGTATGACAGTGTTGGCGATCAAAGTGGTGGTGAGGGCGAATTTGGCTATCGCTTGCTAGGTTCTGACATCGAGACCCTCAACGCGGCGGGTAGGCAGCTTATTTCAATGTTGCAGCAGCAACCTGGACTATTTGATATCAGCTCAAGTATTGACCCTGCGAGTAAAGAAATGCAGATCGCGCTTAAGCCAGTGGCTTATGAGCTTGGCTTGCAACTTGCTGATGTTGCGATTCAGGTTGGCAATAGTTTCTACGGTGGCGAAGCACAGCGTGTTATTCGTGATGGCGAAGAAATCAAAGTGATGGTGCGTTATCCTGAACTAGATCGTAAAGCTTTGGCTTCACTTAAGCGTACTATCATCACAACGCCAAAAGGTAAAGAAGTGATGCTAGGCGATGTCGTAGAGTTTACCGAGAAGCCGGGTATCAATTATATTCGTCGTGAAGATGGCTTTAGAACGGTATATGTATACGGTAGCATCGATGAAGAGCTGATTGAGCCAGATGCCGTGGTTAAGAATATCGAAGAAAATATCTTACCAGAGCTACTAAAACAGTTCCCAGGCGTCAAAACTAAGCTAGGTGGTAGTGTGGAAGAGCGTCAAGCGCAAACCAGTGAGCAGATCTTATTCTTTGCCGCTGGTATGTTGATGGTTTATATCCTATTGGCTGTACCGCTGAAGAGTTACGCACAACCGCTTATCGTGATGTCGGTAATTCCGTTTAGCTTAGTGGGCGCGCTATGGGGTCACTTAGTGTTTGGCTTAGATATGAGTACTATGTCTATGTTTGGACTAGTAGCCGCTGCAGGGGTTGTGATCAACGACTCCTTGGTAATGACGGACTATATCAACCAAGCACGTGCTGAGGGCGTTAAGCTTAAAGAGGCGGTTATTGAAGCGGGGTGTGCACGCTTTAGGGCAATCACGCTAACCTCAATCACGACGTTTGCTGGTGTAATGCCAATCATCTTTGAAACGAGTCTACAAGCAAGATTTGTTATTCCGATGGCGGTATCACTTGGGTTTGCAGTGCTATTCGCAACGCTTATCACGCTGGTGTTAGTGCCGGCCCTATACATCATCTTAACGGATATGCAGGGTGCGGGTTCACGCTTAAAAGCGAAGATCAGACGCAAGCCTAAATCTGGCGATAACCAACTAGAGAAAGCAGAAGCTTAGAAACTCTCGTTTACACTCAATAATATAAAGGCCGCGCAGTGATGCTCGGCCTTTTTTGTGTATTAAAAACCTAATCCGTTTCCGAAAAAGGGAAATTAATAATTTCTTGCTATACCTGTTTTGGGTAATTTTAATATAATTGCAAAAAATTGTTTAATTGAGGGGTTGTTTTGAAAGTATCACTTATTTCAGGCGCTATTACATTTGCTCTGGGGGTCATCAGTGCATCAGCTAAAGTACAAGCAAGTGATGACGTTGAACGTATTGAAGTTAATGGCTGGAAGCACGAGAGAGAATGCGTAATTAATGTACGTAGTATGAGGCAGGCACGATGTTTCTCGGGGGGCTGGGGTGGCACATCAGGTGGGGTTTCTGGTGGAATGGGAGTAGCAGCTAGCGGCGGTGAGTCGAGCGATGCATCAAAAACAGAGTCAGAACTTGATGAAGCTGCGGTAGACTTAACAGTCGCTGCAAAGTAGCTGCTTAATGCGTTAGAAGAGCTAAGGGCAAGAGCTCGTAAAAATAGTATCCTGGTGAGAAAAATAGAAAAGAAGATTGATGCAATTAACTTATTAATTGCAGCAGGTGGGCAAGGCTTACAAGGCATTGCTCATGCTATAAAGGGGGAAAATGGCGAGGCTATATCTGAAGCACTAACACTTGTTGTCGGAGCGGCGGCTGGAACATCTATTGGAAAAGCCGCAATTTTAGTAAAAAGAGCTTCGCACTCAAAAAAGTTTGCTATAAGGATTGCTGAGATCATAGGTAGTTACCATGTGGGAGCTGCTTTTGAAGAGCATATGGATAATCTTCTGCAACAAGAACTCAATATTCCAAACAATTGGAGCAACCCTCCTCAACATTACGAAGGCCCAGAAACCGTTACAGATATAGTTTGTAGCATGATGAGTGTAGTACATAGACCTGATGAGCCACCTTGCCGAGGCTATAGAAGCCTAGATACTTTAGCTGCGTCAGGGCATTTTATAGTACTTGATCTGGCACAGGATGGAGTAGAGTGGTCACTTAATCCAAACACCAACTCCATTACAGTGGGAAGTGCTGATGCATTATTGATCGTTGATGCAAATCAAAACAATCAGTTAGATAGTGCAAGTGAGATATTATTCAGGCCATTTACAGAGACTCAAGACACTATTTCTCTATTAGATTCAAACCAAGATGCAATACTCGACAAACTTGATAATAATTATCATTACCTTAAGGTTTGGCAAGATGCTAATCACAACGGGGTGATTGATGTTGGTGAAGTCATTGCAGCAGCAGACAAGTCTTTAACGATTTACCTTGATGAAATGAGTGCAGGGAATAGAAATCAGCAAGGACGCATGGATGTTGAGGGGACTGAATATGCTATTTCAGTGATACGTATTGGTTTTAAGCATGAGTAGTTAGTAGATCTGTTCGCTCACAATACTTACTAAAAGTAAGTATTGTGAGCTGATAATATTTCTTATCATTTGTTAAGTAATAAATTTTCTGAGGTTTATCCTATGCAGACAAAAATTACGTTTACAAAACGCTCCGTCTTGCTGCCGCTGCGAGTCGGTATTGTCACCTCTTTCTTCGCTGTGATGGCATATTACGCACTTACGATAGAAGGGTTTCATCCAGATGGTTCATCAACCGCTAGTGTTCGTTTTAAAGGAGATGTTACTCTTTTTTTGATTGGCATTGCGCTTTGTTTTATTGTGTACGATATCTTAAAGGCACCTCGCAAACTAGAAATTGACTTAGAGCAAGGGCGCATTTATTTTTATCCAAAATTTTCCAGCCGTGTGCAAACTATTTTGCTAAAACCAGCCTGTGTGTTAGCGATTTATCGTCATCCTAGACATAAAAATCAATTTGGTTTGGAGTTGTATGATTGCCCAAACGACACAGAACCAAAATTAAGCTGTGCGTGTGAGTGGAAAGCCAGTGACGCTGAAGCTGCGTTGTTTTGGCAAATGGCAAAAGAAAAAAAGAGGGCGGTTGAGCCTGCACCTAAGCCATTCTGGTTGCTAATTTAACGTCTTAATATGCGCTATCCCAATAGAGTTGATTATCAGTGATTAGAAAATAAAGGATAGTATGATTCAGTGCGTTACATTAAAAAAAAGCTTTAGACTTCTACCTTTGCGAATTTTGGCATGCACTATATTTTTTGCATTGGGTACTTATTATGCGATAACGGTTGAGGATGTCGTTTCTGGCAATTCATTGACTGTGGATGCTAGTTTGGCAAGACCAGCAATAATAGTGATGCTATTGCTCACTGCAGGTGTCATTGTTTATGCAATCATTAATCTGGAACACACATTAATCCTCAACTTTGAGAATCGTGAAATTCACATTTATAACTGGCGCTCACCACTGCCGAAAGTGTATAGAATGACGAGCAACAATAAGCTTTGTGTTTATCGCCATCCAAATAAGCAGGATCAATTTGGGGTTGAGCTACTTTCTGTAGAAGATGAAGAAGTTTATCTATATTCGAGTTTTGCCTGTAATTGGCTTGTGCCTAAATCACAAGGAGAGCAATTGTGGCAGGTTGCAAAGTCTCAGGGTGTTGCTGTAGAGGAAACACCAGAAAGCTTTTTAGATGGTTGTTAATTCCTAAATTTGCTGTGATACACTGGCGAAAAATAACGAATTTAGGATGACAACTTGGTGATGGAAAAAACTAAACCGCTAGCCAAAAAGCAGCCGAAATCCTTGCTGCACCATAATCATGAACGTATCGACAACTACTACTGGATGCGTGATGACGAGCGTAAAAATGCTGATGTGTTGGCACACCTCAAAGCAGAGAATGATTACTGTGAAGCGCAAATGGCGCCTCACCAAGCGCTGCAAACCCAGCTGTTTGAAGAAATGAAAGGTCGTATCGTAAAAGACGATAGCTCAGTGCCCGCAAAAGATGGCAACTATTGGTATGTGAGTGAAGTGAGTGGTGATGAGGAATATGCTAGATATTATCGCGCATCACAAGAAGATTTGTCGGATAAAAAACTTCTTTTAGACATTAATCAGTTAGCCGCTGGCAACGAGTTTTATGACATCGGTGATATTACTGTAAGCCCAGATGAGCAACTGCTTGCCTATAGTGAAGATACCGACGGGCGTCGAATTTACACCATCAAGTTTCTTGATTTAAACACCAATACCTTACTGCAAGATGTGCTGTATAACACGGAAGGTCAGGTAATTTGGGCGAACGACAATAAAACTGTATTTTATGTCAAAAAAGACGAGCAAACGTTGCTCGGCTTCCAAGTGTATCGCCATGTGTTGGGAACGCCACAAAGTGATGATATTTTGGTGTTTGAAGAGCAAGATCGCCAATTTTATATGGGATTGGGTAAAAGTCGTGACGAAAGCGCTATTTATATCTATCTCGCAGCGACGGAAACGAGCGATCAGTTAATACTGGATGCAAACGATCCTTGCGGTGAGTTTAGCACTCTTATTCCAAGAGAAATTGGCCATGAATATGGTCTTGAAAAAATGGGAGAGTTCTTTTACATCCTTAGTAATAAGAACGCTAAAAACTTCCGTTTAATGCGTGCAACAGGGGCAACCGTTGGTAATGTCGAGCAATGGGAAGAGTTGGTTGCCCATCGCGACCATGTACTATTAGAAGGCTTGGAGCTGTTCCATAGTCACTTTGTGCTGACTGAGCGTGAACAAGGGCAGATCCGTTTTGTTGTCCATGATTATCAAGGGCAGAGCTATCACCTTGGATTTGATGATGCTTGTTATTTTGCTACGGTAGGAAATAACCCTGAGCCAAGTTCAAGTAATATTCGTATCCACTACTCGAGTATGACAACTCCCAGCTCAGTGTACGATTGTGATTTAACCACTGGTAAGAAGACGCTGAAAAAGCAACAGCAAGTGTTAGGTGATTTTAAACCTGAATATTATCACTCTGAACGTTTGCATATAACCGTAAGAGATGGCGTTAAAGTCCCTGTATCTTTGGTGTATCGAAAAGATAAGTTTAATCAAGACGGTAGCAATCCACTATTGCAGTATGGCTATGGTTCTTATGGTATTACTATCGACCCTAACTTCTCTAGTCAAATTCTAAGCCTGTTAGATAGAGGGTTTGTATACGCGATTGCGCATATTCGAGGTTCTGAGATGCTTGGTCGTGAATGGTATGAGCAAGGCAAAAAAGCGCATAAGCAAAATACCTTTAACGACTTTATTGATGTTACCAAGGCCTTGGTTGAGCAGGGCTACGGCCATAAAGACAAAGTGTTTGCATCAGGCGGGAGTGCAGGCGGCCTGTTAATGGGTGCAATTGCAAACCAAGCTCCAGAGCTGTATTTAGGGTTAGGCTGCCATGTGCCTTTCTTGGATGTGTTAACTACCATGTTGGATGAGTCAATCCCATTGACAACCAATGAGTATGATGAATGGGGTAATCCGAATAATGAAGCGGACTACCAGAATATTTTAGCGTATTCGCCGTATGACAATATTGAAGCCAAAGCCTATCCAAATATTCTAGTCACCACAGGTCTGCACGACTCGCAAGTGCAGTATTGGGAGCCAATGAAGTGGGTTGCTAAGCTTAGAGAATATAAAACGGATGATAACGTGCTGATCTTTAAAACCGACTTGGAAGCAGGTCACGGTGGTGCCTCAGGCCGATTTAAAAGCTTACATGAAAGAGCACTAGAAATGGCATTCTTTATCAGCTTATTGAATGGTAGGTCGTAGCTCTAACTCGACAACAGCGAGATAAAAGATCGCGAGGTAAACTCGCTCCTACCAGAGGAATACCTAGGTAGGAGCTGGCTCTGCTTGTAAGTCGTAGCTTTAGCTCGACTTGTACACCCTAGCTCTAACTCGACAACAGCGAGATAAAAGATCGCGAGGTGAACTCGCTCCTACCAGAGGAGAATCAAGGTAGGAGCTGGCTCGCTTGTAGGTCGTAGCTTTTAGCTCGACTTGTACACCCTAGCCTTAATCTTAGTTTAAATATGCTTTAAGCATCCACACCAGCTTCTCTTGCTCTTTGATATAGTCGCTCATTAGCGCAGCTGTCCCTTCATCTTCGGCTTCGCCCGCCTGCGCTAGAATCTCACGCTGCATAGAAATAAGCGTTGTGTAGCCATCAAGCAGGGTTTCTAGTGCTTGCGTACCATTGCTGATCCCTTTTGCTTCTTGAATTTTGCTGGTTTCCAAATAATCAGAAAACGCATGCAATGGGTTGCCTTCAATTGTCAAAATACGCTCTGCGATTTCATCGACTTTCTCAAGTAATAGCGTATAAATTTCTTCAAATTTTAGGTGTAGTTCAAAAAACTCACGACCTTTGATGTTCCAGTGAAAACCACGGGCATTCATATATTGAATTTGGTAGCTGCTTAGTAGCGTATTAAGTGACGTTACTAGCGCTTGGCTCTTTGCTTTGTCTAAACCGATAGAATTAATGTTTGTCATGCGATGCTCCTTGTTGATTCACAGTCAGTATGGCGCAACCTTAGGTGATTGCCCAATGATTAAAATCAAAGTGTTTAATCGGAAAAATCAATTAATAAAATAAAAACATATTAAATATTAATACAATATGACGTTGGGATGAGTGCATTAAAAAACAAGATGAAACCCTAAAAAGCGCTCAACAATAACAAGGTGACATGAGTACTCGTTGGGAATAAAGCTTGCCAACTTTTCCCAAAATATAACCAGAGCGCGTAGTTTTTGATCTAAGACAAGCGTTTAATCTCGTTCGTCTTTTGGCGGTTTTAAACTTGATTTAGGTCAAAATATCACCGCATCATAAGCGCATAATCATTTCATCAAGACACAAAAAACGCGGTGTCTACTACTGGAGGAAATGAGTATGAAAGGCAAAACAAAATCAGAACATAAAATGGAACTCGTCGTCGTTGTTATCGCTTTAGTGGCTTTTGTTGTTGGGCTCGTAGGTCACTTAGCTGGCGCAAGCATCGCAAACTCAGATACCTTTGGCTATATTGCAGCGCCAGTGCCGTTATTAGTTGGCTTGATCGCAGTGATTGCTTACAAAGTAGCTGCAAGCGCAGAGCACTAAGGCCTCCCTAACAGCTCGCAGATATAGTCCATTACCGCACGGGAATATATTAAGCTGGTATGGCTGAGATGAAATACTTTGTGTTCGGCCATGCCACTGAGCTTGGTTTCTTCTAACAGCACAGTGCCATCCGACTGGCTACCTTTTTGTAGCAGTGGCATTAGTCCAATGGGTAAGTCACCGGCAATACTGTAAAGCTTGGCGTCGAAAGGCCAATCTTGATTGTTAGATAATAAAAACTCCACACTGTTTTTTAACAGTAGCTCCAGTCCTTTGTCGTGCATATGCTTGGCAATGGCACTGCCTTTATGTGGTGTCCCCAAGGTCACCACTTTTTTTACTTGCTTGCTCGCGGCAGAACCTCGTTCTAAATATGCTCTTGCAACTAAGCCTCCCATGGAGTGGCAAACGAGGGCGGCGGGGCGATCGCCAACAAAAGTATCAATAGCGGCGCAGATCTCATCAATATCTGGCGTTAATGTGTTATAGCTTAAATTGAGAATACGGTAGCCCGATTTACCTAAGCGAGCGCTAAGCGGCCGCATCACAAAGCCAGACATGTACAAGCCGTGTAGCACCACAATGCTCTCGATTTTGGCGCTCGCGGTAATATTGAGTGGAATAGGAGCGTGGTTCATACCGCCTCTTTAAACTTGAATACTTCTAAGCCTTGCGCGAGTGTACCACCCTCACTTGAATACTTGATGTATAAATCAATCCAAATTAGAAATTATTATTCTAACTAATCAAATTGCCACTCTTGCTTGTAATCGTACCTAAAGCCAATGGAGATGGAGTCCATATCGATTTGGTTGTCGAAGGACTTGTTCAAATACTCCAAGTGCACTCTGAGGGGCGGTGTTGGTAGCCACTCAAGTGTAACATTGTAGCCATCGAAGCTTTGATTAAGCGGATCATGACTGCCGTAACCGTCATCAAAATCAAAATATCCGGTTTTGAGTTTATAGTGTTTTGCGAGTTGATAGGCCAACGAAAGATCAAAGGTGTGGCCTTGTCGAGAATCAAGAGCTTCCACGCGTTGATAGTCTTTGTCCTGATATGCCATAGCAGCGTAAAAGCGGGAGGTAAATTGGTAAGCCAGCGCACCAGACCAAAGTTGGTTTTCGCCAATATGTTGCTCGTTATCGTACACATCGTTTTGTTGATAAGTAATCGCCGCGTGTAAACCTGCGTTATCGTAACTTAACCCTGTGTTGAATAAATCCGTTTGATTATCGCCCTTATCACCATTAAATTGGCCTGCGGCGATAAACGTCATTGGCCCCAATTCGTAGCGGTAAGTGACTAAATTATCAACGAAAAAAATACTCTCTGGATCGTAAGCAAATGGGCTACTGGCGTGATTAAAAATATCAACGTATTCGGCAATAAACAGATACTGTGCAGGCCTTTGTTTGCCAATGCCAAATCGACCATACGGTGTGCCTAGTGCAGTATAAGCACGGCGTGACTTGCCAAAATTTCCTTCATTGGCGAGATCGATGCCCCATTCACCATGAAGTTCGGCCTGCCAGCCCGGCATAAATTCATGAGTTACTTTAATCCCTGCGTGGGATAAGGCGTCACGAACATCCCAGTTACTTGCGTCATCTTGATTGATTACGCCAAATGTCGGGCGTATTGTGGCATAGGTTTTGAGCGTGGTTGAGGGCTCGCTAGGTGGTTTTACCGGGTCACTTTGTGGTGTTGATTTTGCCATTGGAGCTGCGGCCTTTAGTTCGCTATTTTGCGTCATAAACCGAGCTTTAAGCTCAGCTAATTGCCGCTCAAGATTTTCAATGTCGGCCATGGTGACAGGTCGATCGGTTGCCAAAGTTGCTGAAGAAGTCAGTAAACAGGCTAGGCCAATCAGTGCGGTTGAGTTGCTCAAAGTAAAATTCATGGTTTTTACATCGCTCAGTTGCCAATAATCGAATTATAGACAACACTTTTGATATTCGAGCACTTTTTATTCAGGCTGTTGAATATGAAGATCCGCACTAAGTTCTCTGTGACTTCTGCCATAGTGATCTTATTGATCATCACGACGACGACGCTTTCTACTTACTGGTTTGTTAGCGATTCGGTGAAAACCAAAACCCATGCCTATGTAACAGATAGCACGCAATTGCTGGCTGTGAGCATAGAGAATTGGCTGGCTGGTAAAGCAACGCAAATTAATGTGATAAAAAGTCAGTTAGAGCAAAACTTTAGCGATGATAACTTTCAACAAGCACTGAATACACCAGTGTTTAAAAAGGAGTTTCTGCTGGCTTTTGGTACTTTGGCTAATGAGGAAGGGCTCAGGTCGAACAACCCCGCTCGCAAAAATCCTCCAGGCGTCGATTTTAGAGAGCGAGCTTGGTATCAGCTTGGTAAAAACCAAAATAAAACCGTTTATACCAGTCCATATACAGACGCGGCGACAGGTGAATTATTGCTGTCGGTGGTGTCTCCCATCATGGTGAACGGTAATTTTAAAGGGGTAATTGGGGGAGATTTAAGCCTAAAAACCATCGCTAATAGTGTCAATCAGGTTAACTTTGATAACACGGGCTATGCCTTTTTGGTCGACAAGTCTGGTAATGTAATTTCTCATCAACATGCCGAATTTAACGGCAAAAAATTGCAACAGGTATATCCAGCTTTACGCTTAGATAGCGTAGATAAGTTGCAAGAAGTGGATACCAAAGAAGGCAAAAGGTTGTTTTACTTACATTCGCTTGATAACACCTTTGGTACGGACTGGTATTTGGCGGTATTAATCGATAAATCAAAAGCCTACAAAACACTGACTGAAATTACAATAAACTCCCTGATCATTGCTATTTTAGCCGTGGCTATTGGAGTATTCTGCGTACGGACGTTAGCAATTCACTTACTCCAACCATTACGGGATTTGGAATCTGCAATCACCGGCATGGCAAGTGGGGGCGGTGACTTAACTCAGCGCTTAAAAATTGTTAACGAAGATGAGTGCGGCACGGTAGCGCGACAATTTAATTTGTTCTTGGGCTTTTTGCATGGGTTAGTAAGTAATGTAAAAGAACGTGCAGACGACGTGGTGATAAGCAGTGATGCCGCCAAAGAGCTGTCGACGCATTCTTCACAGAAACTTGATCAACAAGTTAGCCTAATTGAAAACCTCGCTACCGCGATGAATGAAATGAGTACTACCTCGACCGAAATCGCAGGTAACGCGCAGCAAGCCGCAAGCTCTATCACCTCTGTAAATGAAAAGACCTCCGAAGGGCAAGAAATATTCTTTAAAGCGCGAAGCCAAATTAATGCTTTGGCTGACGATATTACTGCATCGTACGAGTTGAGTACGCAACTTGCAGAATACAGCCAAAATATTGAGAATATTCTTTCGGTCATCAATGGCATTGCAGAACAAACCAATCTACTGGCACTTAATGCTGCAATTGAAGCCGCACGTGCCGGAGAGCAAGGTCGTGGTTTTGCGGTTGTGGCCGATGAAGTGCGTTCTCTAGCATCAAAAACACAGGAATCCACCACCGAAATTAAGTCCATGATCGACCAGATCCAAGCCTCGTCCATTCAAGTTCAGCAATCTATGGGAAGTAGCCGAGATAAAACCCAGCAATGTGTGTCACAAACCGAGCAAGCGACACATATGCTAGAAGAAATCTCAGAGGCAGTAAAAGAGCTTATGGATCGCAATATTCAAATCGCAACGGCCATAGAAGAGCAAAGTGTGGTGATTGAAGAAATCAATAAAAATACAATACATATCAACGATATTAGTGTCGAAGTCGGCAGCTTTTCTGACAAACAATACAGCGCCAGCGAAGAACTCGCTAAAAACGCCCATGAACAAGAAGCGCTACTGTCTAAGTTTACGTTGTGAGTTCTTGAGTTTGAATAATCCACTCAACTTTTGAGTGGATTATTACTTAATTGTGGCGTTGGTATCCCTACTATAAGTCTTTTCCTATCAATCCATCAGTATTCTGTTCTAATTACATTATAAAGTTAATTAAATATTAATTGTTTGGGGTGAGGATGGAGCAAAGCTAGATCCAAGTGTTATTTGAGTAATAACTCAAAAAATAAATTATAATTAATATGTGTTAAAAGTATGATAGTGTACCTGTATTGAGTCCTTTAGCAGTAAAGTAATTACAAAATGGTGGTATTTAATGCAACTAGGTCTACGCAAGATCGATCATAATTATAAGAACTTTATTTACAGATATGTATCTTCGAGTTTCTGTGTTAGACAATTAAAAAATATACTACCAATGGAGTTGGTTTTACATGATTATTATAGTTATTCATTAAAAAAAATAAAAATTGAAAATATATTGAGATTGAGAGGGAAGTTCTATAAAACTATTGATTTTTGTTTGAGGGGAAGGGAATTTGAGGAAAGTGAAATTTATTTAATTAATAAAAGCCTCAGTTTAGAGCTTCCAGGCTATAGGACTCATAAGTCATGGGTTGGTAGGAGTGAAAATGATAAAATTTATATACCACCTGCACCCAGTAAAATTAAAAGTTTAATTAACGATACGCTAAAAATATTTAACAAGGAAAGAGTTGGAAATAATTTAACTTGTAACCTTTTTTTATATTTTAGAATTGTAGCTATACACCCATTTATTGACGCGAATGGAAGGACCGCTCGCTCTTTATTTCTAAGCTTAGTCGAAGAAAAGTATAGCTTATATTGTCCTAGACTTCATCTTTCAAAGAAAACTGAAGAAATGTACAACGAACTATGTTTTAAATCTCTTTCATCCTATGAGAGTTTTGCTAACTCTCCAGAGTTAAGAACACTATTAGAAATGGGAAAGGAGTTGACCAATTACTTTAACAATGAAAAGGAATCCTTGGTTTTTAATGTGGTGCGAGATTATAGGGTGACGGATGAAGAAAGGTTTTATAAATTATTTAATGTTCTGGTTGATAAAGGGGTTTTTATAGAAAGTGTAGAGGGAGTAAAAGATGATTTTTATATTAACCTTAAGAAAAAAGGTGTTGTTGAAGTCTTACCAATATTTGGAAGAGTCGGTAACGTTATAATTTAAAATTATATTTTCAATCACCACAATAAGTTACATGAAAAGTTAATAAAAGGAATGAAATGAATATAAAAAAGAGTTTGATCTTTAGTCTGATAGGGGCTGCTTTATTAAATGTTGATATCGATGCTTACGAACTATCAAATAGTAACTCGCTATCAGTCGGCTTTAAAAGTGCATATGCTATTGAGAGGATACAAGTAAATGGCGTTGCTATTCCGAAGAGCCGATTTCGGCATTCTGTTAGTAATTTAAGTCGTACATTTGAAACTTTGGGTGATCGTTATGGGTACGATAACTCTAGCTCTGAGCAAAGAGAAAAAGAAGCAAGAGCATTTGATCGTGAGGTTAGATGGCTCTGTGGTAATTATGCAGATCAAAAACCAGACTCTTGTGATCCATTGTTAAAACCAACAATATCAGTCGATGGTTGTAGCTCAGAAATAGGTTCTATTGATATACTTAATAGCTGGGATGGAGTTTTTATAGATAGCTGCAACAGCCATGATAAGTGTTATTCTACTCTTGATTCAGGGCAAAAGAATTGTGACGATCAATTTCACGCAGATATGGCTGCGACATGTAAAGTAAAATGGGAAAAGTCTGCGAAGGGAAAAAAGATATAGAGTTTAATTATAGATGTAATAAAACAGCGACGCTTTTTGCTAGAGGAGTAAAGGGTTTTGGGAAGTCCTATTATAACTCGGCCCAAGAAGAATCTGCATGTTATGAATGGCACGATAATTTACAAATTTGCAAGCCTATAATTCACGAATATTTTAAAAGCTAACTCACGGCCCCTATTTTTGGGGCTATCTAGGAACGAGAAAATGAATCACTTATCAAAAAATATTTTTTTAATAGGTTTATTTTTTTCACCATTCTCCTTTTCTTCTAATTGTAATTACTTTTATTTTGATGGGTTTGGTGGAAATGTTGAGAGGCCCTATGTTTATTACGAAAGGGATTGGTTCAACGATATTGATATTGAGTCAGATGAAGTTGAGATCACAAAATCTTTAGTTGTTGATGCTGTGGTAAAGGTAATATCAGGGGAAGCTAGTCACCACAATATTGTAACTGGGTGGGACTTTAATACTCTAGAATTAGCCTTGATTTATGATATTGGTGATGATTATGTAGAAAGCTTGGCTGCTTTAGGTTATCGAGTTTCAAAATCATCTCTTACTATCTTGCTGGAGAATAAAGGTGATGAAGAATTTATAGATTTATTGAAAAAATACTATGATGGTAATAAACATGAGTTGTTAATATACATTTCAGGGAGAAGTTTTTCTTTGACCAATTACTTGTTGTCGAAGAAGAGGTTTGAATTAATAAAAAAGTTGCAAGATGAATTAAATTTTGATGCCAGTTCAAATTCCTTGCGAGGGGATATGGTTAACTTGGATGGTTATAGTATAAATGAAAGGTTGGTGATTTCTGATTTTATAGATTTGAGCGTTTATGGCGAGGTTTTTAACAGAAAGGAATTGCAACGAAAAGATAGATTGAAAAAGATCAAGTTAGCTTTTGATAATTATAAACATTATAACTTTTATAATAGGTGTAGGTATCAAGATGTAGACTTTACAAAGGCAAAGTTTATAGGTGCAGTAGGGTTTGGTGAGCTTAAAGAAAAAATAAAAGGTCTTGACTTAGATGGTTCGTTAAAGTTATTTCAAGGTCAGCCTATTTATCAAGATTATGTAAGTTATCTTTTTTCAATAGATAATATAGATGATAAGCCGTCAGTATTCTTAGATGATTTTAAGAGAGTCCCTTCTGAAGAGTTGTATGGTTATGTTAATGATCAAGAGCATGCATACTATTCAAGGAGTGGGATAAGTGTTAATGAGTTCTATTTTCTACATAGAAATGGGTCTTGGAAAGAGCAAAAACAATTATTTAACATAACTAGAGTTGCTGGTTATTTGTCAGAAAATAAATGGCTTATCTCTCGCTTGTCAAAAAATAAATTAGATTCCCTAAGTGGTTTATATCTTTATGGTAAGAATTTTAGTTTCTATTATTTACAAGGTGAGACTGATGTAGAGGAATTTAAAAAGGCTGTAACCGTTTTCGGTGCTCCAAAGTCTGAGTTTGGTATCAATATTTTGGAGTGGTACTCGGTAAAGTCGATGCAGAATAAAAAGTATGAAAAAATTAAGAACTACGTTAAAAATAATTATAGTTATGTTGTTAGGATTCAAAAAGAAATAAATTTATGAATGATAAATTTAACCATAACAATATATTAACTTTTCTATTTATTTTCGTTAGCTTGCCACTTTTAGAATTTGTCAATTTAGCCTTTAATGGTACGTACTTTTCATTGTCATCTTTTTTGTACTTATTAATGGTGGACCTAGTCGCAAAGTCAACTCCACTTGCTTTTTCCAAATTGATGTTGAGTTTTAAAGGTATAAGGTTGATTCGTGAAATAGTAAGAAACTACTTGTACGGCAGTATTATGCTGATTTTTAGTATGTATGTTTGGATTATATACTTTTCGGAATCAAACTTGGCAGTTCTTATCTTGGTAACACCTTATGTCATTTTAATTACAGTCCCTGCACTTATTATGAGCTGTATACTCACCCGATGTATTAGAAAAAATCAGAGGGCTGAAGGGCAGCCCTAATGGGGAACATACGTTAGCAAAATGATTGGGTGAATATGGATGAGGCGGCTTTGAATCGTCGTACTAACAAAGCCATTAACCCAATCCTGTCAATTTATAGTAGAATAACCAACTTAGTGATGAGGTACTGCTGCTGTATTAAAAGCGTTTAGTACCCTATGTTGTATCCTTTACTTATCTCTTGCTTCGTACGAATGGCGCGATGGTATGCGTGAGTTTGGCAAGGTATTCAACATATGAGCTTTTAAAGTTAATTAATACAGGTGGTTATAATGGCAATACAGTGGTTCCCAGGGCATATGAATAAAGCGCGCAATGAGATCAAAGAGATCATGCCGCAGATGGATGTCATTATTGAAGTGCTGGATGCTCGTATTCCATACAGTAGCGAAAACCCGATGGTAGGGCAGTTACGTGGTGACAAGCCTGTTATCAAAATCATGAATAAAGCGGACCTTGCCGATCCTGAACTGACCAAGCAGTGGATGGAGTATTTTGAACGTGAGAGCGGTGTAAAAGCGCTGGCGTTTGGTCATGATAAGGCGAATGAAGTACAGCGTATTAATGCGCTTTGCAAAAAGCTTGCACCTCATAAAGTGGGTCAAGATAAGCAGCTAAAAGCCATGATCATGGGTATTCCAAATGTGGGTAAATCGACACTAATCAATACACTTGCTGGCAGAATTGTTGCAAAAACAGGTAATGAACCAGCGGTAACTAAAGCGCAACAGCGTATTAAGCTTGAAGACGGCATTATGCTTTACGATACGCCGGGTATGTTGTGGCCAAAGGTTGAGAACGAAAACTCGGGCTATCGTTTGGCGGCAACGGGTGCTATTCGCGATACGGCTATCAATTATGAAGAAGTGGCGAGTTACACCGCTGAATATCTGCTAGGTGCATATCCAGAGCTTTTAAAAGCACGTTACAAGCTCGACGAATTACCGGACTGTGACTGGACATTTATCGAGATGGCTGGCCGCAAGCGTGGTTGTGTAAAGGGCGGCAATCAGGTCGATACGCATAAGATGTCGGAGATTTTAATCAACGAGCTGCGCGATGCTGTTATCGGGCAGATCACGATGGAAACGCCGGAAATGCGAGAGTCGGAAGAAGAAATGGTTGCTGAGTTACGAGCACAAGCTGAGGCCAAAAAGGCCGCGCGTGAAGACGAAAAACGTCAGCGCCGCGCAAGAGCGCGTAAGAATCGCCGCTAAGCGGCGAATTTGGTTTGATTCCGGCCTTGTTTGGCACGATAGAGCGCGGCGTCGGCGCGCTTTATAAAACCATCTTCTGATTCATCAATATGGTATTGTGCAACGCCAATACTGACTGTCACTTTGACCTCACATTCCGCCTGCTCTAGAGCAACATGGATCTTCTCAGCAATCGCAATTCCTTGTTCTAACGTCGCTTTGGGTAGCAATACCATAAATTCTTCACCTCCCCAGCGGCACAACAAACCGTTGTTTTCTATCTGGCGTTTACATACGTTCGAGAAGCATTGCAGCACTCTGTCGCCTACCACATGGCCATGTTGGTCGTTCACTTGTTTGAAGTGGTCAATGTCCATCATCAGCATCACTACTGGGGTTGATTGGGTACGCGCTTTCGCTAAATGGTGCTGAAGCTGTGGCTCAAAGGCTTGGCGATTAAAGGTATCGGTGAGTTTGTCGTACTTCGCCATTTTTTCTAAGCGTTTTTGATAGTGATTAAACGTCAACTGCGCTACGGCTAATATTAATAGGGTGACTAGGCTCCCTACCCATAAATTGGTTGTGAGTATGTCGCTTATTCCACTTGATTTATCTATTGTTTGCTCAACAATTAAATACCAGCCTATAGAGTCCAAATAGCGCGAATGAACAAACTCGGCATGGTCGTCAGTTTCCAACCGAAATTGATATTCGGATTGATTGAGCAGCGCCGTTGCTTGGGTTGGAAAACGATCATGAATACTGGTGCCAGATAGGGTCTGATCGTTAAAAAATAATAGCCTGCCTTTGTGGTCAATAAAGTACAGTTTGCGTGCGTAGCTGGCTTCGTATTGTTCGATTAAATTATGTAAATCAGCCAATAAGATGCCAACCCCAACAACGCCAATTACATCGTTGTTTTGCCTTATTTTATGATTGACGTAAACAATGGCTTCGTTGTTATCTCTTGGGTCTATATCAACATTGAGCGCATAGTCAGCATCGCTATGCAGGCTTTCTCGGTACCAATCATTTTGTTTGGCACGGATGTCTAACTGCTGGGTGTTACCATCAAAGTGGTAATAAGTGAGGCTCTTGTCATCCACTAAAAAGCTCGTTTTTGCGTGATGTAATACTCGAGTATCTTCTAAGTAGGTGAAAATAAGCGCAGGGTCTTGCTGTGAAGACGTTAGCCAACGTTTAATAAAGACGTTATTTGCCATTTGCTGAGAAACAATAATTGGAGCTTGAAGCCGTTTTTGTATATCTAAATCAATCAGATGGCTGGTGAGTGGCAGAGCATCATCGCTCACCCCTTTATACAACGATTGTTTAGCATGCTCGATACTTATCCAGCTGGTGAAAATAAACCCTACCAGCAGCAGCAGGCTTAACAACATGTTATAACGGTAGCGTCGAGCGTTCATATTATTGTTATTTTTGGAAAAATAGAATGATACGGATTCTAGTAAAAGAAAACGATTACACGACATTACAGCTGAACAAACGCTGATAGAAAATGTAGGCATAAAAAAAGCCCTGAGCAGGGCTTTTTGATTCATATCTACCGTCACCGATATGAGCAATGTAGCAAGTAAAAAGTGGTTGCCAGTGATACACATCAAGGGGCGTTGTAGCACATCACCGACAACACGATTCAGGGTCGAATCAGCAAGAGCATGTTCTCTTGTTGATATTGATTATCAATTAGATTAGCCGCTAGGTCAATACCTTTTTGAAAATAATTCTCATTAATATTTGTGCGGCTGTTTTTCGGTAAGTGCTGAAAATAGATATAATACCAGTTGTATTAAGTAAATGATCTATCTTGAAGCTGGGAAATAGCTTTAGTAGCAAGGCAAAAATTTTGCTATTTAGTTGTTCTAAATGAGAAATTTTTAACGAAGCTAATATGCTATTTCACCCTTCAAATTGATTAGAGAATTAATTCAATTGGTATAAATTTTAGGCATAAAAAAAGCCCTGAGCAGGGCTTTTTACGTTCATATCTACCGTCACCGATATGAGCAATGTAGCAAGTAAATTGTGAGAATAAACTTAGTCAGGTTTAGGGGCGACTGAGTTAAGTTCATTCAAGCCATTAACGTTGGCCAGCCGTGTTTCAGGGTCGAGAAACAAACTAGAGTACTAATGCCAATCTCAAGGTAGTGAGTACATCAGGTAGACAGGGCTTTACAACTATCAACCTTACTAACTGAGTTGGCGAAACAACACGTTGCCGTCTTGTTGATAGTGATTATCAGTTAGATTTAACAATGAGTCAATACTTTTTTGAAAATAATTCTCATTAATATTAGTGTGGCTGTTTTTCTAGGAAATACCGAAGTGAAAATAAATTTTGGGCATAAAAAAAGCCCTGAGCAGGGCTTTTTGATTTCATATCTACCGTCACCGATATGAGCAATGTAGCAAGTAAAAAGTGGAGTTAGCGTCTAAATACGAGGAGCAATGCAAGTGCCTGCTAACGTCCTTGGTAGTTGTGGATACCAGCCTTGTTTCGGGTCAAGAAACTATTGTGATAACAAGTTGAGCCGTCACTCTCGCCTTGTTGATAGTGATTATCAATTAGATTTGAAGGGCTGTCAACGTTCTTTTTGAAAATAATTCTTATTTAGATCTAAGTGGTTGGAATTACACCAAATTTAAATTTATTGAGTGTATTGTTTTATTAATGTGATGGTTTTTGGTGTGTTGTGTGTCTTATTTCTGCTTATTCTAGGGGGCAAAGTATTATTCTATATTGAGCTTTGTAGGCTCACCGTTTCCAGAGCCTCAGAGAAAAGCTCGGTTAATTCATCATCCACATCTTAGATATTTTGATTAACGCAGCAGTCATACTTTCGCTTCACTCGTTATTTATTTCCACACTACTTTGGGTTTTGTGCATATTGCTCATGATTTTTATGCACAAAACGCGTTTTACTCAACTTAATCAACTTATTTCCGCAATCTATGGTTAATTGATGGTTAACAATAAGCTCGTACTTGATAGCAGGTTGTAGTCGCTAGTCACAATACGTTTAAGACAAATGAGTACAGAGCAATGAGAACAACAATAATGAAGCCAGTTGCAGCAATGTCATTAATTGCAGTAACTGCTTGCCCCGTTTTGGCACAGCAAGATGAAGCACTCGCCAGCAAGGTTGCAAAGCTAGAAGCGCAATTAAAGGAATTACAGTCCAGTAAATCACTGAACCTTGAGTTTGGTGGGCGTGTACAACTCGATTTTAACCATTTTAGTGGTGCATACAGCGCCGATAATAAGGGTAATGCCGCCAGCGACTTTTTTCCGCGTCGGATCCGCACCTATGTAGAGAGTGAGCAAGGCGACTGGGAACACAAGTTACTACTCGATTTTGCCGAAGGCGATGCCGAGATAGTCACAGTAAGGGTGCGCTATACCGGTTGGAACAACGGCCCGCGCTTTCAGTTTGGTAAATTAAGAGAAGATATCACCCTGAATGCGCTCACTAGCAGCAAACACATCAATACCATAGAGCGCAGTTCCATCGCTGATACGTTTTCTCCTTACTTTCGGTGGGGCGCATCAGCTTATCAATATTTTAAAGATTCCGGTTTTCGCTATGCGTTAGGGGTATATAAAAACGACGCATTTGGTGCATCTGGGCGTGACCAAGATGACCGTCTGGCACTTGCCTATTCGGGGCGTTTGACTTGGTCGCAACACACTCCCGGTAAAACCCTGCATTTAGGTGGTTGGGGTTCGTACCGTGATATGGGCGGTGCAACGCTGGGTAATCGCCTTGCTCGCGGTGAAGTACGCGAAGCCAAAGTGCGCCTCGTGGATTATGCTGCAGGCGGTGATGTAGTTGCCCTTGATAGCATGTCACAAGCCGGGTTAGAACTCGCTTATCAACATAACGCCTTTATGCTTGAGGCCGAATATGCCACACGCAACTTAGATACCCTAGACCCTACTTCTGCATTAGATGGGGGAGATATTTCGGGTTATCACTTGTCCTTGAGCTATTTCCTGACCGGTGAACACAAACAATATTCCGCAGGCTCTGCGGTATTTAAGCAACCTAAAGGGGTAAAAAATGCGTGGGAGTTGGTTGCACGTATTTCCAGTATGGATGCTGAAAACGCCAACCAAGGCACGCAAGTCGACGCCTACACACTGGGCGGCACCTATTACCATTCCAGCAGCTTAAAGTTCATGGCTAACCTTGTCTATGCGGACGTTTCAGGCGCTGGAAGTACCGCGTTGGTTGGTGACGAAGATTCAGGATTTGGTTTCGCTGCACGCTTGCAGTATTTATTTTAACGGGAGCAGGTTATGAAGTTTGTATTAAAGCATCTCAAGTTGGCAATGGCTGGCGTGGCGATGATGTCTACTCAGGTATTAGCGGATACCCACTTTTTAATTCCCGGTGGTCCAGGTGGTGGCTGGGATACCACGGCTCGAGCTGTGGGCGAGGCGTTAGTGAAATCAGGGCTTGAGTCCAATGCGTCGTTTCAGAATATGTCAGGCGGTGGTGGCGGCCGTGCTATTGCTTATTTGATCGAATCGGGCAATAAAAAAGGCGATATGTTGATGGTTAATTCAACGCCAATCGTGCTGCGCGCGTTGTCGGGTAAGATCCCCTATAGTTATCGTGATTTAACGCCCGTTGCCAGCGTAATAGCCGATTATGGTGTATTCGTGGTGCGTGATGATTCGCCTTTTAAGAGCTGGAAGGAGGTGATTGCTCGTCTAGAAGTAAACCCGGGCTCTGTGACCGTTGCGGGTGGTTCTGCTCGCGGCAGTATGGATCATCTCGTTGCAGCACAAGCTGTAAAAGCAGCAGGCGTTGACGGTCGCAAGCTGCGTTACATTCCTTACGATGCCGGTGGCAAAGCTAAGGCCGGTTTATTGTCTGGCGAGGTGAAGATGCTCTCGACCGGATTAAGTGAAGCGCTCGACATGGCAAAAAGTGGTCAGGCGCGCATTCTTGCTGTTACTGCGCCAGAGTCTATCGCGGACTATCCAGAGATCCCAACCCTGAAGTCTTTAGGCTATGACATGGAATTTGTTAACTGGCGTGGTTTTTTTGCGGCTCCGGATCTCCCTCAAGCAAAACTCGACGAATATACCGTGAGATTACAAAAACTGGTGCAAAGCAAAGAGTGGGAAGCGGTACGCGCACGCAACGGTTGGTTGAATCTATTTAAGCCACAGCACGAGTTTATTGAGGCGCTAGAGGCACAAGAAGCACAGCTGAAAGTGGTGATGGAAGAATTGGGTTTCGTTAGACGCTGATTAAATTAAATAGGTGGTTGCAGTGAGGTTACTGCATCACCTAAAAGTGGGTAATTCACTATGTTAAACCGAGAATTGTTAGGCCCAGTGCTGTTTTTAATTCTGTTTTCACTCTATGCGGTATCTGCTTGGCAAATCCCGATTATGCCTTTTGAAGAGTACGAGGCGGTAAACTCAGCAACTTTGCCTAAGGTATACGCGCTGATTGGCATTGTTGTTTGTCTTTTGTCGATTGCCGCAACACTGTTTAAAGGCGTCCCTGCACCTGATACACGTGAAAAAGCAGAGACTACCTCCAAGGCAACCATAGCCCAATGTGCAGCACTGATTGTATTGATGCTTATCTACAGCAGTGTGCTTGAAAAACTCGGGTTTATTGTTTCGACCATTTTGTTTTTAGGCTGTGGCTTTTTAATTATGGGTGAGCGACGTAAGCAAATTTTGTTATTGGCGTCAGTGCCTGTGGTTATCGTGTTTTGGGCCATTATGACGCAGCTACTGGGGATCTATTTGGTTCCCGGTGAGTTTTGGAGTTAAGCCATGTTAGACGGTATTTTAGTTGGCCTGTCCACGGCCTTTATGTGGCAAAACTTACTGTACGTAATTGTTGGCTGCTTTGTCGGTACTTTTATCGGCATGTTGCCCGGCTTAGGGCCAATCACGGCGATTGCGTTGATGATCCCTATCACTTACAACATCGGTGCCGACTCCGGTATGATCTTAATGGCGGGCGTATATTACGGCGCTATTTTTGGTGGCTCGACTTCCTCTATTTTGATTAACGCTCCCGGTGTAGCTGGTACTGTGGCATCGTCATTTGACGGCTATCCAATGGCAAAACAAGGACATGCGGGTAAGGCTTTAGCTGTTGCCGCTTATGCTTCATTTACTGGGGGAACGATTGGTGCGTTGATGCTCATGATAGCCGCACCACTACTTGCAAAAGTGAGCTTAAGCTTTCAGTCTCCAGACTATGTGATGTTGATGTTTTTGGGCTTGACTGCGATTGCTGCTTTTTCTGCAAAAGGGCAATTTTTAAAAGCCATGATGATGACTGTATTTGGCTTGATATTGTCGACGGTGGGAATAGACCCTTCATCTGGAACTGAGCGTTTTACCTTTGGTCAGGCAGACTTGCTAGACGGCGTAAGCTTTTTGTTGGTCGCAATGGCAACCTTTGCATTGTCTGAGGCGCTGATCAACGTGATCCGTCCAGAAAAAGCTAATCAAGGTTCGAATGATGATGACACCCCCGTTATTGGCTCAACAAAATTATCTGGCGCTGAAGTGAAAGAAATGGCGCCAGTTGTGGGGCGCTCTTCGATTTTAGGATTTATCATTGGCGTATTGCCGGGGGCTGGCGCAACGATTGCGAGTTTTATGGCTTATGCGACAGAGCGAAATTTGGCACCAAAAGCCATTCGTGAGCGTTTTGGGCGTGGTGAAATCCGCGGCTTAGCGGCACCTGAGTCGGCAAACAATGCTGCTTGTACTGGGTCGTTTGTACCCTTGTTAACGCTTGGGATCCCGGGGTCTGGCACCACTGCGATTATGTTAGGGGCGCTGATTGCCTATGGTATTCAGCCGGGTCCTACGTTAATGCAGGACAATCCTACGGTGTTTTGGTCGGTAATTGTAAGCATGTATTTTGGCAACATTGTGCTGCTAATTTTAAATTTGCCACTGATCCCTTATTTTGCAAAGGCTTTGACTCTGCCACGCTCAGTTCTCACGGTGATGATTTTATTCTTTAGCTTGATTGGCGTGTATCTGGTGTCATTTAATACCTTTGATTTGTTTATGATGGTAGGTTTTGCCTTGGTGGCGGTGGTGCTGAGATTATTGAGTTTCCCGATGGCACCTTTGCTCCTTGGGTTTATTCTCGGCGATATGATCGAACGCAATTACCGCCGCGCCATGATGATTTCGGATGGCTCTATTAGCTTTATTTGGGAGAGGCCACTAACTTTAGGCATATTTGCGCTTGCCATGTTAGTGTTGTTGATCCCATTAAAAGAGTACTTCCAGCAACGAAAAGTTGCGCAGTAACCCAGCAGTGAGGAAATACGTGTGTCGCAATCACAAAAATTAGCACGCAGACCAAAACGCTTAGAAACGCGACTGATCACTTGGGTTGTGGGCTTGTGTGTGATCCAAGCATGCTTATTTACCGCGCTGGTGTATCAGGTTATTACGCAAAGCTTACACCAGGAAGTGGGAGAAAAAGCCTTGGCTTTGGCTAAGGCGGTGGCGGTTCGTGAAGATGTTATGACGGCACTCGTAGCAGATAGGGATAGCTCACAGATCCAACGCCTCAATACTAATGTTGAGCTGCTGCGCCAGGCAACTGGCGCAGATTTTATCGTCATTGGTGACACCGAAACGCGACGTATCGCCCACCCAGATGAGCAAAAAATTGGTCGCACTATGGTCGGAGGGGATAGCCAAGCCGCACTGTCTGGAGAGAGTTATATCTCAACGGCACAGGGCAGTTTAGGTGAGTCTATTCGGGGAAAAGTGCCTGTGTATTCTCCCGCTGGTGAGGTGATTGGTTTAGTCTCGGTAGGCTTTTTAGTGCAATCCGTCGAGTCGTTGGTGTTGCAGCGCAGCATTGCCGTTTTTATCGGAGCTGCAGCGGTGTTACTGCTCAGTGTCATTGCCGCAATTTGGATTGGTCGACGTGTCCGCCAAGCCATTTTTGGCCTGCAACCAGATGAAATCGGGCGCTTATTTGCAGAGCAAGAGGCCATACTGAATACCGTACGGACGGGGATTATTGCGCTTGACCCTGATGGCAGCGTGCGTCGTTTGAATCAACGTGCGTGCGAAATTCTCGAAAAGCCTCGCGGCTTGAGTAAGCAAGGTTTGCACCTGAGCGATCTGTTGCCAGAGCATAGCGACTTCTTGTTGCATAATCCCAATCGCCCTTTAGTTGGTTTTGAGCTATTTGTTGCTGACAAGCGTTTGGTGTTATCGCGGTTTGCGCTGCAAGTGCAAGGTCAACACGAAGGTATTTTACTGAGTATGCGACCCTCCGATGAACTAGAGTATGTGTCAAAGCAGCTCACTAAAGTACAGGCTTTTGCAGAACTGTTGAGAGTGCAAACGCACGACTATTCAAACAAGTTAAATACCATTGGCGCGCTTATCCAAATGGCACAATATGACAAAGCGATTGAGCTGATAGGTCAAGAAAGCCAAGGCTCACAAGCGCAAATTGAAAACCTCCTCACCTATATACAAGAGCCAGTGATCGCGGGCTTATTACTCGGTAAATACCATAAAGCACGAGAGCATAATGTGGCACTAGAGGTGAGTTCCGACAGTGCGCTGTGCGCTATCCATCAAAAAGAGATGTTGGAACGAATAGTTTCAATATTGGGTAATCTCATCGATAATGCCATCGAAGCGGCAAGAACGACGGCACAGTTGCGGCCTGCCAAAGTGGTCGTAACAGTGGATGAAACGGTTCAGGATATTATCTTTGATGTTGAAGATAGCGGCACTGGACTGATTGGTAACGTCGAAGAGGCGTTTACGCCGCAGTTTAGTACTAAGTCCGGCGACCAACATGGTGTTGGCTTATATCTCGTAAAAACAAATCTTGATTCCTGCCACGGAACCTTAGAGGTTGGGGAGTCTGAATTACTTGGTGCAAGGATCACGGTCTTTATTCCCAAGCAAGTAAAAGAGCAATAACAATGACTTATTCTGTGGTGATCATCGAAGATGAAGTAGCTGTGGCACAATTATTAGCGCAATACCTTGTGACACCGGCAACACCAAGTAGCGCAAGACAAGGGCAATATCGGGTGGTGGCCAGTAGCGACAATGTTTCTACCGCGACGGTACTGTTGAGTGCGATACAAGCCGACTTAATTTTATTGGATATTTATCTACCCGATGGTAACGGTCTTGAGTTTTTAAAGATGCTACGCGAGCAAGGCTGTAAAAGCGAAGTGATGCTGATCACCGCAGCAAAAGAAGTGGCGACGCTAGAAAAAGCGATCCGTCTGGGAGTATGTGATTTTTTAGTTAAACCGCTGATCTTGGAACGGCTCGACCTCGCACTCGCTCGCTTTGAGGCGCGTCAGCAGTGTTTGGATGGTGCCAATGAAGTGACGCAATCTATGGTCGACACCTTATTTGGTAGTGAACAGGCGAGCATACAAAGTACAGCTAGACTACCTAAAGGCGTTGACCCACTTACTTTGGAAAAAATTCGTACGGCATTTCAAAGTCAGCCCAAGCAGGTGTTTACAGCAACCCAAATGGGAGAATTGGTGGGGGTGAGCCGCTCAACCGCTCGGCGCTATTTAGAGTTTTTGGTTAGTATAGAAGAAGTAAAAGCCGACCAAAGCTACGGTAGCATTGGCCGACCAGAGAGAAGCTATCATCTAAATTAAGGGTGTGCCTGTAGTGACTGCCATGGGATCACTGGCGCATCATTGCTGCTAGGGCGAGTGAATTCGCTGAGATAAGGTGTGGGTCCCGTGAAGAAACCGGTGTTACGTAAGTAAAAACGGTTTTGCTCCTCACCACCTTGATAATCCAAACGCGACCCTTTTCTGGCGGTGGCGTCATAAGTGAATTTAGCCTGATTTAACTCAACCCAGTTACCTTGGGTGTCACGCAAAAACTGGCGATTATAAAATGCCTTACGCTCAAACTGTCCAGCTTCGGGTAAAAAGTTTTCCAAAAAGCTATGCGGTCTTGCAACATAGGTGTTGGTTTCAGGGCGGCTAAAGGCTGCGATTAGCTTCCATTGGCCGGTTTCCGGCGCATAAAAATAGCCGCGATATTCAGTATGGCCTTCATAAGTCGTACTGGGCTCGATATTGACTAAAAAGCGATATGTCGTATCTGGCTGCCAGTTATAACGTAAATAGCTTTGTCCTCCAGAACCTTCATTGCCAAATTCACCGACGTAAACGCCGTCGCCTTTAGCGAGTAATTTGATTTTAAGATTGTCAGGAATCGTGCTCGGATCATCCGTTTGATATGGGCTCCAAACCGAAAACAGCACGCGGCGCTCGCTGGGTGAGTTTACCTGAATACCAAAGTACCCTTCGCCAAAACCATTCGCCATAAAATACGAACCTTGTGGATCATAGCCAGATGGCACCGTCACTTCGTTGTAAAACCAGTTATAGTCCTTTTTGTCAGGTACGGTATAGGAAAGGTGTACTGAAGGGCCGCGACGACCCCAGTAAAAGTCTTCTTTGACATAGTTAGGTGCAGGGGTCATGGCCTCGCCATCGAGACTGAGCCCGGTAATGGCGGGGAAGGTACTGTTTCGCCCTTTGGCTAATGTGTCACCGGCTATTTGGACCGTTTGATAGCCAACTTGTGTCACAGCAAAGTCACCGACTTTAACCTTAGTCGGGCTTTGTCTATCGAGGTTAAGCGTCACTTGTTTATTGTTATGCGTTACTAGCAATGTACTTGGTGCACTTGGTTTCTCAAGGTGTAAATAGAGGGTATAGGTGCCAACGTTATTGGCATAAAAATAGTGATTAAATCTAAGCTGCTTATCTTGCCATGGGGCAATTCCAGCTTGAGTTATATATTGCCTGCTGGCGTCAATATCGTTGTTGACCCAAGCGTTGCCGTAACTGCTGATATAAGCCTCTTGTGCTGAGGCAAATAGCGAGGCGCACAGCAGTATCGGTGTCATTATTGTATTCTTCATCTTAAGTTCCTTGAATGGGGCGCGTTGCCCCATGTTGATTAGAAAGAAGTGTTAATGCCTAAACTGATACTGCGGCCGTAACGGCTCAAGTGGCTCACTTGCTCTTGGGTTTTAATGTATGACCATTGACGCTCATTGGTGAGGTTGGTCACGTTTAGGTCAATCCGTGTCTTTGCAGTAAGATTATAGCTGGCACTGAAATCAAACTGACCATAATCTGCTGCCCATTCAGGGCCGCCCCACGCATCTGGATACTTCAGGTAATCATCTCGCCAGTTGTAAGCGATACGCGCTTGGTAGTCATCTTTCTCATAATAGATAACCGCATTGTAAGAATGCTCAGACATTCCAGCGAATGGTAGCTCGTCTTTTTCGGGGTCGTCGTATTTACTATCCGTAAATGTATAGTTGATTTGCATACCTAGGCCATCAAAAGGTGCCGGTAGCAATTCCTCAAACGACTGTTGGTAAGCAATTTCGAACCCTTTGATCTCTGCTCCTGCTTCTGAACGTGGAGATACTTGGGTAAATTCCGGACCGTCAACTTCAACGCCGTCTTTTAAGAATTTCCCCACTTTTATCGTACCGATACGCCCCTGAGCGATAACAGATTTAATGTCTTTGTAATAGGTTGCAAAGGTGAGCGCACCATAATCAGAGAAGTACCACTCTAGTCCCAAATCAAGTTGGTCTGCTCTAAGTGGCTTGATCCCAGGGTTGGCAAGATTAAGCTCAAACTTACTGAAATTAATTGAGCTATATGGGGTTAGAAAATCGATGCTAGGTCTGGTGATAACTTTAGCCGCGCTGGTTCTAAATAACAGTGAGTCTGTTATTTCTAACTTAAAGTTCATGCTAGGCAGTACATCAGTGTAGTCATCTTCTACGTAAGAATCGGAGTAATAATCGGCAATATCCCCTTCTATGCGATAGATAATGTCGCCATCTTCGTCTTCTTCTACGTTGTATACCAGACTTGGGTAATCAAAAACGTAGCCATCAGAGGTGATCTCGGTTTTGATTGCTCTTACGCCTAGGTTTAGGTTGTAAGGCATTTCCGACAGCTCGCCGACTAGATTGGTCTCTAAATAAAGTGCAAACGTTGACTCAGAAAGCTCGTAGGAATCTTTAGGGCTCTTGGAAGCTCTAATTTTTTCATCTGCGGCTTGGGCATTAATGGATTGATAAAAAGCATAGAGTTTGTCGTAGTCGAAGCTTGCCCACGGCGCAGGGTGCATGCCTGGCTCACCATCTAGGAAGTTATCAAAGTTGGCGGGTACAAGTACATCTGCGGGTAGTCTAAATAAGTTAAGGCCACCGAGCTTTTCTACGCTTGAGTTATCAAAGCTGTCGTAATCTGAGTTTTTAAAATAAGCTCCACCATTACTGAACATTGATGGGTTATTTGATTTGCTCACGTCTCTGCCTTTAGTTTGCTTACCGTAATGAAAGCCAAACTTGATGTCTTTGACAAATTCCCATTCCGGAATAAATGTTCCTTCTAGCCTTAACTCTTCAACATCACTTATTACTTCCGTGCCATAGTTGTAGCTGTAGTGAGCACCAAAGGGTTGATCGGCATTAAGTGCTGGTGACATGGTCACATCTGGCAGGAGATTGTCGCCTGTTTGATCTATGGTGATAGTATCAACAAAGCCACGCGCCACGATGTAGCGGTTGTCGCCATCATTGATCCGCTCAGCACGGGACTTAGACACGTCAAATTCAAGCGTTAGGTCGCTGGTAGCATACCACTTGAAGTTAAGACCGGCCTGCCAAGTGTCGGTATTGCGAGGCTCAGAGACGTTCAGTAGCTCAGCCATTGCACCATCGACTAACTCAATGTAGTTGACGTTGCCATCTTCATTAAATTTTAATTCACCTACCGCTGGGATCCCCGGTGTCCAAGGTTCATCATAGGTGACGAAAGAGATTTGATATTTTTCACCGTCGGTTTTGTAGCTTGAGTATAAGCTATCAAAGGTGACATCAATATCATTCGTTGGACGCCATTGTAAGGCGAGGCTTGCACCAATGCGCTCACGTTTATCTTGCCAGTTCGAGTAGCGTACATATCCTGGGATCATTGATGGGTGTACTTTCTCGCCCTCATCTAGCTCGCCATTTCGGTTACTGTCAACAGGGACTCGCACGTCAGTATTTTCTTCTGGATCGTAAAACCCTTGTCCTTCATAGGAGTCTTCGCGTTGTGTCCGCTCGGAATAAACGGCGGTAAATAGGGCGCCAAAGGTATTGTCAAAAAAGGTATCACTAATTAGGAAGGAGGCTTGAGGGTTGGTATCGCCGGTACGTTCTTCGTAAATGGCTTTGGCACTTCCGGCGAGGGTAAAGCCATCCATATCTAACGGTCGGCGGGTTTTTATATTGATGACCGAACCAATCCCCCCTTCTTGTGTTTGTGCTTGTGGTGACTTGTATACTTCTAATGCTTGAACCATTTCAGGCGCAATTAAATCGAAGTTAAAGTCACGGCTTGTGTGTTCAGATGCCATTCTACGACCATTGATGGTGGTAACGTTAAAGTCCCCGCCAAGGCCCCGCACTGTGACGTTTTGTCCTTCACCTGCATTACGGGTAATGGCGATACCTGTCATTCGTTGTAGCGCTTCAGCTAGGTTTTGATCTGGGAACTTGCCAATGTCTTCGGCAACGATGGCATCCATTACGCCGACGGCGTTTTTCTTGAGAAAGAGTGACTCTTTGATACTGGAACGTACGCCACGTACTTCAATTTTCTCGACTTGTTGCTTGGCTTTATCTTGCTCGTCAGATCCGCTGTTTTGTTCTGTTTCCTGTGCGTGCGCGTATTGGGACAGGGCACAGCTCACGGCCAATCCCACAGCACACAGTTTTAGAGTGTGTTTCATCTTGTTGTCCTGTTGAGTGTTGTTATTATTGCGCCCGCTTTATGGGCGCTTATTCAGGCATTGTTAGTACTTGCTATAGATAGCGTATTTAACCTCTGGTTAGTTATGTGACAATGCCTAGTGGTGCTGCAGTGCGCCATGTGCCCCTGGTGAAATCCGGGAAGTCCTTGCTATTACTTCTGTCTGCAACTGAGTCCATTGAAAGAGGGAAGACCGCTGACCAAGCAGCTGCGTCGTAAACATCCTGATCTAGCGGCTCGCCATTACGAAGGCAGTAAATAATGCGCCAGAACATTAAGAAATCCATGCCACCATGGCCGCCGTTGCGCTCTGCTTCAGCTCCCATTTTTTGCCAAAGTGGATGGTCATATTTACCGTACCAATCATTCATGTCGTAATCCCACTCGTGAAAGCTCTTACTCCCGCCGTTCTCAAGCGCGATGCGGTTGGGGAATCCTGCAAATACGCCGTTAGTACCTTGAATTAAATTATGGCGGGAGTAAGGGCGTGGGGTAGTGGTATCGTGCTGTACCATAATCGAACGACCTTTGATGGTTTTAATGATGCTGGTGTTCATATCTCCAGCAATATAGTTAAGTTGGTTTCGTTCATGATTTGCTGGAAATTCACGTTTAGCATAGGCTGCACGACCAAGCGCTGGTGAACTCATGGAGGAGATATAGTCGAAGCGATCGCCACGGTTGATATTCATATATTGAGAAACCGGGCCTAGACCATGGGTTGGGTAGAGGTTACCGTTACGTTTGGTATGCCAATGTGTGCGCCATGAGCCAGTTTTATGCTCAATTTCTTTCATTTGCCAACGAAGTTCATGGATATAAGCTGCTTCACCGTGCAGTAACTCACCGAATAGCCCTTGGCGAACCATGTTTAATACCATCAGCTCGTCGCGACCATAGCAAACGTTTTCCAACATCATGCAGTTCTTTTGCGTGCGCTCTGCGGTATTTACCAATTGCCACGCTTCTTCTATGGTTACTGCTGCTGGCACTTCGACCAAAGCGTGTTTGCCACTTTCCATTGTGTCTACCGCCATAGGCGTATGCCATTTCCAAGGCGTAGAGATGATCACAATATCAATGTCATCGCGCGCCAACATGCGGCGATAGTCCATATCACTCTTGCCGTAAGTCGCAGGTTTTGGTAAACCCTTGTCGACAACAATTTTAACGGCTCTATCGACGACTGCTTGGTGCGTATCGCAGATGGCCTTGATCTCGACACCGTCAAGATGGCAAAAGTGCTTTACCGCGCCAACACCACGTTGACCTACACCAATAAAGCCCACTCGCACGACATCCAGTTTCGGTACGACTAGACCTTGAACTGAATTTCCTTGTGGCTTTGGTGTAAGCGGCGTCTTATTATTGTTACTCGCGCAGCCAACCACTGCGCTTGTTGCTGCGATAGCAGCCATTGATTGAAGAAATCGCCGGCGGTTTAGATCACCCATAATAACCTCTTAGTTGTTCACTCTTGTTGTTAAAAACGAAATGTTATTTTTTGGTTATTATTACGGCAGTTTTATTTTGAACGCAAGAAAAATATCTTTCACATTCTTTCGTTTTGTTTTCGATTTGTTTCTAATTTAACTTTAAATCCTTATGAAACAGGTGTTTGTGTTTGTTTTTGTTTAAAGTTAAAAAAATAAATTGAAAGCAAGTGAAAGCTGTGTAGACTAAATTTAACCAAAACGAAAGGAGGTGTCATGCTGAACACCATCGAAAGACGCCACGAAATCGTTCAACTCGTTGGTCAAACGGAACGAGTAGAAGTATCTGAGCTGGCAGAACAATTTGGTGTATCAACCGTGACGATCAGAAATGATCTCAATGCCCTGCATGAAAAAGGTTTGTTGGTTCGCTCTCATGGTGGTGCCGTTGCGAGTTCTAGGTTAACCAAAGAGCTCACCATAACGGAAAAGCACGATCATCATCACCAAGTGAAAGTCGAGCTTGCAAAGTTGGTGGCGGGCCTTATAGGCAATGATGAGTCTATAATTCTGGACTCTGGAACCACCACTGAAGAGGTTGCGAAGCAACTTACCGAGCATCAACAGCTAGTGGTGATGACCAATGGTCTTAACGTGGCGCAAGCGCTCGTTGCAGCCGATGGCGTTGAAGTGTTGATGACTGGAGGCTCACTGCGTAAAAAGTCGCTGTCGTTTTATGGCAGCCATGCAGAAGATCAGCTAAAGCAATATCACTTTGACCGTCTGGTGCTCGGTGTTGATGGGTTCTCCGTTGATGTTGGTGTAACAACACACTTTGAACCGGAAGCTGCGCTTAACCGCGAGATGTGTAAGGTTGCAAAGCAAGTCATAGTGGTGACGGACTCCAGTAAATTCGATCGTAAAGGTGTACACCGTATTATCGCCTGCGAAGAAATTGACGTTTTGGTTACGGACAGTGGTATTCCAGCTGATGTTCATCAGCAATTGGTTGCCGCCGGAATTGAGGTACATTTAATAACGTCTTAAGAGGTGATCATATGCGGCGTTTTCAAGCCCTAATCGAAGCCAATAAATCAGGGAAAAACTCAGGCATTTATGCCATTTGCTCAGCTCACCCTTGGGTGCTAGAAGCGTCGATAAGATATGCCAAGCAGGAAAATACGCTGCTATTAATTGAAGCCACGGCCAATCAGGTTAATCAATTTGGCGGTTACACCGGGATGCGTCCCGCGGATTTTATTGCCAAAGTCGAAGAGATGGCCGACGAGCTTGGTTTTGATAAGCAGTTACTGATTTTTGGTGGTGATCACTTAGGACCAGTCTGTTGGACGAGTGAAAATAGCCAAGCCGCAATGGCCAAAGCGTGTGACTTAGTCGCTGAATACGTGAAGGCTGGTTTTAAGAAAATTCACTTAGATGCCAGCATGCCCTGTGCTGACGATCCTGACGTGTTAAGCGATGATATTGTAGCTAATCGCGCTGCTTTGTTGTGTCAAACAGCGGAAGCAGCCGCGATTGCGACGTTTGGTCGTAGTGATATTGTTTATGTGATTGGTACTGAAGTTCCCCCTCCAGGTGGCGCTGATGAACAGATTGACAGTCTACAACCGACCAGCCAAGTTGCTGCGCAAGAAACCCTAGCTTGCCATCGTGAACTCTTTGCAAATAAAGGGTTAGCGGATGCTTGGCAACGCGTGGTTGCAATGGTGGTGCAGCCGGGTGTTGAGTTTGATAACACCCAAGTTTTTGACTACAAATCGAATGAAGCGAGTGCATTAAAAGATTTTATTCGTACCGTTGACCGTATTGCTTTCGAAGCGCATTCGACAGATTATCAAACTGCAGCCGCTTATCAGTCGTTGGTTGCTGATCACTTTGCCATTTTGAAAGTCGGGCCTGAATTGACCTTTGCGCTGCGCGAGGGATTATTCGCGCTTCACCATATTGAAAAGCAATTACTACCCTATGTTCATAGTCAGTTTGTTGAGGTGGTGGACGAGGTCATGCTGGCAGAGCCTACGAGTTGGCAGCGTTTTTATCACGGCGAATCACAGCAACTCCGTTTCTTGCGTCAATTTAGCTTTAGCGACCGTATTCGCTATTACTGGCATCAAGATGCGGTGCAAAAGGCGTTAGCAACTATGCTCGAAAACCTAGCGCAGCAGACCTTATCATTGCCGCTTATCAGCCAATATTTTCCAGAGCTATATCAACAAGTACGCCGTGGTGAAATAGCAAGGGATGCCAAAGCGTTAGTGATTGCCAAAATTCAACGTGTTGTGGCTCGCTATTCAAATGCGTGTTTTGCCATGGAGAAAGCGTCATGAACACTTTGCTAGGACACGAAATTGCGCAATTAAAAACACGAAATGCCTATTGGACAGCAAAAGAGATCACCCAGCAGCCACAGATGTGGCAAGAAACCGCTCAATTAGTCGCGAGCATAAAGCCTAAGCTTTTGGTGGAGTTAGCTCCTCTTCTAGATGACCCTGATACTCAGGTTATTTTGACGGGGGCGGGTACATCCGCTTATATCGGTGACGCTATCGCCACTCATCTTAATGCACACATGCGCCAAAGTGTGCGGGCAGTGAGCACAACTGATTTAGTTGCTGCACCACGACAATACCTAGCGACGGATAAACCTTGTTTATTAGTATCTTTTGCTCGCTCTGGTAATAGTCCAGAAAGTGTGGCGGCCGTAGAGTTGGTAACACAGCTGGTTAGTAACAGCCAGCACCTTTTTATCACCTGCAACCGTGATGGAAAGTTGCATCAAGCAGCGCTGCAGACAAGCAATGCAACAAGTATATTGCTACCGGAACCTACGCTTGACCAAAGTTTTGCAATGACGAGTAGCTATTCGTCAATGATGGTTGCAGCGCTACAACTTTTTGCAGTGGATGACGGCTCCGTGGATAAGTTGATCAATGCAGCGCAAAGCATGTTAGCTGCGGCAGAGCAGCAAAATATCCGTGCATTTGCACAACAACCATTTGAGCGTTTGGTGTACCTAGGCTCTGGCTGTTTGTTGGGATTTGCAAAGGAAGCTGCGTTAAAAATGCTTGAGTTATCGGCAGGCCAAGTAATGAGCGTGAGCGAGTCACCGCTTGGGTTCCGTCATGGTCCAAAATCACTTATCAATAGCAAAACTGTCGTGGTATGTTTTATCTCAAGTGATGGTTATACCAGCTTGTACGATCAGGATTTAGTTGCTGAATTGCAGCGTGACGGTACAGCCATGACGGTGCATTCACTTTGTCCTAAAGTGCCACCACTAGAAGATGTGTGGCAAGGATTACTGTATATGTTGTTTGCACAGCAGTTAAGTTTCTATAAAGCGCTGAATCTCGGTATTTCACCGGACAATCCTTGCCCGTCGGGGGAAGTGAATAGAGTCGTACAGGGCGTAGTCATTCATCCATTTGGGAGTGAAGTATGATTTATGGAGTGGATGTTGGCGGGAGCAAAATTGAAATTGCGGTGTTTGATGAAAAGCTACAACGCTTAGAGTCTTGGCGTGTGGCGACACCAAAGCACAGTTATGAGGCGTTTTTGGCGCAAATCGTCACTTTGGTGCAGCAAGCCGATGACAAATATGGTTGTAAAGGACAGGTTGGTATTGGTATGCCGGGGATAGTAAATGCGCAGCAGCGCGTGCTATCAGCAAATGTCCCTTGCGCCAATGGTAAAGAAGTTAAGGCTGATCTCGTTGCAAAACTGGAACGGCCCATCGCGGTTGAAAATGACTGCCGTTGCTTTGCGTTATCAGAGGCCAGTCTTGGAGCCGGTAAGCAATATCAAAAGGTCTTTGGGGCAATAATAGGCACCGGTGCTGGAGGCGGCTTTTGCATTGATGGTGCGTTGTATAAAAGTGCCCAAGGGATAGCCGGTGAATATGGCCACCATCCGCTTTCTGCGGTGTTACAGCAAAAATATCACCTGCCTATTTTAGCGTGTGGCTGTGGGTTGCAAGGGTGTTTAGAGCGCTATGTCGCAGGACCAGGGCTTGCCGGTTTGTATCAACATTTCACTACGCGGAAGCGTTCCTCAGAACAAGTTATCACAGCGATGCGGGCTGGAGAAAGTGAAGCAATCCATGCGTTTAATTGCTATATGGATCTGTTGGGCTCGGCGTTTGCAAATTTAATCAAAGCATATGACCCTGAAGTTATCGTGCTTGGCGGTGGCATGTCGCTTATCGATGAACTTGTAGAGGCGCTCCCAAAAGCCATCGAACCTCATGTATTTTCAGCGGTGTCAGTACCAGATATTGTTAGAGCCAAGCATGGTGATGCAAGTGGTGCATTAGGCGCGGCCCTATTAGGGAGCAAAGTGCATGCTTGAACAGCTTCGTTATATTCGGCCCCGTCGTATCTATACCCCTACCAGCGTCTTTGAAGCGCACGTTGCGGTAATAAAAGGTGAGCGTTTTCACGCTATTATTCCAGCGGCGGAAGCGCCTGATAATACCGAATGTTATTCTAATTTAGATATGTGGCCTGGGTTAATTGATTTGCATATTCATGGCCGAGAGGGGTGCGATGTTATTGATGGCAAACTCTCCAGTATAGAAACTATTAGCACCTCGTTGCTCAAACATGGCGTCACTGGCTTTTTGGCTACCACGGTGACGACTACGTGGCCACAAACTATTGCCGCGATGAAGGTTATTGGAGCCGCCTATAAGCAAAAGATGCCAGGTGCTCAGGTGCTAGGCGGGTATAGTGAGGGCTTGTTTTTTAGCGAGAAACACAAAGGTGCCCATAACGAAGCTTTCTTTAAGCCGCTAGATGAAGCCTTAATTGATGAAATGATTAGCGCGGCTGATGGTGCGCTTAAAGCAGTGGCGCTTGCGCCAGAAAAGGCTAATGGCGTAAAGATGACACAGTACCTAAGTAAACATGGGGTGCGAGTGATGCTAGGTCATTGTGATGCGGATTTTGCGCAAACCAATGCCGCTTTGGCACATGGTGCCTGCGGCGGGGTCCACGTGTTTAACGGCATGCGCGGCATTCATCACCGTGAACCGGGCTGTGCTGGTGCGTTGTTACTTGATAGCCAAGCCTTGGTGGAAGTGATTGCCGACGGTATTCATTTGCACCCTGCGATTTTACAGTTGATCTACCGCCTAAAAGGTCAGCATAAGGTGGCCTTGATCAGTGATTGTATTAATGCTGGTGGCCTTAAAGATGGTGAATATCAATTGGGTGAAATGCCAGTTGTGGTCAAGGATGGCGTGGCGAAAACTCACAGCGGCAGTTTGGCCGGCAGTACACTAACACTTGAAAAAGCAGTGAAGAATTTAGCAGAATTGGCCAATATTCCGCTTCTAGAGGCCATCAATATGGCAAGTTTAGTACCCGCAACTTATTTAAATATGGACAATGAACTTGGTAGCATTGAAGTGGGTAAAATAGCGCATTTTTCTTTGCTAGATGATGCCTTCCAAGTCCAGCATGCCAACTTGTTCGGAAAGCAGATATTTTAAACAAAAACCCAAGCTCACCGCCCTGAAATTGACAAAATACAATGGAATTTTCTTAAATACAGCGGCCTAGCAGTAAGCGATACGGTAAAAATGGGTCACAAAGTTTCGCATTAGAAACTTTTTCGCGAATTGATTGCATTTTAGACGACTTCAAGGATGATGTTCGCTACAAGAGGTGATATACTCCCGCCGAATAATTTTTCTACTTTAAATAGAGTAAAACAATGGCAGATTTATCGAAATACAGAAACATTGGTATTTTCGCGCACGTTGATGCGGGTAAAACTACCACCACTGAGCGTATTCTAAAGCTTACTGGTAAAATCCACAAAACTGGTGAAGTACACGACGGTGAGTCTACTACTGACTTCATGGAGCAGGAAGCTGAGCGTGGTATTACAATCCAATCAGCAGCGGTAACTTGTGAGTGGAAAGGCCACCGTTTAAACGTTATCGATACTCCTGGACACGTTGACTTCACAGTAGAAGTATACCGTTCACTAAAAGTACTTGATGGTGGTATCGGTGTATTCTGTGGTTCTGGTGGTGTTGAACCACAATCAGAAACTAACTGGCGTTATGCGAACGAATCAGAAGTTGCTCGTTGTATCTTCGTAAACAAACTAGACCGTATGGGTGCAGACTTCTACCGCGTAGTTGATCAAGTTGAGAAAGTACTTGGTGCTAACCCACTAGTGATGACGCTTCCAATTGGTATCGAAGACCAATTCTGTGGTGTTGTAGACGTACTTGAGAAGAAAGCATACGTTTGGGATGACACAGGTCTTCCTGAAAACTACGAAGTACAAGACGTTCCTGCAGACATGGTAGACAAAGTTGAAGAATACCATGAAATGCTAGTTGAGTCTGCTGTTGAGCAAGACGACGACCTAATGGAAGCATACATGGAAGGTGAAGTACCTTCTATCGAACAAATCAAAGCGTGTATCCGTAAAGGTACTCGTGATCTTGCGTTCTTCCCAACTTTCTGTGGTTCAGCGTTCAAAAACAAAGGTATGCAACTTGTACTAGACGCTGTTGTAGATTACCTACCTTCTCCTACAGAAGTTGAGCCTCAGCCACTAACAGATCCTGAAACAGGTGAGCCTACTGGTGAAGTAGCAACTGTTGACGCTGATGCGCCACTTAAAGCGCTTGCGTTCAAAATCATGGACGACCGTTTCGGTGCGCTTACGTTCATCCGTATCTACGCTGGTCGCATGAAGAAAGGTGACACTATCCTTAACTCTGCAACTGGTAAAACAGAGCGTATCGGCCGTATGGTTGAGATGCAAGCGGACGAGCGTACTGAACTTACTGAAGCACAAGCGGGTGACATCATCGCTGTTGTTGGTATGAAGAACGTTCAAACAGGTCACACGCTATGTGATCCTAAGCACGAGTGTACACTTGAAGCGATGATCTTCCCTGATCCAGTAATCTCAATCGCTGTTGCACCTAAAGATAAAGGTGGTAACGAGAAGATGGGTATCGCGATCGGTAAGATGGTTGCAGAAGATCCTTCATTCCAAGTTGAGACTGATGAAGATTCAGGTGAAACTATCCTTAAAGGTATGGGTGAGCTTCACCTAGACATTAAGGTAGATATCCTTAAGCGTACATACGGTGTAGACCTAATCGTTGGTCAGCCTCAGGTTGCTTACCGTGAAACTATCACACAAGAAGTTGAAGATAGCTACACGCATAAGAAACAGTCTGGTGGTTCTGGTCAGTTCGGTAAGATTGACTACCGTATCAAGCCTGGTGAAGTTGGTTCTGGCTTTACGTTCAAGTCTACAGTTGTTGGTGGTAACGTTCCTAAGGAATTCTGGCCAGCAGTTGAGAAAGGCTTCAAGTCAATGATGGACGAAGGTGTACTAGCGGGCTTCCCAGTACTAGACGTTGAAGTTGAGCTATTCGACGGTGGTTTCCACGCAGTTGACTCGTCAGCAATCGCGTTCGAAATCGCTGCTAAAGGCGCATTCCGTCAGTCTATCCCTAAAGCGGGTGCACAACTTCTTGAGCCAATCATGAAAGTTGACGTGTTCACGCCAGAAGACAACGTAGGTGACGTAATCGGTGACCTTAACCGTCGTCGCGGTATGATCAAAGACCAAGAAGCCGGCGCAATGGGCGTTCGTATCAAGGGTGAAGTACCACTATCTGAAATGTTCGGATACATCGGTCACCTACGTACTATCACGTCTGGTCGTGGTCAGTTCTCAATGGAATTCTCACACTATGCACCATGTCCAGCAAACGTTGCTGACGCGGTAATCGCAGCTGAGAAAGAGAAAAAAGCAGCTAAGTAATTAACTACTTATTTTGCATAAAAAGGTCGCCTTTGGCGGCCTTTTTTATTTTTAAATTCAATGCGTTACTGCGTTAATGCCCTGTCTAAAAGTCGTCACGATTATTTCATGTTTTATTAATTTTAAAGTTCTTGCTTTAGGAACATTGGCACTTTATCATTAGCTTTTCTTCAATAAATTGGGTCACGTTATTGCGTCGAGGGCTCAAATTTGATTGTGGTTGGGTAAATAAAGGAGATACTCAATGAGAACCCTAGAGTTGGAAATAAACTGGCTTTTCTACGTGCTTACTTTGTCGTTGATCTGGCTTGGTAATGAGCTGTTTTCTATCTTGGCTATTCCCTCATCATTATTGCAAATAGTTACATTAATTTTACTGTTGTTTACTCTAACAACATTGGCACTATCATTAACTGGAAAGCGTTTTCTTCATATAGATAAAGCGGGAGTTAGCTATAACTTTTTTGGTAAGACTCATTATATCCATGCGGAACATATTCAGGCGATTAGGTTACGCTCCTTAGGTGTTTTAAGTATCCCAGAAGTGTATCTTGATGACGGTCGTATTATTCGCTTCTTTAGTTGGAAAATGAATGGTGATGAGCTTTTAAAAGCAGAAAGCTTGATTAGGTAAGTTGAAGCTGTGCAGGTGAAAATTTCACCTGCTCCAAATAATGACGTTTACTTCTCGTTAAGCCAAATAGCAGCTTGCTTTGCAAAGTAAGTCAAAATACCATCTGCACCAGCACGCTTAAATGCTAGGAGAGACTCCAGTACAACAGGCTTCTCAGCCAACCAGCCGTTATCAATTGCAGCCTTATGCATCGCATATTCACCACTGACTTGATAAGCGAATGTTGGTACTCCAAACTCATCTTTAACGCGTCTGACAACATCTAGATATGGCATACCTGGTTTTACCATCACCATATCAGCACCTTCTTGTAAGTCCAAAGCCACTTCACGTAATGCTTCGTCAGAATTAGCAGGATCCATTTGATAGGTTTTCTTGTCTGCACCTTTAAGGTTGCCCGCAGAGCCAATCGCGTCGCGGAAAGGGCCATAATAACTCGATGCATACTTGGCAGAGTAGGCCATAATACGAGTATGGATAAAGCCGCACTCTTCAAGTGCTTCACGAACAGCGCCAATTCGGCCATCCATCATATCGGAAGGGGCGACGATATCGGCACCTGCCTCTGCATGCGAAAGCGCTTGTTTGACTAGTACTTCCACGGTTTCTTCATTCATGACATAACCATCTTCATCTAAGATACCGTCTTGACCGTGCACTGTGAATGGGTCTAGTGCAACATCAGTGATCACACCGAGCTCGGGACATGCTGCTTTGATTGCACGGATGGCTTTTTGTGCAATTCCTTCTGGATTGTATGCCTCTTCAGCGAGCAATGTTTTTTGCTCTGCTGGTGTTACCGGGAACAAGGCGACAGCAGGAATACCTAGCTCTACTAATTGTTTGGCTTCCTCAACTAATAGATCAATAGATAAACGCTCAATACCTGGCATAGATGGGATCGCTTCACGTTTAGACTCACCATCAAGCACAAACACTGGATAGATTAAATCGTTAACCGTTAGCGTACTTTCGCTCATTAGACGTCTTGAAAAATCATCGCGGCGCATTCTACGCATACGAGTAAGGGGGAAAAGATCGAGTCCTGATTGAGCCACGTTAGTTCTCCTGGTTAGGTTTGAAAGTAACAACGCGATTACGGCCTTGTTGTTTTGCTTGATACAAGGCTTTGTCTGCATTGTCCGTATAAAGTTGTGGGTTATGCGGATCGCAAACCACAGCGCTGTATATACCAGCGCTAGTAGTCATATTTAATGTGTTTTCCCCAAGTTTGATATTGAGCTCTTGGGTTGCGATTCTTAATCGCTCAGCTACTTCACGTGCGCCATCTTCAGCTGTATTTGGGAGAAGTAAAATGAACTCTTCACCGCCATAACGGAACACTTCGTCATGCGGTCGCCGTAAGTGTGACTTAATTAAATTGGCAAATTCGCAAATAGCCTGATCACCAGCCAAGTGGCCATATTTATCGTTAATTTTTTTGAAGTGATCGATATCAAAAATGACGAGGCTCAGTACTGTCTGCTCCCGTCTTGAGCGTCGTACTTCCATTTGTAAGCGCTTATCGAAGTAACGACGATTTTTCACTTTAGTGAGTGGGTCTTCCATGTTCATCCGTTCTAGTTCTCGATTTTTATCTTCGAGTTCTCGTAACGTGACTTGTAGCTCAAAAGTGCGCTCCTCAATATTGGATTCTAAATCATATTGTGCTTGTTCTTGGAGTTTGAGCTTCTCTTTTAATAAGGCATCTTCAGCTTGGGTATGCGCCAATCGTTGTTGTTGCTTAACCAGTTTTTCGTCTCTTTGAAAAATGTAAAGGCGTACTAGTAAATAGCTGAGTAAAGTCGCTTCTATCGCAAAAATACCAAAGTACCCCAAGTGATTTAAAAAGCTTCCAGACTGAACACCGAGTTCAACTGTAAATGGGTAGCTGATCACAATAAAGTGGCAAAGTGCAATCGCAATTAAGATATTGCGGTTTTTATCGCTAAATCGGGTAAGTATGTAGATAAGTATTAGTGCGATAATAAAACTGATACTTTGAGCTAATAAAAGTGACTGAGAAACTGGCAGAAAAGCGGTTATTACGAACAAACTCACTATGACCGCAATGATTCTCTTACGTGTAAGCAGAGGGTGAGCGAGTAACCTTCTTTCTGCGCAATAACTAGCAGTAGGCAACAGTAGTATACTGAGCAGCAAAGTCATGACACCTTGGCCATACTGCTGGAACCACTGCCAAGTAGAATACAAGTAGCGGTAGCCAAAGCCATAAATATGAGCGTTAAATAGCCAGATTATAGCGATGAATAAAGTTGCGCATAGAAAGTAACTTCTTTTGGTAACAAAATAAAGTGTGGCATTAGTTAAAGCGAGTGCTAATACAAAGCCTGCTAAAATCCCAAAAATAAGATTAAATTTACTCTTAAATTGAAGGTATTCGTTAGGCTCCCAGATAGCAATAGGTGCATTGAACACACCATCATCATTGATTTGCAAATATAAATGGCTTTGCGTTTGTGGCTGTAGCTCAAGTGGAATGACTAACGACTCATATTTAAGTGGTCGTCTTATCAGTGGTAGCGCATCACCCATATCAAGAGTAAATATAGGATGGTTTGGTTTAACATGATAAGCAGTCACCGCATCAATGAGGTTATTGTTTATACTGACTAACACCGGTGTGAGAGCATTATTCGCGTTGTGTATTGTAATCTTTAACCATAAAAATTTCTCAACAGGTCGGAGGCCTTTTGGAACTTGAATGCTTTCATGCCATTCGGCTGGGGCTGCAAGCAATTTAGCTAAAGAGGCGTCTTCACTCAGTGTATAACTTAACTTTATTTGGTGCTCTACCTTAAATGACTCAGAAATAGTCACAGTAGAAAATGCGGCGGAGCTGAATAACAATAAAAGTAAAGATAACACAATGCGCATTATTGGTTTTACCTCACAAACAATTGTTTAAAATTGGTAGTGGTTGTGGATATAACTTCTGAAACGGGACATTGTTTTAAGCGTGCTATTTGCTCAGCTACATAGGATAAGTACATTGGTTCATTGCGGCGAGATTTAGGCTTTGGGTTAATTGTTCTTGGTAGTAGGTACGGCGCGTCTGTTTCCAAAAGTAAACGGTCAAGAGGTATGTATTGAATGAGCTCTTGCAGCGTTGTGCCTCTACGTTCATCGCAAACCCAGCCTGTGATGCCAATCATTAGTCCGTAATCTAAGTAATGGCGCAGTGCGGTACGGTCACCAGTAAAACAGTGTAGTACTCCTTGAACTTTAACTTCTTGCAGTAGCGCAAATAGCGCATCGTGCGCATCTCTTTCATGTAGATACACTGGGTAGTTAATAGCTTCTGCTAGCTGCAGTTGCGTCAAGCACACGTTTTGTTGTATTGGCCTTGGTGAAAAGTCGCGATTAAAGTCCAAGCCACATTCACCAACAGCAATAGCCTTGTTGCTACTTTTTAAAAGAGTGAGTAGGTCATCGTAGAGCGTGTCAGGTGCATCTTTGGCATCGTGTGGGTGGACACCTGCTGTACAATAAAGTTGGTATTGCTCAGCGAGTGAAATACTTTGCTCGCTGCTTGTTAAATCGCAGCCAATTGCTAGCATAGATTCTATGCCTGCTTTTTTGGCTCTAGTAATTACCTCGGCCAAGTCGGATGAAAATTGCGAGCTGGTGAGGTTTACACCAGCATCGATCATCTTGTCCATTAGTTAACTCGTTTAACTCGTGTTGTGCGGTTTGAACCCGCTTTTTTCATCAAAAATGAGCCGAAAGAAGCACGCTCAATAATTAATGTGTCGCCCTCGTTGGCAAAAAAGGTCTCTGATGAAACTTGTCGCCATACTTGGTCATTGTCTAGAGTGAAGACCATTTTATTACGGCCTTGGGTAGAGATTTTAACTAGTTTAGCCGTAATTTCTTCGATTTCTTCGCTTGCCGCTTTAACTTTATACTCTAAGCCAAAACCATCTTCTTTCGACTCTATTTTTTCAACGCTTCGCGTTTCACTTACCTTATTTTTACTTGCGATTGCTTTGCCAGACTGCGCTTCAGTAATTGGTTTATTTGCAATCACATTGTCATAGCACATGAGCCGCTTAAAATCATTCTCAATCAGGGTACAAGCTTGTAGAGCCTGTGTATTGATCGGCTTTGCAGCGCAAAGAGAGGTAAAGCCAACTGCAAACAGTATCATGGTTTTTTTCATTCTTCTGACTCCTGTTGTTGTGGTTTAGTGCTATAAAATCTGGCTAGAATGAGCCCCAACTCAAACAAGAGTAGCATAGGTAGTGCCAATAAAGTTTGAGATAGAACATCAGGGGGGGTTAAAAACATTGCGATGACAAAAGCACCAACGACAACATAAGGCCGTTTCTCTTTTAAACTCGCAGGGGTTGTCATACCACTCCAACATATAAGCATGATGGCAACGGGAATTTCAAAGGCGATGCCAAAAGCAAAAAATAGCTTCAGGATAAAGCCAAGATAACTGCTAATATCTGGTGATAATGTCATCATCTCCGGTCCCACACTGGTAAAAAAACCGAGAATGATAGGCATGACAACAAAGTAGCAAAAGGCAATCCCGCCATAAAATAGTAGTACACTAGAAAGTAATATCGGTATAAGCATCCGCTTTTCATGCTTATATAAGCCTGGTGCGATGAAGCCCCACACTTGATGTAAAATAAATGGCACTGCAGCGAATAACGACACGAATAATGTTAGTTTAAAGGGGGCAAAAAACGGTGCTGTAACATCTGTTGCGATCATTGTTGTATTGCTAGGCAAGCTATTTACTAGCGGCGCCGCAACAAACGCATAGATATCATTGGCGAAATACACCAAGGAAACAAAGATAACGAAAACGCTCATTAACGCTCTCATTAAGCGGTTTCTTAACTCAACAAGGTGAGCTATAAATCCACTCTGGGCTGATTCTGTCATGTAACTTGACTCGTACGAATATAATGTCAATTGGATAAGAGAAAAGGTACTGCTTGGATGTCTAAATATCCAAAACTAGAACCCATTCTAACTATCTAACTGGTAGATTGATTAGTCTTTATTTTTATTATTTTCGGTTGATTTATAAGAATGTCTGACTGATTCAGCCGCTTCCTGTAATTCTTGAACGGATTGCTTGAGTTCGGGGGCCAAATCTTGCATTCCCTGTTGTTCCGCTTTCTTTAAATTATTATGTAGTTCGTGAACGCGTAACTCTTCACTTACTTCAGCTTTGACTGAATTAGCGACAGACTTTACCGTTTTTATCCATCTCGCTACGGTGCGGATTGCAACGGGAAGACGTTCAGGGCCAAGTACAATTAGACCGACGATAAGAACGACCACTAACTCCCACATACCCATGTTGAATTACACCTTATCTTTTTCTTTCTCTGATACAGGTTGTGCTTGCTCAGTTGTTGTATTTTTTAACTTTTCTGGCTCAGAGTCGGTCGCAGTTTGCTCATCCGATACCGCCTTTTTAAAGCCTTTAACTGCACCGCCTAAATCACTACCAATACCGCGTAGTTTTTTAGTTCCAAATAACAAAACAATGATGGCTAAAATAATAAGTAATTGCCAAATACTGATCCCACCGAATCCCATAATAACTCCATTGATACTTACTGCTTATGAATAATGATTATACGCCTAGCGAGCAAAAAATCACCCTGTTTTACGCCATGCGCCAATAAATACTAGCACGGCAATAATCGCAAGTAGGCTACTTGCGACAGGTTTGTCAAAAATAAAGCTCAATCCCGATATTATTGCAAAACTACTCGCTGCTAAGCCTAACAACAGCGGCTTTGTAGCAGTATCAGCTTTTTGTGTGACAGGTAGAGGTGGGCGGCGCTTGAGATTTTGATAAATCAAATCTGGCAGTTCAGGCATTTTTTCAGCCCAAAATGGTAAGTTTGCATATAGCTTTTTCGCCACCGCGAAAGGGCCTACTTGCTCTTGTACCCAATGCTCTAGAAATGGTTTTGCTGTTTTCCACAGATCTAACTGCGGATAAAGCTGACGCCCTAGACCTTCTACATACAGCAGGGTTTTTTGCAATAATACTAATTGTGGTTGCACTTCCATGTTGAAGCGCCTTGCCGTGTTAAACAAATTCACTAGCACATGGCCAAAAGAGATTTCTGCAAGCGGCTTGTTAAAAATAGGTTCGCATACGGTGCGAATGGCAAACTCAAACTCTTCTACGCAGGTATCTGCAGGAACCCAGCCAGAGTCCACATGAAGCTGTGCCACCTGACGATAATCACGATTAAAAAAGGCGATAAAGTTTTCGGCCAAATACCTTTTATCTTCACGGTTTAAGGTGCCGACTATGCCGCAATCTATGCCAATGTACTTAGGGTTATGAGGATTTTCACGAGCGACAAAAATATTGCCAGGATGCATATCTGCATGGAAAAAACTGTCACGGAAGACCTGTGTGAAAAAGACTTCCACGCCGCGCTCGGCCAGCAATTTCATATTGGTGCCTTGCGCCAACAAGGCTTCGGTGTCTGAAACCGGAATACCGTAGATGCGTTCCATCACCAGCACGTTTTTACGTGAATAATCACTATATACCTCAGGGATATACAGTGAATCTGAGTCTTCAAAGTTGCGTCTGAGTTGAATTGCGTTCGCGCCTTCTCGCATCAAGTCTAGCTCGTCGAGTAAGGTTTTTTTGTATTCCCTAACAACTTCCACTGGGCGCAGACGTTTTCCTTCGCTGAGTAAATTGACAACGATTTTAGCGAAACGCTCCATTAAAGAGAGATCGGCATGGATTTGTTTTTCGATATCGGGACGAATAACTTTGATCACGACATCCTTCAGATCTTCTTTGTGTTGTAGCTTGGCAGCATGCACTTGCGCTATCGAGGCTGAAGCCAGCGGTTTTGATTCAAATTCAGCAAAGTATTCATGAATATCGTCGATTTCTAGCGCTTGTTCAATGAGCTGTTGTGCCATCGCGGGGTCAAATGGTTGAACTTGATCCTGCAAAAATGCAAGTTCTTCGGCAATGTCTGGTGGCAGTAAATCTCGACGGGTCGAAAGCATCTGGCCGAACTTGATCCATACCGGCCCCAATGTTTGTAGCGCCAGGCGCAGACGAGTGCCTATTGGTTTGTCTTTATGTTTGTTGCGCAGCCAAAACAAACTCGCTCGAGCGAGTTTACCATACCAAGGCTGCTTATGCGCAGGGACGATTTCGTCTAAACCATAGGTTAAAAATGTTTTGGTGATCTGATGCAAGCGAAGTAAAGACAACCTAATTTCCTTTGTTTTGCTGAAGTAATGCGCTGAGGCGTTGATTTAAACTTTCGACTTGATTGTTTAGGGTTCTCACTTGCTGCTTAAACTGTTGAAACTCGAGCGGATGGGGTGCAACTTTCAACTCATCTTGAAATAACCCAGTTAGTGTTGCCTTGGCTACCTGCCCATCTTGCTTTGCGCGATGTGCTAACTTATGAAAGGTATCTACGGCAACTTGTGCGGGTGCATCACCGACATATTTGGCGAGGTGCTCCGCCCAATCAATATCAAGTGTTGCCAACGCACTACTATATAGTTGTGCTAGTGCCAAATCCCCTTCAAGATCGAGCTTATCTTGACGAATAAGCGCAGTAAGTTGGCTTGGATCTTTGAGCTCAAGCAAGGTTGGTAAATCGGCACTAATAGAACAATCGGCTTCGCCATCAAAAGGGCATAGAACGTGAATGTTAATGCCTGTGTAAGTAATAGCTAAACAAGTATTTTGATCTCGAATATCAACACTGAGCACTTTGTGTTGGCCTTTACTTAGCACATGCTTTAGCTCAGGTGAGAGTTTAAGACCTTTGTTTAAAGCCGTCTCAAGTACGGCGCCAAGTAATGAAGCTAACACAGCAACTCCTAGAATTTAAAGCCGCGATGAAGGGCGACGATGCCTCCGGTCATGTTTTGGTAGTCAGTTTGTTCAAAACCGGCTTCATCCATCATGGATTTTAGCGTTTCTTGATCTGGGTGCATGCGAATAGACTCTGCAAGGTAGCGATAAGACTCACTGTCATTTGCAACTAATTTGCCCATGGCTGGGAGTAGTGTAAATGAATACATATCATACAACTTTGCCAGCGCCTCGTTATCTGTCTTTGAAAATTCAAGTACCAGTAAACGTCCACCTGGTTTTAGCACTCTGTACATTGAGCGCAATGCTTTATCTTTATCAGTTACGTTGCGTAAACCAAAGGCAATAGTAATGACATCAAAAGTATTATCGTCAAAAGGCAGCATTTCTGCGTTCATTTGAACGTATTCAATATTGCCAACAAGTCCCGAGTCGCGTAATTTTTCGCGGCCGACTTTAAGCATTGAGTCGTTAATATCGCCTAAAACAACCTGTCCTTTATCACCAACTAATTCGCTAAATCTTGCGGTTAAATCACCCGTACCGCCAGCAAGATCAAGTACTTTGTGACCAGCGCGTACACCTGAGCAGGCAATAGTTTGACGCTTCCACAAACGATGGATACCGAATGACATCAGATCATTCATGATGTCGTATTTTGCAGCTACAGAATGAAATACGTCTGCAACCATAGAGGCTTTTTCGTCGGTCTCGACTGTTTTGTATCCAAAGTGGGTAGTATTGTCTTGTGACTCTTTCATGTGGGTTCCATCATTACTCTGCAACTATGCTTGCTAGTGTACTTGATTGGTAGCCGTAGGTGCAATTTCTTATCCGTGTTGTATTGTTGAAAATGCAAACAAAAGAGGATATTGCGGATCAGTAACTAATATAACAGTGTTGGCCGAGAGAATGTGCCTTCTGTGCAGCGTAACCTGCGCGTTTTGCCAACATATTAAAGTCTTGCTCTGGTGCAAGTTGGGCTATTCCAAGGGCCAGAGAGACATTGGGTAGTGGAATTTTTCCTTTCGCGCTGACAAACTTTAATCGTTCAACACCTTTACGCACTTTTTCCGCGATAACACTCGCGGTATCTAAATCTACATCAGCAAGGATAACCGTAAATTCTTTTTTACCTGTGCGACCAGGTAAGCCGCTTTCAACGACATAACGTTTGATATTATTGGCGATACGATTAAGCACAACTTCACCCACAACGTCACCAAACCGCGTTGAAAACTCGTCAAGGTTATCAACTTGGATAGAAAGCGCACAGACAGATTTTTGCTGTGATTGCCATAGGGACACTTTTTGATGAAGATAGTGACGCTTATAAAGACCCGTTTGTGGGTCTAACAAGTGTTGTTTACGTAAGTCGAGTAGTAACTTTTGATTATGTTCATAATCTAAACGCGATTTTATTAACGCTTGTTTAAATTGTTTGTGCTGTTTTAGCAATAGCTCAGTTTGTTTGGTGAGTGTTGATAGTGCGCGCTTACTCTTTTGAATGTTGTGTTCATCTAAATTATGCACACATTGACTGACTTGTTGGGCAAAGCGAATAACCTGCTTTTGTGAGGTTTCTGCATTTTCGTGTAATTCAGTCACCAAAGAATCAACACCTTCAAGCAATTCAGATTGTGTTTTTTGTCCTTGATCTAGAAACTGATAGTAGAGTTGCTCAATGAATACACAGTCTATTTTTGTGTGCGCTTTGATGGCTTTGTTGATGGCACAGTCGAGATCTTTGTTCGTGGCGCTAATATGGGTATAAGCAACCTGATAATTTAAAGGCGTGGGCGGCAAATGATGTTGCTCTAAAAACAGGCACACCTGTGTCATTTTTTCTTGGGCAACAGCCATGGGATCATGGAACATCATTTCATTTACCACAACAATTAATTATCAAACGTTAATGAACTACCACCAACTCCATCGGTGTAACTCTTGTCCTAATTGCACTAGACCTACATTAATCTGTATCGTCCGAATTTAAAAGTAAAAAATTTGTCTTTGAAATAGAAAATTTACATTTTTTTGTTGAATTGCTGATTTTCTCATCAATTTTTACTAGGTTGAGTAAATTGTATTCAATCTGAGATATTCGTGATTCTGTCGAATTAAGTTGCATCTGTTACGGGACTCTCCTACTTTGACTAGCAGAAAGTTCATTTCACCATAACAAAGCTCAGAGCGATGGATAATCATTATTTTTTGGCTATTTTATCGCGAGCTGAGTAACAACAACGTATCGAGGAAGTCAGCGTGTTATCACCAAAATTAAAGCTGTGGACTAAGCGTTCAAGCGTCGCCGTTTATTTAACCGTCGCCTTATCAGGTTGTGCTATTACCGGAAGTGACAATAACGCTGAGTTTACTCAAATAGCTGGCAGCGTTATGAAATTTAGAAGTGATAACAATGCCTATGGTCGCAGTGATACAAAAGTAGAGTTTCTGCTACCAAACCTCAGTGCAGAAAAGTTGGCGACCACAAATCAGCAGCGTCTACAGTTCTTGGCTCAGCTCGACAATATCGACACTTCAGCGCTAAGTGAGGAAAATCAAATCAATCTCACTATTTTGCGTGCACAAGTGCAGAATAGCGTCGATGAATATCGTTTTCATAGTCACTATATGCCGCTCACCTCAGAATATGGTTTTCATTCCGGTCTGTCTTTTATGATCTCGAGTCATGATTTTAAAAAACGTGCTGGTTACGAGCTATATTTAGCACGTTTGCAGCAAGTTCCTCGTTATTTCAAGCAAAATATCGACTGGATGAAAGAAGGTATGGCGATTGGTCTGACTCAGCCGAAAGCTGTGCTTGAAGGTTATGAAAGTTCTATCGAAGCCTATATCGTTGATGATGTGACAAAATCTGAGTTTTATGGCCCGTTTACACAAAACCAAGCGGGTTTACCTGATGCTGAATTTAAAGCGCTGCAACAGCGTGCCAAAAAGATTATTCAAGGTGATGTGATCGCTGCATATCAAAATTACCTTAATTTCTTTGTCAATGAGTATCGTCCTGCGGCTAGAACTGAAATTGGAATTTCTTCGACACCAAATGGTGAAGCGTTTTATGCGAATCGTGCTAAATACTACACCACCACGAATATGACGCCAAAAGAGATCCACGAGCTTGGTCTTAAAGAAGTGGCTCGGATCCGTGCAGAAATGGAAAAAATCATTAAAAAAGTAGGCTTTAAGGGGTCTTTTGCCGACTTTGTGCAGTTCTTAAGAACCGATCCACAGTTTTATGCTAAAACCCCCGAAGCGCTGCTTAAAGAAGCTGCATATATAGCAAAGAAGATGGATGCCCAGCTACCTAAGCTATTCCATACATTACCAAGAAAGCCATACGGTGTCGCTCCAGTGCCTGCGAGCATTGCACCTAAATATACAACCGGGCGTTACTCTGGTGCACGTAGCGATACTGATGCAGGCTACTATTGGGTAAATACCTACGCTCTGGATAAGCGCCCGTTGTATGTATTAGAAGCATTGACTCTACATGAGGCCGTGCCTGGTCACCATTTGCAGATCTCCTTGAATGCCGAGCTTGATTATCTACCGGAATATCGTCGTAACGAATATATTTCTGCTTTTGGTGAGGGATGGGGGCTATATTCTGAGTTTTTGGGTATCGAAGCCGGGTTTTATCAAGATCCTTACAGTGATTTTGGTCGCTTAACCTACGAGATGTGGCGAGCGGCTCGTTTGGTTGTAGACACTGGCATGCATATGTTTGGTTGGAGCCGCGAGCGAGCGATGAACTTTATGAAAGACAACACTGCATTGTCCTTACATAATGTTAAAACGGAGACTGATCGTTATATCTCTTGGCCGGCTCAAGCGCTGTCATACAAAATTGGTGAACTAACCATTAAGCGGCTACGTCGCAAAGCAGAAAAAGCACTGGGCGATCAGTTTGATATCCGTGAGTTCCACCATCAAATCTTACGTCATGGTTCTGTACCATTGTTTGTGCTTGAAGACCAAATCGACAAATATATTGAAACCACGATGAATCAAGCACGTAAGTAATCGAGATTATCCATTTAATAAAAAAGCCCAAAGTAGTAACCTTGGGCTTTTATCATTTTATTAGCCTAAGCTAGTTTAGTTTACAAAACTAATAATTAGCTGATACACATCATCAGTCGTTCGGCATTTATTGGCATTAATGATGAGCTGTTCACCTAAGTGCAGTGCTCGCTGTTGTACCGCTAAGCGTGCATCTTCATCTTCAATCGCATCTATGTCCGCAACATGTGCGAGACCAATGGTGCGGCGGATCAATTCACACCCACAATAACCAACCGCGTCTTGCAATACCTTAGTGAGGAAGTATTCCGCGTAGCCATCTGCTTGCAATGACAGGTCGCGTGTTTGTGTTTTTGCCAGTTCAAGCCAAGTTACATAGAAGTTAGATAGGGTGGTGGCGATACTATCGAGTAAATACACTTGCATATTTCGACGTTTTGGCAGAGCGTTAATGCGAGCATGTTGGGCACAGTAGTTGAGCAATAAATTGCCGATAAATGAGCCTAAATCAAAGCCAATGGGGCCAAAAAAGCCAAACTCTGGATCGATTAGCTTAGTGTGCTTGGCATCGACGAAAATACTACCAGTATGGATATCACCGTGGAGCAAGGCTTCTGGTGCATTGAGAAACTGGGCTTTGAGCTTTGCCACTTCAACTAATAACGTCTTATTGTTTCTTAGCATTTCCACAGACGATTGCAATGCGGCTGGAAAGTTGTTTCTTTCAGCATCGCGGTATGGGTCGTCGAAGAACAAATCTTCAGTGATTGCGCACAGCTCAGGATTAGTAAACTCGGTGACTAGGGCTTTCTTTTCACTCGGTGTTAAGTAAAAACTTGAGTGATAAAAGCTGGTTTTTGCTAGGTAATTTGCGACGTCTTTGCTGAGTCTTGCAAAGGTGTTTGCTTGGTTTAATTCACCGCGCAAAATGCGTAGATGACCAAGATCTTCCAACACAGTTACCGCAAGCTCTTTATTGTGGTGCAGCACTTTTGCTGTGGTATCTGGGCAGATCTCACCATGGCGTTGTAACACACTAGCTTCAATTCTGGCTCTGTCTAACGTCAGTGGCCAGCTCTCACCCACACATCGAGCGTAAGGCAAAGCTTGCTTGACGATGATGCTATTTTCTTGCGTATCTTGCACGCGGAAAACCAAATTCAGATTGCCATCACCAAACTCATAACAAGATAAGGTTGCATCTTTATCAAAGAAACTTCCTAAATTAGTAATGTAATCAATAACTTTTTCTGCATCAAATGCAATGTAGCTCGACATGTTTCTGCACCTTGTGGATATTTGCTATTAGCATTCTATATTTTTAAATGTTTAGATGTCTATACTTCTTTAGATCTTGATGTAAAATATCATTAGTACACTTTGAAAGAGCGGGATGTCATGAAAACCTTAATTGCACGTAGTCTTAAATTCGAATCGGGCGTGGTACAGGTATTGGATCAATACTTACTGCCACATCAACAGGTGTGGCATGAATGCCGCGACGTTGCGACGATGAGCGAGCTAATTCTGACACTTAAGGTTCGCGGTGCTCCGCTTATTGGTTTAGCGGCAAGTTTGTTAATTGGTTATCTTGCCGAACAGGGAGAAGACAAAAACACAATTGCTCGTTCGATAGATGAACTTGAAGCAACGCGTCCTACAGCGGTGAATTTAATGCACTGCATGGCGAGATTGCGTGAAGCGTTACAAGCGAATGATTGGCAACAACAAGTGATCACAACCGCTGAACAGTTATTTGAAGAAGACACTGCGCTATGCGAGCGTATGGCAAACATAGGTGCAGAGCTTGTGAATGCGGGAGACAATATTCTTACCCACTGCAATACTGGCGCGCTGGCAACGGCAGGTGTAGGCACCGCACTTGGCGTAATTCATCATGCTGCAAAACAACATGGTGACATTCATGTTTGGGTTGATGAAACTAGGCCACTGTTACAAGGTGGTAGGCTCACCGCGTTTGAACTAGATGCATGGCAAATCCCATACACGCTAATCTGTGACAATATGGCTGCGAGTTTAATGGCGGCGGGTAAAGTCGATAAAATCTTTGTGGGGGCAGATAGGATTGCGGCAAACGGTGATTTTGCGAATAAAGTCGGCACTTATAATCTAGCAGTGTTAGCCCATTTCCATAATATTCCTTTTTATGTGGTTGCCCCGATCACAACATTAGATAGCAGCTGTCCAAATGGCGCAGCCATTCCAATTGAACAACGTGCCAAAAGCGAAGTAACTGGTGTCAGTGGCAGCTTTGGTGATTGCCAATGGGCACCCAACAATGCTGAGGTATATAACCCTGCATTCGATGTTACACCAGCGAGTTTGATCACTGGGTGGGTGTTGGATACGGGATTATTTACGGCTGAGGATGTTGCCAAGGGAGAATTTTTACAAAGTTAAACATTTGTAAATTATACAACTACCTAAGTTACTAAACTCTTGTTACAATGTACCCATTAAAGTGATGACTATTTTTAATAATAATGGAGAAGTTATAACAGGATGAAAAAGTTACTTATTTTAATTCTTTCCTTGATGGCGACAGCTGTGTTTGCTCAGCAAGACATACCGTTGGAGGCGTTTAGCAAAGGTAGTGAGTTTTCAAGTGTAAAAATATCACCAAACGGTGAATACCTAGGCTTTATCACTAAAGCTGAAGGAAAAAGTATCTTGGGTTTTCTAGAGCTTGATGGATTTAAGGTTATTCATGCTGTGAGATTCAACGGTAATGCCCAAGTTGGTCGTTATGAGTGGGTTAACGACAACCGTGTAGTACTTGAGAAAGAGTATATCCGAGGGTGGCGAGATCACCCTGAGTATCATGGCGAATTATTTGGTGTAAATGTTGACGGTAGCCGAGGGAGATACTTAGTTGGATATCAAGGTGAAATTCAAACCGGATCACGACTGAAAAAAGCGACACCTCTGTATGGCACTTCCTACATCCTTGACCCTTTGGTCAATGATGAAGATAAAATGCTGATCGTGACTTATCCGTGGTCAGGCTCTAAGGAGCCAGTAACTGTGGTATACGAAGTCAACGTCCATTCAGGTGTTAGACGAAAAGTCTCTATATCTCCGCGTAGGATGGGGCGTTTTTTGACAGATCATCAAGGGGAGGTGAGAGCTGTTGCTTCGACTGATGATAATGGTAACACATCTGTATTTATAAAAAATACAAAAGATAGTGACTGGAAAGAGTTAACACTAGCACAAGATCTTGATGACTATTGGCTACATGGTTTTGATGAATCGGGTAAATTGGCGTATCTATCCGCTGCAAAAGCAGGAGAGCCGCGAGGGGTTTATCAACTGACACTGGAAACTGGCAAGCTCAAGCATTTTTTCCAAGACAAATTAGTTGATCCATCTAAAATATGGCGTGATCCGGTTAATCAAACTCCTTTCGCAATTGAGCTCGATCCGGATTATCCGACGTATGCGTTCGTAGATCAAGATTCAATATGGAGCCAACGACTAAAGTCGCTTATAGCTTCAATACCGGGGAATCAGATCCGCATAGTAAGTGGTACTCGAGATGGCAGCAGAGTTATCGTTTTTGCTGGTAGTGATATTAATCCTGGAAATTACTATCTATTTGATAGCAAGAAAAATCAACTTGGGTTATTAGTCGCAAACCGTAGTTGGATTGATCCTAATAGTATGTCAACGATGGAAGCCATCAGTTTTAAAGGACGTGATGGAATTACTATTCACGGGTACCTCACCACACCACAAGGTAAAGAAAAGAAAAACCTTCCTTTGATTGTTATGCCGCATGGTGGACCTCATGGACCAAGAGATTATTGGCAGTTTGACCCTGAAGTGCAAATGCTCGCGAGCAGAGGTATGGCTGTATTACAAATTAACTTTCGAGGGTCAGGTGGTTATGGAGATGCATTTGAAGAGCTTGGCTATAGAAAGTGGGGCAAAGAAATTCAATATGACATCATTGATGGAACCCGTGACTTAATCTCTAAAGGTATCGCTGATAAAAATCGGATTTGTATTATGGGAGCGAGCTTCGGTGGTTATTCGGCATTGCAAAGCGCAATATTAGAACCAGACTTATTCCAATGTGCTGTAGGTGTGGTTGGCGTATATGATTTACCACTGATGTTTGAAGAAGGTGATATTGCTCAGCGTAGTTCAGGGGTCGCATATTTAGAACGTGTACTTGGCACCGATGAAAAGCAGTTAAAGGAATTTTCTCCAAGCTATAATGTCGATAAGCTTAAGGTTCCAGTCCTTATCGTACATGGTGGTGAGGACCAAAGAGCGCCAATTGAACAAGCGGAATCTTTAATTGATGCACTGAAAAAGGCTGATAAGCCTTATCAGTATTACTTACTTGAAGATGAAGGGCATGGTTTCTATAAACCGGAACATCGTCTGAAATACTTTAAGAAAGTGCTGGCATTCTTAGAAAAGCCCATGCAGTTATAGTAATAAAGTACAATAATAGCCAGCAATTGATGCTGGCTATCATATTTCTCAACTAACACCTTCAATACTTATCTTATTCGAACTGAGCAAAGCTTTTTAAATTCAAGAACAGTTCAAAATCACGCCACATGCTAGGTGAAATCACACATAATCGGTTATGCTTTATCCAAAGCTTAGCCATTCATTATGACAGCTTCAAATGCTCACGATGCAGATTAATTTTCTTGTAATAGAGCGCAATAGGCACTACCGATTATATAAATTAATAAGGGAATCGATGTTTTCACAAACCGTTCAGTTGCAGCCAGTAAACATCTTGCAAATAGCTTTTACAGTGGTTTCGGTGTTAGGAGTGATTTTAGTCTGGAAAATGGATAGATATCGAGGCGTCTTATTTCTTTTCATATATTATTCTATCTTAATGATATTTAATTTATATGAAGAAACACGAGGTCAAGATGGGTATATAGTAACTCCCATTTTTACACTAATTAAAGGGCCAATAGTCTACTTTTTAGTTAGATGGATAATTAATGAAAAGCCTATAGCTTCTAAATTAAAGTTTCTGCATGTGGCACCTGCAATTTTAGCATTACCCTTCACGCAACATGTCCAGCTTATTATTTTGATTGCTACATTTAGTCAAATTACCTACTTAATTGCTTCTTTAAAGCTAATAAAGCGATATCACTCCATATCAATGGCCGTCCGCTCTGATGCACTGTCATTAAAGTTAGATTGGGTTAACAAGATAATTTATGTTTTCTTTATCTTTGCTCTAGTAGATCTTTTAAGGTTAAATTTGCAGCCATTTAACGCCATTGAGATAAAGGCTGGTTGGTATTTTATTGATGTATTGGTGGCGCTGCTTTTGATGTGTTTTCTAGTAGTTAAAACTGCTCATCAACCTGAGCTATTTGATGATATGGTTCCCTATGAAGACTTGAAGGTGAAAGTTTTAGAATGTGAACAACAATCTAACTTAAAATTAGCACAACAATTATGTGAAGATATTACAAAAGTAGTATTAGAAAAAGAGCTTTATAAAAAGCCAAGGTTATCACTAATAGAAGTTGCGAATGAAACAGGTTTTAAGTTGAAAGACGTTTCTTGGTCTATAAATTTTGCTACAGGTTATAACTTTTGTGAATTCATTAACAACATGAGAGTCAATGAAGTTAAGAAACAAATTGTTCTGCCACAAGAATCTCACAAAAGTATCTTAGAAATAGCTTTTGATTCAGGTTTTAACTCAAAATCTGTTTTCTATAGTACATTCAAATCTACGGTAGGAATGACTCCTAGTAAATACCGAAGTTCACAAAAACAGTGAGTTAACCGGTCCTATTTAGTCCCAAATCATGATTTGGGAAGACAGAACTAATTAAAAAACGGATAGTGTTGTAAATTCGATTTGACTACCAAGTGCACCAGCCGTCTCCAATGCTAATTGAAGGCTGCTTCAATGCTAGTCGTAAGATAAACACTATTTTGTAGGTTTTATATGTTCAAAACTATAGCCGTTACACTTTCCTTTGCTTTTTACTCCTTGCTTTTTTCACCTCCAGCATTAGCTGATCATTACACTGTTTTTATCACTAAGAACAACCCCAGAATAGCGAAAGTTAAAGCAGTTCTTTTCCCACATGGTCATGTTATTTCCATGAATGAGCAAAATGTTCATGGTTTGAAAAATGGCTGGGGAGGATTTGTAAGAAACCTCACAGTATTAAATTCAGATGGAGAAACTATTCAGATTTCTGAGGTTGAAAATAGTAAATGGGAACTAATTGGATACGAAAATGGAAAGATTACTTTGTCATATGATGTCGTTTTAGGACACGACACAGTAATTCCTAAGATAAAATTTGGTGATAATGGAGCTGCTTATGCAACAGAAGATGGTGTAATGTGGGCTGGACGTGCTCTATTTATTGCAGGGAAGCCAAGTAAAAAAGTAAATATAAAATTTGAAACCCCCAATTCTTGGGCCATTACTACTCCTTGGGAAAGTGTTAATGATAGTACAACTGAATTCTACGTGGAGGGGACGAGTGATCTGCAAAACTCAGCATTCTTTGCGGGTGAGCATACTCAAGGTTCTTTTAAAGCAGGAAATGTACAACTAAGAACGGCTTTTTCAGGTGAATATACTCGTAAAATGGTTGACGATATAAATCAGAAAGTTGACCAATTTTTTCAATATTACGGAGCTCAATATCAATCACCTTTAAAATCTAGAATGGTTCTTATAGTTTCAGATCGTAATGATGGAGGAGGGGAAGTCATGGGCAAAGCAATATCAATATCGGTAGGTCCAGCTGACAAAAAACTTTTAGATAAAAGTAGAAAAATCCCCTTGGGTATTTCACGGCTAGTTGCTCATGAGCTGTTTCACGGTTTCGCATTCAATCAGTTAGAAGTTGATGATAAAGGTGATAAGTCCGCATTATATGAATGGTTTAATGAGGGGTTTGGAGCTGAGTATGCTTCTCAAATTGCACTATTAAGAATAGGTATAAAAAATGAGTCTGAATTTTTAGATGGTATTTTATATAGAATGAAAGAATATGAAGCTGAAGCCGATGGAAAGTTAACTCTGATTAGTGCTGGTGCTGATAAGTCTGATAAATCTACCACTGTTTATTGGGGAGGCATGATTGCAGCTCTTACTCTTGATTTCAAAATCCGAGCCAAAAGTGAAGGGAGACGAAATTTAGATGAGCTGTGGAGATATTTACTACAAAACTATCCAAGAGGTGGAAAAGAGATGAATTTGAATGAGCTATATAAATCAGTAAGTAAATTATATGGAGAATCAATGGCCTTAGAGTTTAAGGATTATGTAACAGTTCCTAATGTTATTCCATTTTATGACGCCGCGAAATTAATGGGGCTGAAATATAATGGTAGGAAACTGCTCAGAGATAGCTTAGCTACTAAAAGTCAGAAATTGTTATGGGAAGAATTTGTTTTAGGGAAAGGAAGTAGTTTATAGATCTAACTTTGTTGAATTTATAATTTTTATTTTTAGTGTGGTGTTGAGATAAGTTGATTTTTAAATGTGTTAGTCCTTTTTAAGTGAAGTAGGTGGCTCGTCATGAATTTAAAATTCTGCTTTTGTGTTTGGTTTTATAAAATTAAGTGAGCGATTATATTTTTATGAAAGAAAGATCGATTTTAGATGTGAAAATCCAACATAACGCGCCAAAAGTAAAGGAGTTTATTGATTTACGATGTATCGTAGGTTGGGAAAAACAAGATACAAAGACAGCTTCAAAAGCATTGGCAAACACCTTGTTTCATGTCGTTGCAAGATTAGATTCAAAGCTTATAGGAATGGGAAGAGTGATTGGTGATGGAGCTATGTTTTATTACATTCAAGACGTAATTGTCGACCCTAAATATCAAAGTATGGGAGTTGGAAATTTATTAATGGAAAAAATTGAGGTGTATTTATCAGAAAATGCAAACGCTGGAGCTACAGTAGGACTTTTTTCCGCAAATGGTAAAGAGACATTCTACAAAAAATATGGATATTTAGAAAGAGATGGTAGTCAGTTAGGTTTTGGTATGTGCAAGTTTTTATAATAAAAGTGTTTTTTATTTGGGGCTTTAATGATGGCTTGTGCAATGTTTGAAACTAAAATATTTAATTTTTTTGGTTTTGTTTTTATTAGCTTTTTTGTTTCAAGTTATTTGTTTGCTGCTGAAATATACCCAGCTGTTACTTGGCTTCATTACAAATCTCCAGAACAGGCTGGCTTTACTTCAGAGCGATTAGATAAAATTAAAAAGTTTTACAATAAGAAGTCCTTCTCAGCGCTTTTAGTAGTTAAAGATGGCGCCATTGCTATAGATTGGGGGGAGAATGACCGAAGGTTTCCTATACATTCGATTAGAAAGAGCTTATTGAGTGCACTATATGGGATTCACTCTAGTTCTATCAACTTTCAAGCAAGCCTTGCAGATCTAAACTGCAATGATAACTCATTGCTGACTGATCAAGAACTATCAGCAAAGGTTTTTGATGTTATATCGTCTCGGTCTGGAGTCTACCTTCCTGCAGCCGCCGAAAATAATGAAATGAGATTAAACAAGCCAGCTAGAGGTAGTTATAAGCCAAGCAAGTATTGGTGGTATAACAATTGGGATTTTAATGTTGCAGGTACTCTGTTTTCGAAAATTACTGGAGAGGAAATTCTTGGGTCAATTGCAACTCAATTGGCAGCCCCTTTACAGATGCAAGATTACCGAGTTACAGACGGATATTATGTAAAGGCTGAGTCTGAACATTCAGCTTTTCAGATTAGGATGTCATCCCGCGACTTAGCTAGGTTTGGTTTATTATATGCTAGAGGTGGGGTTTGGAATGGCAAACAGTTGATTCCTCATGAGTGGGTTGTTAAAAGCACTAGCGCTATAAGCAACACGAATATGGGTGATAAATACCCTCCTTATTTCGGCCTTATGTGGTGGGTTGAAGAAGATGGTAGTTTTAGTGCCAGAGGGAATGGAGGGCATACTTTAGCTGTTTACCCTTCTCTAGATATGGTGGTGGTTTTACGTACTGATACATATTTGGAACACACGGTTTCTGCCAAGTCAATTCATAAAATGCTCAGCGGCATTATTGCTATTTCGAAGGGTCAACAGCATTCGAAACCGAGTTTGATTACTGAAACACAACAAGAGGCTGATAAAAAACAGATCCCTGAACTATATCGATTTAATAATGCAAGCATTGCTTTAGATAATGGGCTTTTAGTTAGCATCAACTTCAAAAATGAGACTTTATTTGTTGATTGGGGAACGGGAAAATTTGAACTTAGTTACTTGAATAATAATCGCTTTATTATTTCTGATCTCCATGAGCCACTAGAAATTGAAGTAAATGATGTTGGTGAGCTAATTGACATTAAAACACCTAAGTTGTTTTTTATACAAGCAGCAACAGCTGCTAAATATGATGATTTATTAATCGCGGAAAGCTGGGTTGAAAAAGCCATTAAGATGAACCCTAACTCGCCAATACCTTATGTAAACCTGGCCAAAATACAGATTGAAAGAGGTAATAAAGAAGGTGCAAAAGAAAACCTACAAAAAGCCTTATCTATTGAGATTAATAACAAGCAGGCAAAAAAGCTTTATCAGAAAATCTTATTAAAGCAGTATTTTTTCCCTGGTTTAATGATTTTGATACTAGTTGGATTTTATTTAAGGTCGTATAAAGGTAAAGTGTGATTTTAACTTTGTTTTTATATTTTTAGTTGGTGGTGTGTTAATTTTAATCTTTGTGGTTTTGGGTTGGTTCTCAAGAGATAATTGTGTAAGGTTTTTAAATGAAATATATTGTTGTTTTTATAATGTCATTAATTCTATCTTGTAATGTTGCTATATCAAATGAGGGATTTTCAAATTACGAAGTGGTAAGTGAAAAGTTTAATTACTACTCAGCTTCACATAACGAAAATAGAGTAATACTAGTTAGTTTGCCTAAAAGTTACGCGTTGGATAAAAAAAGGAAGTACCCTGTCTTATATGTTTTAAATGCAGAGAAAAACCATATATTGGCGACAGAGATTGCAAGCTTCCTTGCATCAAAAAATCAAATTCATGAAATGATTGTGGTTGGGCTACCTAGTAAGGATAATTACTTTAATGAGAACCTTCCTTTTCTAAACTCAGAGTCATATACCATTTCCGAATTAGCAAAAAAGCACGAAAAATTTATAAGAGATGAAGTCACGCAATTTATAAGTGAAAAGTTCAGGATAAACAATACCAAGTTTATAGCTGGGCACTCAATGGCTGGCCTATTTGTATCATACTTGTTTTTGCAAAACCCTACTGGCTACAATGGACACATTGCAATTAGTCCTGCATTTCACCATGCTAAGCAATTTAGTAAGAAGTTAAAGCTGTACTTCACTAATTCAAGAGTTAATGAGGGAGCAATCTATTTCTCTTTAGGAGGGCTAGAGCACTCTCTAATTACAAAAGAATTTAACCACGTCGTTGATATATTCAAAAGTAATGTCTCAGGTAATTTGTATTGGGGAGCTGAAATTTTGAAATATTCTGATCACAATACAACTAGTTTGAGTGGGATGATTCAGGGTTTGAGTTGGTTATATAATGGACTTTCTCTTACTGAGGAATTTATTTCTGGTCGTTCTTTTGAAGATGTTATATTGCATTATGAAAATTTATCAAAAAGAATAGGCTACCCTATTATACCAAGAGAAAACTCTCTCCTAGGAATGGCTTCATTCTGTATGTCTAGAACAAAAGATTACAGTATGGCGAATCTACTTTTGAACCTTTCAAATCACTACTACCCTGATTCTGTTTTGAGTAGGAAATCATTTCATATATATGGGAATTGGATGAAAGGAGGATTGTCAGCTATTTCGAGTTCAACGTCTAAAGCTGATGATTTAGATGAATCTATCTTAATATCATTAGCTTACGATCGTTTAAATAGTGATGAAGTAGGAGAAGCTATTGAGCTGTTAAAGTTTGTTGTTGGCTATTTTCCTAATTCGATAAATGGATTTGATAGTTTGGGTGAAGCATATGAAAAAGGAGGAGAGTATGACTTGGCTAAGCTTGCATATAGAAAAGCGTTGGAGTTGTCTATAGAGGGAGATGACCAAGAATTAATAAACATAGAAAAAAGAAATATTGCGAGAGTTAAAAAACTAAGCGCGAAAGTATTACAGCAAAGTAAGCTATGAAATCGAAACTTAATCAAATGGGAAAAGACGTCGTAGGAATATATGCTAGTGTGATTATTTGGAGAAGCTGACCGTGTTCTGCACTTGGTGCTCATGACTATATGATAACAAGACCCTAAAAAGGTGTTAGATCATTCAGTTTAAGGGAATCAATACACAAACCATAATTGACAGTGTAGTTTAAAGGTGCCTGGGCTTGAACTCAGAGTGTGTTCAACGAGCGGAGAGGCCTGAAATGGTATCAATAACGGCTGGACAACTAAAGATAAACATCGTCTTACAATGTTGATTCAACGGTAATAGGGGTTATACATGATTAAAGGTAGTTCTAAAAGAAAGAGTGTGGAAGATAAAGGAAAATCTAAAATGACCTTTTATTTTTTGTTTGCACTTTCAATTGCTACTTTTCTATTTTTTATGATGCCGAACTACAATAATGGTGATAATTTGTTTCCATTAATTGTAGTGTTTATAGCATATTGTGTAGGTGGGGTAGGTATTTACTTTTATGTTTTTCATCCTTCTGGAAGTAGGTTGGAAAAGTAAAGTGTATATAAGTGGATATTTTTTAATTTTTATATTGATTATTTTAAATTTTATTAATAAGAAAGGGTGAAATATTATGAGTGCTAAAAAAGGTGTTATCTTATTGGCTATAGGAGCTACTATTTTCTTCAGCACGGCACTAGCGCATCTTTCTTGTATTTACTTTGGACCTCAGTGTTATTCATCACAGATGGCTCCTCCCGAGATTATCGAGTCTGCAATGAAAGGGACTCTACTAGCCCCAATCGGAACAACTCTAGTGTCTGCGATATTCATGGTGCTTGGGTTGTATGCATTATCTGGTGCAGGGCTATTGCGCAAACTTCCTTTATCGAGGTTTTGTATTTATCTAATTGCGTTTGTATGCATTATCCGAGGCGTTTTACCTATTCAATTGTATTTTCGCCATCCTGACAAAACAAGCAACATTGTCTTATCCATTGGTATTACTTGGTTGCTAGTTGGCTTGTTATGTTTTTTCGGATATAGAACGGTAAATAAGCAAACAGTCGGACACTTTGATAAAAATAAGGAAGAAGCAAGGTAATTTATTGATTATGATTCATAAAATGGTAAGTGTTACGCATTTTTCGACTAGGCCGATTAAGGTGAGTTTACTTTTGAAATGATTGAAAGTATTCACAAGATGACAGTCGCGAATTCAAGTTTGAAGTGCATCGCTCGCAAAATTAGGCTGCTTTTGCCTAATTCATCGAATATAACCGCTTGTTGTCTAAACCCTGAACATTTTCTGGGCCTCGTATTGAGTGCCCGTTATCTATTCAGGGCTCCACCTTTTTCTAATCCTAACTCAACAAACGCAATGGGGGATTGGTGCATTTAGCTGCAAGTCGTTTTCGTTTATGCACTGTTGAGTGGGCGATTTCAGCCAAATAATGACATCGAATACTATTGTACTATGACTCACTTTTAGCTTGTTTCTATCACCCTATAAAACTCATTGCGTAAACAAGCCTTAACTTGGTATCTGCTCTTATCTTCTGGCGATTACAGAGTACCACTGTAACTCCACCCAATTTAGTACAGCTATTTCGTAGAATTTTATGCAGCCTCAAGATAACCAATTGGTGTCATATCGCCAAGTGAATCATGTGGTCGCTCATAATTATAAATATCTAACCACTCATC
>NZ_JAKKCW010000006.1:0-291029 GCF_021728455.1 Pseudoalteromonas sp. L23 | reverse complement strand
GATGAACAGAATTTCCTGGTGACTATAGCGTTTTGGACCCACCTGACCCCATGCCGAACTCAGAAGTGAAACAAAACAGCGTCGATGATAGTGTGGATTACCCATGTGAAAGTAGAACATCGCCAGGGCCAAATAAGAGAAACCCGTTGCAGTAATGCGACGGGTTTTTTTGTTGTTTGGGGGTTATAATTTCGGGATATAGACAGCCTCACAAGCCAATCAACACATCGCGAGGTGAACTCGCTCCCACCACAATATCAGCACAGTGCAACATGCTAAGAGGCGGTTTACCCGCCGAGGGGTTGCAATGAAATTCCGAAAAAACCTCGCGAGGTAAACTCGCTCCTACCACAGTATAGGCACAGTGCAACATGCTGGGAGGTGGTTTACCCGCCGAGGGGTTGCAATGAAATTCCGAAAAAACCTCGCGAGGTAAACTCGCTCCTACCACAGTATAGGCACAGTGTAACATGGTGGGAGGTGGTTCACCCGCCGATGGCTTACAATGAAAGTTTCGGCTCAAAAATAATGTGGAACACCCATGTACATCAAAACCCGTTTCAACAATACAACGGTTTTTTTGCTGTTTGGGGTTATAGCTTTGGGGCGTAGATAGGCTCGCGAGGCACACTTACTCCCACCATAAACACAGTATTGTGGGAGGTTTGAGAGGGTTAGGTGGTTAAATAACGCGAGAGAAGCGGGTGTTTTTGACTTGGTTTCGTAAGTAAGCATCAAAGCACATGCAGATGATGCGAATAAACAAATTGCCGTTACTTGTGACTTTTATGGTGTGTTCATTCAGCTCTACCAGTCCATCTGCTGCTAGCGGCTCTAGAGCGTTAAGTGCTTGAACGAAATATTCGTCAAAATTTATATCATAACGTTGCTCGAACACCTTTTTATCTAATTCAAAGTGACAAATAAGCTGTTTGATCACAGCCGCGCGTATTTCATCATCACCACTTAAGGTTATCCCTTTAGTGAGCGCACATCTTTTATCACTTAAAGCATGATAATAAGGTTTTAACTCTTTCTCATTTTGCAAGATCATATGACCAATTTGAGAAATGGACGACACACCAAGACCTAACAGGTCGCACTTGCCATGAGTGGTATAGCCTTGAAAATTACGGTGTAGATGCCCTTCATTTTGCGCAACAGCCAGCTCATCGTCTTTTTTGGCGAAGTGATCCATACCGATGAATTGATATCCAGCAGTGGTCATCTGTTCCAGTGTTTGCTTAAAGATCTCAAGTTTTTCTCCCGCACTTGGCATGTCGGCTTCTTTTAGCTTTCGCTGTGCTGCAAATCTATCCGGAAGATGGGCATAGTTAAATACAGAGACTCTATCGGGAGAAAGCGCGATAAGTTGCTCAATCGTTTGCTTGTAGCTCTCTACTGTTTGAAATGGTAACCCATAGATCATATCCATATTAATAGATTTAAAACCGAGCGTTCTCGCTTCAGTTAAGATAGCCAGCACTTCATCTAGATGCTGTGGGCGGTTTACCGCAGCTTGTACTTCATCATTAAAATCTTGTACGCCAAAAGACACACGATTAAATCCGAGCTCGTGTAGGTGACGCATCATATTTGGTGCAAGTGATCTTGGGTCTATTTCAATACCACGCTGTGCACTTTGAGAGAAGTTAAATGCACTATTGAGCATTTCGATTAGACGTGTCATTTGCTCTGTAGTTAAGAAAGTTGGTGTACCACCGCCTAAATGAAGTTGTTCTACACGATACTCAGAAAATAGCAGCGCTTTTGCTGCGATTTCTTGTGCTAAGTAATCTAGGTAAACGTCAGCTTTGGATTGATGACGAGTAATGATTTTATTACAGCCACAGTAGTAACATAGTTGATGACAAAAAGGGATATGAATATACAGCGAGAGTGAACGAGATTTAGAGCCCGTAATAGCCGCTTGTAACTCTTTTTGGCTATAACCAGACTCAAGCGATAAGGCCGTTGGATATGAGGTATATCTAGGACCAGATATATTGTACTTGTTGATAAGGGAATCATTCCAAATAGGTAAATTAATCACGATACGCACTCTCGAGTTTTATTAAGAGTGTCAGTGTACTTTTTACCGTCTAGGTTAGATTTGCCTCAGATCAAAACACGCCGCGATTGCGACGTGTTTTGGTGTTTGATTAAAGCTTAAATTGGTTGACTGTTGAGTTCAGCGCCTTGGCTAAGTCGTTCAAGTCACGGGCTTCATCTGCCAGTACATTGGCGTGGTTGGCCGTGCTATTAACGAGCTCATTAATTTGGTTAAGACTATTGTTAATATCTTCTGCAACAACGGTTTGCTGCTCTGTTGATGTCGCAATTTGATGGCTCTGGTCTTGTACTGTCGTGACCGACTCTGTGATTTCTTTTAAGGCATCAAGCACGGCTTGCGTTTCCTCTACGGTCCCCTCTGCGCGGTCTTGACCTTGCTGCATCATCACTGAAGCTTGTTGTGCAATTTGCTGTAAACGAGAGATCATATTACGAATGTCATCGGTAGACTCTTGCGTGCGGCTTGCAAGCGATCTGACTTCATCAGCAACCACCGCAAAGCCTCGACCTTGCTCGCCCGCTCTGGCGGCTTCTATGGCGGCATTGAGTGCCAGTAAGTTCGTTTGTTCAGCAATACCGTTAATCACATCGATAACAGCACCTATGTTACTGGTTTCTTGTTCAAGTCCGGCAACCACTTTTGCGGCCTCACCAATATGGAGTGCTAGTTCAGTCATGACTTCTTGGGCTTGTGATGAACGTCCTGCACCTTCATTGGTAATACGTTGTACGACATCAGCGGCTTGGTTGGTCTCTTGTGCATTACGTGAGATTTCAGTCACAGTGGCTGCCATCTCGGTCACTGCCGCGCTTACGCTATCTACCTGTTCTTTTTCGCGCTGAATTTCGCTGTTAGTATTGTTTGATACTTCACGCAATTGGGCGGAAGCATTACTTAATTGTTCAGCTTGTGCTGCGGTATCGAGCATCATTGCTCTAAGTTTATCGATGAAGGTATTCATATGCAGCGCGAGTTGACCAACTTCATCTTTACTGGTGATATCGATACGTCTAGTTAGGTCGCCTTCACCTGATGCGATGTCTCGCATGGTTTCGGTAAGCGCTACAATCGGTTTGGTGATCATTTGCGTGGCGAGCAAGATCATTGCCACGATAATGGCTAAGATAATAATCAAGGCTGTGATTGTGCTCATTACGGCGTCATTTACAGGCGCTTCGATCAGCGACACCGGAATAAGTAGGCCAACGTGCCAATCCAATAGGGGGTTGTCTAATTTCACATTGTCATAAACAACATAATACGCTTCCCCTTTGAACGTGACTGTACTATTGCCAACGGGGTTACGCTTGATAGCGGCATTTAGAGCGTCAAAGCCTGATGTATTGGAAAACTGGGATTCAAGGCCATCTAAACCTTCTTTGCCTTTCTCGCCTTCATCTGTGGTAGAGAGTGAATGACCAGTACGCTTGGATAAATGCACAACATTTAAATCACCATCGAGCAAAAAGCCAAAACCTTTATCTTGAAACTTGATACGTTCAACCATATCGTTCAATTTATTGATCTGTAAGTCGACGCCACCCATGGCGACGAGTTTGCCGGCGTTATTGTAGATAGGTTGACGGATCACAGCAGACACCGCACCGGTATTGATATCGGTGGCAATTGGACCGACATACAATTTACCTACATCAAGCGTATCCTGCCACCATGGGCGCTGATAGGCGTAGTAAGGTCGACCATCTGAATATGCTGATGTACGATCATTTTCTTTAAAATATTCACCGGTGTTTGCTGAGGCAATAAAGGCTGAGAGAATATTTTCATCACCTTTGGCGATTCTAACTAAGTCTTCATTGACCTCTTGATAGTCTTTATCTTTAGTCAGATCGGCGCCACGGGTATTATAATTTTCAAACCAATGAATGTTGTGAGGCGTAGAAACAAAGGTTTCAACTACTTTACCGTATTGGCCAAAGAATGCTTCCATCGCCAATTTTTCGGCTTGAATATAGCTTTGCGTTTCTCGTTCAATTCCATCTCGAGAGAGCGTTGCAATATGGCTGACGAAAAAGCTTGATGCAATAATTAATAATACGGAAATGGTGCCGCCAATTAGCAGCAATATTTTCTTTCTAAGGGATAAATTCTCAAGCATGACACTTCTTATTTTTAGCTTATGCAAACGGTAATCAAACCATAGATAACAGGAGAACGCCACCGTTTGCGTTAACTTCTTTTACATAGATAATACAAGGTAACTTCTTGGTTAAGGTAATATTCATATGAAAGTATTAAATCGCAGTCTGGTGGTACTGGGCGCGGGTTGGCTCGGTGAAGCGTTGTGTCGCGAAGCTGAGTTGCAAGGGTGGCAAATAGAAGGCACCAGAACCCAAGCTAGCGAGATGCATAGCTGGTCAAGGCAGCTGGTCTTAACTGAAAATGGCACCTTAGCGCACTCAATTTCTTTACACAACGCGTATTGGGTGTGTGCGATCCCACCAAGAGCTAGGCATGTCGATAGTAACTATTTAGAAACGTTAGAACAGGCATTGTTACTTGCAAAGAAGATGTCAGCAGCAGGTTTCTTATTGTGTTCGACCACTGGCGTTTATAGCACCGAAAATGGTGAATATGATGAACAAGGTAAGTTAGCGGATAAAGCCAACCTGCGTGTTGATATACTAAGAACTGCTGAAGAGATGGTGCTTAACGCAGGCGGTAAAGTTGTGCGCTTAGCAGGTCTTCAAGGTCCCGGTAGGGAGCCTGGGCGATTTGTAGCAGGAAAAGCCTTGTCTAGCTCAGCGAATGGTAGAGTGAATATGGTTCATCGCGGTGACGTTGTTACTGCAATCAATACCGTGATCGTGCAGTGGCATGATGCTGCAGACATTTATAATGTTTGCTATCCAGCGCACCCCACGAGACAGGCGTTTTATCAATATCACTGTGAAAAGTTAGGGACTGAGATGCCAAGTTTCGCTTCGTCAAAAGAAGAGGCGCGAATTATCAAAGCCGAGCGTATTACCGAGCTCGGCTTTGCCTATCATTATCCGGTTGTTAATGAATCTGAGTTAGGCTGAAGGTAAGAGTTGTGCTGGTAGCAAGTGCGCCAGTGCAGCTTGACCCAATAACGCATTAGCACTTTCAATATCAGGTGCAAAATACCTATCTTTGTCATAAAAGCTCACGACTGCTCGTAATATTTGCTGAGCTGTAGCCACTTTGTCAGATGGCTTAAGTGGCGCTCTAAAATCTAACCCCTGCGCTGCAGCAAGATATTCAACTGCGAGTACACCTTGGGTGTTGTCAGCCATTTCCTGTAAGCGTCTTGCCGCAAAGGTTGCCATGGAAACATGATCCTCTTGGTTTGCTGAGGTTGGGAGGCTGTCAACACTGCCAGGATGTGCGAGTGTTTTGTTTTCAGAGGCCAGTGCCGCAGCAGTGACTTGCGCAATCATAAAGCCCGAGTTTACACCGCCATTGTTAACTAAGAAGGGAGGTAGTTTTGATAAGCTCGAATCAATAAGCAGTGCGATACGACGTTCAGCCAATGCACCAATTTCAGCAATGGCTAGCGCTAGGTTATCAGCCGCCATCGCGATAGGTTCTGCATGGAAGTTGCCGCCAGAAATAATATCTCCAGCATCAGCAAATACCAGCGGGTTATCTGTTACCCCATTGGATTCTACAAGGATCACCTCAGCGGCCTGGCGGATCTGAGTTAAACAGGCACCAAGCACCTGTGGTTGACAACGCAAGCAATAAGGATCTTGTACTTTTTCACAATCAACATGAGCATCACTTATTTCTGAGCGAGTTTGTAAGATATCTCTAAACGCCAGTGCGGTGTCGATTTGGCCTTGCTGACCACGGACTTCGTGAATACGAGCATCAAACGGCGAGCGGCTGCCCATAGCTGCTTCAATGCTCATTGAACCAACGACACAGCTTTGCGCATAAAGATCTTCTGCTCTAAATAGGCCTTGCAGTGCAAAAGCAGTAGATGCTTGTGTACCGTTAAGTAGTGCGAGACCTTCTTTTGCAGCTAAAGTAAGTGGTTCAAGCCCTGCTATTTTTAACCCATCGATGGCATCGATAAGCTCACCACGATAGCGAACCTGGCCTTCGCCAAGGATCGGTAAACACATATGCGATAGCGGTGCGAGATCGCCTGATGCCCCGACCGAGCCCTTCTTGGGCACACAAGGATAGACTTCGGCATTAACCAAGGCTGCTAAGAATTCAATTACATCTAAGCGGATCCCAGAGAAACCACGAGAGAGTGAATTGATTTTTAGCACCATCATGAGTCGAACGGTGCTATCGTCCATTAACTCGCCAATACCGGCTGCGTGCGACAGTACAATAGAGCGTTGTAGCAACTCTAATTCGTCTTTTGCAATTTTGGTGTTGGCCAGCAAGCCAAAACCCGTATTAATGCCGTAAACGGTGCGTCCTTCTTTGATTACTTGCTGAACTGTGTCTGCACTGTTAGCAATAGCGGCTTTCGCTGATTCGTCTAAGCTGAGATGAACAGGCTGTTGATTGATTTGTCGTAACGTGTTTAAAGTCAGTTGGCCTGGGATTAAATTTAGTGAGTACATACTTACTTTCCTTCCAGCATAGGTAAATCTAGTTTTTGTTCTTTTGCACAGTCTTTGGCTATGTCATAGCCGGCATCGGCATGACGCATTACACCGGTACCTGGGTCATTCCATAGTACGCGAGATAAACGGGCGTCTGCTTCGTCTGTGCCATCTGCCACAATAACGACTCCCGAATGTTGACTGAAGCCCATACCAACGCCACCGCCGTGATGCAGTGAGACCCAAGTTGCACCGCCAGCCGTGTTTAACAAGGCATTGAGTAACGGCCAGTCTGATACTGCATCTGAACCATCCATCATCGATTCCGTTTCACGGTTTGGACTGGCTACAGAGCCAGAATCTAAGTGATCACGACCAATCACAATCGGTGCTTTGAGTTCTCCATTTTTGACCATTTCGTTGAATGCTCGTGCTAAACGCGCTCTGTCCTTCAGTCCAACCCAGCAAATACGAGCTGGCAGGCCTTGGAATTGAATGCGCTCGCGCGCCATGTCTAACCAATTGTGAAGGTGTGGGTCGTCTGGGATAAGCTCTTTAACTTTCGCATCTGTTTTATAAATATCTTCAGGATCGCCAGACAGCGCAACCCAACGGAATGGACCTATGCCTTGGCAAAACAGCGGACGAATATAGGCAGGAACAAAGCCCGGGAAATCAAAGGCGTTATCAACCCCTTCTTCTAAGGCCATTTGGCGAATGTTATTCCCGTAGTCAGTTGTTGCGGCTCCGCGCGATTGCAGCGTTAGCATGGCTTGTACTTGCACCGCCATGGATTGTTTTGCGGCTTTTACAACTGCTTGTGGATCGCTTTCGCGAAGTGCGGCTGCCTGCTCCATAGTCCACGTTTGCGGTAAGTAGCCGTTTAATGGATCGTGCGCAGAAGTTTGATCGGTCACTACGTCAGGCGTGATATTGCGCTCAACCAATTCAGCATACACATCCGCTGCATTGCCCAACAGGCCAACTGATACCGGTTGTCCAGCAGCCTTAGCTTCATCAATAATAGCTAATGCATCATCAAGTGTGGTTGCCTTTCGGTCCACATAACGTGTGTTAAGACGAAAATCGATTCGTGACTCATCACACTCAACAACGAGGGCGCTAAAGCCTGCCATTGTTGCCGCGAGTGGTTGTGCGCCGCCCATCCCGCCAAGGCCACCCGTTAAGATCCACTTGCCTTTCGCCTCACCATTAAAGTGTTGCTTTGCCATTGCTACAAAGGTCTCGTATGTGCCTTGCACTATGCCTTGTGAGCCAATATAGATCCAAGAACCAGCGGTCATCTGGCCGTACATCATCAGGCCTTTTTTATCGAGTTCGTTGAAGTGATCCCAGTTAGCCCAATGTGGTACTAAATTTGAGTTAGCAATTAAGACGCGAGGAGCATTGCTATGAGTTTTGAATACCCCGACAGGTTTACCTGATTGCACCAGTAAGGTTTCGTCTTCTTCTAAGCGGTCTAACGTTTCGACGATTTTATCGAAGCATGCCCAGTCGCGAGCGGCGCGGCCAATACCGCCATAAACTACTAGTGCATTTGGGTGCTCAGCAACTTCAGGGTCAAGGTTATTCATCAACATTCGCTTTGCCGCTTCAGTAAGCCAGTTCTTTGCGGTAATGTCTGTACCTCGTGGCGCGCGGATCTCGCGGCTAGGGTCTAATCTTGGGTTGTCACTCATTCTGCTCTCTCCTGTTGTATATACAACCTAAGTGAAACGTCTAGTTGCTGCGATTGCTTAGTTTCACTAGGTTGTTAGTCTATTTGTATTGCATGACAACCGAGGCTGCCATGTCGTTTTGATTTATCTGCCGCGATATTTGGCGACACTTTATGTGTTACGACCTTTGCTTAAAGGTGAGATGACCACCTAAGCGATATTTACTGCCTGGCGAAATTAATCTTGCGAAGCTAACAATGCCTTTTGCAGACCAAGTTCGGCGGATCATTTGTAAACATGGCTCTTCATTATAAAGCCCAAGCCACTGGCAAACCTCTGGTGATGGCATAACCGCTTCAACGGTGTGTCTAGCCTCTGTGAGTGGCGCGACTTGAGATAAATATTCGTGAGGGGTAGTCAGTTCAAAGTTTTGGTCTAAATACTCCGGTGCCAACTGTGGATTGACAAAGCGCTCTTCGACTTGCAGTGGTTGTTCATTTTCATTATGTACAATTACGCTTCTGTAGACTGGCGCGTCCGCTTCTACACCCAGTGCAATGGCGATAGGCGCTACTGCAGCAATAAGTTCAAGCGTCAGTACGGTACATGAGTATTTGCCATTGCGTGCGTTGACCTCGTCGGCAATATTGCGGATCTCAAGTAACGAAGACTGAGATTTAAAACTGGCAACAAAAGTACCTAGACCTTGGCTACGAGTTAAAATTCCGGCTTCAGTTAGCTCGCTTAGTGCTCGTCTTGCGGTCATTCGGCTAACATTAAATTGGTCAGCTAACTCATTTTCCGACGGCACGCGCTCGTTTTCGAGCCAGCGCGCGGCGCGAATATTATCGATAATATATTGTTTTATCAGCGCAAATTTAGGAAGCTCAGGCACAGTTGTTGTCTCGAGTTCATATTTATGTAAATAAAGATGGCACACTTCTCTTGTATATACAAGTATCCCTGATAGACTCAATGGATAAATCTCGCAGTGAGCGAGTTTCTTTTAATGTGTTGGCATATGGATTTGATTTAGATTAGGACAAGTATGATGTTAGAAGCCGATTTGCTTATTATCGATGTCAATATTGCAACTATGGATCCCAATTTGGATACCCCTTATGGTGCGATAGAAAACGCAGCGATCGCTATTAAAGATGGCAAAATTAATTGGTTAGGCCCTCGTAGTGAACTACCTGAGGTTGACGCCATAGCAACCCCTATTCATAAAGCCAATGGCCAATGGTTGACCCCAGGGTTAATCGACTGCCACACGCATATTTTATTTGCAGGTTCTCGGGCCAACGAATTTGAGCAACGATTACTGGGGGCGTCATATCAACAGATTGCCGCGCAAGGTGGTGGTATCGCAAGTACCGTTAAGGCGACACGATTAGCAGACAGAGAAACGCTGTATGTTAACGGTAAGAACCGCTTGAATAGTTTACTCAAAGAAGGGGTTACCACGGTTGAAAGTAAATCGGGTTACGGCCTAGACGTTGAAAATGAGCTAAAGCTGCTAGAAATTAATCAACTACTTAATGAGCATCACCCGATTGATGTGCATAGCACGTTCTTGGGCGCGCATGCATTACCCCCAGAGTACAAAGACAATAGCCAAGCCTACATTGATTTAGTCTGTGATGAGATGCTGCCACAAGTTGCTTCGCGCCAATTAGCAACGGCTGTTGATGTATTTTGTGAGAACGTCGGATTTACCTATCAGCAAACTGAGCAAGTATTTACTCGAGCACAACAGTTGGGATTACAGGTTAAATGTCATGCTGAGCAGCTATCTAATCAACATGGCAGCGAGCTGGTGGCAAAGTTTAAAGGGCTTTCAGCGGATCATATTGAATATCTTGATGAAGCTGGTGTGGAAGCGATGGCGAGAGGGGATGTGACTGCGGTACTTTTACCCGGCGCTTTTTATTTCTTACGAGAAACGCAATTACCACCAATTGACTTGCTCAGAAAGCATAAAGTAGCAATGGCACTCGCGAGCGACTTCAATCCAGGTACTGCGCCTTTGTGCTCACTGCGATTAATGCTAAATATGGCATGCACATTATTTAGAATGACACCGGAAGAAGCGCTTAGCGGTGTTACGGTTAATGCTGCGAAAGCCTTGGGGTTGAGCGACCGTGGAGTATTGAAAGTTGGAACGCGCGCGGACTTAGCGTTATGGGACATTACCCATCCTGCACAGTTAAGTTATCAATTTGGTGTAGCGGACCTGTCAAATTTGTGGATCTTAGGTAAACTTAATCAGTAATGATCCTTTTATAAGCAACAAATTATGCTTTCAATTTCAACAGCTAGTGGCGGAGCCACGGAATTATTGCTGTCTGAAGGAATAGCGATACTAATTACGCCAATGATGGCTGGCATGGCCGGAGCCATTGTAATGGGGGCGTTAGCATTAATGTTGCAGCGCCCCTCTGGTATGCTCAAGCTGGCTCACCTTAGCAGTGCAACACTTGCAATACTGCTCGCCTTTACGGGCAATATCACTACATTACATTTACTTACTCTGACGATACTCCTGTATCTATTCCATGGCTTACAGGAGCACAAAAGTGGCTTATTGTTGATAAGTGCTGCTGCGATAATCACTTTGGTAATGTGGACTGTGTCTGAATATCTATGGACATTTCCTGCCCAGCATGGCGCAATTGTCATTGTGTTTATGTATATTCTTTTCCTTGCCTATCAAGCGTATAGCAGCGCAAATGAATTTGAATTGAAAGAACACAATGATGACCACACCGAGCATGAAAGTTTGGGGTTACCTGGTCGGCAAAGTTTTAAACGTGCTTTTAATGAATATCGCCAAACGGAAGGGAGCCCTTGTATGCTCGTGCTAGTCCGTCTCATGGGTTTCGAGCAGGTAAATTTTCATTTAGGGCGTGAGTTTGGTGACTTGCTGCTAGCTCAGTCGGCTAATCGTATTGCACAATGTTTGCAATCAGGCGATGTTATGGCCATCACTCATGGCAATGAAACTGCGAAAATGGCGCATCTAGGTGGTCTTAACTTTGCGTTTGTATGTTCGTTAAAGCATGGTAAGCACTTTCATGAGCAGCTGATAGAGGAAATATCAAACAGCACTTTAAAGCCATTCAATGTTGGTAGCTGTACGTTAGAGATCATGATGCGTGCGAGTTATGTGAATTGCGATGAAGAAATGGGGCAGCTTGAGAACCTGATTTCTTGCGTGTTTTTAGCGCTAGATACACAATCAGAAGCGCATCAGCATAGCCATCAACAGGTCGTGCCGTATCAACAACGTATGCAAATTCATCGGCTGGAGCAACAGGTTAGGTTGTCGGAGTTAGCTAAAATCAACTTTAGATCTGAATTTGAGCTCTATTTTCATCCAGTCGTTCGTCATGAAGATAACAGCATTGAGTTTGTTGAATTACTGTTGCGTTGGCAGCATCCAAAGCAAGGGATTTTAAGTGCCAATGAATTTATTGATGATATTCGTTTAGTTGGACTTGCCATTCCCGTTGCTGAATATGTATTAGAGCGTGCATGCGAAATTGCATTGGCACTGAAAATGGAAGGGATCAGCGTTCCCATCAGTATTAATGTCTTTGGTGCTGAGCTCTTGAGCGAAAGCTTTATCGAGTTTATTGACTACACTATGCTCAACCATCAGTTAAGCCCTGGCGCTATCATTATCGAGTGTCCAGCTAGTATGCTTGCCGAACTAGATGAGCAAGAAATTGCGATGATCAGTCGTTTGAAGAACTTGGGTGTAAAAATGTGTGTCGATAGCTTTGGTGATGCGCCGCTGGTACTTGCTAAATTACCCGCACTGCGTTTTGAGTACGTGAAACTGTCGCGCAATATGACGCAAGAACCAGAGCATATGGGGCATACCAAATCCTTGGTAAAAGGCATTGTAGAGATGCATCAAGAAAAGCACTGTCGCGTGATTGGCGAGGGTATTGAATCTCTCGGGCAACTCGAGTTTGTAAAAAGCATTGGCACGGTGGCAGCGCAAGGGTTTTACTTTTCTCGACCACAGAACAGCAATATTTTGATCAGTTGGCTGAAACAAAGGCTGCCTCAATAACTAGGAGCGCCTTACCTTTACATTGGTTTGGCTGTGACAGTGTTTAGCACCTCTGTTGACGGGTACTTAAATAAGCGTTCGCAAGGTTTGTTAGTATTTGACCACAATGTTCGATACCCGCCTGCTCACCAAGTGGGTGTCTAGCCGGGGCTGCTTCACATAAGTGCAAATATTTAGCATTTCGAGCCTGAGCCATACGGTAAACAAAATATTCGGCATCGCTACTTGTGAAGCCTTGATAGGTCAGGGCGCTTGCAGGCATACCGACGATGGCATCAACGTCTAACTCTACGCCTAATGGAATGTCGCTTGGCATCGTTGCCAACGCTTTGTCGAGTGATGCGGATAAACTCTGAGTTTGCCTGGTTTTTATCGCTTGATAACTTGAAAATCCGAATCCAGCGTTTTGCAATTGAGTAAGGATTGTTTGGTTATTTTTGTGCTCGTGCAAGCCGATGACATGATAATGCGACAAACTACCAGCTTGATGCGCGTAACTGAAGCCATTACCGCTATGTCGCCCTTCACAAGCTCGAAAGTCAGCATGAGGGTCAAAGTTGATAGCACCAGCGGCACGCTTGCTGGCCTCAAAATGTGCCTGCAAAATACCAAAAGCATTATTATGACCACCACCAATGATAATTGGCTCCAAGCCTGCAGCAAAGATAGGTGCTAGGGTTGCAATAACTTGGTTGTCGAGGTCAGCACAGAGAGTGCGCAGCTGCGCTAGCTGTTCGCTATTAGCGTTATCGAGCGATAGTGCACGCGTTTGAATAGCGAGGGTATCCACCTCGCCTAGCAACAAAACCTTATCGCCTGACAAAAACTGGTTATCGGGCTGATTCAAAAAGCGTTTTAAGAAGGCTTGCCAACCGAGCTCGGCGCCGCCTTGCCCGCAATTGGCGCGCGGACCTATATCCTCGGGGATCCCCAACAACACGTAACGGATCCCAAATTGGGCCGCGTCTCTAAGCGAAGCCGCGTAGTCATGATCACATTGTAAAAAGCTTATGCTTTGCCAAATTCTGGTTTCACCGGCTCTTGCACTGACAAAAGTGGCAATATTACTTTCATCATATATACGGACTGCTGTACTCATGACTGTTACTTCTAGCGCTTAATTGTCTTCGTTATCATCTTCTAAAATTAACTCTTCCGCAGAGATGATAATGCCGGTGGAGTCGGCGTAAACAAAATCATCTTCGTAAAAAGAGACACCTGCGAAATTAACGGGAATGCCGACTTCGCCGCTGCCACTGCTATCTGCTGCTACTGGGATAGAAGCGATTGCTTGAATGCCAATATCGCTTTCTTCTAATTCATCAACATGGCGCACCGCGCCGTAAACGATGATGCCTTGCCAGTTGTTCTCGACCGCTAGCTCAGCTAAATCAATATCAACCAGTGCACGACGAGTTGAACCACCACCATCAACGAGCAGCACACGACCAGTACCGTCTTGTTGTAGTACATCTTGGATTTGCTCATTGTTTTCAAAACATTTGACGGTAGTGATACGACCACTAAATGACGTCTGGCCGCCAAAATTGATGAACATAGGCTCTAGCACATCAACCACATCAGCAAAGTGGTCGCAAAGATCAGAAGTGCTGTATTCCATATTGAATCCTCGAATATTGATTGTCGATAACCAGTATACTCTCATACTTGTGCTTAGCAATGCTTTGATTCAACTTACATATTTGTGTCTTAAAAGTGTCACCTATTTGTTATTTTGCTCTTCTATGCTGATATTGTGAGCAATTAGGCGTGACTCGAATGATGAAAGCAAAACTAGCCGAGCTGGACGCTGCATTATACTTTGTGGTGTTTTGCCCTAAACCAAGAAACTGGTTTAGATTGATAGCATTAGGTCTATCCAAAAGTGGCAACGGTGGACTCTATGTGTTGGTCGCAATTGCGTGCGCTCTGTTTTTGGAGCAGCTAGGTCAGCAATTTGCACTCACCGTGATTTTGGCCTTTGCAATTGAAAGGCCGCTTTACTTCTATCTAAAAAATCGTTTTGCACGATTACGACCATGTGACTGCTACGCAGTGAAAGCCTTGTTGACGCCGAGTGATAAGTTTAGTCTGCCCTCGGGGCATAGTGCTGGCGCTTGGCTATATGCGACTTGCTTGATGGAGCAAATTCCACTAGCTGCGTTTCCGTTGATGATTTGGGCTTCAGGAGTGTCATTGTCACGCGTAATTGTAGGGGTACATTATCCACTTGATGTGGTGCTTGGTGCGGCAATGGGTGTTGCCTGTGCAAGTTTAGCGATAGTGATATTAGGAAGCGTATGAAAATACTATATGGTGTTCAAGGAACGGGAAATGGCCATACGACTCGAGCTCGGGTAATGGCAAATTGCTTTCGCAACATGGGAATTTCTGTTGACTACTTTTTTTCTGGACGTCCTTCGGAAAACTATTTCGATATGCATGATTTTGGTGATTATCGCAGTTGCCGAGGGTTGTCATTCGTTACCGAGCGTGGCCAGTTAAATCGTTTAAAAACTTTTCAGTCGCTCAAGTTTGGTGAGTTTATTCGCGACGTTAGAAAATTAGATGTATCAGGTTATGATTTGATCTTTAACGACTTTGAGCCTGTCAGTGCGTGGGCAGGAAAGCTGGCAAAGGTTCCGGTGATAGCAATGAGTCATCAAGCGTCATATTTATATGATGCTGTTCCACAATTTGCCGTACAGCCTTGGCACAAAGCCCTGATCCGGTATTTTGCACCAGCTGATATTCATCTTGGGGTGCACTGGCAACCGTTTGATAAGCATATTATTCCGCCTTTTATTCCTTACGAGGCTGAGCAGGAGCAATGTGCATCGATAATTAACAAAGTTTTGGTTTATCTGCCGTTTGAAGCTTTGGATAGCATTATTGAGTTGTTAAAAGATTTCCCTGATAAGGAGTTTTACTGCTATCACCCGGATGCTGACAATGCTTCTTTGCAACATATTCACCTGAGAAAACCGAGTCGTTCTGGGTTTATTCAGGACTTAAGAAATACCAGTGGTGTGATTGCAAATGCCGGGTTTGAGCTGTCTAGTGAAGCATTAAAACTCGGTAAAAAACTGCTACTTAAACCATTAGATGGTCAATTTGAACAGCAGAATAATGCGCAGACGCTAGCCGAGCTCGGTCATGCCCAAGTGATGAATTATCTCAATGCTGGGGCGCTGGAAGAATGGCTGCGAACAGACGCGAAGGCATCGTTTTATTTTCCATCCGATCCTAGCTTGCTAGTGGAGTGGTTGATAGGAGGTCAATGGCACAATATTGATTTATTGCACAATCAACTCTGGAATGGTGTTAATAATTTGTATGTAAAAGCGGCGTAAATATATTAATTTGTAATATGAACCCAGAATAATTACCTATTATGAGGCAAGGCTGAAAGGCTTCAGCTATACTTTAGCCAGTCTATTAACATTGTAGGTAAGCCGATGGCGGTATTAGAAAATCTGACTATCAGACGTCGTTTGCAAGTGAATGCATTAGTGGTAGGGATTGCCTTGGTTGTTATGTTAATTATGATCATGTACGAAGCTCGTACTATGCTGAAATTGAATGAAACCATTCAATATGCAGAAGAGCTCGACATTCATGAATTAGCAATGCGCAAACACGAGAAAAATTTCCTTTTTTACAAGCAGGTAAATTCACTCGATGAGTTTGAAAACGAGTATCGTGAGCTGCAAACTAAGCTCGCTTTGTTGCAAGGTACTTTTTCTGATTTTGATATCGATTTAGGTCGGATCAACGAATTTGAACGCTTAGCAAAAAGTTATTACGATGACTTTCAAAAAGTGGTGCAATTACAAAAAACAATTGGCTTGCATCCAAAGGATGCTCTTTACGGTGAGCTTCGTGGTGCGGTACACGAGGTAGAAACACTACTAAAAGAGCAGCAGAATTATCAACTCCTTTCAACCATGCTGCAGCTTCGTCGAGCCGAAAAAGACTTTATGTTACGTTTTGATACCAAATATCTTAAGCGTTTTGACGAGCTAGTTGCACAGTTTTCTCAGGAAATTCGTAGTGCTGGGTTTAACGCTCAATATCAATCTAAGCTACTTAGTTTATTGAGCACCTATCAATCCAAATTTGCGGGTTTAGTTCGAGCACAAGAAGCACTTGGCTTAGATTTAACGAGCGGTGCGCTTGGCAAGATGAAAGTGAGTGTTGAGAAAAGTGATGCGGTGGTCTCTGAAGTCGTGGAGCAGGCAAAGGCAGAGATCAAAGAAAACGTTGATAAAACTCAGATGCTTGCCATCGGTGTATTTGTTGTGGCTGGTATTATCGTGATGACTTTGGTGTTATCGACTAGTCGCTCAATTATTCAGCCCGTAGAGCGCGTTTATCAAACCATTGAGCGCATTCGTCGTGAAAATAATTTAAGTCTACAAATTGAACAAAGCGGTAATGACGAAATCACGATTATGACCCGTGATTTTAATAGCTTAATTTCTGACTTCAGAGATCTCATTGCTGATGTGAATGGAGCGTTGGCAACTATTAATGAAGCCACGGATCATTTAACGGAGACAACGGCCCAAACGAGTACTGGTATGGCTGAGCAGTTGCACGAAGCGGATATGGTTGCAACCGCTGCGACCGAGATGCAAGCGACGATCCAAGACATTTCTCATAATACGGGTGAAGCGGCGCATAAAGCCGAGACAACGAATGAAAATGCGCAACAAGGTCGCCGTGAGGTTACTGCAACAATTGAGCACATCATGCAGTTATCGGAATCGTTAGGTGGTGCTTCAAGTGTTGTTGCTCAGTTAGAGCGTGACGGTGAAACTATTGGCTCGGTATTGGATGTGATCCGTGGTATTGCAGAGCAAACAAACTTACTTGCGCTAAACGCTGCTATTGAAGCTGCACGTGCGGGAGAGCAAGGTCGAGGTTTTGCTGTTGTAGCGGATGAAGTTAGGTCACTTGCGCAGCGTACTCAAGACTCCACGCAAGAAATCGAAAGTATCATTTCTACACTGCAACAGCGTACACGAGAAGTGGTGAACATCATGGAACAATGTCGTGAACAAGGCAATGAAAGTGTGTCGCAAGCCGAAAAGGCTGGGGAGTTGCTCAGCATGATCACCCAAGATGTGCAAACGATTATGGAAATGAGCACACATATCGCGACGGCAATTGATGAACAAAACCAAGTTGCTTCAGAAGTGAATAAAAACGTGGTTAAGATCAGAGACATTGCGCAAGGTGCCTCAGAGCATGCTCACTCTAATGCGCAAAGTAGTGAAGAAGTCGCAGAGCAAGCGCGCGTATTACACGAAGCCGTGGCTAAGTATCAGGTATAAACACCAATTCAACCTGAGGTTCTTAATGTCAAAACCCCACTTAATTTTTAGTGGGGTTTTTATTTAGACTCAAGATAGGTATCGCTTAAATGAATACCAATGTAGCAGTGGTAAGTTACAATTCGGATTGGCCGCACCAGTTCAATAAAGAGAAACAGGCGATACTCGCTCATCTATCCAAGGCAAATGTAGCTGCTTTACACCATATAGGCAGTACATCGGTGCCACAGCTGTGTGCTAAACCAATAGTTGATATGCTATTGGAAGTAAATGACTTAGATAAATTAGACATAGAGTCAGAAAAACTGCGTGATTTAGGTTATGAGATAATGGGAGAGTTTGGTATTGCTGGGCGTCGTTATTTTCGTAAAGGCATAGCGTCTAGAACTCATCATCTGCATGCTTTTTTAGCCGGTTCTGATGGAGTTAAACGTCACCTTGCCTTTCGTGACTATTTAATTACTTTTCCAGATATAGCGAGGCAATATGCTAGGGTTAAGCAAGAAGCTGTAAACGCCTGTAACCAGAATATGGAGAAGTACATTGCATTTAAGAATGACTTTATTCAATACCATGAGCAGCATGCATTGCTATGGCGGTTTGGTTAAGGCACAAACTTGATAGGTACGCTGTCCTTTTGGGTTTTATACTCTTCTACAGCGTTTACATATTCCTGCCATAGCGCATCGTGTTGTGTAGCTATAGTGTATAAGTATTGCCAGCTGTAGAGCCCTGAGTCGTGGCCATCATCAAAAACAAAGCGTGCAGCATAGTGACCAACGGGTTCAATTTTCTTTATGGCGACATTCTGTTTGTTTAGCACGAGTTGCTTTTGCGCCGGACTATGCCCTTGCACTTCGGCGGATGGTGAATGTGTTCGTAAGAATTCGGCACTTAGCGTAAAACAGCGGCCGTCCTCAAAATAAGCATCGAGTACTTTACTGAGTTTATGGTAATGAAGTTTGGTGACTTGATACATAATTGGTATAACTCAAAAAGCGGAGCAAGGCTCCGCTTTTGATTTTAATTTACAGAATGAAGCGGCTTAAATCTTCATCCTGAACAAGCATGTCTAAATGCTGTTCAACGTAGGCGGCATCAATTGTCAAGGTATCACCGGCCTTTTCACTGGCATCGAATGAAATCTCTTCCATCAGTTTTTCCATCACAGTGTGAAGGCGACGCGCACCGATGTTTTCAGTTTTCTCGTTGACCTGATATGCAGCTTCAGCCAGTTTAGTGATAGCGTCATCGGTAAAGTCGATAGTGACGTCTTCTGTTTTCAGTAGCGCTTGTTGCTGCTCTGTAAGAGATGCATTTGGCTCAGTTAGAATACGTTTGAAATCACCCGCAGTTAGTGCTTCTAGTTCAACGCGAATAGGTAAACGACCTTGTAGTTCAGGGATTAAATCCGACGGCTTGGCCATTTGGAACGCACCTGACGCGATAAATAAAATGTGGTCGGTTTTTACCATGCCGTGTTTAGTATTAACGGTTGAACCTTCGATAAGTGGTAGTAAGTCGCGTTGTACACCTTCACGGCTAACATCTGGGCCAGAAGATTCTCCGCGCTTACAAATTTTATCGATTTCATCAATAAACACGATACCGTTTTGTTCAACTGACTCAATAGCTTGCTCTTTAAGCTCTTCTGGATTAACAAGCTTTGCAGCTTCTTCTTCAATCAATAGCTTAAGTGCTTCTTTAATTTTCAGCTTACGGTTCTTTTTCTTGTCACCCGACATGTTTTGGAACATGCTCTGTAGCTGGCTGGTCATTTCTTCCATACCAGGAGGTGACATGATCTCAACATGAGGCGCCGTTTCTGCGATGTCGATCTCAATTTCTTTGTCGTCTAACTGACCTTCACGTAGTTTCTTACGAAATACTTGGCGTGTTGACGAGTTTTCATTTGGCTGAGACTCACCCCAAGCGTCTTTTGCTGGTGGCAAAAGTGCATCTAAAATACGCTCTTCGGCGGCTTCTTCAGCGCGGAATTTGAATTTCTTGGTTTGCTGTTCACGTGTTAGTTTAAAAGAAACTTCGACTAGATCGCGGATGATGGTTTCAACTTCTTTACCAACATAACCCACTTCGGTGAACTTAGTCGCTTCTACTTTGATAAATGGTGCGTTAGCAAGCTTTGCTAGACGGCGGGCAATTTCAGTTTTACCTACACCCGTTGGGCCGATCATCAAAATATTCTTGGGTGTAACTTCTGCACGCAGCTCTTCATCAAGCTGCATACGACGCCAGCGGTTGCGCAGTGCAATCGCGACGGCTTTTTTGGCTTTGTCCTGACCGATAATATGTTGATCAAGCTCGTGCACAATCTCTCTTGGAGTCATAGCTGTCATGACGAGTCCTATTACAATTCTTCGATAGTTTGGAAATTATTGGTAAATACGCAGATATCGCCGGCGATCTTCAGGCTCTTTTCCACGATTTCTTTCGCACTTAAGTCGGTATTTTCAAGTAGTGCGGTTGCAGCCGCCTGTGCGAAGTTACCACCACTGCCGATAGCAATAAGATCATGCTCTGGCTGCACCACGTCGCCGTTACCTGTGATGATAAGCGAGGCGGTTTCATCGGCTACCGCAAGTAGGGCTTCAAGCCTTCTTAATGCTCTGTCGGTACGCCAGTCTTTTGCCATTTCTACGGCTGCTTTAGTGAGATGGCCTTGGTGCATCTCTAGCTTTGCTTCAAAGCGTTCAAATAATGTAAATGCATCAGCTGTACCGCCAGCGAAACCTGCCAGTACTTTACCATTGTATAGACGACGTACTTTACGTGCGTTGCCTTTCATAACTGTGTTACCAAGCGAAACTTGGCCATCACCGCCGATAACCACTTTGTCATCGCGACGAACACTAACGATGGTAGTCATAGTAATCCTTATCTGGGCCTGTGCCCGTGTAACTCTAGATTAGTAGGAAATATGGGTGGACTTATAAAAATCAAGTCCAGCCCCAAATCCCGCAGCCAAATATCCCAACGCGCTGCAATTTGTTTTTATCGCTTTCTGCTAAACGCTTGGTATCGTAGGGGCCAAGACGGACACGATACCAGACACCGTTACTCCCTTCGGTACGACGGATCTCCGCGATTAATCCAGCAAACGCAACTTTGGCTTTCATGGCTTCGGCTTGGCTATGGGTTCTAAATGAACCACACTGCATTTGATAGGGACCTTTGCTCTCGATCTCTTTAACCTCGACCTTGATTTCATGATTTTTAATTTCTTCAATGAACTCAGGTGGGCGAGGCTTTGGTTTACTAACCTTTTGCTCGGCAACTGGGTGTGGGTTTTTGGCTTGCTCTACTTCTTTAGGATCGGCATTGGTTTTTATAAACCAAAGACCGTAGGCAAACCCTCCGATTAGTAGAAATGCAAAAATAGCAGCAATAACAGGAAATTTCGCCGATTTTTCTGGCTTGTCTTTCCCCTTGCCTTTAGGTTTCTTATTGATGTAATCGTGCTGTGCCATAGGTTATTTGATTTTAATAGCTATCCATTGGATCAACATCTATGCTCCAGCGTACTCGATTGGCAGACTCATGCGTAGCGATATAGCGCGCAAGTTGCGAAAGGTAGTCCCGCAGCACAGTGCGTTGTTGTGCGTGTATGTGTAATTGATATCTGAACTTTCCAGCTATTCGTTCAAGTGGTGCTGGAATTGGACCCAGCAATTGTATACCAGGATAGGGGGTAGCTGGAACCAAATCCGACAAAAAGCGCAATACTGTATTTATATTTGTTGCCTCGGCGCGGATGATAGCTAAGTGTGCGAAGGGGGGAAGCATAGCTTCTTCACGCTCTTGTAAGGCATATCGCGCGAAGTCGCCATAACCATTATTAATTAAATCTTGCAATAATGGATGTTCTGGAAAATGCGTTTGCAATAACACGGCTCCCGCTTCACCGGCACGTCCGGCTCGTCCAGCAACTTGCGTAATGAGCTGTGCCATTTGCTCGGTTGCTCTAAAGTCACAAGAGTAAAGTCCTGAGTCCACATCCAAGATAATCACAAGGCTGACATCGGCAAAGTGGTGGCCCTTGGCAAGCATTTGAGTGCCGACCAGAATTCGCGCGCCACCTTGATTAATTTCTTCAAGGGCGCTTTCAAGGCTGCCCTTACGGCGCGTAGAATCTCGGTCAATGCGAGTAACGGGAATATCAGTGAAGCGTTCGCTTAAAAAGCCTTCGAGTTGTTCTGTACCAAGCCCTGTGGGCATGATTTGGGTGCTGCCGCAATCTGGACACTGTCTCGGTACAAAGTCCTGTTCACCACAATGATGGCATACCAAGCGGTTCATGTTTTTATGGTACGTGGCGCTGGTAGAGCAATGTTTACAGGTATTAAGCCATCCGCATTCGTGACACATCAATGTTGGTGCAAAGCCCCGACGATTTAGAAACACCATAACTTGCTTACCGCGAGCGAGTGTTTTTTCCATCCAATGTAAACTCATTGGTGAAAACCCGCCTTGTTCTGGCTGACCTTTCATGTCGACAAGGTGAAATTGGTTGTCGTGCTGGGTCTGCGCTCGTTTACTCAGTGTGACGAGTTGATATTTGTTGGTAATGGCTTTGTGTAATGTTTCTAATGCCGGTGTTGCTGTTCCCAAAAGCAAAGGGCAGTGTGCCTGATGCGCTCGAAATGCAGCGAGATCTCTGGCGTGATAGCGCAGGCCTTCTTGCTGTTTAAACGAGTTGTCGTGCTCTTCGTCAACGATGATCATGCCGAGATTTTGAAATGGCAAAAAAATGGCCGAGCGAGTACCGATAACCAAAGCGCTCAGACCCTTTTCGGCGCGACGCCAAGTATGTAGGCGCTCATTATCGGTTAGATTTGAGTGCCATAAATCAATGGGCAGGTTATTAAAGCGCTTTTTGAAGCGGTTGACTGTTTGCGGTGTGAGTCCAATTTCAGGCACCAAGATCAGTGCTTGTTTACCCGCTTTTATTATGTTTTCAAGGCTCTGTAAGTAGACTTCGGTTTTACCACTTCCCGTTACACCTTCGATTAAAAAGGTACGGTAACCGACTTGTGCATTAACGGCGCTGCAAATAGTCGCTTGCTGGTCGTTTAGGCGTGGCTTTTCGCCTAGCTGTAATTCGTTTTGCGACCAATCACTATCATGCTCAATAGATTGTGAGATAAGCGCTTTTTCTTCCAATGCTTTAATTGTTTGGCTAGCAAATCCGAGCGCTTTGAGTTCGCTTAATTTTATTGCGCCACCTTCATATAATTGGGAAAGCAGCGCTTGTTGCTTTTTGGCTCGCAGTGTTGGTAGTTTCTGCCCTTTTTCCGTTAATCTGACGATGGGGATCTGAGTTTTGTCTGGGCTTCCTCCATCTCTGAGTACCGCCGGTAGTGCTGTGAATAAGGTATCACCAATTGGATGACAGTAATACTGAGAGACAAAGTGTAAGAAGCTAAGTTGTGCTTGATTAAAGACAGGGTGCTCGTCCAACACCTCAATAATTTGCTTGAGCTTTTCTTTTGGTACATCGGTGTCGTCTTTTTTAGCAAGTGCAATCGCAGTGCAGCGACGGTTGGCAAAATTGACGGTGACTCTCATTCCTGCTTCAACTTGCATGGTTGGTGCTAGCAAATAGTCGAATGTTCGGTGCAGTGGCAGCTTTAAAGCTACTTCAAGAATGAGCATGTATTACAATTCCATAAAGTGAGCGCAGTGACGAAGTATATACCTAAGGTGGTACGAATTGAAAACGTACTCTGCGACGGTGATAAAAAACTCTGAAATATTGCTTGTAGATTGTTCAGTTAAGCACTAAAATACGCGTCCACATTTTTGTATAACTACGTATGGTGCCAGACTTCGGGTTTGGAGAGCGATACGGCCTTAACTAGAGGTTGCTATGAAAGAAGGTATTCACCCTAATTACGAGACGATCACTGCATCGTGCTCTTGCGGTAACAAGTTCGAAACTCGTTCAACGCTATGTAAAGATATTCACCTAGACGTATGTTCTGCATGTCACCCGTTCTACACTGGTAAGCAGAAGATCCTTGACACAGGTGGCCGTGTAGATCGCTTTAACAAGCGTTTCGGTGCACTTAGCAGCAAGAAGTAATCTTGTTGGTCTAGTCGAAAAAAGCACCTTTAGGGTGCTTTTTTTGTGCCTGTTTGAAAATACCTTCTCGATTTATACATCCTATTCTGCATCAGCAGATAGACCGTCAGTCATCCCGTCTTATTGTGTCTTTTATTCTTCTAAAATAAAAAACTTGCCAGTTTGGCAGCAAAACTTTACTGATCTCTTGGGTAGAGTAAAAACTCTATTTAGCAGATAAATATTGAACATTTACGAGCTTAAGTTGTGAAAATAATCAAAGCTCATATAGTAAATACTATCAGGTATGAGCACTTAATATAAACTAAAGTCAGTATATTGCGATTAAATGTCGGTATCTTGACGTTAAAGTTAGTTAAGTTGCTATTTTCTTATTGTTTTTATAGTTGGTGTACATTTGTGCTAATTTTATACATTCTGTGCTGGTTTTAGCGTCTTGTTTTTTAAGTTTTAGTCATTTTATTTGTGAAATATTTCTTAAAATTGAGCTTATCTTCTCGGAAAAGTATAGAAAATACCATGCTAGTGGATAGACCTGATTTTACTTGAATAATGAGCAAAACTCGGTATTGTGTGAATACGGTCGATTAACTATATGTCCTATTGACATACCGCGACAGCAAAGCACATACGCTTGTTGAGTGGTTGAATGTCGTCGCTCATATAGTTAATCGCACTGTGTGTTGCTGTAACCAGCTAGCTAGGTTGCCAACATTCAGAATGCGAACGTTTACCACACTCTCACATTAACTTCGTAGGAAAATATCGCGCCATGACAGACTTTCGTCAACAAGCTCTAGATTATCACGAGAAGCCCGTTCCAGGTAAAATCAGTGTTGAACTCACTAAACCTGCCGAGACCGTAAAAGACTTGGCACTTGCATACAGCCCAGGTGTTGCAGAGCCAGTACGTGAAATCGCGGCTGATCCGGCGAATGCATACCGTTACACGGGTAAAGGAAATATGGTTGCGGTGATCAGTAATGGTACGGCAATTCTTGGCTTGGGTAACTTAGGTCCTTTGGCGTCAAAGCCTGTTATGGAAGGTAAGGCACTATTATTTAAGCGTTTTGCGGGCCTTGATTCAATCGATATCGAAGTTAAGCACAACACCACTGAAGACTTCATCAATACTGTGGCAAATATCGCAGACACATTTGGTGGTATTAACCTTGAAGATATTAAAGCGCCAGAGTGTTTTGAAATTGAGCGCGCGCTAATTGAACGTTGTGACGTTCCTGTATTCCATGATGATCAGCACGGCACTGCAATTGTAACCGCTGCGGGTATGCTGAATGCGTTGGAAATCCAAGGTAAAGATATTCATGATGCGATTATTGTGTGTCTTGGCGCGGGTGCAGCCGCTATTGCTTGTATGGAATTACTGATCAAATGCGGTGCCCAACGTGAGCACATCTATATGCTGGACAGAAAAGGCGTGATCCATACTCGTCGTGATGACCTAAATGAATACAAAGAGCTGTTTGCAAACAACACGGATAAGCGTACGTTACAAGACGTGATTGCGGATGCGGACGTATTTGTTGGTGTTTCTGGCCCAGACTTACTTTCTGCTGAGGATCTAAAGCTAATGGCTGACAAGCCAGTGGTATTCGCTTGTTCTAACCCAGACCCTGAGATCAGCCCTGAAGTTGCACACGGTGCACGTAATGATTTGATCATGGCGACAGGCCGCTCGGATTATCCAAACCAAGTAAATAACGTACTGTGTTTCCCGTTTATCTTCCGTGGTGCCCTTGATGTACGCGCAACCGCTATCAATGACGAGATGAAGATTGCAGCGGTTGAAGCAATTAGAACGATTGCGAAAGAGCCTGTACCTGCTGAAGTGTTAAAAGCGGCTGACGTAGATAGTCTAGAGTTTGGTCCTGAGTATATTATTCCAAAACCAATGGATCCACGTTTGTTACCTCGTATCGCAAAAGCGGTAGCGGTAGCTGCAATTGAATCAGGCGTGGCACAAATCGATATGCCAGCTGGATATATGGAATAGTACCATTGGTATTATTCAAATGAAAAAGCCTCGATTGAGGCTTTTTTTGTGTCTGTATTTCCAGAGCGAAAGAGCAGTTATCACTCTTCGTTTATTTCTGGGATCTCCAAACCGCGCTCTTCCATTATTTGTCTTACCTCTAAAGGAATACGCTCTGGATTATCTTTTCTCAAGTCTTCATCGCTCGGCAGTGGCTGACCTGTGAAGGCATGTAGAAACGCCTCACATAAAAGCTCACTGTTCGTGGCATGACGTAAGTTATTCACTTGGCGACGTGTACGCTCATCAGTTAGCACTTTGAGTACATTCAGAGGTATGCTCACCGTGATCTTTTTTACTTGCTCTGCTTTCTTACCGTGTTCTGCATATGGGTGAATATACTCACCGTTCCATTTTGCCATAATTGTGTACTTGCCTCAGTTACATCAATGCCAATATGACTGGGTTCTGGTCTACATTATTCACCAACCGCATGAATATAGGGATAACCTTACGAATTAAAGATAAATCCCAAACTCAAATAGATGAATAAACTAATCCGCCATAGCGAGATAGAAGAATCTCTGCCATAGTTTTCAATAACTCAGTCGTATTAGCAACGCCTAGAGTGGCGAAATTTTATCGGTTTAAAAAAGATAGTCAAATACTAGTTATTTAGCCATTTAGCAGTATAAATGTTTTGACTTCTGGTTTCTGTTGCTCTAACCTTTTAGACGTCTAAACATCCAACTATCTAGGTGACCTTATGAGTCAAGTTAATAAATCGACGGTAGCAGTGCGTCACGGTATAGAAGCTGATAAAGCGCATGGGGCAGTAGTGCCACCGCTTTACCTTTCTACCACCTATTCTTTTGCCGATTTTGATACCAAACGCGACTACGATTATGGCCGCAGCGGTAACTTTAATCGTGATGTGCTTGCACAGGCACTTACCGAACTTGAAGGTGGTGCTCGTAGTATTATTACCGCCACTGGCATGGCTGCCGTTCACCTAGTAACTCAACTGCTTAACCATGACGATACGCTGGTTATTCCACATGACTGCTATGGTGGTAGCTATCGCTTGTTTACATCGCTTGCAAAGCGTGGATTGCTCAAATTAACAGTCTTGGATCTCACGCAACCTGAAAGTCTTGCGCAGCTGCAGCAGATCAAACCTAAATTAGTTTGGATTGAAACACCAAGTAACCCAATTTTGCGGTTAACGGATATAGAAGCTGTCGTAAATGCAGCACACGCTGTGGGGGCTTTGGTCGCCGCTGACAACACCTTCTTGTCTCCTGCATTACAAAACCCCATTGCCTTTGGCGTGGATGTCGTCGTGCATTCAACCACTAAATATATCAATGGTCATTCTGATGTAGTGGGGGGCGCGGTGATCGCGCGTACACAGGAATTGGGTGATGAGTTAGCTTGGTGGGCGAATAATATCGGTATTACCGGTGCACCTTTTGACAGTTACCTTACCCTACGTGGACTGCGCACCTTAAATGTGCGTTTACGCCAACATCAAGAAAATGCTCAGCTTATTGCAGAATATTTAGAAAAGTCGCCGTATGTTAGCCAAGTTTATTACCCTGGCCTTGAGTCGCATCCTCAACACGAACTTGCGAAAAAACAACAGCTCGGCTTTGGTGGCATGGTGAGCTTTGATATCAAAGGCGATCTGCAAACATCTGCGAAGTTTTTAACGTCTCTAACGCACTTTTCATTGGCAGAATCTTTAGGTGGGGTTGAGAGTCTTATTTGTCATCCAGCGACGATGACACACGCGGGTATGGATCCGCAAGCACGTTTAGAAGCGGGAGTGGGCGACACGTTGATTCGTATTTCTGTAGGCATTGAAGATGCACAGGATCTCATTGCAGATCTGGAAGCGGGATTTGCATGTATTGATGAAAGTCAGGCGAGTGATGATGCTAAGTCATTCAAATTAACGCCTGCACATACAGTAGCGTTGTGGTGAGTAAATGGCAAAAGTAGTACATAAGTTTGGTGGTTCGAGTTTAAGCTCGCCAGAGCGTTATCAGGCGGTTGCCAAGATAGTGTTAGAGCAATGTCAACTAGGTGACAGTGTTGTGGTTTCTGCTGCAGGAAAAACAACGAATACCCTAGTGAAGTTATGGCAAAGCTTTGAGCAGCAAGATGTTCGCGCATTCAACGATGTTTTATTACAAGTTGAAAATCATCAACGTGAATTAATTGATGCCCTGTTTGTAGGTGAACAACACAGTGTGTTACTCAAACAGCTTGTCAATGAGCTGCAAGCAATCGCTTCAGGACGAGAAGAACAGCATCTTCACTACGCGAGTTTACTTGCACATGGAGAGCTATGGTCGGCTCGTATATTAGCAAACTACCTAAGTTCTCAAGGTATCGAAGCCAAAGCTATCGACGCTCGTACGTTATTTGTACAACAAGAGGGGGTGTTACTACACGCCCATAACAAAGAAGCGTGCTATCGCGCAATTGATGATCACGCTATCTATATCGTTACCGGTTTTATTGCCGCAAATGCACAAGGTGAAACGGTGACTTTAGGCCGAAATGGCAGTGACTATAGCGCGACTTTGTTGGCAAGTTATCTTGATGCGGCTCAAGTATCAATTTGGACGGATACAACGGGTGTATTCAGCACTGATCCACGTAAAGTCGCCAATGCCATAAAATACACAAAGGTATGTCGTGGCCAAGCTGAATTACTCGCACGATTAGGTAATCCAGTACTACATGCAAAAACGCTGTCTCCACTTAAAGATACCGATATAAAACTGCAAGTTCGCAGCAGCTTTGACGCCGATGCACTTGGCACTGAGATAGTAAAGGCAGGCTATAGCAAAGAGAAGCGCTTTATTACCACTTTTGGACAACTTGACCTGTTACGCGTTGAGCAGCTAAAAAGTGGTGAAGTGAAACAGCTAAGCCAGCTTATTCAGCATAGTATTCATCATTTTGTTAAAGGTGGAGAGGCACACTTACTGGTGCCATCTGAGTTTAGCCATGTTGTGATTAAAGCGCTGGATTCGCGAGCCAATATTATTGAGTCGCAAGTACAAGGCTTTGCTATTGTTGCCCCAAGTCAGGATGTTGCTGGCTTACATCAGCAAGCTCTGGAATTATTGGATGAACATGCGATTGTCACCCGTTTTGTGCTGCAAGAGCGCCATTACAGCTTAGTGTTAACCGATCAAGCAATTGATAGCGATCTACTTGCTATATTGCACGAACGTTTGGTCAATAAAGGCAGAGAGCTTGCTGTGATTGTAGCTGGTGTTGGCAATGTGGGTGAAGTGTTTATCGAACAATGCAAAAACCAAGTCGCTAAGCTGAGTGAGCACTTTGATCTTAAGTTGGTTGGCTTACTGCGTTCTAAGCAAATGTTGTTCTGTCCAAGCGGGTTGAATTTAGCATCGTGGCAACAGCAATGGCAAAATGAGGCCATCGAATATAATGAAGCAGAGCTATTCACTCGTATTAAAGAGCTAGATTACGAGCATAAAGTGGTGGTCGATATTACTGCGAGCGAGCGTTTCAGCGAGTTGTATCCGCAGTTTGTTGAACATGACTGCCATTTGATCAGCGCTAATAAATATGCCGGCACGGCACAACAAGGTTGGTACTCCAAGCTGCGTCAGCAGTTACAAGAGCGTAACCTGTTATGGCGTTACAACACCAGTGTTGGCGCAGGTCTACCCATTAACTTTGCGTTGGCTGATCTGCAAAATAGTGGCGATGAAGTGGTGAGAATTGAAGGCGTCTTTTCCGGCACTTTATCTTGGCTGTGTAGTCGCTATGATGGTTCTGAAGCATTTTCTGAGCTAGTGCTCGGGGCGCAAGAACTTGGTTTTACTGAGCCCGATCCGCGCGAAGATCTATCTGGCCGTGATATGCAGCGTAAGCTTTTGATCTTAGCAAGAGAGTTAGACATTGAACTTGAGCTTGACGATATTGAATTAGAGGCGTTAATGCCTGAGTCATTGAGCGTGGGTTCATGGCAAACGTTTTTAGAAAATCGCCAGCAACTCGATGACTTTTATGCGACACACTATGCAAAGGCCACAGCGAATGACGCAGCGCTTCGTTATACTGGTGCGCTTGAAATTGCAAGCAATGGCAAAGTGTCTGCAAAAGTAGGCATTGCACAGGTACCAAATGGCTCGGCAATCGCGAATTTAACGCCGGGTGATAATATTTTTGTGATCCACACTAAATGGTATGAACAAAATCCGCTGGTGATCCAAGGCCCGGGGGCAGGTAAAGAAGTGACAGCAGCGGGAATACATTCCGATTTATTCTGGCTGACGCAAAATCTAAAATAACTCTTTTAAGAAAATAGATATAATACAACTGGTATAAGACAAAAATGCCGATACATCTGTATCGGCATTTCTATTTTAGAATAACTCTTCGTGAGTCGGTAGCGGCGCGGTATCGTCAAACGGTGTGCTGCTATCCGTATCCAATACGTACTTGGTTGGGGCCGTACCTTGCTCGAAATATTCAAACCGAGATGTGTAATCGTTCTTGCGAGACAAAAGCCCTGTCTTTAAGTCAATCCGAGTTGAAATAAGCCCTGGTGGCGGCTCTATCGGAGCCAAAGGCTCGTCTTTAAGCGCCTCACGCATAAAGTCTATCCAAGCAGGTTGTGCTGAAATCGCTCCGGCTTCTGCGCCAACAAGTTGATTATTACCAAGGTTAGCGTTGTAGGCCGCACGACCCAAGGATTTACTCGCATCGTCAAAGCCAACCCAGACTGTGGTGAGGACATTACGGTTAAAGCCCGTAAACCAAGTATCTACTGAGTCATTGGTGGTACCCGTTTTTCCAGCAAGGTCACGACGTTTTAACCATTGACCACGCCAGCCAGTGCCGCTCCAGCCCGTATCGTGTTTCCAACTACCACCACCCCAGATAGCACTGTGAAGCGCATCAGCAATCAGAAATGCGTTTTGCTCCGAAATCACTTGCGGTGCACAGCGCTCAGGTTGTTCTTCCATCTGCTGTTCGTCGCAGACCAATAGCGGCTCTGCAGAACCCAGCTCAGTGCCGAATGAGTCGGTAATTTTATCGATAAAATACGGCTCAATGAGGTGACCGCCGTTGGCAAAAGTGGCCATGCCGCGCGCCATTTCAATAGGAGTCAGTGCAGCACTACCAAGTGCCAACGACTCGCTGCGATTAATATCTGCGTCTTGGAAACCAAATTTAAGCAAATGATCAGCAGCCTTATTTATGCCAACGCCTTTGATCAAACGAACAGATACCACGTTTTTCGATTGTGCAAGCGCTCGGCGAATACGGATTGGGCCGTTATACACTTCAGGGCTATTCTTCGGACGCCAAGCCACGCCAACGCTTCTGTCCCAATGATTAATCGGGGCATCATTAAGAATGGTGGCTAGGGTATAGCCATTTTCTAACGCGGATGAATAAATAAAAGGTTTGATGTTCGAACCCACTTGGCGCTTAGCTTGGGTAGCACGATTGTATTGGCTAAGCTCAAAGCTGTAGCCGCCCACAATCGCCTTTACACGCCCATCCTGCGGGTCAAGTGAGACAAGTGCACTGGATGCCTGCGGCAACTGACTTAACATCCAGCCGTCGTCTTGTTTGCGTACAAACACTTGCATGCCCGGCGCGAGGATATCCGCGGTTGTTTTTGGTGGTAGGCTTTGACGCGTTTCACTGATGTATTGTCTGGCCCAACTTAGGCCTGACCATTCCAATGTAATTTGCTCACCGGTCTTTAAGAGCAGGTCGGCCGTTTTTTCTGCAATGTTTAGCACTACAGCGGCTTTTAACGGTCCAATTTCATTGACCTTTTTAAGGCGAGTAATAATGCCTTCACGGCTTAGCGGCGATTCCGTTTCAGCATGCCAATAGATTTCTTCTGCGCCTCTAAAGCCGTGACGCATATCGTAGGCATGTAAATTATCAACTAATGCATGCTGAGCAGCCTGTTGCATGTCTGATTCCACACTGGTGTAAACTTTCATGCCAGAGTTGTAAGCCTTATCAGTACCATAACGCTCAACCATATAGGCGCGAACCATTTCAGAAATATAAGGTGCATACAGCTCGATTTCGGCGCCATGGAATTTAGCCGTGATAGGAGCTTGTGTCGCCTCACTATATTCTGCGCGGGTAATATACTTTTCAGCAAGCATTCGTCCGAGCACAACATTCCGGCGCAATTGCGCGCGCTCTGGGTTACGAATTGGATTTAACGCAGAAGGCGCTTTTGGCAGGCCTGCAATCATTGCCATTTCTGCTAAAGTTAATTCTGATAGTGAGCGACCGTAGTAGACTTGCGCTGCAGCACCGATACCAAAGGCGCGATTGCCCAGTTCAATTTTGTTTAAGTAAAGCTCAAAAATTTCATCTTTCGTTAATAGTTGCTCAATATGCAACGCAATAAAGATTTCTTTCACTTTACGAATATAGGCTTTCTCTCTTGTTAAGAAGAAGTTTCTGGCAAGTTGCATGGTGAGCGTACTGGCTCCCTGCTTTTTTTGCCCTGTGGTGATAAGCACTATAGCGGAGCGGACGATACCTATCGGGTCTACGCCGAAATGATCGTAAAAGCGGTTATCTTCTGTCGCTAAGAATGCCTTTCGCATGGGGAGTGGAACATCCTGCAAACGTACAGGGATCCTGCGCTTTTCACCAAATTGATTGATGAGTTTTCCGTCTCGTGTAAAGACTTGCATGGGTGTTTGTAGTTGAACATCTTTCAAAACCTCTACACTTGGTATGTCAGATTTGACATAATAATAAAGACTGATAAGTGTCAACACGCCTAAAAGGGTACAAACAAAAACGAATTGTAAAAATCTTTTCAATAATTTCACGGAATTATCCCTAGTTAGACTCCCAATTACAGGTAGACACTGCTAGTATATCTTGATTAAAAAACGATTAATATTTTTGTGTGCTAAATTTTTATGGTACACAGTCTTAAAAGGAAACGGGCGCTTCACATGCTGAGCCAACTACTAAAAAAACAAGCACCTCTGATGATAGGGATCGATATCGGCTCCCATTGTGTCAAAGCGGTGTTGCTGTCGAAGACAAGTTCCAGCTACCGAGTAGAAGCCGTTGCGATTGAACCTATTCCGAAAGGAGCAGTAAATGAAAGGGCCATTCAAGACATTGAAGCGATCGGCAACGCGATAACTAAAATGAAGCGGCGCATTCCAAAGCTCACGCAATATGCAGCAGTTGCCGTATCCGGTCAGACCGTGATTACAAAAGTGATCTTTATGGATGTGTCATTAACTGATGCTGAACTCGAGTCTCAGATAGCAATAGAAGCAGATAGCCTGATCCCTTACCCGTTAGATGAAGTTAGTCTAGATTTTGAAAAAATTGGAGTAAACGAAGCCGATCCGTCAAAAATGAATGTGCTGCTCTCTGCGGCTCGTACCGAAAGCGTGCAAGCACGGGTTGGCGCATTGGAAGAAGCGGGTTTCAAAGCGAAAGTTGTTGATGTAGAAAACTACGCACTAAGTAGAGCCATGGATGTCATTTACCCTGAACTGCCAAATGATGCCTTTGATAAAATCGTAGCAATGATAGATATTGGCGCAGTGCTTACGCTGATTAGCGTTATTCAATCTGGGAAAACGATTTACACTCGTGACCAAGTGTTTGGTGGTGAGCAATATACCAACAGCATTGTTGCTTATTACAACAAAACCTACGATGAAGCAGAACTGGCGAAAACGACGGGGGATTTACCTCCAAACTATACCTTTGAAGTCTTGGCTCCTTTCCAAACTTCTATGCTGCAGCAAATTCGTCGAGCAGTGCAAATGTTTATGACGACCAGTGGTAAAGATCATATCGATTACATCGTGTTGACGGGTGGAACGGCTTTAGTGGATGGCTTAGATAAACTGCTCATTGATGAGCTTGGGATCCACACAATAGTGGCAGACCCGTTTACTGATATGGAGATTGCACCAAAAGTAGATAGGCATGTGCTGCAAAAGCATAAAGCGCAATTCGCCTTAGCGACAGGCTTGGCATTAAGGAGCTTCTCATCATGCCACATATAAATTTGCTTCCTTGGCGCGAGCAGCAAAGGCAAGCGTCGCAACAAATCTTTCTGACTATCATTGCGGTGATCATCGCGGCTTGTCTGTTGTTAATGTACATGCTTGGCAGCTTCTATGACGGCTTAAAAACCGGGCAAGAAATTAAAAACCGCTATCTCGAAAGCGAGATCACTCAACTAGATTCACGGATAGTTGCGATTAACGACCTGAATAAGCAAAAAGAAAATTTACAGCGCCGTATTCGGCTTATTGAGGAGTTGCAACTCAACCGCAGTCTCGGCACGCAAATTATCGATGAAATAGCGCGAGTGGTTCCGGCTGGGGTTTATCTCACCAGTCTTGAGCGACAAGACAATATGATCAAAGTCATTGGTCGGAGTGAATCAAACAACCGCTTATCGCAAATGCTACGACAAGTTGAATCATCATATTTAATAGAGCGGCCGGTGATCCAAGGCATAGTAGCCGGTGAGCAAAGTTCAAAATTACTGAGTGATTTTACGATGCATTTTTATATTAAGTCTCATGACGACATCCACTTAGCCGATAAAGCGAAATAGGGCGGAGGCATAGTGCATGAATTTTGACTTAAACAGTTTAAAAGAAATAGATTGGAATGAGCTGGAGCTCGATAATATTGGTCATTGGCCATTTCCTGTAAAAGTTTTATGCTCCGTTCTGGTGGTTTTACTAATGATGGTATTGGGTTATAACCTGATGGTCTCAAGTTCCATTGACCGCTACGACCAAGCGGTTAAAAAAGAGCAAGAGCTGAGAACGAGCTACCGGATTAAATACGCAAGAGCAAACAATCTAGAGCTATATAAACAGCAAATGATTGATATGGAAGCGCAATTCACTGAGCTGTTGAGACGACTGCCAAGCTCCAACGAAACGCCTGGACTACTTGATGATCTGACTTACGTTGGTACCTCAAGCGGATTAACCTTCCTAAAAATTGGCTGGATGCCAGAGGTACGTAAAGAGTTTTATACCGAATTGCCGATTAAGCTAGAAGTGATAGGTAAGTATCATGAATTTGGTCAGTTTGTGAGTAAGGTATCTGAATTACCTCGTATAGTCAGCCTACATGATTTTAGAATCGAAAATGCAGGAAATGGCGAGCTGGTATTTAGTGTTGTGGCAAAAACTTATCGTTATGAGCAAGGAGGTCAGAAATGATCCGACTGATGCTCTGCGTGACCTCGTTGATGTTCATCTCGGGTTGTAATGATAGTACTGCAGAACAAAAAGAATTTATTGATCAGGTAAAAGCAAGTTCAACACCAAAAATCGAGCCTATACCTGAAATGCAAAATTATGAGCCATTTAAGTATAGCGCTTCAGAATTGCGTAGCCCTTTTGTTGCGCCCCAGCCTGAAGTGATTGAAAATAAGCTAGTTCAAATTAAAAACTGTTTACACCCAGATCCAGATAGAGATCGCTATCCATTGGAGAAATTTCCGTTGGATAATCTACGTATGAAAGGCATTATTGCCAAGTCTGATGGTCGTTGGGCGCTAATCGAAGCGGCGACGCAAGGCTTGTATCGTGTAAAGCGTGGTGAATATATGGGCCTGTATCATGGCAAAGTGCTGAGTGTACATGCCGATCATTTAGAATTATTAGAATTGATCCCAGATGGAACGGGATGTTGGAAAGAAAGGCTAACAAAAGTGGAAATGTTAGAAGCGGAACAAGGTGGCACGAGTGAATACTAACAATAACGTTATAAAATCAACCATTAAAAGCACTCGAACATTATGGCGTTCTGTGCTCGGTGTTGCCTTAGTTGGCCTTTCGTCAATTACGCATGCCATTCCTATGTTGTATGACATTCGCTATAACCCCGTTCCGACAGGGGAAACTCAGCTACAACTGGTGTTTGATGAAAAACTCAATACAGAGCCACAAGTTCGTGTTGTCGGCGAAAGCACCAGTATTGAATTGTTTTTCCAGCAGGCTGAGTTTGAAGAAAGCTTAAAAGCTTTGAGTATTGATAAAGCTGGTATTCAAGGCATTACCAGTGAACTCAGAGATGGTGGTTTTGCCGTTTCCATCAACATGGATGAGCTGAAGCTATATAAAACCGAGGTTAAGAATAACCTTGTGATAGTGGAAGTGTCTAATAAACCGATTGTCTCTGAACAAGATCAAAGTCAAAAAGTCACTGCGTTTATCAACCAAATTCAAGCTATCGATTTTCGTCGCGGTGAGAAAGGTGAAGCTAAAGTACTTGCGTTTCTTGAGCACAACCAAGCGGCCATCGATGTACAAGAGCGCGGTGGTAAAATCATTGCGGACTTCCACCATATCGATATTGCAGAAGACCTGCTATACGAACTCGATGTGTTAGATTTTGGCACTGTGGTATCTCGCATAGAAACCTTTAAAGAAGACAATAAAAGCCGCATTGTGATTGAGCCAAATGCGGCATTCAAGTTTACCTATCAACAGCTTGATAACATCTTTACCTTATCAGTTGAAAAAGACGAAGGTAATAAAACCTTTGGCGATAAAAAAGAATATAAAGGTCAGCCGATCACGTTGAATTTTCAGGATATTCCAATTCGCTCCGTACTACAGATCATCGCCGATACAAACAACTTTAACCTAGTAACGAGTGACACCGTATCTGGCAATATAACCTTGCGTTTAGATGGTGTACCTTGGGATCAAGCGCTTGATGTTGTGTTACGTGTGAAAGGGCTAGATAAGCGTATGGATGGCTCTATTTTGATGGTCGCGCCATCTGAAGAGCTCGCTGCTAGAGAAGCCAAGGAATTACAAGCGCGTCAGCAAGTAGAAGAGCTGGAACCATTATATAGCGAGTATATTCAACTTAATTACGCGAAAGCGGAAGAGTTTGCTGACTTACTCAAAACCGATATCAACTCTATTATTAGTCATCGTGGTAGTGTATCGGTTGATAAACGTACCAATACTTTATTAATTAAAGACACCTCACGCAGTATTGAAAGTGTTCGTCGGATGGTTGAAACCTTAGATGTGCCGGTAAAACAGGTGCGTATAGAGTCACGCATGGTTACTGTAGATGACACAGTACAAGAAGACTTAGGTGTCCGCTGGGGCTTTAGCGATCAGCAAGGCAGTGATGCCATCTCTGGTACGCTAGACGGTGCGAATGCGCTATCCAATGGCAATATTCCGTCTTTGGAAAACCGCTTAAACGTTAATTTAGGCGTAAAAGGAGTCCCTGCTGGCAGTATTGGTATGCACATTGCGAAATTAGCTGATGGCACTTTGATAGATCTTGAGTTGTCTGCACTGGAGCAAGAAAATAAAGGTGAGATAATCGCGACGCCAAGCATCACGACAGCTAACCAGAAAAAGGCGCGTATCGAGCAAGGTACAGAGATTCCTTACGTAGAGGCATCATCAAGTGGTGCAACGACGGTGAGCTTCAAAAAAGCGGTTTTAAGCTTGGAGGTGACACCGCAAATTACACCTGATAATAAAATAATTCTCGACTTAGTGATTACACAAGACACTAAAGGTGATACCGTGCAAACGCCAAATGGCCCGGCGACGGCAATCAATACCCAAGAGATCCAAACACAAGTACTGGTTGAAAATGGTCAAACTATCGTACTGGGTGGTATCTATCAGCAAGAAGTGAAAACGGCAGTAAGTAAGATCCCAATTTTGGGCGATATCCCATATTTAGGTCTATTGTTTAAGAACTCTCGTGATATTAATGAAAAGCGAGAATTGCTGATATTTGTGACGCCTAAGATCATTCAAGACAGTTTATAGGCCCGTTGACAGTAAAAGTATTGCGCTTTTTGCGTGGTTTGACTTGAAATTGTTCACGGATTACTGAGATAATCCCCTCCTTAATTTTGGGGCCAGGTCGTTAGGCGGGGTTTTATTTCAAATTTTAGAGTTCGTTTGTACTAAAAAGATATGGCTGAGAAACGTAATATATTTCTAGTAGGCCCGATGGGGGCTGGTAAAAGCACGATTGGTCGTCACATTGCAGATCAATTACACCTTGAATTTTTCGATTCGGATCAGGAAATTGAGCGCCGCACAGGTGCCGATATTTCTTGGGTGTTCGATATCGAGGGCGAAGAGGGGTTCCGCAAGCGTGAAGAAAGCGTCATCTCTGACCTAACAGAAATGCAAGGCATTGTGTTAGCGACAGGTGGTGGCTCTGTGATCAGCAAAGAAGTGCGCAACAAGTTGTCTGCGCGCGGTATTGTTGTTTACCTAGAAACGCCGATCGAAAAACAGGTAGCTCGTACTCAGCGTGATAAGCGTCGTCCATTACTACAAACCAGTGAAGACTCACGTGACGTACTAGAGCGCTTAGCTGATGAGCGTGAACCACTATATAGAGAAGTGGCAGATCACGTTGTTCGCACGGATGAGCAAAGCGCTAAAGTAGTTGCAAACCAAATTATTGAAAAATTAGATTTCTAATATAACAACACCGTAGGAGGGACGCCATGCTTGAATTAAAGGTTGATTTAAACGAGCGGAGCTATCCCATCTTTATCGGTGAACATCTCTTATCTGATGAAGGACGACTTAAGCAGTATGTTGGGCAAAGTCGTCCTGTTATCATCACCAACACCACCATAGCACCTTTATATTTAGACAATCTTTTAGCGATATTTGACGCTCAAAAACCGCTACATTTTGTTATCCCTGATGGTGAACAATACAAATCGCTAGAATGGTTTGAAAAGATCTCTGCCTTTTTGCTCGAGCATAATTGTGGTCGTGATACGTGTTTGATTGCCCTCGGTGGCGGTGTGGTTGGCGATTTGACTGGTTTTGTTGCGGCATGCTACCAGCGTGGTGTTCCGTTTATTCAAATCCCTACGACTTTGCTGTCACAAGTAGATTCATCGGTTGGTGGTAAAACTGCGGTAAATCATCCGCTAGGTAAAAACATGATTGGTGCTTTCTATCAGCCAAAAGCGGTTTTTATCGACACCAAGACCTTAAGTACATTGCCTGCAAGAGAGTTTGCTGCGGGTATGGCTGAAGTCATTAAATATGCGTTGATCTATGACGCATCTTTTCTTGATACATTAACGGATCAGCATTCTCAGCTCAGCGCACTAGATGCTGACAGCCTTCAACAAGTTATTTATAAGTGTTGTGCGATAAAAGCCGAGATCGTCGCCAAAGACGAAACCGAAGCGGGATTGCGTGCATTACTTAATCTGGGTCACACCTTTGGCCATGCGATTGAAGCGCAAATGGGCTATGGTAATTGGTTGCATGGTGAAGCCGTTGCTGCCGGTATGATGATAGCTGCAAATTTGGCTTGTCAGCGCGGCGCGCTTAGTACTACTGATGTTGAAAAGATCCGTCGTGTTATTGCGCTTTATCAATTACCGACAGAAGCGCCAAGCGAGATGACCGCAGCGCAGTTTTTACAACATATGCGCAAAGACAAAAAGAACAAACAAGGCAAAATTCGCTTTATTCTTCCTACGCAACTAGGCCAATGTGCGCTAGTGGATGATGTTAGCGATGAAACCGTGGTAACTCTAATAGGTCGTTAAATGCAGTCGCAAATTTTACCAAGCAGAGCTGCATTGGTAGATAGAATTGCTATGCAATTCGACTATGGCCAAAACCTGATAACCTTAGTCGGTTCTTCAGGTCTTGGTAAAAGCTACCTTGCGGAATCGTTTCTTACTGATAAATACCCAGACTTTAACAAAGCGTTTGTAAAGCTGACTGCCAATACTCAAGAGTTTTATGTGGTACGGCAGCTGCTTGAGCATAGCTTTCGCAGTCCTCTCATTGATCAGAAGTTATCTCTAAGTGAAAACTTCATGTTGCTCCATGATGAACAAGCTTGTGGGCCATGTTTATGGGTGTTAGACAACGTCAGGCATTTAACCCAAGAGCTTGCGGAACAACTACAAAAGCTCGCAAAATCTTCTCGCGAAACAATTTACATACTCGCTACGGCGCAGCAGCCTCAGCTGATCCCTGAAAGTCTGGATATTCATATCGAGCCTTTATCCGTGCTCGAGAGTAAGCGCTTGATGAGCATGTTTTACAAAGACTTACCGCCTGACGAAGATCCTATTTTTAATACGTTTGTTGCTGAAGCTCGAGGTAATCCGAGTGTTTTACTTTCTTGGCAGCCACAGCAGCAGAGTCTAAATTTACGTGAACAAAGCTCCAAAGTAGGTAGCAAATCACAATGGCAATGGTATGTCATTGCGCTTTGTTTGGTATTAACAGCGTTAATGGTTGCTTTAGTGTATAAGCAAGAATTAAAACGATACTGGACGCCAACTCAAGATAATGAAGAAACAGTAGCCACCGCTATTGATGCGCAAGTGGTATTTGAGGCGCCAAATACCACAGTTGAAAAAGTTGAAATTGAAAACGACGTGCAACCAGAGTTGCCAACCGAAGCGCCAACGCAAGTCGAAACAGCGCCTGTTGGCAGTATTTTATCTGCACTAACCGAAACAAAAGAAGATACGACAAACAACAATAGCGCACTATCAGAGCAAGCGGTTACACCTGAAAAAGCCGATGTTGATAGTACTCCTGCCACTTTATCGCCAGTAACAGAGCCTCAGTACGCAGAGCCTGAACTATTGACGGGAAACCCTTGGTATCTCAGTCGCTCAGATGGTGAATGGGTGATCCAGTTACTTGCAGTGACAGAAAGTGAGATTGCAGCTGGGTTTATGGCGGAGCATAACGAGGTAGTAACACAGCAGTTTACTGTTTTAAGAAATGGCCGAACTTGGTTTGTAGTTACTACTGATGCTTACCAGAGTTTGGCATCTGCGAAGCAAGCAAAGGCAGTATTGCCAGAAGCGCTACAAAAAGGTCAGCCATTTTTTAAGAGAATGAGTAAAATTAAACAAGAAATTACTCAGTCTCTCGGTAATTAGCCACATTTAGTGTAAAATCGCGCAACCACTCACGACATAGAACGAGCATGCAACAAAAGACTAGAGCCTTCTTAAAATGGGCAGGCGGAAAATACAGCTTAGTAGAAGATATTTCTAAGCGCCTACAAGCAGCAAGTAATGAAGCCGACACGCTAGTAGAACCTTTTGTTGGAGCGGGATCTGTTTTCCTTAACACTCAGTTTAAGCATTATGTCTTAAATGACATTAACGCTGATCTTATCAACCTGTATAAAGAGTTGAAGCGTATTCCTGATGAATTTATCAGTGACGCTAAAAGGCTATTCGTCGAGCTGAATAACCATCCAGATGCGTATTACGCGTATCGACAACAGTTTAACGAAAGCATTGATGTGTATGAGCGTGCGATTCTATTTCTATATATGAACCGCCATGGCTACAATGGTTTATGTCGTTATAACCTCAAGGGGATCTTTAACGTCCCTTTTGGTAAATACAAAAAGCCTTACTTTCCAGAGCGCGAGTTATATGTGTTTGCTGAAAAGGCTCAACAGGCTACTTTCACCTGTCAAAGTTACAGCCAAGTATTTGAAACCATGCCAAAGAATGCGGTAGTGTATTGCGATCCTCCGTATGTACCTTTGAGCAAAACTGCGTCATTTACTAGCTATGCAAAAGGTGGGTTTAACTTAGACGATCAAGCACAGCTGGCGAATCTTGCGGAAACTGCGGCTTTTGAAAAGCAAACGCCAGTGTTAATCTCCAATCACGATACGGTGTGGACACGAAAGATTTACAATCAAGCGAAGCTAGATGTGATAAAGGTGAAACGTACAATTAGCCCAAAGGGTAATGGGCGGAATAAAGTTGACGAGCTAATGGCGCTATATCACCGTTCGTAATTTGCAGCGACATAAAGGACTAAGCCAAAACAACACCATTTACAAACCAAATTAAGCCAATGACAAAAGCGGCGACAAAAACGATGCCCGCAAAAGCAAACGGCCAAAAATGCTTTTTGTTAAAGTCATATGCTTGTTTTTGACCGCTCTGCACACCAAACATTGCCGCACAGACACTTTGAATTAACGCGAATTTACTATTGGAAGAAGCCATAGTGTTTACCTCTTACCAGTTGATTGGCTCAACTGGTATTAGTAAGGAGATGAAACTTTACTACTGCTTTGATTGTCTTTAGAGCCAAGTAATAACTCAAGCAAATCCAAATAATGGAATTGGCCACTCGAACTACCGCCAGTCAACCACGCAGCCCAACTGGTGTGCGCTTCTTGCTGACATTCCACTGCATTTATTCGACTGCTTAAATTGCCAGTGCTACAAGCGCATGCGGAGTAATTTGCGGCAAGACTTTCATCATTGTCGAAAGAAAATACCCCTGCCGACACGGCTAATACCGTCCCAAGCAGAGCAATCCGTGCTTTATATCTAGAAACCATAACCCTATCCCCAGAAGTTAAATATCACATAATGATACACAATGTTCGTTTATTGCACAATCATAAAGCGCCTTAAATCGCAGACATTTTGGGCAATTTACGGTACAGTATCGCGGTCTTACGTTTAGGGGAAAAGTATGTCTGATTTTTTAATTGCACCATCCATTCTATCCGCAGATTTTGCGAGGTTAGGCGAAGATGTTGAAAAGGTACTGACAGCAGGTGCCGACGTGGTTCATTTCGATGTAATGGATAATCACTATGTGCCAAATTTAACTTTTGGTCCAATGATTTGTGACGCATTAAGAAATTACGGAATTACTGCTCCTATCGACGTACACTTGATGATAAAGCCTGTAGATAGTCTAATTCCCGAGTTTGCTAAAGCCGGAGCGAGCATTATTACATTTCACCCAGAGGCCAGCGAGCATATAGACAGAAGCCTTGCGCTGATTAAAGAGTCAGGTTGTAAAGCTGGCTTGGTATTTAATCCGGGCACACCGCTGCATTATCTTGATCATGTGATGGATAAAATTGATCAAATCCTCTTGATGTCAGTAAATCCGGGCTTTGGTGGCCAAAGTTTTATCCCACATACACTTGAGAAATTAAAAGAAGCGAGAGCACGCATTGACGCTTCCGGTCGCGATATTCGTCTTGAAGTGGATGGGGGAATTAAGGTGGACAACATTGCTGAGGTTGCAGCGGCCGGTGCAGACATGTTTGTTGCGGGTTCCGCTATCTTTAATCAACCCGATTACAAAGCGGTAATAGACGCCATGCGTCAAGAATTAGCAAAGGTAAAATAATGCGTTTTGAGGGTATTTTATTTGACCTTGATGGCACGTTAGTTGATAGCGTCGAGGATATGTACATGGCGCTCAATTTAACGCTGTCTGAGCTTGCTCACCCAATTGTTAGTCATGCTCTGGTGCGTGAATGGGTAGGTAACGGCATCGATATGTTAGTAAAAAGAGGCCTAAGCGGTAGCCATGAAGTTAGCGAAGACTTATCCGAAAGTTTAGCGCACACCGCCATTGAGCGTTTTAAAGTGCATTATGACGAATTAGTTGGTCAGTATGCGGGTTTGTATCCGCATGTTGAGACGGGGTTATCTGCATTTGCCACAGTGCCAAAAGCCGTCGTGACAAATAAAAATCGTGCATTTACGCTAAAACTGCTGGATAAATTAAATCTCACTTCGCATTTTGATTGTATCGTCTGTGGTGATGACACTGACAAAAAGCCGTCACCAGCTCCGCTATTGCTGGCTGCCGAGCGTCTTGGTATATCAGCGGATAAGCTAATCATGGTTGGGGATTCTAAAAGCGATATTTTGGCCGCTCAGGGCGCTAAGATACCTGTGATTGCGCTAAATTATGGGTATAATCAGGGATTCGATTTGAAAGAGTTCAATCCACAGTACCTTTGTGACGGATTCTTAGATATTATTCCCATTATCAATCAACGTTAATTCAATGAAGAAATAAAGGAACGACATGAGTAAACCTGTAGTATTAAGTGGTATTCAGCCAACCGGTGGTATGACAATAGGCAATTACGTAGGTGCCATTAACCAGTGGCTTAAACTACAAAACGATCATGATTGTTACTTTATGTTGGTTGACTTGCATGCCATTACGGTTCGCCAAGAGCCACAGCAACTACGCGATCGCGTATTAGACGGCGTAGCACTATATACTGCTTGCGGCATCGACCCAGATAAATCGTCACTTTTTGTGCAATCACAGGTTCCTGAGCATGCTCAACTAGGTTGGGTGCTGAACTGTTATGCACAGATGGGTGAGTTAAACCGCATGACGCAGTTTAAAGATAAGTCAGCAAAGCACGCCAATAACGTAAATGTTGGCTTATTCGCCTATCCAGTATTGCAAGCTGCGGATATTTTATTGTATCAAGCGGATCAAGTACCGGTTGGTGAAGACCAAAAGCAACACCTTGAGTTGACCCGCGATATCGCAACGCGCTTTAACAATCTGTATGGCGATGTCTTTAAGATCCCAGAACCTTATATTCCAGAGTTTGGCGCTCGTGTTATGAGCTTGCAAGATCCGAGCAAGAAGATGTCAAAATCAGACGAAAACCCAAATGGTTTTGTGATGCTGTTGGATGAACCTAAGAAGATAGAGAAAAAGCTGAAAAAAGCGGTAACGGATTCAGATGAGCAAGCACGCATTTACTTTGATCGTGTTGAAAAGCCAGGAGTATCCAACTTACTGACTCTACTTAGTGTTGCAACTAAACGCTCAATTGAAGAGTTAGTGCCAGAGTACGAAGACAAAATGTACGGCCATTTGAAGAAAGACACTGCCGATGCGGTAGTGAATATGCTTGAGCCTATTCAAGCGCGCTTTAAAGAAATCCGTGAAGATCAAACTCTGCTGAACGAAATCATGAAAAAAGGTGCGGAAAAAGCAAGTATTCGTGCCGAAAAAACGCTTAAAGCTGTGTATGACGCCGTCGGTTTTATTCCTCGCGGTTAATAAAACACAAAGAAAGACACCATTTATGGTGTCTTTTTGTATTACAAGGGCCTATTGCCCCTTGGTTTAAAGCAGATACTAGATATAAGAAAACCCTCCTGTTGAGTTCGTGATAAAATAGACTTATAACGAACATCTTTACCCTAGTGGCGAATAGGCTGCTTGGTTCTTTTAGTGGTACCTACATGCTGTTGATGATTGATAACTATGATTCCTTTACCTACAACCTAGTGCAGTATTTTCAGCGCTTAGACGTGGACGTGCTGGTAAAGCGGAATGATGAAATCAGCGCCTCACAAATCAAGAAGCTTAATCCCAAATATGTTGTGCTATCTCCTGGCCCTTGCAGTCCTGATGAAGCGGGGATCTCGCTTGAAGTCGTAAAACGTCTACAGGGACAAATCCCTATTCTTGGCATTTGCCTTGGTCATCAAACTATTGCACAAGCTTTAGGTGGCAAAGTCATTCGCGCAAAACAAGTGATGCATGGGAAAACGTCTCAAGTGCACCATAACAATATAGGCGTATTTCAAGGCCTGCCATCACCATACGAAGTATGCCGCTACCACTCTTTGGTTGTTGAGCAAAGTAGCTTACCAAAGTCTCTAGCCGTAACGGCTTGGACACAGACACAAGAGGGGGAGCGTGATGAAATTATGGGACTCTTGGCATCCGATAGAGCACTTGAAGGTGTGCAATTTCACCCAGAAGCTATCCTCACTGAACACGGCTTAGCATTACTTGATAACTTTATAAAACGCTTCTAAAGTTTAAACAAAACCAACGGGATTTCGCCTAGGTGTTATACATCCATATTCGCTGCGTTTTTGTTGGTTAGACTAGTTTTTGATACGTAACTTTTTGATTCTATTGTGCGCAATATCAAATCATAATATTGCTTTTACTGGTATAATGTTAATCAGTAAGACGATTCTGTTGAGTGCTTAACTCAGTGTTTTTCCTTTAGATAAGTAGCATGCATGACGCAAGAAAATAAGCAAATTAGAATGGCACAAGCGCTATCCGAGCGTGCCCATGACCTTCTTATCAGCCTCAACTTTGCGCAAAAGCAAATAGGCTATATCCATACATTTGATATTAGCTATGGGGAGAATATCGCACAGCGCACTATGCTAGAGGTGGAAATTGCAGCGGCTGCAAAACGCCAAGAAAGCAGCACAAGCCATCACAAATATATTGCCAAAGCGAGTAAGCATCTACATTCCGTTATCGAAGAAGCTATCACAAAGCAACTGCATGACCTTGATAATATCTATCATGAAGTCATTGGCATTCAAGACTCCGTTCCTGCGATTTTAGACATTCTTGCCGTGCGCTCAGCTTCAGTTGGGCGTTTAGAACCTTTGGTTAATGACTTAAGTTGGTTGGGTCGTGAGCTAGTTTCGCTAGTCAACTTGCCACAGTATCGCAAAAAAAACAGTAAAGGCACGTCCATTAAGGTCGACACGCCGGCATTAGCATTAAGGTATTTAGGCCTTGAGAACTTGCAAATGGTGATCCCGACAATGGCGGTAAGACACTGGATGCCGCATGCTACAGAACCATTTGGTTTAATGAAGCGTAAATTACGCGAGCTGAGCATGAGCACGGCCATTGCGGCAAAAGAGCTGGCACCATTTTTTGGGGTAAAAGAACAGCATGCGTTTACTTTAGGCATGTTACTAGAACTTGGGAAAGTGGCCTTGATCCGTCTTTATTTACGCACCTTCGAAAAGGTGTGGCAAGCCAAGGTGCAAATAGCACGAGACAAAAAGCAAAAAGACCTACACACCGCATTAATGGAGTTATCTCCTGATCCGTTATTTTTACGTAACTTGTTGATAGAACATTCAGCAGAGATTTCACGTAAGCTAATTGAAAAAATGGAGTTACGTTATTTACCCTTTAATGCCGTCATGGAAGAGTATGCGCAAACTTATCTACCAAATGCGCATAAAAACATTGCCGACCCATTACCTCTGACACAAGTGATGCAAAAAGCCTATGGCTACGCACAACTGCTTGTTTTAAAAGATAGTCAGTTAATTGAAGACGACGAAGCCGAGATTTTGCTCAATCATTTAGAACTTACCGAGGAAATGCGTCAGCAATTGGCAAAATGTGCGTTCCATAACCTGCAGTTGACGATTTTGTAAAAAAAATTGAAATTTTTTTTGCGACTATTCATTCAAAACCTAATCTTAAATGATCTGTGCAAGGCTGCACGGCGCTTGCTTTGCCCTAAATATCTGCCCTAGATAGTTATTCACTTGAGTTGAGAATATATGTTAAACCCTTGAATACTAAGGGCTGAGAACGTGGTATAAGTGAGACAAATGGCGCTTTTTCTGGAATAATGAGCGTATGAATTTTGTGCCATCAAGGGGCGGGTCAAAATACATAGCACCGAATTGGTGTGAATAAATATCCTATCAAGTGGCGGCAACGCGCCGACCTCCAAAAGGAAATGACTCCTTGTTTGCACTTTCACTCACCAAATATGAGGAAATAAAATGACTATCAATCGTGAATTGTTTGACGACGTAATGGTACCTAACTACGCACCTTCAGCGGTAATTCCAGTGAAAGGTGAAGGTTCTCGAGTATGGGATCAGGAAGGTCGTGAGTACATCGACTTTGCTGGTGGTATCGCAGTTAACTGTCTAGGTCATTGTCACCCAGCTTTGGTGGGCGCGCTTAAAGAGCAAGGCGAGAAAATTTGGCATCTATCTAACGTGATGACCAATGAGCCCGCACTACGTTTAGCGAAAAAGCTAACTGATGCCACGTTCGCAGAAAAAGTCTACTTTGCAAACTCAGGTGCAGAAGCGAACGAAGCTGCGCTTAAACTAGCACGCCGTTGGGCACTAGATAAGTTTGGTGCTGAAAAGTCGCAAATCATCTCTTTCAACAAAGGTTTCCATGGCCGTACTTTCTTCACTGTGACCGTAGGTGGTCAAGCTGCATACTCTGATGGCTTCGGTCCAAAGCCGGGCGACATTGTTCACACAGACTATAACGATTTAGCGGCATTTGAAGCGCTTATTTCAGACAACACTTGTGCCGTGATGATGGAGCCGCTACAAGGCGAAGGTGGTATCATTTCACCAACGGCTGAGTTCGTAAAAGGTGTTCGCGAGCTGTGTGACAAGCACAACGCGCTACTTATTTTTGATGAAGTGCAAACTGGTGTTGGCCGTACTGGTGACCTGTATGCATACCAAGGTTTAAACGTAACTCCTGATATTTTAACAACGGCTAAAGCGCTTGGCGGTGGTTTCCCTATCGGCGCGATGATCACAACAACTGAGATTGCTGCGCACCTAAAAGTGGGTACTCACGGTTCTACATACGGCGGTAACCCGCTGGCGTGTGCGGTTGCAGAAGCGGCATTTGACACAGTAAACACAACAGCAGTACTTGATGGCGTAAAAGCAAAAGAGCAGCTGTTCCGTGAACTACTAAACGACATCAACGAAAAGTACAACGTATTTACCGAAGTACGTGGTAAAGGTCTACTGCTTGGTGGTGTAGTCACTGAAAAGTACGAAGGCAAAGCAAAAGAATTCTTGGTTGAAGGTATCAAGCAAGGTGTGATGTCGCTGGTTGCTGGTGCAAACGTAGTACGTTTCACTCCATCTCTTGTTATTCCAGAAGCTGACATTCGCGAAGGGATGGCACGTTTTGAAAAAGCCGTTGCTGCGGTAGTTGCTAACAACGCTTAATACTGGTTGCAAGGTCACCTTTTGGTGGCCTTGTTGTTATCCACATTTTTGAGGAGTAAGCGGGCTCATGATGATCCTTCGCCCAATCCAAGAAAGCGATTATCCAGCGCTTTTAAACATTGCTCACGAATCAGGCCACGGTTTTACCTCTTTGCCTGTTAACGAAGAGCTATTACAGAAGAAGATTGCACGCTCTGTTGCTTCATTTGGCAAGCAAGCAGACAAGCCTTTTGATGAAGGCTATTTATTTGTATTAGAAGATACTGAAACAGGCGAGGTGGTTGGTACCAGCGGTATCGAAGCTGCGGTTGGTTTAGATGATGCGTTTTATCATTATCACCTAAGCAAAGTGATCCACTCTTCACGCACACTCGATGTTTATAAAGCAGTGGATATTTTAACGCTATGTAATGACTACACTGGCGCGACGGAATTATGCACCCTGTTTTTAAAAGATGGCTATCGCAAAGGCGCAAACGGCAAACTGCTATCTCGCTCTCGCTTTATGTTTATTAACCAACATCGTGCTCGTTTTGCTGAAACCGTTATCGCGGAAATGCGTGGTGTTTCTAACGAGCAAGGCGAAAGCCCGTTCTGGCAATGGCTTGAAGAGCATTTCTTCTCGATGGATTTCCCGACAGCGGATTATCTAACGGGTATCGGCCAAAAGGTCTTTATTGCTGAATTAATGCCAAAGTACCCAATCTACGTGAACCTGCTTAGTAAAGAAGCACAAGCGGTGATTGGTGAAGTTCATGACAATACGCGTCCTGCGATTGAGCTACTAAAAAGCGAAGGTTTCACATTTAATGGTTATGTTGATATCTTCGACGCGGGTCCAACGGTAGAAGCAAAAGTGGGGAACATCCGCACGGTTCGCAATAGTGAAACTCGTACTGTGAAAATAGGCGAAAGCAACGGTGGATTCCCTGTTATGGTCGCAAATGGTAAACTTGTTGATTATCGCGCGACAGTAATTGAGTTAGCCCTGACTGATGGCAATGAAGTTACGCTTGCTCCACATGTTGCCGCGGCGCTAAAAGTTGAAGAAGGCGATCAAGTAAGCCTAGTAAAGATTTAAGATTGGGAACAGATTATGACAACACATGCAGCACAACTAATAAATGGTGAGTGGATTGCAGGACAAGGCGCAAGCTTTAGCTCTGTAAACCCAGCAAACAACGACGTTATTTGGAGCGCAAACGCAGCTACTGCTGAGCAAGTTGACGGCGCGGTAAAAGCGGCTCGTGAAGCTTTCTATTCATGGAGCGACATGAGCTTTGAAGCGCGTCTAGAAATCGTTAAGCGTTTCGCTGAAGTATTAAAAGAAAATAGCGAAGAGCTGGCTATTGCAATTGCTAAAGAAACGGGTAAGCCACTTTGGGAAACTCGTACAGAAGCGGGTGCTATGGTAGGTAAAATCGCGATTTCTGAGAAAGCCTATCAAGAGCGTACAGGTGTTGTTGAAAATCCAATGCCAGTTGGCCGTGCCGTGATCCGTCACAAGGCACATGGTGTAGTTGCTGTATTTGGCCCATATAACTTCCCTGGTCACTTACCTAATGGTCACATCGTACCTGCGCTACTTGCTGGTAACACGGTTATCTTTAAGCCATCTGAACTAACGCCATATGTTGCTGAGCTAACGCTTAAATACTGGCAACAAGCGGGTCTTCCTGCTGGTGTTATTAATCTAGTTCAAGGCGAAGTTGAAACAGGTAAAGCACTTGCGTCACACGCGGGTATTGACGGCTTATTCTTTACTGGCTCTTCTCGTACGGGTCACTTGCTACATGAGCAATATGCAGGTCAACCGGGTAAGATTTTAGCGCTTGAAATGGGCGGTAATAACCCGCTTATCGTAAAAGACGTAGCGGATACCAAAGCGGCAGTACACGACATTATTCAATCTGCGTTTATCTCAAGTGGTCAACGTTGTACTTGTGCTCGTAAACTATTCCTTCCTGCGGGTGAACAAGGTGACACAATCCTTGAGCAACTGATCAAAGCAACTAAAGCGATTAAAGTGGGTAACTTTGACGATGCAGATCAACCGTTCATGGGCTCAATGATCTCAAATGCAGCAGCCGCTGGCATGGTAAAAGCACAACAACAGCTTGTTGAGCTCGGTGGTCAGTCGCTTATCGAGCTGACGCACACAGAAGGCACAGGCTTTGTGACGCCAGGTATCATCGAATGTACTAACATTGCAGACTTCCCTGATGAAGAGCACTTTGGTCCGCTGTTAAAAATATTCCGCTACACAGACTTTGACGCAGCTATCGAAAAAGCGAACGAGACAAGCTTTGGCTTATCAGCAGGTCTGCTTGGCGACAACGAAGCTGATTACGACCGTTTCTTACGTCGTATTCGCGCAGGTATCGTAAACTGGAACCGCCCAATCACTGGCGCTTCAAGTGCAGCTCCGTTTGGTGGTATCGGTGCATCAGGTAACCACCGTGCAAGTGCATACTACGCGGCAGATTACTGTGCATACCCAGTGGCTTCTGTGGAACTAGAAAAGGTAACTTTACCTTCTAGCTTGAGCCCAGGTTTATCTTTGGATTAAAATGCCAATATTGAGGTTTACTCAATAAAAATTGATAAGAAAAGCAGCTTCGGCTGCTTTTTTGTGTCTAGTTGACTACAAAAGTAGCAATCGAAAAAACTTTCTGCTTAAATCAATAGGAGATGTCTTTGATAGGTTCGGGTGAGCAAAGTATGGTTTTAGATAAACAAGGGTACGATGATTTAGTCATGTATTTGACGCAAAACTTAGCCTTGTTTGAGAAGTCTGGGACGGTTGAACCAGGGGCTCCAACAGTCATGGAATTAATCGAAGATGTGATCGCTGAAAACGTTATCCGTATATGCGAGCAGCACACAGAGTTATCTACAGAGCAGCGCAGTATGATCGTGCGTGAGGTAGATGGCATTGTGTATGACTTACAAGAAGTGCTATCAAGTGTTGTTGATAGACGTGTCACCGTAGAACAAAAAGAGTTTATCGAAGAATTCGCAGGTTTGGTCAAAAACCTGTTTGATTCTGCTGTATAGCTTGGCACAATCACTATCGACAGTGTAGAAAACACACTTAGAGGCAATTCTAGGTTTAAGATACACCGCCATTTGGCGGTGTTATGCTTTATAGAGGATAACTATGTTAGCTAGCGTAAAATGGGTTGAAGGAGATACCTTTATCGGTCGCTCTGCGTCGGGGCATAATGTGGTATTTGATGCCGGTTCTGATAGTGCTGCGCCAAGTCCAATGGAGATGGTATTAATGTCAGCGGGATGTTGTTCGTCAGTCGATGTAGTCAGCATTCTACAAAAGGCGCGTCAGGATGTGACCGACGTGGAAGTAAAATTAACCGCAGAGCGCGCAGAAAGCGCACCTCGGGTTTTTACCAAGATCAATTTACACTTTGTGGTGAAAGGGCGTAATGTCTCTGAAAAACACCTAGAAAGAGCCGTAAGTTTATCCGCTGAAAAGTATTGTTCAGTGGCATTAATGCTTGAAAAAGCAGTAGAAATTACGCATAGCCATGAAGTGGTTGAAATTGACGAAAAATAACGCTTTTTCATAGCGCTATTTTCGTATAAAATCCGCGAACTTTTGTTTCTGCAGCGCAGATTTTTTGTATTAAGGTGGGTCTATCGTGAACAAGCCCTTTGATAAAATTAAACTCCATGGCTTTAACAACTTAACTAAGAGTTTAAGCTTTAGCATTTACGATATTTGCTACGCCAAGACCGAGCAGCAACGTAAAGAATATCTAGAATATATCGATGAGCAGTATAGTGCTGATCGTTTGACGGATATTCTAAAAGACGTAACGGATATTATCGGTGCAAACGTACTGAATATCGCGCGTCAAGATTATGAACCACAAGGGGCGAGTGTGACGATCTTAGTATCAGAAGAGCCTGTTGAACAACAGACTTTTGATAGTAATGAAGCACCAGGACCATTGCCTGATTCAGTGGTTGCACATTTGGATAAGAGTCACATCTGTGTTCATACTTATCCTGAAGCGCACCCACATGATGGCATTTGTACTTTTAGAGCAGATATCGAAGTTTCAACGTGTGGCATTATTTCGCCACTTAAAGCGCTTAACTTCTTAATTCACTCTTTAGAGTCAGATGTGGTGACGATTGATTATCGTGTTCGTGGATTTACTCGTGACGTTAATGGTGTTAAACACTATATCGACCACGCAATTCACTCGATCCAGAATTACATGACGGAAGATACTAAAGACGCATACCACATGGTAGACGTAAACGTGTATCAAGAGAACCTATTCCACACTAAGATGATGCTTAAGGAAACAGACCTAAATGCATATCTATTTGGAATTAGTACTGATGATTTAGACGCAGACGAAGAGGAAGAAATTCGTCTTAAGCTGAATCGTGAAATTCAGGAAGTGTTCTATGGTCGCAATTTACCAGAAACTGAATAATCAGCGGTAAATTGAGGAATTAAAAAAGGCGCGCAAGCGCCTTTTTTAATGTCTGAGATTCCTTGTTAAGTCATCATATAAGCGCATAGAGCACGACTGTACCCGCTTATAAGGTGACAGTTATAAAATCACTAAGATTCGCTATCTAACTCTTCATCTGGTGTATCAGGGCGCTGTCGTTCGACAAAGATAGTGGCTAGTAGGGTGGTGATCACACAAGCCAAGAGAATCGACTTCAAGTACTCATAACTTTTATAGACCCAACCCCAACTCCAAAAGGGTTTCGAAGCTTCTTCTGAAACACCAAAAAAGAGATCCATATTGCGGATCAGGTTTTCACCAAAGGCTGCTAAATCAACAATAATAAAAGCGAAGAAAATACCATAAAGAATGGGGTCTGCATGGGTCATGTAGATAGATTGCCAGTTCTCTGGGTTTGTTTTTCGTATATACTTAAGGGATAAGCGCATACGATACTTTAGCAATATCATGGTTATTAAATCTAAAATAAAGTGAGTACCAAAGATAAAGGCATTATTTAGATATGGAGGGAATTCATTAGGGTTGTACTTAAGCAAGTAAAGGATCACCAAGTATTCAACCAATATCATGAGTAACAAAATAAAAGTGATGTGCTTAATATTCTCAAGGTTCTTACCAAGAATACTGATGACAAAAATAATGATTAACCAAACACTGTTAATATATAGTTCAAAGCGTATGTAGGCTGCTGAAAGCAAAATAGCTGTCACTACTCCAAATAATAAAAAAATCCATGATAACTTCATTGCTTTTCCTGATATCTCCAGCGTTTATTCTGCGCACTCTAGAGTCGGCAGCATGACTCTCAGCTGCCGGTGAGTATATTTGCTCATCTAGTTGTAAGGCGGCTCTGTACAAACTGCAGTTTGTTGTTCTATTTCTACTTTTGGGTCTTTATCTTTATTTGGACCGCTGCCACCAGAAACCATTTTTGTTTCTTTGAGGTGGAGCTGATAAATATCTGAAAGCTTACTAGTAGTCTTTTTTAGCAAAAAGCGCATAATGACGTCCTTTTTAAGTTAAGTTTTGCGGTGTTTAGTTTCCACTCCACTTTACTCCTTAACAACAAAGTTGAAAACACTATGTTGTAAATAGGCATTATTCGTAACTTTATTGTTTTCCATCTAGCAGAAGGATTATGAAAGTGTGAGTCTTTCATTTGCCGTTATCCTCGTTACTTGATTTGCTATTTCGTGGTGTTGGAGACTTGCGCCATAACTTGGTGTCGTCAATTTTGTCTCTTAAGGCAAGGATTTGTTCTCTAAGTGGATTAAGGTTGATGCCGCAGGCGTCGCACCATACTTCAAAATATTCGTAGGGAAATTTGCTTACGCCTTTTTCGTAGTTTTCGTAAGTGCCACGCTCCACGCCGACCAAGTTAGCCATTTCTTGCGTGGTTTTGCCAGCGACTTTGCGCATGCGGCGCAGGTCGTCTCCTGTAAAGCGCTTATCATATTTCCCCACCAACTCAATCCTTTTTGCCTGTCGCACTCGCGTCACAAACAGCATCAGTCCCTATGTTGTCTGATGTACGCTATTTGTTTGTCTCTATTGTTCGCTTAACCAAGTTGCATTTTTGTATCTAAACCGTAAACGCGAGTCTATCGTAGAAATTTTCTTTTTCAAGTGTATTCAGTCGAAAAATGAACATTTTGTTGCATTTAATGAATCTTCGCTCGATTTTTTAGGCGAAGCCTGAGATGAGTAACTCTTGAGTCAAAGGAGGTGTTGCTATGATGGTGCTGGCGTTTTTAATTAATTTACAAATAAATTCAAAAAAATTTTCTTCGCGCAGATTTTTGCCCGAAGCTTTTGTTACTTTAGTGTGAAATAAAGTGACATGTTGGAGAGCAATATGGATTATCTACGCCAATATCATGACTTAACGATTTATTACGATGCCCTCAAGAAGGCGGCAAGGCAGGGTGACGAGGTGCCAGACACCACAACCAAATGGTTAGCACTGGTGGAAACAACCTTGTTTGAACTGCAAGAGCTTGCCCATATGGAAAAGGCTTACATGCAGAAGTCAAAAACGATGAATAATCTGGTTGAGTTGGTGTATTCCAGTGCCCCAAGCATGGAGTAACTAAAAGGGTAATTGCTTTTTGAGTTTTTGCGGTGAGGGGGAACGTTTTACTCTAATTTTACGTTCCCCCTTTTTTCTTTTTGTGCCCGTTTATCGCCTTATGTGTAGGCGATAAACGGGTCGTACTACAGTTCGTAAGTAAAACTTAGACCATAAACGCGCGGCTCGCCGTACTGTACATAGGTATTGTCTTGCCAGCCGTCTAGTGGATTATTACCAAACCTAAAGCCACGCACTACAATGTCTTCGTCTGCTAGGTTTCTACCCCAAGCCGTTAATGACCAGTTGTCGCCATAGTAACTAAGGCTTGCGTTGATTAGGTTATGATTGCGTGCTTGCTCGTTGTGACTGTCCGAGAGGTAATAGTTGTCTTTGCCTTCCACACCCAATTCAACCACTAGGTTATCCATTAACTCGTAATTGACGGCAAACGAGTATTGATAATTTGGCGCTTGTGCTTGGTCTCGACCATCAAGGTTTAGGCCACTGGCAGCCACAAAGTCTTCAATCTCGGTCTCTAAATAGCCTGCGCTATAGCTAAAACCAAGGCGGTCCGTGTATTGTAGGTTGCCTTCAACTTCTAGGCCGTAGTTACTGCCTTTACTGGCGTTGTCGATGTAGCCTGCAAATTGCTGGTTAGAAACTTGCCATTGCTTTAACTGGATATCATCGCGTTGCATATAAAAAGCGGTAACCCGCACAAGGTGACGTTTGTCTTCAGATTCACCTTTTACGCCAAACTCAGCGTTCCAAACATACTCTGGGTCAAAGTAATGGTGTTCGGCCGGAATGTTTAAACCTTCATCTTTGGCTTTTGCTAGTGCTTCGCCGTTTACACCGCCGACTTTGTAACCGCGAGTAAGGCTGGTGTAGATCATCGTGCGCGGTACAACTTGATATTCAAGTGCAACTTTTCCGCCCCACATTACATCATCGGTTTCAATGGTAAAGCCGTTACTATCTAAATAGTCAGCGTCATATTGCTCCGCGCGAAGGCCACCGATAAGACGGGTTTTGTCAGATAGGTGATGTACGTATTGACCAAAAATCGCTCTACTTTCTACGGTGTATGCTGACGTAAATGGGTTCTCAAGCCAAGTGTAATGACGGGTCAAATCAACATCGTTACGCTTTGCAAAAACACCTACCACCCAGTCATTTTGCTTATCTTTGATTAAAAACTCTATATTGCCATTTTCATGGTTACGCTCGTAGGCATCGGTTGAGCTGTATCCTTCTGGGTGCAAGCCTGCTGCACATAGCGCTGGTTGAGCTGCGTCGTTACATACCCAATCTTCGTCGTAGCTATATAAAGTATCAGCATCTAGCCCAGATACTTTAAATTCGACATTGAATAAGTCTGAGCGAGTGTAAATTCCACGTAGTGAAAACGCATCGGAGCTGAGGTTGTCTTGGCCCGGGGTATCAGCAACGCTGTTACGTGAATTATCTAGGGTAAAACCGTCGTACCCGTTTTCAGTATCAATATGGTGATAAGCGAACTCTAGTGCGAGGTTGTCGCTCACTTGAGAGTTAAGTTTCACTCTTGCTACTTGCTCGTCTTGTTGCTGAGTGGGTTTGTTTAGGTAGAGGTTATCTACGTAACCGTCAGACTCTCGCTGATAAAGGCTGACGCGCACTGCGGTGTCGTCGCTTAATCCAGTGCCCGCAGCAAGGCCTGCTTCATAGCTACCGTAATTGCCTGCACCTAATTTCACTTTTAATGATGGCGCTGTGGTAGCGGCTTGGGTATTTACTTCAACGATTCCTGCTAAAGCATCTGAACCGAATTTAGTGCCTTGAGGGCCGCGATACACTATCACTGACTCAGTATCAAAAAGCAGCGCACTTGCGCCTAATCCTGAATAATTAATACCGTCAATTAATAAGCCAACGCTGGGATAAATAGGATCAACAAACTGTGAACGTAAGCCGATACCACGGATTTGCATAAAGCGACCACGAGACGCACCTGCCGTAAAGTTAACGTTAGCGGTGGCACCTAGTATCTCATCTAAATATTGCGCACCACGCTTAGCGATAGTGAGTTCGTCCACCACCGAAGCGCTTGCACTTAATGTCTGGATAGTTTCATTCTGAAAATCGCCAGTGACGACAATGGTTTCTAGGTTATCGTCGGCAAGTACCTGATGAGAGAAAAATGGCAGCAGTGCCAAGGTGATCGTAGAGAGTTTTAACTTCATGCTTAATCTTTGTCCCATTTTTAATTGGGCACAGTTTAACAAAAGCCAGACCAGTTGACAGTGAAATTGTGTTATATGTTAGCCCGAAAATGTTAAACAAATAGGCCAGATATGAGTTTTAAAGTCGATTTTAAAGTCCGAGATTACGAGTGTGACTTACAGGGAATAGTTAATAACAGCGTGTATTTTAATTATTTAGAGCATGCAAGGCATGAGTTTTTACTGGCGAATAACGTTGATTTTGCAGCGCTTGCTGAGCAAAAAGTGAACTTAGTCGTTATTCGGAGCGAAATGAATTATAAAGACTCGTTACGCCCAGGTGATGAGTTTTATGTTGAAGTCGCACTCGAGCGTGAAAGCAGAGTAAAGTTCGCATTTAAGCAAAAAGTAATAAGAGCGCATGACGATAAGCTAATGCTTGATGCGGTGGTAACAGGGACTTCGGTGAATGAGCGCGGTAGACCGTTTTTACCAGACGCTATTACGCACTTATTTGAAGAGCAGCAATTTGTGAAATAGTTGGTGTTAAAATATTCAGGTAAGACAATTTTACAGAATTTTACTGCAATTTTTGTGTCTTGAAACGTTATAATAAACTTAGGGCATAAAATAGATGGTTTACCATGAAATTCATCAGCATAATCGGCGCAATAATGGCGCTAAGTGGATGTATATCGACAGGGAAGGTAGACACGGAAGCGCTTAAGTATTCCGCTTGGCAGTTACAGAGTATAAATGGTCAACATATTACGCAGTTACAATCAGACGCTGGACTTGGTGAAAAGCCTATTGATATTCGTTTTATCGATGCACTGCAGGTCAACGGTTTTGCGGGTTGTAATCGCTTTTTTGGCGAAGGCGAAATTGTCGAAGGGCAGCTAAAAGTTAAAAACTTAGGCATGACGCGTAAATACTGTGGTGAAGAAATCGCTCAGGTTGAATCACAGCTTATCAACCAATTACAAATTGGTGTATTGCTTGAAGTAAATGCTAATAAGTTGACCTTGAAAGGAAAACCTCAGTTTAGTTTTATTAAACAATAAGCTGAAAATAAGAATTCCAGTGTCAGTGCTTGCGAGCTTTCGTGTTAGCAAGTAGACTGGCGCTAATTCGTTACTTGTCGGAGTGCCTTGAGTTTTTGCAGCAAATTTGTGTGCAGATATTCGGGCTGAGATCGCATTTTGCGGGATCCGTGGACCTGATCAGGTTAATGCCTGCGTAGGGAACAAGACAGCAAACGCGTTGCGTTTGTCTGTAGCAATAGTAGTTTATTGCTATCCACCTTACCCGAGGACTATCCTCGTCTCTCTCCTTTTGGAGATCTGACAAGACACCTTTGTATGAAAATAAGAGGGACGTCATGTCAAACAATAGTAGCAAGCTAAGTCGTCGTGAAGCGCGAGCAGCCGCGGCAGAATTTATCCATAACCTTAAAGGCCAACCATTTCCAAACTCACATAAAGTTTATGTGGAGGGCGAACAAGCAGGCGTACGCGTTGGTATGCGTGAAATCACGCTAAGTGATTCGTTTGTTGGTGGCACCGAAGAAAATCCGGTATTTGAATCAAACGATCCCATTCGTGTTTATGATACTTCAGGTCCATACACAGATCCTGAAGTGCCGGTTGACGTTCGTGCTGGTCTTCCTAAATTTAGAGAGCAGTGGATAGTTGAGCGCGATGATACCGAAATGCTAGAGTCGGTGACGTCACAGTTTTCTCAGCAGCGTATGGCGGATGAAGGGCTTGACCATATTCGCTTTGAACATTTACCTAAAATTCGCCGTGCTAAGGCGGGTAAAAATGTCACGCAAATGCACTACGCCCGTCAAGGCATAGTGACGCCTGAAATGGAATATGTAGCGATCCGTGAAAATATGGGACGCGCTAAGTTGCGTGAAGAATTGCTCGCGCAGCAACACAAAGGCCAATCGTTTGGAGCCAGTATTCCTGAGTTTATTACGCCTGAATTTGTGCGTGATGAAATTGCCCGTGGTCGTGCTGTACTGCCAAACAATATTAATCACCCAGAGACCGAGCCGATGATCATCGGACGTAACTTCCTAGTAAAAGTTAACGCCAATATCGGTAACTCATCAGTGACTTCTTCTATCGAAGAAGAAGTAGAAAAAATGGTATGGTCGACCCGTTGGGGTGCAGATACCGTAATGGATCTGTCGACAGGGCGCTACATTCATGAAACCCGCGAGTGGGTGGTACGTAACTCTCCAGTGCCTATCGGTACGGTTCCAATCTATCAGGCACTAGAAAAAGTAAATGGTGTTGCTGAAGATCTAACGTGGGAGATCTTCCGCGATACCTTGATTGAGCAAGCTGAGCAAGGCGTGGATTACTTTACTATCCACGCGGGAGTACTACTGCGTTACGTGCCGATGACGGCAAAACGCGTGACGGGTATTGTGTCTCGCGGTGGTTCAATTATGGCGAAGTGGTGTTTAGCGCATCATAAAGAAAACTTCCTCTACACGCACTTTGAAGACATCTGTGAAATCTTAAAGCAATACGATGTTTGTTTCTCGTTAGGTGATGGCTTGCGTCCGGGTTCTATTGCCGATGCCAATGACGAAGCACAATTTAGTGAACTGCGTACCCTTGGTGAGTTGACTAAGCTTGCGTGGAAACACGATGTTCAGGTCTTTATTGAAGGCCCAGGACACGTGCCGATGCATATGATCAAAGAGAATATGGAAGAGCAGCTAAAGCACTGCGATGAAGCACCGTTTTACACGCTTGGCCCACTCACAACTGATATCGCTCCGGGTTATGATCACTTCACTTCAGGGATCGGTGCGGCGCAAATTGCGTGGTATGGCTGTGCGATGCTGTGCTATGTGACACCAAAAGAACACTTAGGCTTACCGAATAAAGAAGATGTAAAAGAAGGTTTGATCACCTACAAAATCGCGGCGCATGCAGCGGATTTGGCGAAAGGCCATCCCGGTGCTCAAGTTCGTGACAATGCGCTGTCTAAAGCACGCTTTGAGTTCCGCTGGCACGATCAGTTTAATCTCGGTCTAGATCCAGAGCGTGCTCGTGAATATCACGATGAGACCTTGCCACAAGAGTCGGGCAAAGTCGCTCACTTCTGCTCTATGTGTGGTCCCAAATTCTGCTCGATGAAGATCACCCAAGATGTACGCGACTATGCGAAAGCGTTAGAAGCGCGAGGCATCGACCCTAATAATGTAGGCGAAGAGATCAGCATTAAAATGGTGGATGTTGAAGCCGAGATGAAAGCAAAATCGGAAGAGTTTAAGCAATCAGGCTCTGAGCTTTACCACAAAGCGATATGACCTATCCCATCATAGCCACCTTGATCCCCGTCGGGTGGCTAATTTTAGGAGTGTAGCTATGTCTACTCAAGCACGTGTTGCTATCTTGGGTTTTGGCTTAACTGGGCGCATCGCTGCACTGATGCTCGCTGAGCGTTATCAAATCAGCGTGTTTGAACAAGCAAAGCAAGGTACGGAGAGCTCAGCAGGTAGTGTGGCGGCGGCCATGTTAGCGCCCTTGGCTGAGTCTGTGATATGCGATGAAGCGTTGGCGCTGCAAGGGCTGGAGTCCATGAAACTTTGGCCACAACTACTGGCGAAACTGGAAAGCCCGGTATTTTTCCAGCAGCAAGGCTCTCTTATTGTGGCACATGGTCAAGACCGTGGTGATTTAGTGAGTTTTCAGCAGCGCTTAAAACCGTTAAAAGATCATAGCGCGGAAGTGGTAAATGGTACTCAGATCGCACAATTGGAACCAGAACTTAGTGGTGTGTTCCATCAAGGCTTGTATTTACCTTGCGAAGGCCAGCTTGATAATCAGGCGTTTTATCAAAGTAGTGCGGCAACATTGACGCAGCAAGGGGTAGAGATTAACTACGGTGTTCATTGTGATGAAGCGCAAAAGGCGCAGCTTAGTCAAGCGTATGACTGGGTAATTGATTGTCGCGGTCTTGGTGCGAAAGCCACGTGTAATGGGCTTCGTGGCGTGCGCGGCGAAGTGGCGAGAATTTATGCCCCAGAAGTGACCTTGACTCGACCTGTGCGCTTGATGCACCCAAGATACCCCATTTACATTGCGCCAAAACCAGATCATCAGTTTGTTATTGGTGCGACGGAAATTGAGTCGCAAGATAATGGTGAGATAACGGTACGTTCTACACTCGAATTACTCTCTGCTGCTTATTCGGTTCATCGTGGGTTTGCCGAAGCGCGAGTATTGTCTTTAAACGCAGGACTTAGACCTGCGTTTAAAGATAATCACCCCAAAATTGAACAACAAGGTAATGTGATCAGTATCAATGGTCTATACAGACACGGTTATTTGCTGGCACCGCTTATCGTGAAACAAGCACTATCTAAGGAGTTATTATGAAAGTCGAATTTAATGGCGAAACGATTAATATCAACCGCGAGCAAAATATTCAGGAATTTATTGAAGCCAGAGGTGCCAAACCGCCTTTTGCCGTCGCGCTTAATGGTACTTTTGTTTCCCGTACGGAGCTGCCAAGCGTGACATTGAGCGACGGTGATAAGATTGAGCTTTTATCGCCAATTCAAGGGGGATAAACATGCAGTCTTTGACTGATACTAAGCTCACTATTTATGGTGAACAATTTACTAGCCGCATGTTAATTGGCTCAGCACTTTATCCTTCTCCAGAGGTAATGCAGGCGGCTATCGCCACCTCGGGTGCTGAAATTGTTACTGTGTCGCTGAGACGCCAGCAAACTAAGCAGGCGGGTGATGACTTTTGGTCGCTTATCAAAGAGATGGGACTACGAGTCTTACCAAACACGGCAGGCTGTCACAGCGTAAAAGAAGCGGTGACCTTGGCGCAGATGTGCCGGGAAGTGTTTGCCACGGATTGGATTAAACTTGAGCTCATTGGTGATGAATATAACTTACAGCCAGACCCAATTGCATTGCTCGAAGCCACCGAAATTTTGCTAAAAGACGGGTTTAAGGTATTGCCTTATTGCACTGATGATTTGGTGCTGTGTCAGCGTTTAGATGCGCTTGGTTGTGAAGTTTTAATGCCTTGGGGCGCACCAATTGGTACTGGAAAAGGGCTGTTAAATCCATATAACCTGCAAACTATTCGCACACGTTTGCCCCATCAAACCTTGATTGTCGATGCGGGACTCGGCTTGCCGTCTCACGCTTGCCAAGCTCTAGAGCTGGGTTATGATGCAGTACTATTGAATTCGGCAGTGGCAGGGGCGGGTTGTCCTATCACCATGGCAAAAGCGTTTGAAGCCAGCACGATTGCAGGGCGTCTGTCTTATTTGGCAAAAGCAATGCCACAAAAAGAGGTGGCATCACCTTCTACGCCAACCTTAGGCATGCCTTTTTGGCACGTAAACTAACTTGAATTGCGGATAACTACATAAGGAGTTCTCTTTGTCACACATCGTTTGGAGTATTGCGGGTTCTGATTCTGGCGGCGGCGCTGGTATTCAAGCGGATATCAAAGCAACGCAGAGCTTTAATGTTCATTGTTGTACCGTAGTAACTGCGTTGACGGCGCAAAATAGTTTAGGGGTGGAAGCGTTAAACCCGGTATCGACCACGGTTATCGACTCTCAGCTAACGGCGCTTTCGCAAGATATGCCTGCAACGGTGATAAAGATTGGCATGCTCGCCAATGTTCAGCAGATCCAACTGATTGCTGAACACCTCGAGCATTATAAAGCAACATGGGAAAAGCCGCCGCTTGTGGTTTATGACCCAGTAGCTATTGCGACGAGTGGGGATTCATTAACCGAAGAAGACACGGTGGATGCGTTAAAAACCCATTTATTACCGCTGGTGGATATCATTACACCCAATACACACGAAACTCAGCTGCTGACAGGCGTGTATTTGATAGGTCCTGATGCGGTAAAAGAGGCTGCTGCCAAATTGCGTGAATTCGGTGCAAAGTCGGTGATCATTAAAGGCGGTCATTGGGATTACCCAAAAGGCTACTGCATTGATTATGGCTTAGCGGATGATACCGAGTATTGGCTTGGCAATGAGAAAATTCAAACACCGCATAGCCATGGTACTGGGTGTAGTTTATCGTCAGTGATCGCGGCATGTATGGCCAAGGAGTATCCATTTAAAGATGCTTTTATTCTCGCTAAAGCATACATCAATGCAGGGCTAAAAGCGGCGATACGTTATGGCGAAGGTGTGGGGCCTGTTGCGCATACGAGTTTCCCAATTGATCTCAATGATTACCCACAAGTGATAGAGGCGGGCTCTTGGCTTGCTGATGAACTAGAGTTTGCATTACCTGAGGAATTTAATTTTGCCGCAGGCTTTGCCAACATTGACGACCCTATTGGGCTTTATGCCGTGGTAAACAGCGCTGATTGGGTGGAAAAATGCCTCGCTGTTGGGGTTGATACGGTGCAGCTGAGAATTAAAGATCCAGAGCAAGCTAATCTTGAAGCTGAAATACAAACCGCCATTGCACTTGGACAAAAATACGATGCGAAGGTGTTTATTAACGACTACTGGCAGTTAGCGATTAAACACGGCGCTTATGGAATTCATTTGGGCCAAGAGGATATCGATAAAGCTAATCTTGTTGCCATCCAAGAGGCAGGGCTGCGCTTAGGTATTTCGACCCATGGTTTTTATGAAATGCTCCGGGCACATAATTATCGCCCAAGTTATTTGGCTTTTGGTGCTATCTACCCAACCACGACTAAAGACATGACCGGCCAAATCCAAGGGCTGGAAAAGCTGACACATTTTGTACCTTTGATGCAAAGCAGCTATCCAACCGTCGCTATTGGAGGCATTGATCTTAGTCGCGTGCCTGAAGTGGCTGCAACTGGCGTATCTAGTATCGCGGTTGTTAGAGCTATCACAGAAGCCCAAGACCCAGAGCAGGCTGTACTTGAATTAAAGCAAGCTATGGCGCGACATGACTGAGCTCAATGACAAAGAGCGGCTAAGGTATAGTCGCCATTTGCTGTTAAATGAGGTCGGTGAGCAAGGCCAACTCGCATTGAAACAGGCGCATGTGGCTGTGATTGGCTGCGGTGGGCTGGGAAGCCCTGCATTGTTTTACTTAGCGGCGAGTGGCATTGGTAAGCTTACTTTTGTTGATGATGACGACGTGGAATTGTCTAACTTACAAAGGCAAATTCTGTATAAGGTGAACCACCTTGGTCAGCAAAAAGCCAAAGCAGCAGGAAAGGTGCTGGCAAGTCTCAATAATGAGATCACACTAGTACCAATAAATGCGAGGTTGACCGATAAGAACGTCGCCGAGTTGCTCCGTGATGCCGATATTGTCTTGGATTGCAGCGATAACTTTACTACCCGTTATTTGCTCAATAGGTATTGTCATCAAGTGAGCAAGGTGTTGATCGCTGGCGCCGCGATTGCCACACAAGGCCAACTCATGTGCTTTGATTTTAGGGCTGAGTCACCTTGTTATGCTTGCGTTTTCCCTGAGGGTTCGCAAACACCAGTGGAGAGTTGTGACAACTTTGGCGTCATTAGTCCATTACTGGGTGTGATCGGCGCGCAGCAAGCTTTATTGACCATAAACGTGCTACTTGGACATCACCAAGGAAGCGTATTTTGTACGCTAGATGCTATGAGTTTGCAGCAAAAGCAGTATGGGCTCAGTAAAAACCCCGAGTGTGATTGTTGTGGCTTGAGATAGTTTCAAGCCACTAATACCAATTAGTCTACTCTGCTATTTTTGCGAAAGGGGTACCCATGCGTGTGACGGTCTCTGGGTTTTGGTCATCTAAGAACTCTGCCTTATTTGCTCCCCACGCTAAAATCACGGTAGAACCAAGCTTAAAGCGACCCATCTCTTCGCCTTTTTTCAGCGTTATCGCGTTGTCACCTTCTGCTGGATATGTCCAAGTAAAGACATCTCTTCCGGCTGGTGGTGTCACTGTACCGGCCCAAATCGTCTCAATGCTAGCGACGATAGTTGCACCAACCAATACCATAGAAAGCGGACCAATCTCAGTGTCAAAAATAGCAACAACTCGCTCGTTACGAGCAAATAAATTAGGCACATTTTGCGCGGTAAGTGGATTTACTGAGAATAAGTCGCCCGGTACATAAATCATTTTACGAAGTGTGCCATCAACCGGCATGTGGATACGGTGATAATCCTTCGGTGCTAGATAAATCGTTGCAAACTTACCACCAACATAAGGCGCAACGTCTTCTTCTTTACCGCCTAGCAGCGTCTGTAAGCTGTAGTTGTGACCCTTAGCTTGGATAATTTGACCATCGACGACATCACCAAGTTGGCTGATTGCACCATCAACTGGGTGGGCAAGGATATCGCTATCTTCTGCCAAAGGACGGATACCTGGCTTCAGTGGACGGGTAAAAAACTCGTTAAAGGTTTTGTAGTGAGCTGGATCTTCGTGCAATGCCTCGCTCATGTCGATTTTATATTGTTTGATAAACAGCTTAATTAGCTTTGTGGTTAAGGCGCCAGCTTCTGCTGCGGCAAGCTTACCAACCAAACGAGAAACCGCATGTTTAGGTAATGCATATTGCATGGCAATTTTTAGTTTATCCAAATTCACTTTTAACAGTTCCTAATTATTAGTCTTGTCACTTTCGGTTTTTGTATTGCGAAGTGACTATAGGGCTCAAGTCATTGAGCCAATTTAGCAAATATTATCAGACTCTCGGCGCGCGCGCACCTGCGCGGCCATCAGCCATAGATTCTAAAATACGATGGTAACTTTCAAAACGTAATTCGCTGATTTTACCTTCATCTACGGCTTCACGAAGTAAACATCCCGGATCGTTCAGGTGTTTACAGTCTCTAAAGCGGCAGCCGCCAATAAATTCCCTAAATTCTTTAAAGCACCAAGTGACGCGTTCCACGTCTAAGTGCCATAGGCCGAACTCACGGATCCCTGGGCTGTCGATCAGGTTTCCACCGGACGGCAAGTGGTGTAAGCGCGATACTGTGGTTGTATGTTGCCCTAAGCCGCTATTTTCGGAGACTTCTTTGGTGAGAATATCTGCATTGGGCAGTACCGTATTGACCAACGTTGATTTGCCAACCCCTGATTGACCAACAAAAATATTATTTTTGTCCTCAAGCATGTGTTTTAACTCGTCAATGCCTTCGCCTGATTTTGTACTGACTAACAGTACGCGATAGCCAAGCTCACGATATATATCTAAGACTTCATCAATATATTCGAGGCTTTCTTGGTCAAGCAAATCAATTTTATTGAGTAATAAAATCGGCTCTATCCCCATATCCTCACAAGCGACTAAGTAGCGATCGATGATTTGAGGGGTAAATTCCGGCACAACGGCCGACACCATCAATATTTGGTCAATATTCGCAGCGACAACTTTCACACCGTCATAAAAATCTGGACGAGTGAGTTGCGTGCGCCTTTCATGCACAGCCTCAATTACGCCGGCTAAGTCACCATCACTGACCTTGGCACGACGAAAAATGACTTCATCACCGCAAACTAAGCTTGTTACGGTACGACGGATATTGCAACGCAAAACTTCTTGGTCTGTGGTTTCTATATCCGCATGTTGGCCGAAGCGGCTGATCACCACTGCGGCTTCTGTTGGCCCTAAGTTGTCGTTTTGCCATGAAACATCAGATACTTCTGTCTCTTTCGCTTTATCGATTCGCTTCTGATGATTGGCTCTAATCCGACGGGATTGGCCCTTACTGAGTTTCTTTTTCTTTGCCATGTTTATAATCTGTTTAAGCTTTGGCGTGCAGAGCGTTCAAATTTAGGCTATAAATCAATAAAACGCCGCGCATGGTAAAAAAAGCTTTAGGTCGAGTGTTTAAACTAATATGATATATCTAATTGCATTGGATCTAAAGGAAAGTACCGCTAAGGTAAAGTATGACTTTTCATGAATCAAACTTGATCTGGCTCGATCTAGAGATGACGGGGCTAGAACCGAAAACAGATAAAATCTTAGAAATCGCGACGGTGATCACAGATGGTGATCTCAATGTTTTAGCTGAAGGTCCAGTAGTGGCAATTCATCAAAGTGATGAGCTGTTGGACAATATGGATGAGTGGTGCACCAATCAACATGGTCGCTCAGGTCTGACTGCTCGCTGTAAGGCGAGTAAGTTCACGGAAGCAGATGCAGTTAAGCAAACACTAGATTTCCTTAAAGAGTGGGTGCCGCCAGGTGCTTCTCCAATGTGTGGTAACTCTATTGGTCAAGACCGTAGATTCCTCAACAAATACATGCCAGAGCTAGAAGCTTATTTCCACTATCGCAATTTGGACGTCAGTACGATAAAAGAACTTGCGAGACGCTGGAAGCCTGAGCTACTAGGTGAGATCAAAAAGAAAAGCTCTCACTTAGCACTGGATGATATCAAAGACTCCATCATGGAGCTGAAAGTTTACCAAGAAAAATTCTTCAAAGTTTAAAAAACACTTGCAAAGCAAATTTTATCTTGTAGAATCCTGCCCCGCTTGAGATGACAAGCCTTGCGGGGTTTCTTGAGCATTATTAAAGCAGTATAAGCTCAGCTGTTATAGGTAAAACGCGACCTAGCGTAGTTACCGAACAATACAGAGCTAAATATTGTGATGCGGCACTAGCTCAGCTGCTAAAACGTTAGACGCGACCTCAAGGTTGCGCCCAGCGGAAAACTAAGAGCTATATCGGAATGCGGCACTAGCTCAGCTGCAGTAGGTAATCAACGCGACCTTGCGTAATTACCGACGATATAATGAGCTAACTATGGAATGCGGCACTAGCTCAGCTGGTAGAGCGCGACCTTGCCAAGGTCGAGGTCACGAGTTCGAACCTCGTGTGCCGCTCCAAACACTTGTTTTAGGTGTATAAACTAAAAAATGTGATGCGGCACTAGCTCAGCTGCTAAAACGTTAGACGCGACCTCAAGGTTGCGCCCAGCGGAAAACTAAGAGCTATATCGGAATGCGGCACTAGCTCAGCTGGTAGAGCGCGACCTTGCCAAGGTCGAGGTCACGAGTTCGAACCTCGTGTGCCGCTCCAAACACTTGCTTTAGGTGTATAAACTAAAAATGAAATGCGGCACTAGCTCAGCTGCAGTAGGTAATCAACGCGACCTTGCGTAATTACCGACAATATAATGAGCTAAATATTGTGATGCGGCACTAGCTCAGCTGCTACAGGTAAGGACGCGACCTTGCGTTATTATCGACAACATAATGAGCTAACTATGGAATGCGGCACTAGCTCAGCTGCAGTAGGTAATCAACGCGACCCTGCGTAGTTACCGACAAATCCAGAGCTAAATATTGTGATGCGGCACTAGCTCAGCTGGTAGAGCGCGACCTTGCCAAGGTCGAGGTCACGAGTTCGAACCTCGTGTGCCGCTCCAAACTTCTCAGTTTATATTCGACTGGAAAAATAAAGAATATGATGTGATGCGGCACTAGCTCAGCTGGTAGAGCGCGACCTTGCCAAGGTCGAGGTCACGAGTTCGAACCTCGTGTGCCGCTCCAACTCTCCTAAATATCCTTGTTTTTCAATCACTCTAAAAAAACCTTGCAGATATAGTCTTATTCCACCAACTTTTCATAACAAACTGATTGCTTAATTTTAATGCTACGCGTAAAATACGCGCTCTTTCGGCCTTACTATTATCGTTCCTTGCCTTACCCCGACTGGCCGAAACGGGACAAGGCTATACTAACCGTAAGGAATATCCATGCGTCATTACGAAATCGTATTCATGGTTCACCCAGACCAAAGTGAGCAAGTACCTGGTATGATCGAGCGTTATACTGGTGCTATCACTGAAGCTGGCGGTACTATTCACCGTCTAGAAGACTGGGGTCGTCGTCAACTGGCTTACCCAATCGAAAAGCTTCACAAAGCACACTATGTTCTATTGAACGTTGAAGCACCAACTGAAGTAATCAACGAGCTTGAAACTTCTTTCCGCTACAACGATGCAGTGCTTCGTAACCTAGTTATGCGTACTAAAAACGCGGTAACTGAAGCGTCTCCTCTTGCAAAAGAAGAGAAAAAAGAAGCAGCTTCTGCTTAATCGTTGTTGATTTCGGATTTGACTAACCTTTCGAGGTAATGGTGAGTAATCAGGTTGACCTGTATACCAATCAATATCTGCTTTCGGGCGTGATTTGTAAAACACCTAAATTTAGTCAAAGCCCAGCTGGGATCCCACATTGCATATTTGTACTTGAGCACAAATCAATGCAATTAGAGGCTGACCTAACTCGAAATGCCTACGTGCGTATTCAAGTGGTTGCCAGTGGAGAACAGTTCCGAAACCAAACTGAGCATTTATACGTTGGGCAAGCATTACAAGTTCGCGGTTTTATAAATCGCCACGAGAGCCGAAATGGCTTGAGTCAGCTGGTATTGCACGCACAACATATTGAAAGAATTAATTGAGGAAATTACTCATGGCACGTTATTTCAGACGTCGTAAGTTCTGCCGTTTTAAAGCGGAAGGCGTACAACAAATTGATTACAAAGATCTGGCTACTCTTAGAAACTACGTAACAGAAAGTGGCAAAATCGTACCTAGCCGTATCACAGGTACTAGCGCTAAATACCAGCGTCAGCTAGCAACTGCTATCAAGCGTGCTCGCTACCTAGCCCTTCTTCCATACACTGACTTACACAAGTAAGCAGCTGATTACTAGTTTTTAAAAGGTGTAGAGACATGCAAGTTATTCTACTAGACAAAATTGCAAACCTAGGTAGCCTAGGTGATCAGGTTAATGTTAAATCTGGCTTCGCACGTAACTTCTTATTCCCTAAGGGTAAAGCAGTTCCTGCAACTAAATCTAACATTGAAACTTTCGAAGCACGTCGCGCTGAGCTTGAAGCGAAAATCGCTGAAGAGCTAGTTGCTGCACAGGCACGCGCTGAAAAACTAGAAGCACTAGCTGAAGTAACTCTAGTTTCTAAAGCGGGTGACGAAGGTAAGCTATTCGGTTCTATCGGTACTCGCGATATTGCTGATGCTATCTCTGCAGTAGGTGTTGAGGTATCTAAGTCAGAAGTTCGTCTACCTCTTGGTACTATCCGTGAGACTGGCGAGTTCGATGTAGCTATCCAAGTACACTCTGACGTTACAGCTACGATCAAAGTAATCGTAATTGCTGAAGCTTAATTTTTAATTGAGCTTAAATTAAAAAAGCCGTGTATTTTTGTGCACGGCTTTTTATTCACTTAATTTTCCTAAATGAGCCCGAATTTCGGACAGTAAAAACCTAGTTAATAGATATTCTTAATGCTATTGGTTTTGTTGGTATCCAACTCTTAGGTTGAATTAAGTAACCCCTCGAAGAAAATCATAATAATAATCTTATTCATACCAATTTAAGGTGTGACATGGATGATCCTCTCGCTCAAAGTTTGCCTTATATCAAAAGGTAATACTGTTGTAATGTGGTGTAATAAGTTTCCTTTTTAGAAACTTTCGCTCCATGTTATGTTTACATATTATAGGTTAATCCTTTTCTTTGTCTTTTGTCTGTCATAAAGTGGAATAAAATGACAGCGCTATCAATTTAGTGGTGGAATAATTAAATGTCGGTAAATAAAGGTTTTACGCTTACAGAGCTATTAATTGCGGTTGCAATAGTGGCGATCACAGCCAGCGTGGCATATCCGTCATATGTGGAATACGTTCAGGATGGACGTCGTTCGCAAGCACAACAGCAAATGTTGGAAATGGCAGGTGTGATTGAGCGCATATATAGCCGTAATAGTGGCTACCCTGATGCGAGTTTACTTACAGACCTGCCTGAGTCTAAATTCTACACGTTTAAATATATTCCCACTGATAAACCAAATGGCGCAGTTGGGCAATACCGTAACTTGGGGTATCAATTTACAGCCACGCCAATAGTTGGAAAAGCACAAGCGGCTGATAGGTGTGGTGTGCTAAGTATCAACCACCTTGGTGAACAGGGACCGAAGAACAATGACTGCTGGCAATAGATATTTAGGGTTTACCCTGCTTGAGCTGCTTATTTCCATGGCAATACTTGCAATTTTAGCTTCGATAGCTGCGCCAAGTTTTATAAAGCAAATTCAGCAAGACAGACTCACGACGCATGCTAATCAACTACAGGCGGTATATCGTCTGGCCCGCAGTGAAGCGGTTCGACGAGAGCAGCAGGTGTCACTGGTCGTAGAGGACAGCGACTGGGTTGTGAAAACCAATGAAAATGGCCAATTGACCGAAGTAGGGCGGTTTTCTATTAAACATAGCTCGATAGAAGTGGCACTTGCCGACCAAGTTGTGCGTGAAAGTGGCGAAGTGCTGGCAACAAACAATATATTGATTACCGACAACATTGCCAATACTCAGGATTATCGTTTATGTGTGTTGGTCAGCGGTCAAAGTTGGTTAGCTGAGGCGGAACAAAATTGCAGTTAAGTAAGGGGTTTTCTCTCATTGAGGTCGTGGTGTCGATGTTGGTGGCCGGGTTAATGTTGCTTGGTTTGGCTGCGACGCAGCTTAAGTCATTACAGTTTGCCTCCAATAGCTTTCAATACACAATGGCGTTAATTCATGGTCAAAACGCAATTGAGAGAATATGGCCGTTGTTATGTGAATTGCAACATAACAACAATGATATGACGCTCGCCAATCCACTTATTCAACAGCTGCATCCTGCGGATAGTCGCTTTACGTTAGTGTTGCCTGCGACCTATAGCAATAACATGCAGCTTACGGTGAGCTGGGAAGATAAGCGAGTAAAAAACCCTGCTGAAAACCAAATTTCTTTAACTACCAGTTACCCAGAGGTTGCGGACACTTGTTCTCCGCCGGCAGGAGGGGGCTCATGAAACAGATAAATGGGTATACCTTACTGGAACTCATGGTTGCTATGGTTGTGGGGTTGGTATTGGTTATGGGGATTGCAACGTCGTACACGTCGATAAAAGAAACGGTGACGACAAGCCAGCAGCTTGCAACATCGCAAGAGATTGTTCGCTATACCAATCGAGTGATGATGCGCAGCATCAAGCAAACTCAGGAAGTCCCTACTGTGACGGCGACCGATATTACGATCCGCCAATTGGCAGGGGTCCCCGCTTGTGATGGCAGTGTCCCCATGGTTGACTACACTGAGCGCTATTTTTTACAAGATGGGTATTTAGTGTGCGATCGCGGCACGGGTGATATCAATCTTTTGAAGGGGGTAACTGGACTCACATTTGCAACCGATGCCAGTGGTCAGTTAATTACAGTCACAATACAGGGTAGTAGTTTTCCGACACAATATGGTGCAGGCATACAGATGAATTTTTACGCTGGATTAGGTAGCTAATACAATGAAACAACAAGGTTTTACACTGGTTAAAGTGATGCTGCTCGGCGGCATGGCTAGCGTTGTGGTATTTGCTTCCCTCAAGGAAGGTGTTGTACAAGAAAGATTAAGTGGTAACTTCCAAAAAGACATTAATGCAAGATTAGTGGCTGAACAAGGGATCAGAGAATATCGTCAAAAACTGGATGCGGCGTTAAGTGGCAATCCGCAAGACGTCAATGCGCTGATAAATGGTATAAACAAAACGGGTAGCGGTGCAGTTCCTGATTCGCAATATCAGATCTCGGTTAATGCCAATGGCAATGAGTTTGAAATCGAAAGCTTAGGTCAACGTCATGGTGAGCACGCGAACCATCGGCTAGTTGCGCGCTTTGAGTTACAGCCAGCGGCGAAAGAGTCCATATTCCAAAATGCGGTGACTGGCTGTAAAGGGGTGAATCTATCTGGTAGTGGCTCTGTCGATAGCTACGACTCATCGAAAGGCACTTACGAAGAAACAAAAAGCCATGATGGTGATGTACACACTGTGGTAGGCGATGCAGATGTGGTGCTATCAGGCCACTCTCCGATTAAAGGCGATGTTGAAGCATCTGGTGTGATTTACTTAAAAGGCTCTTCACCGATTTTGGGTGACGTTAGGTCAAATACCGGGGTAGATATTTCGCCGTCATCAAGCGGTATTAGAGTGGAAGGTAATGTCTATAGCCGCGGCTTTTTCACGCATAGAGGCGGAAAGATCCAAGGTTATGTACGTGCAATGGGTGACGCGAAAATGGAGTGGGGCGCTGAGATCCTCAACCAAAATGGCGATGCGTTCGATATTCAATATACTGGCAGCGGTCAATTTAAAGATACTGGCTTGCAAGTTCAAGATGGTGTGCATTACTCCGATGCTAAATTTAGAGTCGCAGACTTAGTGGTTGAACCGGTAAAAGTGTACGATCCAGATTCTCCCGACTATGACCCTGCAAAGCCAAATAAAGAATGTGATCCTTTGGCGTTGCCTTTTAATATGGATAGCATTATTGATCCAAATAACGACTTTTCTTCCTTAAATGTAGGGGCGCAACAAATCTTACACTTTAAACCTAAGCAGGCTGTGTACGAGCGTAATGGCTCAAGTGTGTATGTTGCAAAAGAGCACACCATTTATTTGTTCCAAGGGGTAGATCAGAATCTCGGCACCGCGACAGAGAAAACACAGCTTGCGTTCCCATTTAAAGGGTTGAAGTTAGGCTCTGACGGCAAAATCAAGATCTCTGGTGGCGATGTGATTTGGTTGATTGATGGTGACCTCACATTAACCGGCGACACCCATATCTGGATAGAAAAAGAAAGCTCTTTGACCGTGTTCACCACTGGCAAAGTTTCTATTGGCGCAAGTGCTAAGGTCATTGCTGAGCAAGAAGGCTTAACCAAGAAGAGCAAACTGCCGGTGTTTAGCGTGTATTCTTCTTTTGATGGCCCTAATGGTTTTGTATTTAGCGGCGCATCATCGCTATATGCTGCTATTTATTCACCGTTAACTTCTATTCTGTTAAATGGCAGTGGGCAATTGTACGGTACAGTTCGAGGGGCATCGATTACTGGTACCGGTGGTACAGGGATCCACTTTGATCAAGCATTAAAAAATTCGGGTATTGGTGTACAGCCGCCAGGGCAAAAGCCGACATTGGTCTTTAAGGGCTGGCACTATAAACCCTATCAAGTTGCCGATGAGAGTGAAGCTAATACCAATTGAATTAATTCTCTAATCAATTTGAAGGGTGAAATAGCATATTAGCTTCGTTAAAAATTTCTCATTTAGAACAACTAAATAGCAAAATTTTTGCCTTGCCTATATGGATATAGGTACCTTAGCGGTAGCAGGACGCGAGAGCGGTGCTACTAAAGCTATTTCCCCGCTTCAAGATAGATCATTTACTTAATACAACTGGTATAAAAGCGCTGAGTAACTTTCCTAAGTGGAGCGTTAGGCTCCACTTTTTGCCGCTAAATAAAAAAAGTAAAATTTTTTCAAACCCCTTTAAACCATTTCCGATTTCGCCCGCGTCTAAATAAGTACTTTATAAAAAAGTAGAAATTGGCAATTGAGCGTTGGTGACTTTGTTTGTTCCATTCGATATGCGAAGATGAAGGAATCAACCCAAAGGAACAGACGCATGATAATTAATGCCAAAGAGGCATTTACACAAGAACAAACCGATGCGCTAGTGGCTAGGTGCCAGCAAGGGGATCAAAGTGCATTTCGCGAACTATTTGAGCAACATCATCGTCGCGTATATGCATTATGTCTTAGATTGCTCGCTGAGCCTGCTCATGCAGAAGATGCATGTCAGGAAGTTTTTGTGCAATTGTGGCAAAAGATAGACCAATTTAAAGGGCAATCACAATTTACGACTTGGCTTCATAGTGTGACCAGTAATATTGCTATCAGCTATCTTAGAAAGCAAAAAAACTGGTTACAAAAGGTCGTAAGCTTTGAGCAGTCTGGTCTGGATGAGCAAGGTGCTGAGCAGCTAGGAGAGCTAAATGGCTTAGATAAACTCATTGTCAGATTGCCAGAACGTGCCAGGTTGGTTTTCGTATTACATGCTGTCGAAGGGTATCGCCACGAGGAAATTGCCAATATGTTAAACATGGCCGTAGGGTCGAGTAAATCGCAATATCACCGAGCACGTAACTTATTACAGGAGTGGTACAACAATGACTAAACCATCTTTTGATGAATTTATGCATACCGCACTGAATGACGAACAGTCGCAGCCAAAGCCACAACGTGACTTATGGCAAGGCGTTGAGCGTGCAATCAATCAAGCACAACCGATGCAGCCGCCGAAGCAAAATAATTGGCAAAAGTTATCTGGTATTGCGGCGTGTACTATTGCGGGCTTACTTGCTTGGCAAGTCATTATGAATCAGCCCAAGCAAGACTCACTGGCTAACATTAGCGCTTTTTTTGAGCAGCAAAAGCAGTCTTTACTGGTTCAATATGAAACGCAGCCAGCGCTGACTTCTGATTGGCAGACACAATTGCAAGAGCTCGAGCAGGCGGAACAAGCGATTAAGTTGTCTTTAAAGCAAGATCCTGAGAATGCTGCGCTGTTAAAGATGTTAGCTCAGGTTTATCAGCAGCAACTCGACTTAATCAATAAGGTTCACCAACCTCGTTGGCAACAAATTTAGGAGAATTAGGATGAAAGCATTAATTATTGGCCTAGCGGCGCTACCAGCGATAGTGTTCGCCGGAGAATCTATCGATAAAGAACTGTCGGTTCCTGAAAATGGTAAAGTTGTCATCGAGAATCAGCGCGGTGACGTAACGATAAAAACATGGGATAAAAACGTTTTTAAAGTGACAGGCGAGTTAGACGATAAAGCCGAGGGTTATAAACTAGAAACCTCTGGTGAGGTAACCGAGTTTATCGTGAAGATGCCAAGACGCTATAAAAGTTGGGGCGGTGGTGATGGCTCTAAACTCACCATTTACATGCCTCGTAGCAGTGAATTAAATTTTGAAGGGGTGGTGGTTGATGTTGAAGCTGCTGATTTAACTGCGGGCGCCCGTATCAAAACGGTCAACGGCAATATTAAAGCGAGTAAAATCAGCGGTAAAATTGCATTAGAAACGGTAAATGGTGATATTGATAGTCGTGACTTAGATGGCAATATTCAGTTTGAAACCGTCAATGGGGACATTGAGGATATCGCTTCGAGCGGTAAGCTAAGATTTAACGCCGTTAATGGCGAAATTAAAACGCAAACCACCGCAACCGAGCTGCGCTTAGAAAACGTCAATGGCGAAGTCGAGTTGAAGATGGCTGAGTTAAAAGACTTACGCTTATCTACCGTTAACGGCGAAATAGCAGTATATGCAGCAAAGTTACTGGATAACGCCAATATAAATATGGACAGCGTTAGTGGCGATATTGAGCTTTATTTCCCTGCAGATGTATCAGCAAGGTTTGAAATCAATGCGCATTCAGGTGGCCATATCACCAATGAGCTAAGTTCAGATCAAGTCAAAAAAGCCAAATATGGCCCAGCTCGTTCACTCGAGTTTGTGCTTAACGGTGGTAATGCAGATGTAGAAATCGATACCGTTAGCGGCAATATTGAGCTAAAGCGTAACTAATGAAGCAATAGAGCAGTAAGAATAACAAAAGGCCAGAGTTTCCCCAAACTCTGGCCTTTTGTTATTTGCACTTATGGGTAGACCAGATACAATAGAGGGCCTTCAATTTCTCAATGTTGTGATATGGCTAAACCAGATATACAAGTCGATACCTTAAAAGTTCCACCGCACTCAATTGAAGCTGAGCAATCTGTGCTCGGTGGCTTGATGCTAGATAATGAAGCCTTCGACCGTGTTGCGGAATTGGTGGTGTCTCATGACTTTTATACCAGAACCCACAAGCTGATCTTTGAAGCGATGGAAAAGCTGGTAGAGCTTAGTCAACCTATCGACTTAATCACGATTTCTGAGAATCTAGAAAAGAACAATCAGTTAGAAACCATAGGAGGTTTCTCCTATCTTGCTGAGATTGCTAAAAACACGCCTAGTGCTGCAAACATTGATGCATACGCGAGTATCGTCCGTGAGCGTGCGGTTGTTCGCGAAATGATTGGTGTGGCGAATGAAATAGCAGAGGCTGGCTTTAATCCTGAGGGACGAGATAGCCATGAGCTGTTAGATTTAGCTGAGAGCAAGGTATTTAAGATTGCTGAGCAGCGCACTAAAAGCACTGAAGGTCCGCAGAGTATTCACAGCATCCTAGAGAAAACCGTTGATAAAATTGAAGAACTTTACCAATCTCCACAAGATGGTGTTACCGGGGTAAGTACAGGCTACGGCGACTTAGACAAGATGACAGCAGGACTACAGCCTTCTGATTTGATCATTGTTGCAGCGCGTCCGTCGATGGGTAAAACCACATTTGCGATGAACTTGGCTGAGCATGCCGCGATGACGCAAGATAAGCCAGTACTGATCTACTCGCTAGAGATGCCTTCAGAACAGATCATGATGAGGATGCTCGCCTCACTCGGCCGTATCAACCAAACCAAGGTACGTACCGGTCAATTAGATGATGACGATTGGGCACGTTTGTCATCCACCATGGGCTTACTGATGGAAAAGGGCAAGATGTACATAGATGATGCATCCGGTCTTACGCCAACAGATGTGCGTTCACGCGCGAGACGAATTGCGCGCGATCACGGTGGGATCAGCATGATCATGGTGGACTACTTGCAGCTCATGCGCGTACCGAGCCTTTCGGACAACCGTACGCTTGAGATTGCTGAAATTTCTCGTTCATTAAAGGCACTAGCCAAAGAGCTGCAGTGTCCAGTTATCGCGCTTTCTCAGCTTAACCGTACGCTAGAACAACGTGCAGATAAACGCCCAGTAAACTCTGACTTACGTGAATCAGGCTCTATCGAGCAGGATGCCGACTTAATCATGTTTATTTATCGTGATGAAGTTTACAACGACGATAGCCTAGACAAAGGCACGGCCGAAATCATCATAGGTAAGCAACGTAACGGTCCGATCGGTAAGGTTAGGTTAACCTTCCAAGGTCAATACTCTCGATTCGATAACTATGCGGGTCCAGCAATGGACGACGAATATTAACTGTCAATTGAGTAGTGAAATGCGACTAGCAAGTGCTGAAATCGATTTAACCGCGCTGAGAGAAAACCTACAGCTAACGCAAAAACTGGCGCCAAAAAGTAAGATTATGGCGGTACTTAAGGCCAACGCTTATGGTCATGGTTTGGTTAAAATAGCTCAGCATTTGCAAGATGCGGATGCATTCGCTGTGGCGAGAGTTGATGAAGCGCTCGCGCTTAGAACAGGTGGCATCACTAAACCAATTGTCTTGTTAGAAGGTTTTTTTCATCCTTCTGATTTACCTATTTTACTTGCCAATAATTTGCAAACCATAGTGCATGACATTTCTCAGCTTGAAGCCATTGAGCGTGCTAATTTAGATGCACCGCTCACAGTGTGGCTAAAAGTAGATACCGGTATGCATCGTCTCGGCGTTGAGCCTGAAGAGTTTGAAGCGTTTTATGCTCGCCTTAAGCGATCAAAAAATGTTGCTGATAAAATCCACTTAATGACACACTTTGCTTGTGCCGATGATATCAAAGACAATAAAACCGAAGTACAACAAGTGTTATTTAAGTCTTTGGTTGGTCAAAGTCACGCACCATTGTGTTTGGCAAACTCCGCGGGGATCATAGGTTGGCCTGAATCTCATGGCGACTGGATCCGTCCGGGCCTAATGCTTTATGGCGTTTCACCTATGCTTGCGCGTGTTGGCCAGCAACATGGTTTAAAGCCCGTCATGCGCTTGACTACTAAAGTTATTGCCATCAAGCGGGTGAGAGCACATCAGGCGGTAGGTTATGGCGGACGTTGGCAATGTGAACAGGACACCTATCTTGCCGTTATTGGTGTTGGCTATGGAGACGGTTATCCCAGACACGCTAAAATTGGCACTCCGGTGGTTATTGGTAACCAGCGTTACGGTATAGTCGGCACCGTGTCTATGGATATGATCAGTGTGAATATTGGTGATAATTCTAATGGCATTCAAGTTGGTGAAGAAGTAGAAATGTGGGGACCAAACCTGCCCGTAGAAGAGATAGCGCAATGTGCAGATACGATTCCATATGAGCTGCTGTGTAACGTCACCCCAAGAGTAAGCTACGAATACATCGAAGGCTAAGCGCCTAGCCTTTTCTGTCACCTTGAAGCGTTACGATAACGCGTCTTGCACCACCATGGTCACGATGCTCACCGAGATAAATACCTTGCCAAGTACCTAAACGCAGGCGGCCCTCAGAAATGGGAATGGTTACTTCACATCCTAAGGTGCTGGATTTGATATGTGCTGGCATATCGTCATCACCCTCATAGTCATGGCGGTAGTAGCTTTGCCTCTGTGGTACAAAATGATTAAAGTGGCTTTCCATATCCATACGTACCGTTGGATCGGCATTTTCGTTAATTGTTAGGCTGGCGGAGGTGTGTTGTATAAACAGGTGCAGCAGCCCTAGACGATAGTCATGTAGTTCAGGAAGCTGCGAGATAATCTCGTCGTCTACCAAGTGAAAGCCTCGCTTTCGAGGCTTCAAGATAATTTGTTTTTGAGTCCAACTCATAAAGTAACGTGTGTTTTTAACTGTTAGGCGAGTTTGTCGAAGCTGACTTCGATATTGGCATTACCGTCAGGAGAGGTGAATGGCATAATAAGTTTAGGACCATCACATTTATGAGTGATGGTATGGCCTGGGCCTGAAACGACAACCGGTGTTGCCATATCAAATTCGTAACCTTTTTCGCCGAGCAGGTTTTTAGCACCGCCAGTGACCATGTTGGTGATTTCACCAACCATATCAGTGACGTCTTCATTTATGGAGTCTGGGCGTTCACCAAGCATACGCTCCATAATGGTTAGCGCTAAGTTTTCTTCAAAGGTGATCGAAAATGACCCTTTTGTCTGTGGACCAACCATACCAATCAGACCCGATACATCACCTTGTGCGACTTCGTCTTTCTTCACTTTTGGCTTACCCGGCGTCAATTCTGTTTGCGCCATTGTAGCCAATACATTGATTAGAGATGATAAAAAGGGGTTGATGAACTCTACATTCATATTGACTTTCCCTTACGCTTTTTTAATAAATTAGTGTCGCTCTTAGTGATAAGTGTAGTGGGCTTTTTTACTCACTGCACTTAATCTTTACATTTTTCGCAACGGCCATGAGCCTCGATGGTTTGCTCTGTAACCACAAATCCGGTTTCCGCAGCTAGGCTGTTCAGTTCATGCGAAATCGTGTTTGAGTGTAACTCTTGAACGTTACCGCAACTATCGCAGATCAGTAACTGCACTGGATGTGTGTGGTCGAAGTGATGGCAAAGCATAAACGCATTAGTGCTTTCTATTTTATGGATAAAACCCAACTCAGAAAGAAAGTCTAAGGCACGATATACGGTAGCTGGTTTTGCAGCCGCTTCCGTCAACTTGAGCTCTTCAAGTAAGTCGTATGCGCCAACGCCACCTTGTTTAGAGGCGAGTAGTCTAAATACTTTTTCTCTAATAGGAGTAAATCGTGCACCACGGTTGTCACATACTTGCTTGGCTTTGCTAACTAGTAACTCTATATTCATGATTCAAAATCCTTACACTGCCTTGCAATACTAACATATTATTTTTATTAGTCTTGTGTTTACCCAGATTTATTATCTCAAGTGGATATTCGGGAGCGATGTTGCTTTTAAAGTTTGTTTTGCTTGCTAAGATGAACGCTTAACTGGTTCGATCTTAGTATGGTAAAAGCTTTCAAATTGTGCTGCAGAAAGCGGCTTGCTGATCAGATATCCTTGACCAAAATCACACTCTAGCTGCTGCAATAAACGCAATTGCTCCAGTGTCTCCACGCCTTCGGCGACTACTTTCATCGATAAATTATGCGCCATGGCAATAATGGTTTTAACTAACGCTTTAGACTCGTGAGTGGTGAGCATATCGCTGATAAAACTGCGGTCTATTTTGAGTAAATCGAAGGGGTAATGACGGAGATAGTTCAGTGACGAATAGCCCGTACCAAAATCATCCAAAGATAATTTAAACCCTAACTGATGTAATTGGGTTAGGGTCTGTTTTACCTGTGCCTGTCCTGAGATCAGTACGCCTTCTGTGATCTCCAGCTCGATAAAGCGATTGGCAATCGGGATGTCTTTTACTAATAGCTCAATCTGTTTCAAAAGGTTTGGGTCTTTAAACTGCCTTGGTGATAAATTGATTGCGATGCGGATGTCGGAGTCTAAGTGTTGCTGCCATTGGTGTGCTTGGTTAATAGCCGTTGAGAGCACAAACAATCCGATGTCGATGATCAAACCGCTTTGTTCCGCAACGGGAATAAACTCCGCAGGAGAGACATTACCCAGTGTTTTACTGTGCCAGCGAAGTAAAGCTTCCGCGCCAAATACATCACTGTTTTCAATATAAAATTGAGGTTGGTAAAACACTTCTAACTCGTGTTCATTTAGTGCTACGCGCAGTGCTTCCTCAATTTCAATGCGCCGAGACAACTGTTGACTCATCTTTTGATTAAATAGACAGTAGTTGTTGCGACCATTACTTTTGGCATTGTACATTGCGGTATCAGCGCAGCTAAGTAACTCTTGGGGGGAGTTCGCGTCTAAAGGATAGATAGCAACGCCTATACTGACTGAAATATTAAAATCTTTATCGTCGACAATAATGGGATGGTGAAAAAGTTTGATGAGCATATCGGCAACTGAGGTAATGTCTGCAGTATGTTTAAATCCTCCCATCAACACAATAAACTCATCACCACTAAGACGTGACACGGTATCTTGCTCACGTAGCGATTGCTTGAGTCTTTCTCCCGAAGCGATGAGAATTTGATCCCCCGTTTCGTGTCCGAGTGAATCATTGATCCTTTTAAAATCATCTAAATCAATAAAAAACACCACCGCAAGCTCATCGTTGCGTTCGGCATCAAACAGTTGCTGCGCTAGCCGCTCCATCGCTAAAAAGCGATTTGGTAAATCGGTCAATGAGTCATAAAAAGCGTGATGTAAAATGACTTCTTCTTGACGCTTTTTCTCGGTGATATCTCGCACTGCAATAACCAATTGATCTGTTCCTGGAATAGGAGATAACCGAGCTTCAAATAGCTTCGCTTGATCAGCAATTGTCAGTGGATATTCTATTTGGGTTAATTGGTGGCGCTGATTGGCAGACTTGATGGCTTGGCTAAAGTGTTTAGCTGCGTGGGAGGGCAATACTTCCGACATTTTCTTGTTGATAAATTGCTCAGGCGACATATACAAGTCGTCTGATTTTCCGGTATGACATTCTAAGATAGTGCCATCCGTATTGATTATAAAGAAAATATCCGGTAATGCCTCAAAAACACTATTAATAAGTGCGTGACGGCGCTGTAATTCTTGGGTGCTTTGTAATTGTTGTTGCCAGTTTTTTTCTAACGTTTGTGCCATGACATTGAATTGCTTGGCAAGGACTCCAAGCTCGCCATGTCCCACAATGTCGGCTCTACTGCTCAAAGACTTTGTGGATAATGCATTGCCTACTTGGATCAGTCTTTTGATCGGTTTATGAATGAAGTAATGGGTAAAGCTTAGTAGCGCGATAATGATGAGTATCAAAAACACCGCTAAAATACTCGCCTTCGTTATCAACTGTTGCTTTAACGAAAGAAAAACGGTGCTTACGTCATAAATAGCAATCAGCCTAACTAAATCAGCGGACTCAGCGACGGGCACTTTAGGAGAAATGGGAATAGCTGCGAGAAAGTGCTGCTGATTAGGGTCAAATGCCACAGTGAGGTCAAGTGTGCGTAGTGTTGCTGTCACTTGCGCCTGACTGATAACTTGATTAAATACTTGCAGTCCAACCGCTGAGTGTTGGCTTTCGTTGAGGAGCGTTTCTCCTTGAATAAGGAAGAGCGCTTTATATTTACCGTCAGAATAATAATCCTCGAGAGTCAGACTTATCTGATTATCGTTGCCCTCCACAAATTCAGTGAAAAGATGTCTACCTAAATGCGTAAAGTTTTGTCTCAGCCTAGCCTCATAGCTTTCGAGCAGCATGTCTCGCTGGTTAACATATGAAATGGAGATAATAAAAGACGAGATCACCAAGCCACAGAGTACCGTGCCCCAAGTCAATGTTTGTTTTAAGTTTATAGAAATAACCCGATTACTCATAAATAACCAATTCAATTACCCTGATCTCGATTAGGTTTATTTTTTCTGCACAGCACTTCAACATTTAAGTGTAGTCCAGCTGCAAAAGCTTGTATTAGATTTGAGGGAAAACTCTTGTGGCAGAGCGAGTGCTATGGCGATGGTGTCTTGAGTTTTCGCATTAGGTCCAATCTCGTTTTCTTTCGCTTTGACCGCAAATGAATTGCTGTAAGCGAATTGGCTTTTTATATTGGTTAAAAAGAAAACAACAAAAGAGAAAAATAATGAATAAGGTCGTTAAGTGCACACTGGTTAGTATGCTATGTGCTTCTGTAAGCTCAGCGGCTCTCGCATATGACAGGATCACGGGAAAAGCTTTTGCTAGCCGTTCAGAGGTTATTGCAACTCAGGGTATGGCTGCAACTTCTCAACCACTGGCAACCCAAGTCGCAATAGAGGTATTGAAGCAAGGCGGAAACGCCATAGATGCTGCAATTGCAGCTAATGCCATGCTTGGCCTAGTGGAGCCTACAGGTTGCGGTATCGGTGGCGACTTATTTGCTATTGTGTGGGACGCGAAGCAACAAAAGTTATTTGGTCTCAATGCTTCAGGGCGCTCACCAAAAAGCCTTTCGCTAGCAAAGTTACAGCAGCAAGGAGATACGATTCCAAGTTATGGGCCGCTTCCTGTTTCTGTGCCCGGTGCGGTCGATGGTTGGTTTGAACTGCACAAAAAATTTGGCAAACTGCCAATGAAACAGTTACTTCAACCCAGTATCGACTACGCTAGAAGCGGCTTTCCAGTTTCGGAGTTGATTGCTTATTACATGCAGCGCTCGGTGTCAGCTCGTGAGCAATATTCCGGATTTAAAGAAGTATTTATGCCTGAGGGTGAAATGCCTAAAAAGGGAGAGATATTTAAGAATCCGGCACTCGCTAATACCTATGAGTTACTTGCAGAAAAAGGCCGCGATGCCTTTTATAAAGGCAAAATTGCTAAAGAAATCGACCGTTACATGAAAGCCAATGGTGGATACTTGAGTTACCAAGACTTGGCTGAGCACCACAGTGAATGGGTTGACCCCGTAAGTGCTGATTATCGCGGCTACACGTTATGGGAACTACCTCCCAATGGTCAGGGCATTGCCGCCCAGCAAATTCTCAATATTTTAGAGGGCTATGATATCAAGGCTATGGGATTCGACAGCCCTGAGTATATTCACACCTTTGTTGAAGCAAAAAAACTTGCCTTTGCAGATAGGGCAAAATACTACGCCGATCCAGACTTTAATGAGATACCAGTCGCGATGCTTATTTCGCAAGCATATGCTGACAAAAGACGTGCATTGATTGATCCAAATAAAGCAGCTAAACGCGATCATGCAGGTCCTGTAGAAGGGGATACCATTTATCTCACGACTGCTGATAAAGAAGGGAATATGGTGTCGCTGATCCAAAGTAATTTCCGTGGTATGGGCTCGGGTATGACTCCAGCTAAGCTTGGCTTTGTCTTGCAAAATAGAGGCGAGCTATTTGCGTTAGATAAAAACCACTACAACGGTTATGCGCCGGGAAAAAGACCATTTCACACCATTATTCCTGCCTTTGTCACAAAAGATGGTAAACCATGGATGAGTTATGGCGTGATGGGAGGTGCGACTCAACCGCAAATGCATGCGCAGATCCTCATTAACATGATTGATTTTGGTATGAATCTACAAGAAGCGGGCGATGCGCCTCGAATTCTGCATAGTGGTTCATCGCAGCCAACCGGTGAAATCATGACGGATGGAGGGTATGTCAGTCTCGAGTCTGGTTTTTCCATGGAAACCCGTAGAGAGCTGATAAAAAAGGGTCACAAATTACAAGAAGCAGTTGGTCCTTATGGCGGTTATCAAGCGATTATGCGAGATGGTAAAACTGGAGTGTACTATGGTGCATCCGAAACAAGAAAGGATGGCCAAGCAGCAGGTTACTAAAAGCCTGATTGGGTAGTGAAATCCACACGAATTGTAACAGTTAAAGCACTTCGCTTTTTGTTATCTTGATGTAATATTATTGTCGTTAAACGGAAATTTAAGGAACAATAACATGACAAAAATAATAACAAAGCGAATTGCCTTGTCGACACTCGTTGCGGCGCTTTTAACTACGCAGAGTTGGGTAGTATTTGCTGACACCATTATCAATAATGTTTACTCAGAAAAGGGCTTAGCTGGTACGCTAAGCCAAGAAAAAATCGACGAGCAAAACTATACAGCCAAAATTGAGTTTGGCTGGAACAACCGTCGGATCTTAATTGATGAAACCTTAAAGTTGAATGAAAAAGGGTTACCCATCAATTTTAGTCTTAAAGGACGTTCTGCTTTTGGCTCCACAATTGATGAAACGTTTAGTTATAACAGAGGCATTGCGCAGTGGAAAAGTGTCAATGAATCAGGCATTAAAGCTGACGCGACACTCGATTTCTACGTACCGTCTAATAACCACCTTGCACTAGATAACGCGACGATGCGTTATGTTCTAAAAAATAATAAATACGAATTAGATGTTTACCCTCAGGGTAAAATGCTTATCGAAAAAATGAAGACGATGAAGTTGGGGGAACAAACCGTTCATCTATTAGTAACGAGTGGCCTTAGTCTTACCCCTAATTTTGCATGGTATGACGACGATGGTAACTATTTCGCGCAAAGTTGGGGGCCAATGTATGTCTTGCGCGACGGCTACACCAAAGCACAGTTCGAAGAACTTGAGACTATCCAAAAACAAGCCGAACAGCAACATCTAGAAAACCTCGCTAACAAGCTGACACACGATGTCCCTGTATTACTGATTGAAAATGTTGCCGTCTTTGATGGTGAGCAGAAAAAACTGCTGAAAAACCATGATGTGTTGATTAAAAATGGCAAGATTGTAGAAATTGCTAAACATATTAAAAAGCAAAATGGCGTGGTTAGCCTTGATGGAAAAGGGAAAACCTTGATCCCAGGGCTTTGGGATATGCACGGTCATTTATCAAAAGAGAACGGTATTTTAAATATTGCGAACGGTGTTACCAGCGTTAGAGACATGGGTAACGAGCACGACAATATTATGGAAATTGAAGCGCTATTTAATACCAATCAGGTGTTGGGCTCGCGTGTATATCGTGCTGGCTTTATGGATAAATTCAGCGAAAACTCAGCAGGCTTAAGTGTGAAGTCATTGGAAGAAGCGCTCGAGACGGTCGATTTCTTTGCCGATAATGGCTATGTTCAAGTGAAGCTCTATTCTTCTATCGATCCGAACTGGGTAAAGCCTATTTCTGAACGTGCACATAGCCGTGGATTGAGGCTTAGCGGTCACGTGCCCGCGTTTATGACGGCAGAGCAAGCCATTGAAAATGGTTATGATGAGATTCAGCACATTAATATGCTATTCCTTAATTTCCTTGCTGGTGAAGAAGTGGATACCAGAACACAAAAACGGTTTTCACTGATGGGAGAGCAAGCCTCTGGCTTATCACTTGATAGTCCAGAGATGAATGCATTCATCAAGTTACTAAGTGATAAGCGCATCGTTGTGGATCCTACCGTATCTACATTCAGAAGCTTATTGATGGCAGAAGATCAAAAGATCAATCCGGAATTTGCTGCTATTTCAGAGCATATGCCAATTGCATTCGCTCGCGGTTTAAAAGGGGCTGAGATGCATGTTGATGAACAGTTTAAACTGAGCTATCAAGAGTCAGGTGAAGCAATGCAAAAAATGCTGAAAAAGCTCTATGATGCTGGTGTTCCAATGGTACCTGGAACGGATAATATTGCAGGCTTTACCTTGATCCGTGAGCTAGCACTTTACGTTGATGCGGGCATTCCTGCGGCCGATGTGCTGAATATGGCAACGCTTGAGAGTGCTAAATTGATGGGGGTTGCACATCAAACCGGTTCAATTGCCAAAGGCAAAGTGGCAGATCTAGTGTTGATCGATGGCGATCCACTTAAGGATATTACAGCACTGCAAAAAGCGACATTGGTGATCAAAGGTGAGCAAGCGTTTAAGCCTGCTGAAATTTACCAAGCGATTGGAGTGAAGCCGTTCACTACCTCGCCTTCGCTAAAGTAATATTAAGTACATTACAAAAGTAATAGTTTGATGCTGTAAGACCAGTGCAAATAAATATAACACTTGCACTGGTTCTATTTTCGTTACCTCGATATCAGACTAAATTGTATTTCTGAGTTTTACCAAAAGTGTTTCTAAAACAGAGGTTTGTTTAAAAAACAAACAAATTGTTCTGGCTTTCCTGTTACTACCTAATAAAAAATTCCTAAAAACGGTTCGGTGTAATCTTGTGTAATGGATAAATTTACTTTTTTGTTAATAAAGCGGTTTATTTATCAGTTTCTTGTGCTAGCCTTTTTCAGTACAGATCACGAGTCGTTGATGTGAAGCCATACAAATTGTGTGCGTTTTACCAGCTTCGGTATGGTCTTTTTTACAACTCTATTTGAGACTTTGATGTCGTCACCCTCGCGTACAAGGATGGTAAAAAAGTTGCCATATTCAAGCGTTAAAGTGACAGTGAGTGATTACAGCAATGTTGTATATATGCTGCAAGCAAATAGCAAAAGGTGCTGTTGATTAACTTGGCTCGCGGTTTTAGCGGTTAGTTAACCTTTATAGATATACCCTACAAACGTTTTCCTACTTAAGTGGGTACTGTGTTTGTTGCGGTTAAGTAATTGATTGGTTTTTTACAACGTTACTGATGGTTAACTGTCGCAAGCCAAATTGATACTGCTCGCGCTGTTGCCAAAGGAATCCCAACCAAGTTATGGGGATGGCATGAATACAAATATTGTTACTATACTCGCGAGTTTAGCGCGTACTCGATCTCAAGATATTGCCTATCAATATTTTTACGATGAGGCATTACCAAGTAAAACCATTTCCTACCAAGAACTGCATGAGCGTGCAGCCTCTATTGCTGAGACATTGAGTGAATATTTTGAACCGGGTGACAGAGCATTATTACTGTACAACTCTGGATTTGAATTTATAGAAGCTTTTTTTGCGTGTTTATACGCCGGGATAATTGCGGTACCGGTTTATCCACCTAAAAAGAATCAAAATGTTGATCGTCTGCGCGCCATCATCGAAGACGCAGGTGCCAAAGGTGCACTTACCAGTGAAAAGATCAATGAAATCGCCAAGCCATTGCTTGATTCTGAGCCAAGTCTAGCGCAGTTAGCACTATTTACTACCGATAACATTGCACTTAAATCAACCACTCAACAGTGGCCTCGTGCACAAATCCGTGGTGAGCAACTGGCATTTTTGCAATATACCTCAGGCTCGACGGGCACACCTAAAGGCGTAATGGTAACTCACGACAATATTCTTGATAATCAGGCGCTAATGAAAGAAGCGTTTGGTCATGACAGCAACTCTTCGATTGTAAGTTGGTTGCCTCATTTCCATGATATGGGACTGATTTTTGGCATAATGCACCCAATCTATATCGGTGCGACAGCGGCGCTGATGAATCCGGCTTATTTCCTGCAAAAACCACTACGTTGGCTAAAACTGCTTTCACAAACCAAAGCATTAACGTCAAGTGCGCCAAACTTTGCCTATGATCTGTGTGTGGACACCGTCAAAGATGAAGACCTTAAAGACTTAGATTTGTCCCATTGGCGCTCAGCACTAAATGGCGCGGAACCAGTGCGTGCCAGCACGTTAGAGCGCTTTTATCAAAAGTTTAGAGTGTGTGGCTTACAAAGAGAGAGTATCGCACCTTGTTACGGCATGGCAGAAACCACTTTATTTGCAACTGGTGGACGTCTTCTAGAAAAGCCAAAGATATTACGTATTGATGCAGCCAAGCTACAGCAGGGCATAGCCGAACAAGTCGCAGATGAAGATACAGTAGATGCGTTTTATGCATTAGATGTGGCTGATGAACAGCAACCTTATTACGCCGTATCTTCTGGCGTGAGTTGGGGCGAGCATTGTATTGCGATTGTTAACCCTGAGTCTTTTGAAGCATGCAATGATGGTGAAACCGGAGAAATTTGGGTAACTGGTCCAAGTGTAGCAAAGGGGTATTGGAATAACCCAGCGGCAACTGAGGCTACATTTCATGCCAGAATTAAAGGTGCTGACGAGCGGGCTTATCTCCGTACTGGTGATTTAGGCTTTATCCAGCGTGGGGAATTGTTCGTTACAGGACGCGCCAAAGACGTGCTTATCTTCCGCGGTAAAAACTACTACCCGCAAGATATAGAACTTACGGTTACACAAGCAAGCGATAGCTTAGAACAAAATGGCGGCGCAGCGTTTTCGGTCGCCGCTAATGGTAATGAAGAGCGTTTGGTGATAGTACAACAAGTAAAGCGTACTGCACTAAGAAAGTTAAATGCTGAGCAGGTATTACAGCAGATCACCGCTGCGATCGTTGAGCACCACGGCATTACGCCTTATGACATCGTATTGATAAAGCCCGGTCGCATTCATAAAACATCGAGCGGTAAAATTCAGCGCCAAGAGAATAAGCGCAGTTATTTAGCCGATAACTTTGAAGTAATTGCGCGCGCCCGTGAAGCTGCTGTACCACAGCAAGCTGAGGCGCCATCGTCCTCATCGTCACTACAACAAATTCAGCGGTTATTACAAGATTTAGTCGCACAAGAAATAGATAAGCCCGCGCGTAGTTTGGATATCGACGCGCCATTCTTGGCATTAGGTGTGGATTCGATGAAAGCGGTACGGATCTCAGGGGAATTAATGGAAGTACACGAGCTAGATCTTGAGCCTACGGTACTTTACGAATATCCCTCAATTCGCGAACTAGCCCAGTATTTAAGTCAGTTTAGTACGCTTACTCAAGCCCTAGGACAGACAGAGCTTAACGAGTCGAAAGGCGCCACTGAGCAAGCGAATAAGACGCAGCCTACTCGTCGAGCTGAAGATATTGCAGATACAGATATTGCCGTGATTGGCATGGCCTGTCGTTATCCTTCAGCAAATGGACTCGATGCATTTTGGCAGCTGTTATGTCAGCAAGGTGATGGGATCACCACGCCAGATCCTAAGCGCCAGCAGCTTTGCCCGAATCTTGAAGCCGACCGACTTGGTGGCTATTTAGAGAATGTCGATGAGTTTGATGCTGCATTATTCGGCATCTCGCCACTCGAAGCTAAGCATATCGACCCACAACATAGATTACTGCTCCAAACGACTTATCACGCTATACAGCATGCCGGTTACCAACCCGCCACGCTCGCAGGTAGCAATATTGGCGTGTATGTCGGTATATCGCAAAATGATTACTTTTTATTGTCGCAACAACAGCAAAAAAGTACCGCATATTTAGGTACGGGTACAGCGCTGAGCATTGCTGCAAACCGCATTTCTTATAGCTTTAATTTTACCGGCCCGAGTGTGGCGATTGATACTGCGTGCTCGTCATCGCTGGTGGCGCTACATCATGCAATTCAAGCACTAAGAAATGGAGAAACGAACGCGGCGTTGGTGGCGGGCGTTAATCTTATTCTGAGCGATGATGTGACTAAGGCCTGTGAAAACGCACAAATGTTGGCAGCAGACGGCCATTGCAAAACCTTTTCACAGGCAGCGGATGGCTATGTGCGAAGTGAAGGAGTTGGGGTGGTGATGCTAAAGCCGCTACAACAAGCCATGGCAGACAACGACCCGATTGTTGGTGTACTCAAAGGCAGTGCAATTAATCAAGACGGCCGCAGCAATGGCATTACCGCGCCAAATAGTGCCGCGCAACAGGCTGTGATCAATGCCGCCCTTGATAATGCCAAGATGCAGGCGGGAGATATCCACTATGTGGAAACCCATGGCACGGGTACGGAGCTTGGCGATCCTATCGAGATCACAGCATTAAACCGCACGTATGGAGAACATCATAGTCGTCATGATCCGGTTATTCTCGGTGCGGTAAAAGCGAATATTGGTCACCTTGAATCCGGTGCGGGTATTGCTGGGCTTATCAAAACGCTACTGTGTTTACAGCATGGGCAAATTCCTGCGCAGCGTTACAGTGAGGTGTTAAACCCGCATATTCCATGGCAAAAACTCCCATTTATGGTGCCGCAAAACATGCAGACATGGTCTGTACAACAAGGGGGGATAAGAGCCGCTGGATTAAGCTCTTTTGGTTTTGGTGGTACTAATGCACATGTGATCTGCGCACAAGCGCCTGTGCCTAAACCAGAAATGCAAGCTGAAGTAACACCGCCTTTGTTTTATCTATTGCCTCTCGCTGCTAAATCTAAAGCTGCATTGCAGAAACTTGCTGGTCACTATAGTGAACGATTGTCGAGTCTGACTCCTCAAGCATTTGATGACTTCTGCGCACAAAATGCCGAGCAAGTGCCGCTTAAAGGTGTGCATAAAACGTTTAGTGGTGTGAGTAGAGAAGCACTTATTTCGCAACTGAATAGTCCCATTATTGCTGAACAGTCCTCGGCAAATACTGCACCAGAAGTTGCGTTTTTGTTCACCGGACAAGGTTCACAATACCCCTTGATGGCCCTCTCTTTATATCAACACCACGCAGTGTTTCGCAGTCACTTAGATGACATTGACAGTCTGATTGGCGAGCGCTTTGGAGCACGCCTGTTGGATGTGTTATTCGATGAAAAGCATAGTGAACTGCTGGCACAAACCCGTTGGACGCAAGTGAGCTTGTTTGCCGTTGAATACAGTGTGGCAAACTTATTGATGCATTATGGGGTGAAGCCATCCCAGCTACTCAGTCATAGTGTTGGTGAGTATGCAGCGGCTTGTATTGCTGGCGTGTTCTCGCTTCGAGATGGTGTTGAGTTGATTGCAGCGCGTGGTCAACTAATGCATGAATTACCGATAAAAGGCAGCATGATCGCCGCAAGATGTGATGAAATAACCGCACGTAATTGCTTGAGTGAGATTCAGGAGCAAGTGGTTATCTCAGCCTTCCATGGTGAGGCTGGGGTAGTATTCTCCGGTGCTGATGAAGCAATCACAGCCCTCAGTGACGTGCTTGCAGCACAGCAAATTAAAGTAAAAGCGCTGCATACGGCAAACGCTTTCCACTCTCCATTGATGGCCCCCATGCTAGAGGCCTTTAGGGAAGTCGCTGAACAGGTTAGATTCCAACAGCCTCGGCTGCCTTTTGTTTCATCCATGACGGGGCAAGTGGAGTCTACACTTATCGCTACGGCCGAGTATTGGGTTGAACAAATTAAGGCACCGGTTCGCTTTGTTGACTGTGTAACTGCGCTTGAGTCACTTGAGCATGGCTTAGCGATTGAGCTTGGTCCCAAACCTATTTTGAGTGGCTTACTACAAGAAAACAGCAATAACAAAGCGCTTAATTATGCCCATGTATTGCACCCCAAAGGCGATGATAGCAAGAGGTTCGTCGAGTGTTTGGGCACATACCTCGATTTAGGCGGGCCGCTCGAATGGCAACAGGTGTATGGCAGTCGTCCGAGCGTTAGAGTGGGCTTGCCGCAATATCCATTTGATTGCAGCTCATACTGGATTTTTGGTACTGAACAATCACAGCCCGAAGCTCTGACAGTGGTGAATGCGAGTGACCGTGATGCACAAATTCGCAGCTTTGTGCTCAATACCCTAGCGGGGTTATTGTCGATGCCCGCTGATGCCATCCAAACCAACCTCCCTTTGTTAGAAATGGGGGTTGATTCGTTGATGATCATGCAGGCCGTTAGAGTGTACGAGCGGGAATTCGGTTTAGAGTTTAGTGTTCGTCAATTTTATCAAGAACTCAGCGATGTCGATAAGTTAGTGGCCTATATTCAAAGCCATAGTGACTATCTCAAAGCGCCGCAAGGTTCACAACAAGCTGGCAGTTTGCCATCACCTGCATCGGTGACGACTGATACGCCAAAAGGTAGTGTAGTAGAGGCTGACAACCACACGCTTGTCGCTATCTATCAGGCGCAATTGCAGGCGGCAAGCACAGTGACCAACGCTGAAGCGAGAGCTGCGTTAGAAGCTGTGGTGGGACAGCAGTTACGCCATATTCAGGGCGCGAAAGTTGAAAACAGTGCAGTCACCTCGACAGCAACCTTGGTATCAAAGCCCCAGCCAAGCAGAGCCCAATCTGTATTACCAGGCGCACAGCAAAAACAAGTGCAGCGTGCCAATAGCAGCCCAGCCATGCGTCAACATCTTGCTGCATTGAGTGATGCTTACATTGCGAAAACGCACAGTTCAAAAGCGCTAGTGAGCGAATATCGCGGACGCCTTGCGGATTGCCGAGCATCGGCAGGTTTTAGACTGTCGAGCAAAGAGCTACTTTATCCGGTGTTCTCTAAGCGCTGTGAGGGCGCATATATCTGGGATATCGATGATAATCGCTATATTGATATCACCATGGATTTTGGTACTAACTTATTTGGTCACAACCCTGACTTTATCAAAGCAGCACTGGCGCAACAGCTTGAAGCGGGTATGCAACTGGGGCTTGCAAGTCCTGATGCGCCTGAGGTTGCTGCACTTATCTGTGAGCTGACAGGGCTTGAGCGGGCATCGTTTTGTAACTCTGGTACAGAGGCGGTAATGACGGCGCTACGCTTGGCAAGAACGGTGACCAAACGCGATAAAATTGTTCAGTTCTCAGGCGCGTACCATGGTCACTATGATGGTACTTTGGCAACTGAGTCGCCAGAGCAAGGCGTAGAGGCAATGTGTGCTGGAGTGCGTTATGGCGCAATCGCCGATAATCTCGTTTTACCTTATGGTGATGATGAGGCGCTAGAGGTTATTACCCGAGAGGCGCAACATATTGCCGCGGTGATTGTTGAGCCGGTACAAAGCCGTCATCCTGAAAATCAGCCTTGGGCGTTTTTACGTAAACTACGTACGCTTACCGAAGCGCATGGTATTGCCCTCATTTTTGACGAAATGATCACTGGCTTTAGAGCACACCCCGGTGGTGTTCAAGGCTTGATAGGGGTTAAGGCCGATATGGCAACCTATGGCAAAATCGTCGGTGGTGGTATGCCTATCGGTGTAGTCGCGGGGGCCGCTACCTATCTCGATGCCATTGACGGAGGAAATTGGCAATACGGAGATGACTCCTACCCTTTGACCGATACCACCTTCTTTGCCGGGACTTTCTGCAAACATCCAATGACCATGGCGAGCGCCAAAGCGGTGTTGCAAGCTATTCAGTCGCAAGGTCCAACGTTACAACAAGGGATCAACGACAAAACCGCGGCATTTAAAGCACATCTCAATGCGTTTTTTGAAACCCATGACGTACCCATTCGAATAGAAGCGTTTGCATCATTATTCCGTTTTCGCTTTTCGCAAAATCTTGATGTGTTCTTTTATGAAATGCTAGAGCGCGGTGTATTTATCTGGGAAGGACGAAACTGCTTTTTCAGCGCCGCCCATACAGATGAAGACATTGCAGCGGTGATAAACGCAGTTGAAGCTAGTGTACTTAGCTTAAAACGTGCGGGTTATTTTGGTGAAGTGAGCCCAAGTGATGACGATGCTGCATTTCCACTTAGCCATAGCCAGCAGCAGCTATTAGCGATGGCGTTGACCTCTAGCGAAGGGGCGAGTGCATATCAATTACAAGCGATATTAAAGCTCTCAGGTAAGCTCGATTTAGCGCGGCTGAAGCAAGCCGTTACTACGGTTTGCCGTGACTTCCCAATCTTGCGTTTTGGTGTCGATAGTGACCGCTTAATGCAATATTGCCGAGTGGAACAAGCCGAGTTGCATGTTGAGCCATGGAACGAAGAAGACCAAGCAGCATTACACACCCGACTATCCGCACTGCGTTATCAACCATTTGACTTTGCAAAAGACCCACTTTGTAGAGTGACGCTGTTGAGTGATGGCAAAGCGCAGCACTATCTAAGTGTTGTGGCCCATCATGTGATCTGCGATGGGCTTTCACTACAAATGGTGCTGGCAGCAATCGCTGAGCGCTACAATCAAGATGCAAAACAAAATGAGGTGGCAAGCCGAGCTGTCTCCTTTAATCATTACGTTGATAGCCTGCAGGCATATTCGCATTCACCGGAAGCTTCAAAAAACCAAGCTTTTTGGCATCAGTGCTTAGCGAGTTCAACACCACTTGAGCTGCCAAAATCAACGACGGTGAGCGTGGCTTCATACCAAGTTAATCAGCTCACATTACCCATTTCATCGAGTGCAATCCGAAATACTGAGACCCTTGCTCAATCTTTGCGTTGTGGGCAATTTGCAACCATGCTTGCACTTTATTGCTTGTGGCTACACAAGTTAAGCGGTCAGGCGGTAATAAGTGTAGGAGTGCCGATATCAGATAGGCAACGACTGGCGTCGCAGTTTGAGCCTGAGTTGCTCGACCAAGCGTTACTGGGTTATTGCACCAATATCTTGCCCATTGTGGTTGACATGACTAGCATTAGCAATATCGGTGAGCTGGTACAGCGGGTGCAAAATACTTTACTTGATGCCTTTGATCACCAAACCCACCCGTATGCAAGCCTTGCCGATGACCAGCTAATTCTACCTAGCACTTTGTTTAATCTAGATAAAGTCACCACTTTGCCGAACTTTAATGACCTAGAAGTTGAAGTACAGCCAAGTGTCGCTAAATTTGGCCAATTTGAACTGACGACAAATATGACCTGTGTTGCGGGGCAGTGGTCCCTGTTAGTGGAATATCACACAGCAAAATTTGATACTGAATTAATGACCCAGTACGTGGCTAAGTTTGTCCATTTGCTGTCGCAGGTTCAAGGCAATACACCGATAGGGGCTCAAAATGAGCTGATACAAAGTAGTGATGATGTGTATCGATTGGTTGAGTTACCGCTACAGCAAGAGAAATCGGTTAAGGTCGCGACGAGTTTCGTTGAAACTTGGCAGCACAATGTGTCGCGTTGCAGCGCACGTACGGCACTGGTAACGGATGATGTGAGTCTCAGTTATGAGGCACTAGATTCGCGTGTTAACCAACTCGCTCACTACTTGATGAAGCAGCAGGTAACGCCCAATAGTATCGTGGCGGTGGCATTACCACGCAGGGCGGAGCTGTTGATAGCACTCATGGCGGTGATGAAAGCTGGAGCGGCATTTTTACCACTCGATCTCACCTTTCCTGACGAGCGCATCGCGCATATCTTAGAGGATGCCAAAGCGAGTGTTGTGCTATGTGATGCCAGCAGTGCAGAGTCTGCGTTATTCAATCATGGTCGTTTCAAACGAGTCTGTATGGATAGCGATGCCGAAGTCATTGCCAAAAGTTCGACTCGCAGCCCAAGCTTGCTAATTCAAGCTCAGCAGCGTGCTTACGTGATTTATACCTCTGGTTCCACGGGGTTACCCAAGGGCGTTGAAGTCAATCACGGGGCATTTGCTAATCTGCTTGCGTCTATGTGTCGTGAGCCGGGGCTGGTGGCAAATGACCGTTTATTGGCTATCACCACAGTAGCGTTTGATATTGCCTTGCTAGAGTTGTTTGGGCCATTACTCGTTGGTGCGTCGGTGGTGCTGGCAAGTGATGAAAGTATTAGCGATCCTGCTGTGCTTGGCGCGCTTATTGAACAGCAGCAGATCACAGTGATGCAGGCAACGCCAACGCTATGGCAATTAGTGTTAAATGCGGCGCCAGCATGCACTTCTGGCATAAAAGTATGGAGTGGCGGTGAGCCTTTACCTCAGGCACTGGCCGCGCAGTTACTTAGTCACAGTAAAGCGGTTTATAACTTATACGGGCCAACCGAAACCACGATTTGGTCGGCGGTGGCACATATCGACAATGCCGCAGAGATAACCATTGGTAAAGCGATACAAAATACTAGCTTATTTGTGCTCCCAACAGAGTGCCATGGTGAAGGGCTGCCTTTACCCGACGGCGTATGGGGCGAGTTATACATTGGTGGCAGTGGTGTTGCTATGGGTTATTTACATCAAGCGGAGCTGACCGAGCAGCGTTTTATCAATCATCAATTTACAACTTCCATTAGCCGCCGCTTATACAAGACGGGAGACAAAGCGAGGCGTTTAGCTGATGGCCGCTTTGAAGTAAAAGGACGCTTAGATAATCAAATTAAACTCCATGGTCATCGTATAGAGCTTGGCGATATTAGCCATCACCTAGGGCGGATACTCAATACTAGTGAAGTCGATGTTTGCGTACAAACGCTAGAAACTGGCCCATGTCTGTGTGGTTATATGATTGATGATGGTGAGCTATCAACCGAGTGGTCTTCGCCTCGGCTGCGCCAAGCGCTCGGTGAATGGTTACCAAGTTACATGGTGCCTGAGCATTTTGTTTGGTTAAGTCAATGGCCGATGACACCAAATGGTAAGCGCGACCGAAAAGCACTACCAATGCCTGCTATTGAGCCAGTATCAGAAATATGCACGTTGGCTCCTCGCACTGAAACAGAAAAACAGCTGCATCAACATTATATAGCGCTTCTCCCTGTTGAGCAGTTGGGCGTCACAGCACGTTTTGTGGATAGCGGCGGCAATTCGGTGATTGGTATGCAGTTGGTATCGAGACTCAACCGAGCTTTCAATATTAAATTGACCATTGGCGACATCTTTGAGCACGCCTGTATTGCAGAGCTTGCTGAGTGTATCGAAGCGTTAAAACAAGCTCATGATGCTATTTCGGTGGAGACGCAGACTCCAAACGTAGAGAAAGTCAGTGATATTGTAAGCGACCGAGATTTGAGTGCTGCGCTAAGTGATAAATCTATGACGGAGATGGACTTGTAATGATGGAAAACTTTGCAATAAAACAGTGGTTAGATGAGCTGGACCGTCAACAGATTTATGTTTATTTACAGCAAGATAAATTAAAACTTAGAACACCGCTTGGGCAGGTGCCTGAGGGTATTCTGGATAAGATAAAGGCGCACAAAACTGCGCTTATCACCTACCTTCAGGGGCAACAAAAGCAATCTGCTGCGCTCTCGGCAGCACAGCAAAGAATGTGGTTTATTGATAAATATGAAGGGGGCACTGCGGCATACAACATGGCTGGGCTAGTTAAATTATCGCAGCCATTTTCAGTCACGGACATTGAACAAGCGTTGAGCCGCTTGATAGCTAAGTACGATATTTTGAGAGCACGATTTATCACGGTTGAAGGGAAGGTGGTGCAGCAAATTGAACCTGCTGAGGCGATGAAAATTGCTGTGATGACCGTGGATGAAGAAGCGCTACCCAATCAGCTACCAGAGTCGATTAAAGAGGCTGTGGGGTATCAGTTTGATCTTGCCAACGAGTCGCTGCTGCAAGTGACGGCTTTAGTGAGTAACTCTCACACTGCTTGCCGCTGGTTACTCGTTAACATGCATCATATTATTAGTGATGGCTGGAGCGTGACTATATTTATCAACGCACTGCTGTATGAGCTATCGGAGGCGTGTGTTGAGCTTCCCGATTTACAGTATGTTGACTATGTGCACTGGGAGCAGCAATTAAGACAATCCCCAGACTATCAACAACAATTGGCTTATTGGACTGAGCAGTTAGAGGCATTTACACCGTTTGAATTGTCCACCAGCTATCCAAGAAAAAAAGAAAAGCAGTACCAAGGTGACACGGTTCGTTGTTCGTTTAACGCAGAACAAATACAACGATTAGATAAAGCTTGCCACAGCGATGGCGTAACACATTTTACCGCCTTGCTGGGCGTGTTTTACATCTTGCTTTATCGCTACAGTGAGCAAGCCGATATTACCTTAGGGGTGCCGGTTGCAAATCGTCAGCAAAGCGAGTTTGAAGCTATGCTTGGCTGCTTTATTAATACCTTGCCACTGCGTATGCAGATAAACGGACATCACTCCATGAGTGAGGCGATTAAGGCGCTGCAATACAAAGTATTGCAAGGGCTTAGTAATCAAAACGCTGCCGTGGAAGACATCATTGAAGCGCTAGAGCTACCCAAATCCGCCGCGCATTCCGCCTTGTTTCAAGTGTTATTTAACTACAATGGTGTAGCCAGTAGTAAGGTGTCGGTAAATAACCAATTAGCAGCCGAGTTAATTGCCCTAGATAATGGCACAGCGAAATTTGACTTAACCCTATCTGTTGATGATACAGATGATGCCCTTGTGTGTGACTTTGTTTATGCAACAGGGCTTTATGACCATGCGCTTATTCAGCAATTTGCCGATGATTATTTGGCACTCGTCCAGTGCTATTGTGCTAAAGAGGCGCTGCCGATTGACGACTTGGTGCTCAAATCAACGAACTTACCGACAAAGGCGGCAAATATCAATCACAACATCAGCCAGCCGATGCTTGTGCCGCAAGCAATCAGAAGTATAGCGCAAACTCAAGGTGAGGCGATTGCAGTGGTTGTGCCAAGCACCAATGGCGAAGCATCGCGGGCCCTAACGTATCAGCAGCTACAATCTCAAAGCCTACAAATTGCCAACAACTTAGATGTTCCAGCGTCAATCATTGCGCTGATAACAACGGGCGATATGAGTGACATTGTCACTATGCTTGGCGTAATGCAAAGTAGCCGTGCGTATTTACCTATTGATGGCAATATGCCCACTGCCAGAGCGCTACAAATGCTAGCGCAAGCTGAGTGTAATACGGTGGTGGTAAGTGTCGAAACGCCACTTTGCCAAGCGCTACGAGAAGCTGACATCAGAGTGCTTACATATAGTGAGCTGAGCCAAAACAAAGGAGCGCCGCAGCAAACTTATTCACCAAGTTTTGATGATAGCGCGTATGTGTTGTTTACTTCTGGTTCTACTGGTGTGCCCAAAGGGGTTGAGATCAGCCATGGCGCGCTGAGTCACTATTGCAGCAGCATCGCGGCGAGATTGAGTTACAACCAAGATACGCGAGCGGGCGTGGTCACAGGACTTGCCACAGACTTATGCTTAACGGCTGTCTATCCGGTGCTTACTCATGGCGGTACTGTGGTACTCACCCTTGCAAACCAAGCGCCAGAACCGACTGAAATCGCAGCCAAGTTAGTGGCTGAGCAAGTTAACTTGATAAAATTAACCCCTTCTTTTGCCGCGGTGCTGTTGCCTCAATTTGCTGAGCAAAAGCCCGCTATTTCGCAGTGGGTGTTAGGTGGAGAAGCATTAGGTGGGCAGCTTGTTGATAGCATTCGCGCGCTGACGCCAGCAGCGCGTATTTTCAACCATTATGGTCCGACGGAGGCTTGTGTTGGAGTAGTTTGTCATGAAGTGACAGACAGCAGGCTAACCGGCCACAGTTATCCGATCGGTGCGCCTTTGGCACATGTCACCACCTGCGTGCTCAACAAACAGGGGAAGCCAACACCCGCTGGCATGCCTGGAGAGCTCTATATTGGCGGGCCGAGCCTCGCCAAAGGATATATAAATGCGCCTTCAGAGACCGCAGCTCAGTTTACAAGCGTCTTGCAAAATAGCGGTCAACGCACGCGTTTTTACCGCAGTGGTGATAGCGTTAGGCTGAATGCGAGCGGCGAGCTTGAATTTCTCGGTCGAATTGACAAACAAGCGAAAATTCGCGGTTTTCGTGTTGACCTCAATGAAATAGAAGCTGCACTGTTAGCGCTTGATGAGGTATCGCAAGCGGCGGTAGTCGTGCGTAAGCTCGGCAAACAAGACGCTTTGGTTGCTTTTGTGGTAAGTGGTGGTGGCAGCCAGTGCGCTGCAACCAATTTGCGCGAGGTGATCCGTCAAGGCTTGAAGCGGCGTTTGCCTGAGCCGATGATCCCAAGCTGGATAGAGCTTTGCCAGCACTTACCCACCCTGAGTAATGGCAAGATAGACCGCCAACAATTACAGTCTTTGGCATTAACTTCTCAAAGCCAAAGTAGTGAGGTGACAAGTGCGTTGCAGCGACAGTTAATCACACTCTATCAAACCTTAACGGGCGCACCAGAAGTGGGGCTGCACGATAGCTTTTTCAGCATCGGTGGTCACTCTTTATTGGCAATGCAATTACTCAATGAACTAAGAGCCCAGCTCTCGGTGGAGGTGAGCTTAAAGCAACTGTTTGCCAATCCTAGCGTATTTGAACTAAGCGAGATACTGGCTAACTCTCAGTCTCAATCTTCATTACCAAGTCTACAACCTGCGCCACCACAGCCCAATTATCCTTTGTCATTTGCACAGCGGCGCTTGTGGTTTGTAGACCAACTGCAAGGGCACAGCAACCAGTATAACCTACAGGGCATATTTCAATTGCAAGGCAAACTGAATACCAAGGCCTTAGAGCACGCCTTTATTGCTGTGATTAAGCAACATCCAGTCTTGGCGTTTAATTACCATCAAAACGCGCAAGGAGAACCGCACCAAAGCATTAACCTTGATGCTCGATTTACCCTGGTTAAGCACGACTGGACAGATAAATCCGCTGAGCAACAAGCACATGCGTTAGAGCAAGCTATCGCAGAAGATTACGCAACCAGCTTCGATTTAAGCCGTGATTTAATGCTGCGCGCCAGTCTTTATCAACAAGAGGCGATGCAGGCTACCCTTGTGATCACCTTACATCATATCGCTGCCGATGGTTGGTCTATTGCGTGTTTGAGTGACGCTTTAAGACAGGCATACAAAGCTGCTCTCAGCGGCGAAACCTTATCGCTACAAGAGGTGCATTACGTTGATTATGTAATGTGGCAACAGCAGCTGGAACAGGGGGAGTTATGGCAACAGGAGCTCGACTATTGGCGTATGCAATTACAAGGTCTGCCCAAGGTTCATGAATTACCGCTAGATTGTAGCAGAGAAGCAAAAACCTCTTTGCGTGGCGCCTTAGTGATTGAGCCCATACCTGCGGCGCTGGTCAGTGCACTTCGAGCGTATCAAACTCGTTCAGGGCAAACCTTATTTGTGTTACTGCAAACGCTATTTTCATTGTGGTTAAGCCGCTTTTCTCAACAGCGCGATGTGGTTGTTGGTACGCCAGTATCAGGACGTCACCTTAAAGCATTTGAAAGTATGATTGGTAACTTTATCAATACCTTAGTACTTAGGAGCGAATGGAGTGAAGATACTAGTTTCACGCAAGCGTTACAGCAAACCCAAGGCTTACTCAACGACGCATTGCAACATCAACATATTCCCTTCGATGTGTTAGTGGATGAGCTAGACGTTGAACGCTCAAGCGCCCAGCATCCGCTGCATCAAATCGTGTTTCGGGTAAATAACCAGGTAAATGAAAACCTTACGCTAGAACAATTGGAAGTGACGCCCTGCCAAAGTAAAGTACGCGGTGCCAAATTAGATTTGGAAGTCGCAGTGATAGACGAGGGCGATGTACTCACCGTTGAATGGCTTTATGACAGCAATTTGTGGCACGAAGCGAGTGTAGTTAGTTTCCATCAGCAGTTTTGTTATGTGTTATCGCAGTGTCTTGCAGAGCCAAATACTCCGTTGTCAGCATTGTCATTGTGGCCCGCTGAGCAGCAGTTAGCGCTATTAAAACAGCTGCAAAGTGTTGCGGTAGAAGTGACAGAGCAACAGCCATGGGTGACTCAGTTTAGTCAGGCGGCTCTTCAGACTCCACTACAGACTGCGGTGCGCATGGGGGAGTTTACTTGTAGTTATCTCACCTTAGAAAAATGCGCGAACCAACTTGCTAATAGCTTATTAGAAATGGCATTTGCCGAGCAAAGTCGCATTGCTATTTTACTGCCGTCTTCGAGTTACATGGTGGCCGCGGTGCTGGCAATATTAAAAGCGTGCCATACTTATGTGCCCATTCATCATGACACGCCAACCGATACCTTAGCCTACATCATGAATGATGCAGACATCGTATTGACGCTGGCGCTAAGTAAAGATGCCGAGCGCTTGATTGAAGCCGGTAGTGACTTTTTGTTGCTTGATGATTTGTTCGAAGCTGAGGGGAACTTTGCGTTTTACGATACCAGTTTGCTGGTAGATGAAGACGCATCTGCATTTAACCAAGCCGAGCTTGCCTATGTTATTTATACCTCAGGTTCCACCGGGCAGCCAAAAGGGGTGCCCATTAGTCATGGCAACCTCAATAATTATCTGCGCTTTGCGTGTCAGCGCTATCTGCCACAATCCGGTGATATAACCAAGGCAGTACTCAGTACACCGCTGGCGTTTGATGCGACGGTGACCGCCTTAGTGCCTATCTTAATGCGAGGTGGTGAGCTTGAGTTGCTTCCCACGGGCGCCGAATTGTTGCCCGCCTTACAAACGCAGATTTTTGCAGCTAATGAAGCCAAGTTATTCAAGTTAACACCGGCTCACCTACGCGCGGTATTTGCATTAAGTGACGCACAAACTCACAGTAATATCGCCCACCGATTTGTGGTTGGGGGTGAAGGGCTGAGCGCAGCTTTGGTTGATAAGCTGATGGACAAGCTCCCTAACGCCCAGTGGATAAACGAATATGGCCCAACAGAGGCAACAGTCGGCTGTAGTATCTATGCTGTAAGCCGTGAGTCGCGCCACTTGTTAGCGGGCCATGAGGAAGTGCCTATTGGTCACGCTATCGATAATATGACACTTGCGGTGGTTGACGAGTTTGGCGAGCTGGCTTTACCTAATATGCCCGGGGAGCTTTGGCTCGCGGGAGATGGGGTGTGTGAAGGCTATATTAATCTCGCGAGTGTGACGCAAGCACGCTTTGTTGAGCAAGCAGTGCCTGCGTCTGGTACTTCAAGCATGCGTTGGTATCGCAGTGGCGACAAGGCAAAGTGGCAGGCGAATGCGCGCGGTGAGGCAGACTACCTTTGTTATTTGGGGCGGTTAGATGAGCAAGTAAAACTGCGAGGCTACCGTATTTCTCTTGTGGCAATCGCCCATCAAATCGACGCGTTGGCGCAAGTAAAAAGCTGCGCTGTGAGTGTTGATGAAGCACAAGAAAGCTTAGTGGCTCATGTGGTTTTAAATGGTGAGGCTAAGCTCACACTTGTGCAGTTGCGCCAAGCTTTATCGCAGTCGCTGCCCAGTTACATGTTACCTGCCGCGCTGGATATCGTTGCTGATCTTCCACTGACTGCAAACGGAAAAGTAGACAAGCAAGCATTACAGCTTGCCTATCAGGCACAGGCGAAAAGCCAAGAGGTCGCCGAGGTAATTGATGGATCTAAGCTCACAGACATACAGCGTTATTTACTTGAGTTATATCGTGAGCTACTGCCGAGCCCAGTACAGAGTATTAACGACAGTTTCTTTGACTTAGGCGGGCATTCACTGCTTGCCATAAAAGTGATCAGCCGAGTGCGCAGTGAGCAGCGGCGAGATATCACCTTGCCACAACTCTTTGATGCGCCAAGTATTGCAGCGTTTGCTGAAGTGATAACCGCAAGTTCGATGATTGCGCACAGCAATACCATTGAGCCGGTATCAAGAGCTCAAGCGTTACCTCTGTCTTTTGCTCAGCAGCGTTTGTGGTTAATCGATCAGTTACATGAGCAAAGTCTGCAATACCATATGCCAGCGAGCTATTGGTGTGAGGGAGCCTTAGATATTGATGCTTTAACACAAGCGTTAAGCGCGATTGTTGCGCGTCATGAAGTGCTCCGTACGGTCATCGTTCCTGCAAGTGGTGATCACGGTGCTGTGCAGCAAGTTCGTGCTCAAGTAGCTTGTCCTGTGGAATTAGTAGATTTGTCTGGGCTGAATACCGCCGAGCAACAGCAGCGTTGGCAAACATTACAGCAGCAATCGCTCAGCAAGCCTTTTGATTTATGCCAAGACACTATGCTGCGCGTGATCTGTGTACAGTTTAGTCACAACCGATTTGGACTCTTGTTTAACATGCATCACATTGCCAGCGATGGTTGGTCGATGGCGCTGCTTGCCAAAGAATTTGTGGCGTTTTATCGGCACTTTAGTGAAGCGCCAGCGTATTCGTTGCCAGAGCAATACGCTAAATCGCTAGCGGTGCAGTATGCAGACTTTGCCTACTGGCAGCAGCAACAGCAAGATAGCTATCAGGCAGATCTTTCTTATTGGCAAACTCAGTTACAGCAGTGTCCTGTTGTTCATGAATTACCGCTGGACTTTGAGCGACCACAAGTTCAGTCCCTTGATGGTGAATGCATTCGTCATACTCTTACAACGTCGCAAGTTGAGGCGATAAAAGCGCATTGCCAAGCACAAGGGGTGACCTTGTATATGTGGTTGCAAAGTGCCTTTTCGCTGTTGATGCTTCGTCTTAGTCAAACGCAGGATATTGTCATTGGCTCGCCCATTGCAGGACGTGAGGTGAAAGAGTTAGAGGGGTTACTGGGGTGCTTTGTGAATACCTTGGCTATTCGCGCTCGCAAAGTGGGGTCGCCTTCATTTAACGACTGGCTAAGTGAACAAAAACAGGTGATCTTGTCGGCTTTTTCCCATCAGAATCTACCCTTTGAGCAGCTTGTTGATGCCATTAATCCACCGCGCAGCTTAGCACATTCGCCCGTATTACAAATACTCTTTGCACTACAAAATAACGAACAAAGTAACTTCAAGCTACCTCACCTAAAAATCGAGCAACAGCTTGATCTTAAGCCTGCAATGAAGTTCGACTTAGAAGTCAATGCACAAGAATCGGGCAGTGAGATCACGGTGCAGTGGAATTATGCCAAAGCCTTGTTTAAACACACTAGCGTACAGGCGATGGTTGATGCTTTTGTGACGTTAATTGACGCGGCGCTGACAAGCCCTGAGCAAAGTGTGAATACCTTACCATTAGTTGATAGCAAAGTACTCAGCGAGTTAGGGTTTGCCACGCAAGCGCAGCCGCAATCTCCTTGGTTTATCAGCGATAAAATACGGGACTTTGCTCAGCATAGTGCACAGCAAAATGCTGTACGAGATATGACTGGCAAGCGGTTAAGTTTTGGCGAATTGGAGTCACAAAGTAATCAACTTGCGCGTTACTTGATTGAACAAGGCGTAACGGCAAGGTCGCAGGTCGCAATAAGCTTAGCGCCAAGCTGTGAGCAAGTTGTGGCACTTTTGGCAACCTTAAAAGTTGGGGCCGTGTATGTGCCGCTTGACCCAAATGCACCGAGTCAGCGTCAGCACTATATATTGCGTGACAGCAAAGCGACTTGCCTTATCACTACCTCAGCGCTACTTCCGAACAGCGCAGAACTCAGCTGCCGTTTGGTGCTAATGGACACCGCACAGCATTGGCAGAACATGCCTGTAGAAGCACTTGCGCCGTTAAGTGATATTGATGCGCCTGCTTATATGATTTATACCTCTGGCACTACAGGGCGACCCAAAGGTGTGGTGATCAGCCATCGTAATCTACACCTTTACCTTGAGCATGTTAGCCACAGCTATCTCCAAGGCGATATACAAGAGAGTGTTGTCAGCACGCCTTTAGCGTTTGATGCGACAGTAACCAGCTTATGGGGAGCGCTGGTTAATGGCCTTGGAGTTGTATTATTGAATGATGGCGAGCAGTTAATCACAGAGCTTAGTGCGTGTTTAGCGCGCGAAGAGTCATTGCTGTTCAAGTTGACTCCAGCCCACTTGCAAGGCGTGCTGGCACGATTACAACCGAGCAATGCTGCGCACCACATTGTGGTGGGGGGAGAAGCCCTATCTAGCAGCGTGGTTGCTCAAGTCGGGGCACTGATGCCACAGGCTCATTTTTATAACGAATATGGCCCAACAGAAGCAACAGTCGGGTGCTGTGTGTATCGCTGTAATGGCCAAGATGCGGTTTCGCTTGCGCAGCAATCGCAGCGCTTTGTGCCAATCGGTAGCGCCATTCAAGGCACTCATTTGGTGGTGCTGGATCAGCATCAACAGCTTGTTCCTATGGGCATGCCCGGTGAGCTATACATTGCAGGCGATAATGTGGCTCAGGTGTATTTTGGGTTGCCTGAGCTCAGCGCCAGTAAATTTGTGTCATTGTCTTTGAACAATGACTCGCAGCGTTATTATCAGACGGGCGACCAAGTGCGTTGGCTGCTAGATGAAGAGGGCAACCCTAGTGTGCTGCAGTTTATTGGTCGTCGAGACAACCAAGTTAAACTGCGTGGCTATCGCATCGAACTTGAAGAAATTGCGGCTCAGCTTGAGCACCTAGATGCAGTGCAACAAGCACATGTGTTACTTAACGAAAGTAAAGATAACTTACTGGGCTGTGTGGTACTAACTACACCATCGCACAGTGATGCCATTTATGAGCTTGAACAGACGCTACACACTCAGATATTAGCCTCGTTAGCAGAGGTCCTACCAAGTTACATGTTGCCTTACAAGCTGTATGCACTGGCTGCTATGCCACTTACCAATAATGGCAAAGTAGACGCGGGAGCACTTGCACAACTGGTGCAATCGCAACTGGCGCAAGTGCTTACAGCACCTTTAGCTCCTATGACTGAACTACAAACGCTGCTGGCAGAAATTTTTGCTCAAGTGCTCAATACTCAAGTTCGAGATATTAACAGTAACTTCTTTGAGTTAGGGGGGCACTCTTTATCAGCAAGCCAAGCGGTTGCCTTAATTGAGCAGGCGCTTGAGGTGCCCATTACCTTAAAAATATTGTTCGAGCGGCCAAGCGTAAGCGCACTTGCAACTTGGTGTGAGATCCATCGTGCAGCCAAAGCGGCAGACGAAAACGGTCAGTCTGAGGAGATGTTTTTGTGATGAATGAACAGCAAAGACAGATAGAGGCATTGATCGCAGAAGCATTAGCAGCTGGCGTGACCTTGTATGAAAAAAACGGTGGCTTAGCATTTAAGCAAACCGCTGGGTTTCCTCCACAGTTAAAACAGCAGGTGGTTGAATATAAATCAGAGATCATTGCCTATTTTCAGCAGCAAAGTCGTGATATGGCGAACTCATCGCCGAAAATAGTCGCGCAGCCAAATGCGGGGAAGGACTTACCGCTGAGTTTTGCACAGGAAGGGCTGTGGTTTATTGAGCAACTGCAAGGTAGCAAGCAGTATTATATGCCTGCTGAGTTTTTGTTACGCGGCAAGCTTAATATTCAAGCAATGCGCAGCGCTGTACAAGATGTGGTGCAGCGCCACGAAATACTGCGCGCTAGGTTTGTAAAAAATGAACAAGATGGCCAACCCCAGCTGCAAATAACGGATGACGTGATTGCGCCGTTCGAGTGGCTTGATACCAGTGTAGCACCTGAGGAAACAAGGCAAGCCTACATAGCTTCCCGCATCGCAGCCCATCAGAACAAGCCTTTTGACTTGGCTCATGATTGTTTGCTTCGCGTGCTGGTGGTAAGTAATGGCGATGAGCATCACCTTGCTTTTAATATGCACCATATTGTCTCTGACGGGGCGTCAATGGCGCTACTTGCACAAGAGATAGAGGCTGGCTATTGCAAACACATAGGCGCATCTTATACACCGCTTGCAACTATGCAGGTGCAATATAGTGATTTTAGTCAGTGGCAGCGAGCACAGCTAACGCCAGATCGCATCGAGGCACCACTGGCGCAACTAAAACAGCAATTTGGCGAATTAGCGCCGTTGCAGTCATTGCCTTGTGATTTTGTCCGTCCTGCGGTGCAGTCGTTAACGGGGAAAGTATATCGCCAAGCGCTTGATGCGTCGTTATTTGCGGCGATCTCGACACAGGCGAAGTCGCTCCAGCTCACACCCTTTATGTGGCTGCTCAATACCTTTATGTTGTTTATCGCAAGGCTTACGCAATCGCAGCAGGTGGTTGTAGGCACGCCAGAACTTGGCCGTCATCACTCCGAATTAACGCCACTAATCGGTTTGTTTGTTAATACCTTAGTGATGCATGCAAAGCTCGAAAGTGATATGCCATTTAGCCAATGGTTGCAGCAACAAAAAGCCCTCAACCTAGCGGCGTTTGAATATCGCGATATTCCTTTTGATAAAGTGGTGGAAGCGGTTGGTGCTCCAAGAGATTTAAGTCACCATCCGCTAGTGCAAATATTATTTACACTGGAAACCCGTGATGAGCGTGCTTTTACGCTTCCGGGATTATCGGTTCAAGAAGTGCAAAAACAACAGGCGGATAGCATAGCGGTAAAATGCGACTTAGAACTCAATGCCGTAGTTGATGAGCAGGCACTTTATTTACATTGGAAGTTTGATAGCCATCTTTACACAGCAGAGACCATCAAGCATTGGGCGGATTGTTTCCATACGCTGCTTCAAGCTTGTGTTACAGCCCCTCATACCGCCGTTGGTGAACTTGCGTTACTGAACCAAAAACAGCAACAAGCATTAATAACGGGCGCTCAATGCCAAGCGGCAACTTGGCCTAAGCAAGACACCATCATCAGTTTATTCACGCGCTACGCCGAGCACTTTGCCACACGTACTGCCGTGCGAGATAGCACGACTATGCTGAATTATCGTGAGCTTAACGATCGAGTCAATGCGCTGGCGGTAATGCTGTTACAACAAGGGGTCACGCCACGAACCATGCTGGTGGTGAGTGTATCACGCAGCATAGAGATGATAGTGACCTTGCTAGCAGTGCTTAGAGTGGGTGCTGCCTATGTGCCGGTAGATCCCGACTACCCGCAAGAGCGCATTGAGTATATTTTGGGAGACGTGCAAAGCCCATGGCTGCTTTGTGACAACGCTACGCAGGCACAGTTTAGTCAGCTTTCATACCAGCTAATTAATGTGTCACAGGCAGAGCATCAGGCCAGCCGCGAAGCCCTCAAGCAGCTTGATGCTATTCAGATTGAGCCGCAAGACTTGGCGTATATGATCTATACCTCTGGCACCACAGGGAGACCAAAAGGCGTACAAATTGAGCATCGTCATGTGGTGCGCTTACTTCATGTAGCGCCCAACTTATTCGATTTTAATGAGCAAGATGTTTGGACCTTGTTTCATTCCTTCTGCTTTGATTTCTCAGTGTGGGAGATGTATGGCGCGTTACTCTTTGGTGGTTGCCTTGTGGTTGTGGATAAAGCCACTGCGCAAGACACCCAAGCTTTTGCTCAGTTGTTGGTTGATGCCCAGGTTACGGTCTTAAATCAAACACCAAGTGCGTTTTACGCGCTACAAGCCACGCTACTCAATGACAGTCAACTGGCGAGCCAATGTGCAGTGCGGTACGTGATTTTTGGTGGTGAAGCGTTGCAGCCAAGTAAGCTACAACCTTGGGCACAGCGCTTACCAAATTGTCCGTTAATCAATATGTATGGCATTACCGAAACCACGGTACATGTTACGTTTAAGGCGCTGGAGCCTGCGGATCTGACGCTCGGCACCAGTAATATAGGTCGTGCTATTCCGACCACCAGCTGCTATGTACTTGATGACAAGCAAAGGCTCTTGCCGCAAGGTGCCGTGGGCGAGTTGTACGTAGGGGGCGAGGGGGTTTGTCGGGGGTATTGGCAACGTGACGAGCTAAACGCCACTCGCTTTATTCAAAACCCATTTAGTGAAGCGTCCGAGCAGCGATTATATCGCTCAGGCGATCTCGTGCGCTTAATGGCCAGCGGAGAGCTGAGCTATGTTGGCCGAATTGACGACCAGGTAAAAGTTCGAGGTTATCGCATTGAATTAGGCGAAATTGAAAACCAGTTGCGCCACCATCCCGAAGTGGCTGAGGTCACTGTGCTGTTAAATCGGCAAGACCCAGAAAATGTCTGGATCTGCGCCTTTGTGGTGTTACACAAACAGGTCGAGTTCGACGACATCACTTTGGTCATGCAGCAGTTTTTAAAACAAAATTTACCTGACCATATGTTGCCGGCCAAAGTGCAAGCGGTGACAGCTATGCCACTGACCAGCAATGGTAAAGTAGATAAAAAAGCACTACTGCAGCAACTTGATACAAGCTTTAACGAAAACACTTATGAAGCACCGATTGGCGAGCTTGAAACCCAACTTGCAAGCTATTTTGCCGAGACTTTGCAGCGCGAATCAGTTGGTCGCTATGACGACTTTTTTAGACTCGGCGGGCACTCGCTACTTGCTGCAAAACTGGCAAATAATATTCGCAAGACGCTGCACATTGAGTTACCGCTGCAAGTGATTTTTACGCACCCTACGGTGCACGGCTTGGCGGCAGCACTTGAAAAACAAGACGCGCAGCTAAGTACTATTGCTGTGGTGGATAAAAGCAATGGCGTGGTGCTGTCTTTTGCTCAGCAACGTTTGTGGACATTAGATCAAATGCAGCAGGGCAGCCAGCAATATCAAATTCAAGCGTTATTGGCGTTTTCAGGGGAGCTTGATCTGAGCGCGTTCGAGCAAAGTTGGCAAAAGGTGCTGTCACGGCATCAGGTGTTGCACTCGGCTATCATCAACACTAAAGATGAGCCCAAACAGTACCTTGTCGCTTTGCCTGAGCATTTTGTTAGGCTTATTGACGTCTCTACGCAATCACCGCTTTGGCAAAATTTGCTTTGGCAGCGCGCGGTACGAGACGACCAAGCGCAGGGTTTTGATCTTAGTAAAGATCTAATGATCCGCGCAACTCTAGTTCGATTTTCATCAGGCTACCATCGCCTTATCGTCAATATGCACCATATTGCTACTGATGCTCGCTCCATTGAAGTATTAATGCGAGAGCTGACGCAGTTTTATGCCCATTACGCCCAAGGCTGTGAACTTGTCCATGACTTAATTGCGCCACCCGAGGTGCAATACGCGGATTATGCCCATTGGCATCGAGCACAGTGCCAAGGCGCGCAGCAAAGTGCAGACATGGCATTTTGGTCTGCGCATCTTGACGATGCGCCGCCACTGCACCAATTACCGCTCGATACGCCTCGTGGGCAGGCCGTGAACAATAGCGCGCAAGCATTTAATGAACAGCTAAGCGTAGAGACATGGCAACGGCTGCAACAGTATTGTCAGCGTTTAGGAATAACCCCGTTTATTTGGTTGCATAGCGCATATGCGGTGGTGCTCGCTAAGTTTAGCCAAGTGGATGATATTGTGATTGGTGCGCCATTTTCAGGGCGGCATCACCCACAAGTGGAGCAGTTGATTGGCTTTTTCGTCAATGCCTTGCCAATTCGCGTGAAGGTCGATTGGCAGCAGAGTTTCAGCCAACTACTCGATATACAAAGAGAGCAGATTGAACAAGTACATCAACATCAATCACTTCCCTTTGAGCAGCTCATTGATCATCTTGGTGTTAGCCGAGAGTTGAGTCACCAGAGTGTTTTCCAGTTGAGTTTTGCGTTTAATCCCGAGCCACAGCACACACCAGAGTTTGTGGGGCTCAGCACGGAAGTTTTAGCGTCGGAAAACGCGCGTGCCAAGTTTGATCTTGAGCTCAGTGCAACAGAAAGTGGGCAAGGGTTGAGACTGCACTGGCTATACAACAGTGGACTATTTGAAAGAGAAACTGTGGCTAGCATTGCAGAGTGTTTTAATGTTGTGATCGCGCAGTTACTCACGCAGCCTGATTGCGCACTTGCGAATATAAAACTTTGCAAGGAGCAGCCGCTAGAGAATCATGCGATTTCAGGCAACTCAGCGCCGGAACACTTTGAGCAGTCAGTGCTTGAGCAAATTGAGCGACATATGGCAGAGCCTGCACAAGCCGAGCGAGTTGCGGTAATTGACACAAACTCAAATCAAACCTTGAGTTATGGTGAGCTTACTGAAAGAGCCAAGGCATTGGCGGCGCTGTTATTAAGCGAAGGGCTGCAACCAGAGCAGCCTGTGCTTGTTGCGATGACGGGTAGCGCAGATCTCATTGTGGCGATGTTAGCTGTGTTAAAAGCGGGTGGGTGTTATGTACCTGTGGACCCTCATTACCCTCAAGCTCGGGTCAATTACATCGCTAAAGACAGCAGCGCTGCGCTGGTTTTAACCAAGTGTGAGTTTGCCGCTCGCTTTGAGGTAGCAGAGTTAGATGATAACGACATTGAGGCTGAATATCGCTCCCCACATGTCATTTGTGTTGATGACGCCAACGTGCAGGCGTGCCTTGCGACAATATCACTACCTCAGCAGTTTCCAAAAGTTAAAGCGGAGCAGCTGGCCTATGTTATTTATACCTCAGGCACAACAGGTAATCCTAAAGGCGTGATGATAGCCCATCAAGGGTTGGCGAATTTATGTGGTTGGCACCGACGAGCTTTTGCGGTGGATAATCATAGCGTTGCGAGTCAAACCGCCAACCCCGCCTTTGACGCGGCAACATGGGAAATTTGGCCTTATTTATGTGCTGGCGCGAGCCTCGTGTGTGTGACAAAAGCGGTGCTACAGTCACCGGCCGAATTAACAGCCTGTTTCAATACACACCAAGTCACGCATAGTTTTATTGCAACGCCAATCGCTCAAGCGCTGCTCACTGAGTCTTTGTTTAACCCGCAAAGCTTGCGCTATTTATTGGTTGGCGGCGATAAACTCGGTGCGTTTCAAGCAAAAGAATACGGATTTACCTTAGTCAATAACTATGGACCTACCGAAGCCTCGGTGGTCGCGACTTCAGGTGTGGTTGAGTTTGACGAAAAGGTGCCAGATATCGGCTTGCCCGTCGACAATAGCCAGCTATTTATTTTAGACCCACAACTGCGTGCTGTGCCTCAGGGGATGATTGGGGAGTTATACGTAACAGGGGCAGGACTTGCCAGAGGATATTTACATCAACCACAGCTTAGTGCTGAGCGTTTTGTTGAGCTACAAGTCTCTCCCTCGCACATGGTGCGAGCCTATAAAACGGGAGATTTGGTTCGCCTGCTTAGCAGCGGCCGTATCGCCTATATGGGTCGTAACGATGGACAAGTAAAGCTGCGAGGGTATCGTATTGAGTTGGCCGAAATTGAACAGCAAATTGGGCTGCTATCGAGCGTACAAGAATGTGCGGTTCAGATAACCACAAGCGCGTCAGGGCAGCCACAGTTGCAGGCATTTGTGGTAACAACAACTGAGCCTCAAGTGCTTCAAGCCCAGCTAAAGGAAAGACTACCAAGTTATATGGTGCCAGAGCATTTTGTCATGCTCGCAAGGCTACCTTTGACACCGCATGGCAAGGTTGACCATCGTGCTTTGGCAACGCTTGGTAAAACTCAACAGACTACCACAGTAACCGAGCAAAGCGCGGTCACACCACAGGCTAACAGCATCGTAGTCCAGTTACTGGCGATTTATCGGCAGGTATTAAATACACCATCCATGACCGCTGAAGATGACTATTTTGCTTTAGGCGGCGACTCTATTTTGAGTATTCAAATCGCCAGTAAAGCCAAAGCACTCAAGTTACCTGTTAGTGCTACCGACGTGTTTACCTACCCCAACGTTTCGGCACTTGCAGCAAGACTTGCCCAGCAAGATATTCACCGGCCGAGGGGTAAAGCAAGGCTAAAACTTTCAGGCCCGCTTGATAAATTACCAATTCAGCATTGGTTCTTTGCTCAACAATTTGCCAAACCCAGTCATTGGGATCAGAGTGTGCTGGTGAGTGTAGATAAGTCCGTCACACCTGCGCAGCTTATGGAAGTTGTAAAATATCTGCTCACCCAGCATGATGCGCTACGTTTGGTGGTTGCAGATGAAAATACCCTATTTGTACTTGATGGCATTGATATTCAAAAGGTATTTACGGCGCATACGCTTGAGCGTGAAGCATGGCAAGCTGAGCTGAGCGAGTTCAGTGAGCAAGTGCAGCAAGGCTTTGCGTTTACTGGCACGCCACTGTTTAAAGCGGTGTTATATGTTACACCTGACAGTGAGGCTAATAATCGCTTGTTGTTTAGCGCACATCACTTGCTAGTGGATGGCGTCTCTTGGCGTGTGTTACTTGAAGATGTAAGCCAGCTACTACAGCAGCAAACAAACAATGTGCCGTTGGAGCTTCCTGCCGCAAGCGCGAATTTGGCTGAACTTGCCGATTTTTATCGTGAACTTGCAACCGATGAGCGTGGTTTGCGCAAATGGCAGAAGGTGGCTGCACTGGCTGAAACTTCGCACTTATTGAGTCTTAAAGATACAAGCGCGACCCCAACCATAGCGAAAGTTCGCCACACATTGTCAGCAGCGCACACCCGTGCGCTATTGGGATCCGCCAACACCAGTTATGGTACGACGGCGCAAGCATTGCTGCTTAGTGCGCTTGCCTGGTGTGCGCAAAAGCGTGGTGCAGGCAGTGAAGTGATCATGCTAGAAGGGCATGGTCGCGAGTTACTGACGGAGGCACTGGATAGCAGCCGAACCATTGGCTGGTTAACGGCGCTCTATCCAATACAGTTATTTAGTAATGGCAGCCGCTTGCATGATGTGATTTGCAGTATCAAGGTTGAGCTTGAAAGGAGCGCTAAAGTCGCCAGTAGTTATGGTGCAGCGCGGTATTTACACCCAGAGCCAAACGTTCGCTCGTCGCTTGAGATTGATACCCGAGGCTTACTGTTTTTCAACTATTTAGGCCAGCTAGATACAGTCATTGAGCAACAAGGTTTGCTGGGCGAGGCCCATGAGTCGACTGGCGCTTTGGTTGCGGAGTCAAACCTCAGTTACTTTGGAGCGCAGCTAACAGCGGCAGTTGTCGATGGTCAATTGGCGTTAACGTTAGAGTTTGACAGCCAGCGCTTAGCATCTGAAGCAGCAGAGCGATTAAGTAAAGAGATACTCGAAAGTCTAATTCAGGTCATCGAGCATTGCCAATCCCAGCCTCAACGTCATTACACAGTCAGTGACTTTGCACTTCTCAGCGGCATTTCTGAACGGCAGTTACAGCGCATAGTTGGGCAGGTTGAAGGGGAAGTTGAGGATATTTACCCTCTAACTGGTTTGCAGCAAGGCATGTGGTTTCACAGTCAAACGGCACGAGAGGCGCACACTCAAAGCACGCTACCTTACGTCGAGCAAACCAGCTTATTGCTACAAGGTTGTGTGGATATTGAGGCGTTGAGTTATGCTTGGCAGCAATTGATTAAGCAGCACAGCATATTACGCTCGGCATTTATAGACGTTGCTGGCGAGCCGCTGCAAGTGGTTTGTAAACATGCCGATGTGCCACTCAAACTGCTGCACAGCAGTGTCATTGCAGAAGAGCAATCGCAAATAGTGAAATCACAGGCCGCGGTGGAGCTTGCCGAGCCGCTTAGGCTTTCACAAGCGCCTTGTATGCGATTGAAGTTAATTGCTTTTGAGGATGGCAATGTTGGGGTGGTTTGGACTTATCATCATCTCATCATGGATGGTTGGTCGCTACCGGTATTATTTGCTGAATTATTGGCATTTTATCAAGCCCGTTGCCAAGGTGAGTTACGGCCCATTGTGGTAGATAATTTCCGCGATCATATCGAATATTTGCATACGCATGTTGACCGCGACGAAGCGTTTTGGCGGGAGTATCTGGGTGGAGTTACCGCGCCCACATTACTCAGCGAAAAGGTACTTCACACTGAAAATCACACTGAAAATAAAGCGGCTGGTGTTAAAGAACTTAGTGTGACGTTACCGCAATCGCTGCAAGATGCCGTGACTCGCTTTACAGGCGAACAAGGACTTACCGTCAATCAGTTTATCCAAGGGCTCTGGGCGTATTGGGTGGCAAATTGCTGCAACGAACCGTATGCCTTATTTGGTCAAACCATTGCGGGCAGACCTACAGAACTCAGTCGAATGGCGCAGCGTGTTGGCTTGTATATCAATACGCAAGCGGTCCATGTCGCGGTAGATCAAAATGTGCGTGTGAAAGATTACCTGCAAGCGGTGAAGTCGCAGCTTACGGCATTGGCGCAGCACCCGCATACACCACTGACACAAGTTCATCAGTGGTCGAGTATTGAGAACGACAGTCCATTGTTTGATTGCTTGTATGTTTTTGAAAATTATCCGCAAGATCCGTTGCAAAATAGCGCTGCGCTGCCATTTATTGCAACAACCTTAAGCGAAGTTGACGAAACACACTACCCATTGACCTTTGTGGTCGGCGTAGGGGCGAGTTTATCGCTCACGCTGAGCTATCAGCAGCAATGCTTTGATGAAGTGTTTATCGAGCAAAGCCTTGCGGCGATGCAGCAGCTGATGTTAGCTGCGACACAACAGCCCGAACAAACACTTGGGAAATTGTCTTGGCAGCCTCAACACGCGCAGTACAGCAAGGCATTGCCTCTACCTACTTTTTCACTGACGCAAGCGGTGCAATATCAAACGCCAAATTTACCAATTCAGCAATTATTTGCTCAAGTTGCTGCTGAATTTCCTGAGCATATTGCTATTCGTGAATATAGTACCGCCTCTGGGGAGGCTCGCTGTTATCACTATTCACAACTGGATAAAGACGCCAATCAGCTCGCCCATTACCTTGCTTCACGACTAGAGCCAAGTACAGCCCCCGTTATTATTGGCCTGTGTTTGGAGACGAATTATCAGCTTATTGTGGCTATGCTTGCGGTGCTCAAATTGGGCGCGGCTTATCTACCAATTGCACCAACACTACCCGAGTCTCGACGCCGTTTGCTGTTGCAAAGTGCCAATGCAGCCATGCTGGTTACTAAAATAGAATATTGGCAGGGTAGCTCGGAGCAAGTAGTGCCTCAAGTCGATTTAGATAGTATTAAGGGCGCTTTGGCCGAGCAGCCTAGTCGTTGCTTTACTGCGCCATGCCAGATTGACGACCTCTGTTATGTAATTTATACCTCGGGCACCACGGGCATGCCAAAAGGGGTGATGGTGGAACATGCCAGTGTCGTTAATTATGTGCAGGCATTAGCCTCGCAATATGCGATTTCACCCAGCGACAACTACCTGCAATTTGCTAGCATGAGCTTTGATGTGTTTGCGGAAGAAGTCTTTTGTACTTTACTTCGTGGCGCAACCTTGGTAATGGCACCGACAGACGACATGTTGGATCCCAACAAGCTGGCGCAATTAAGCCAAGATGCCGAGTTAACACTGATGAGTTTACCAACGGCGTATTGGCATCAACTTGCAGCGACTTCAGTCACTTTGCCAACCTCGCTGAGGATCATCACCATAGGTGGCGAGCAAATGCAGATTGCCGCGCTCACCGATTGGCAGCAGCGCTATGGCGACCGTATTCGAATTATTAACGCCTATGGCCCGACTGAAGCAACCATTTCTGCAACCCTTAATGATGTCACACACTTCAGCGGTGCACGCGTGCCAATCGGTCAGCCCGTCGAGGGTTTGTCTTTATATTTACTTGATGAGCAGCTTCGAGCGGTGGCTACCGGTGTGGAAGGGGATTTATACATTGCAGGTATTGGCCTTGCCAGAGGCTATCTCAATGACGAAGAAAAGACGCAGCAGGCCTTTATCATTGAGCCAAATAGCAGCCAGCGACTTTATAAAACTGGCGATCGCGCTTGCTGCTTAGCCTCAAATGAATTGCTGTATCTAGGTCGTGGTGATGACCAAGTTAAAGTGCGCGGTTACCGCATCGAATTGGGTGAGATTGAGCGGCAACTTCAGCTGCTAGACGAAGTTGCTGCTTGTGCTGTGGTGGTGCGTGAAGATAGCTGTAACAACGCGCAATTAGTGGCATTTGTGCAGCCAACGCAACATACGGAAGTGAATGATGCAGCTCTGCGAGCGCAATTACGCGCAGTACTACCCACTTACATGGTCCCTGAGTTGTTTCAATCAGTTAGCCAACTTCCGCTGACAACGAACGGCAAAGTAGATCGCAAACAGCTCATTGCGCTGGCCGGATCATACACTCCGCCTCAACCCTTGCGGCAAGAGGCTAAGCTGGAAAGGCTTACACCACTACAAACTCAATTAGTGCAGCAGTTTGCTAGTCGTTTGCTGGTGGATGGAGTGTGCCTTGACGATAGCTTCTTTAATTTAGGTGGTCATTCGCTATTAGCGATGCGTTTAGTGGGTGATATTAATCAGCACCTACAACTCAATTTGCCACTGTCGGCACTTTTTGAGCATCCGACTGTGCGTGGGCTCAGCCAGTATATTCAAGCATTGAGGGATAGTTTCGGCGAATGTCATGGTAAACCTCAATCGCTTGAAACCTTAGTGTGTTTGCAAGAGGGTGAGCTTGGTTTTACACCAGTGGTGTTGATTGCGGGAGCGGGGGGTTGGTTAATGGCATTTCATGCGTTAGTGAATGGGCTTGATAGCCGTATACCCGTTTATGGCTTGCAGCCAGAGGCGCTAGCCGAGGAACCCGAGACGCTAACCTCGATTAGACACACCGCAGCGTATTACTTGAGTGTATTAGCAGGCGCTGAACTTGGTGAGCAAGTGCATTTGGTCGGACATTCTTTTGGCAGCTTTATCGCCTATCAACTTGCCACTTTACTTGAGCAGCAAGGTCGAATTGGCTGTTCGGTAACTGTGATTGATACGCCTGTACCGAGCAACCCAGCGCTTAACTTAGATGAAGCGCAAATCGCACAAATGATGCTGGATAATCTGATAACGTTTTTTCGCCTCAGTGTCTCTGATGCTGAAATCAGTGCCTATAAGCAAGGTGATGCTTCAGCACGCATTGCCTATCTCAATCACTGGATACATCAAGCTGGATTTAACTTTAGTGATGCGCATTTACGCCACTTTCAACAAGTTTTTAGTGCCCAACTGCGAGCAAATATTGAGATGCCGTCTATGCTTAGCGACACCCTAATCTGTGTTGTAAAAACGCAGCAAACGCAAGAATTTGAAGGCCATCCTGTGAATAAAGACATGGGATGGAAACCATTTAGTCACTCTCTCTCTTGTTATGAAGTCAAAGGAGATCATTTGTCCTGCCTGCAAGCCGAGCAAGTAGGGCAGTTGGTTAACATAATTGAGCGCAACTATGTGTTGCACTAGCAAAAGTACATACTTTTAAGGATGGGAAAACAATGGATCACGCACTTTCTTTGGAATTGGATCCGACATCGATTGCAGCAGACCCTCGGATACATGACTTATCTGAGGTTAAACAAAGCGGCATGGCATGGGTGAAAAACCACGTTCAAGAGGTGAATAACTGGGTTGAGCGAGATGGTTTTGCATTGCTTCGTGGCTTAAATATTGTGAGCACGAATCAGTTTAGCGCCATACTTGAGACCTTGTTTGGTGAGCGTTTAAGCCAGTATGTTTATCGCTCTTCGCCACGAACGGCACTGAACAACAATATTTACACCACCACGGAATATCATGCCGATCAAGTGATCCTGCAGCATAACGAAAATGCTTACTCCAATGTTTGGCCGATGCGAATGGGCTTTTTTTGTGTGATCCCAGCAACCACGGGTGGGTGCACACCACTTGCCGACAGCCGTGAAGTATATCGTCGTATTCCCAGTGAATTAAGAGACAAGTTTGAGCGTTTAGGTGTGCAGTACGTGCGTAACTACGGTGATATCGACCTACCTTGGCAAGAGGTTTTTCAGACTGAGAGTAAAGCCGAAGTTGAGCAATATTGCCGACAAAATGAAATCGAATTTACTTGGCTTGATGATAAAAGGCTACAAACCAAGCAATGGCGTCCGGCGGTCATGCGCCATCCAAAAAGTGGTGAAAAGGTATGGTTTAATCAAGCTCACTTGTTCCACTGCTCGAGCCTAGATAATCAACTCAGTGCACAAATGCGTGACAGTATCGGCAGCGAATTTTTACCTCGTAACGCCTTTTTTGGTGATGGTAGCGAAATAAGTGACCAAGACATCAAGCTCATCAATCAGGTTTATCAAGACCTCACTTTTGCTTACCCGTGGCAAAGAAACGATATTTTGCTGCTGGATAATATGCTGTTTACTCATGGCAGAGAGGCCTATACAGGCACTCGTAAAGTACTAGTTGGCATGGCAAATATCGCGTCAGCATAACTAGTTGGTACTCATTCCGATGAAAATCGGGCAACAACATTTGTTAGTGGTTACGTGGTTGGCAATGTAAGGAATGAAAAAATGAAATGGCTAATACAACTACGGCTAAGAATGATGATGCTATTTTGCATCACCTTAGCACTGGCTTCTTGTTTGCAGAAAAAGAGCATCGCAGATAATCACACCATTATGCCTAATCAATTAGAAATGATAGCGGCGGTGGTGAATGAATATTGCGATGCCAACCTATTCTTTGGCACGGTTTATATCACCTCGGTTGATAAGGTGGTGTACCAGTCCAACTGCGGACCACAGAACATGCAATATGATGTTGATAACAGCGTTAAGTCCAAGTATCGCATCGGTTCCAATACCAAAGCGTTTTCGGCTGCTATTTTAATGAAGATGTTAGATGGTAAGGACTTACGGCAGGAAACCATTGGCGATCACTTGCCTTGGTACCCAGATAACCAATGTGCGGATGTTTCGCTACATCATTTGCTTACCATGTCGTCTGGGATCAATAACTACAGCGACAACGAAGCCGTATACGATAACTACGGTTGGCGGCCTTATTTATATAACTCGAGTCTAGATCTTAACGGTCCGGAAGATTTTAGTAATCGCTTTTGCACTTGTGGTGCCGAAGCGGGGCAAAGTGGCTCACCGTCATTTACCCCGGGTAGCAAGTATGAATATAGCAACTGTAACTACTATCTTATCGGTAATATCATTGAGCAATTAGCGGCTGGCAAACAAGGCAATATCGGTCGTGAGTATTGGTTTGCCAATATCGTTCAAGAGCAAATTCTAAACCCGCTTAGCATGACGGACAGCGGCTCTTACAGTGCGATTGGTGTCTATTCAAATATGACCACAGGCTATATCTATAATCAAAACCAATACTTACCCCTTGCCAATGGTCGTCCACCAGCTACAGGTGGACCTGCACCTTACGAAGACATTTTAGTGAATCCATATAGCAATCCTTTGGTACTGTATTCCGCTGGAGATTTGTATTCCACAGTGGAAGACATGCATAAATGGGATCAAGGCTTGTATGGCACTCAAATCTTAAACGATACCCAGAAACTAGCGGCCTTTGCTCCCTACTCTAACACTGGTAGCAGCGACGAGTGTGAATACTATGGCTATGGTTGGTTTGTCACTTATGTTGACCCAAACCAGTACGGCAAAGTGGCAAATTGCCCCGAAAACCCAGCCGATGCAAATCTCAGAATGTATGAAAAATTTTTACAGTACTCTGGTAGTTACCCCTATTCATGGGTGACCAGTTTCACCCGTTTACTGGAACGAGATCAAAGCATCATGGTGTTTAGCAACTATGTGAAAGAGGGGATTGAGTCAGATTGTATCGCCAAGGAGATCCGCAACATTATCTTCTATAGTGATAAACACCGTACCGAGCAATGCCAGCAAGATTTGAATCAGGCATAACGCGGTAGGGAAAAATACCGAGCTTTCGTGCTCGGTTAAACAAATTAATAGAACGCCTGCAGTAGGTGGCAACGTTTCGCTCAGTTGTATTTGTGACACTGTGCAAATCCTTGGTTGTTCTTAGGTTTACTTCTTCATCATGGATGAAGGCGGTAAAGCTCAGAGTTGAATAAGTGCAACTTGTTTGATTTTGGGTACTAGGGCAAGTGCCAACATGGTGCTTGATGAGTTCGACAACTGTTTAAATAAATCATAGAGGATGAATTATGGCAGTGACAAAAACAGCGAAGGATGACAAGGCGAGCGACGCTCCAGAACAACAGGAATCACAACTTGTTGCTGATGAAGACAGAGCAGCCGTTGCTCAGCTGATTGTCGACAAATACACAAAATGGTCGTTTGGCTCTGGGTTTATTCCCGTTCCTGCGGTTGATTTAGTGGCGTTGACAGGGATCCAAATGAAGATGATAGGCGAAGTAGCAAAAGTCTATGGTCAATCATATGGTGACAACAAGCTGCGTGGCACAGTAAGCGCATTGATCGGCGGCTCTTTTCCACAAACCTTAGGGGGCGCGGGACTAAGCAGCTTTTTGAAGGCGGTTCCTGTCCTTGGCACGTTAAGCGCAATCGCATTTATGCCTGTTGTGTCTGCGGCATCAACACACGCAGTAGGCGCAACTTTTGTTCGACACTTTGAAAATGGCGGCACGCTGATAGACCTGAATCTAGCAAGTATGAAAGGGGATATCGCAGACATCGCAGCTAAGTATCGTGCAAATAAAGGGAATGCGGACGCAACAGCTACAGCGGAAAAAGCCACAGTATAACCGATACTGGCTGACATAAACCGGCAGGCAACTGCTGGTTTATTCTTCGCACCGAACTTATCAACAACTTGGAGAAAATTATGCTTATCGCTTTATATTTAGTGTTATGCATTTTAACTGGTTATTGGGGACGAAACACCTTTGCCGGACCTGTGGGCTTCTTTTTAATTTCGTTGATGTTTACGCCTATTGTTGGCTTGATCATTTTACTAGTTGGGCAAAAGCGCAAGCCCACAGAGGTGAATGACGAGGAATGAGATCTTACATTGCCGGTAAAACTGGGCGATTTATAAATATAACTTAATGTTTTAATGCAATATTTATTTAAATCCAACAGGCAGTTTTGATTTTTAGGGACTATGCTAAGTAGCATGCGCGGGCGGTAGCCCAATAACAATAAAAGATAATAACAATGGTATTGTACGAATTAATTCGCCGACATATTCAGATAAAGAAAAGGACCTTTATTGCACTGGGGTGTATTTCTGGTTTGGCCAACGCGTTGGTGCTTGCGCTTATCAACAACGTAGCTGCCAATATCTCTGATATTAATAAAGAAAATCATATTCTTTACTACTTGGTGCTATTTACACTGACGATTGCAATATATGGTTTCACTCAGCAAAGATTGATGACTAAAGCCGCGCAAATGGTGGAGCGTGCTATAGATAAATTGAGAGTCGATCTGTTTGAAAGCATTCGTCATACCGAACTGTCAACGCTAGAGAAAATTGGCAAAGAGCGGATCTTTAATACCATCAGCAAAGAGTTACAGACCATATCTCAGTCGGCGCAGCTGTTTGTGATCATTGGTCAATCCATCAGTTTGGTGTTTTTCACATCTCTTTATATTGCCTGGCACTCTTTTGTGGCTTTTATGGTTATCTCGACACTGATTTTGGTCGGAGCGAGTATTCACCGATTACGCGCCAATGAAATCCAGCGCAACATGCGCATTTCTTTTGAAAGCGAAAACCAGCTTATTCAACGCTTATCTGACTTGCTCGATGGCTTTAAAGAAGTAAAGCTCAGTGAGCCAAGAGCGGAAGATTTAGAACATGAATATCGTCGCGATTCGAATCGTGCAAGGCGTGCAAAAACCAAAACCCAAACCTTGTTTGCGACCGACTTTATTCTGTCGCAAATCACCTTTTTCGCAGCGACAGGCGCTATGGTGTTTATCGTCCCTATGCTCTCTGACGTGTATACCGATGTGGTCATTAAAGTTACCACCGCATCGCTATTTTTAATCGGCCCTATTACCAGTATTGTTGGTGGGATCCCCGTTTTCACCACCGCAACAGAGGCGGCGCAAAACGTCTTAGCATTGGAGCGCGATTTAAAAAATGTCCAAGATGAGCAAGAGGTTAAACGACCTGAACCGAGTGAAAGCCTAACCTCATTCAATGCCATCACCTTAGCGGGGGCGTTTTATCAACATCAGAAAAAATCGAGCGATCGTCCGTTTGCTGTGGGGCCGGTGGATATCACCTTTGAACAGGGGAAAACCACTTTTATTACCGGTGGTAATGGTAGCGGTAAAACAACGTTTATACGGATGTTGACTGGCCTTTATGAATTACAGAGCGGACAAATCCTTTTGAATGGCAAAGCGGTTACGGAAGATAATCGCCTTGCTTATCGAAGCCTATTCACAGCCGTTTTTGCGGATTTTCATTTGTTCCAGCAGCTCTATGGTATTCGTGATTTGAGTACTGAAGAAATCGACGAATGGTTGGACTTTTTAGAGATGCGCGCCAAAGTGGGTATTCAAAATGGGGCGTTTAGCACCATAGATTTATCATCAGGTCAGCGCAAGCGCTTAGCGCTTTTGAGTACCATTTTAGAAAATCGTCCCATTTACATCTTTGATGAGTGGGCGGCAGATCAAGATCCTATCTTTAGACGAAAATTCTACGAACAAGTGTTACCTCGTTTAAAAGCGCGTGGTAACACCATTATTGCCATCACCCATGACGACGCCTATTTCCATTTGGCCGATGTGCACTTAAAAATGGAGGAAGGTCAGTTGTTAGCACACCTCGACAGTGAAAGTAATGGAGTACCATCATGAACATTAATATTTCAGGGGATTTTGCCTTACTCGTCGCCGGCGGCTTAATACTGGCACTGATCCTATCTAATTTGCTCATGCGGGTGTTAAAGCGTTACAAGCCCAAGTGGCATAAGCGTATTTTGTCTTGGCGTTTTCGCGCAGGTGTGACGTTACTTATTCTACTGTTTATTGCCGTTGCATTGGTCAAAGTTATTTTTATTAAAGTCGACTCAGGTCAAGTTGGGGTGCTGTGGAAGCGCCTTGGCGGTGGTACGTTTGTAGAACATCCATTTTATGAGGGTACGGTGCTGGTTTATCCCTGGGATACGTTGACGATTTATTCGAGTCGATTTCAAACTGCGACCACAGAGATCCACGCCATTACCTCCGAGGGGCTCAGGATCAAAATGGAAATAACAGTGCGATACCGTCCTGTTGTGGAACATATTCCTTACCTACACAAGTTAGTCGGGACAGACTATCTTGATGAAATTGTGATCCCTGAAGTTGCATCAGCGGTTCGTATGATTGTTTCTGATTATACCGCTGAAGAGGTCTATGCTAATCAGCGATTAAAGATCCAAGATCAACTGTTAAGCACTGTGTTGAGAGAAGTTCAGCTACAAGAGAAGTCGATACTCAAACAGGAAAAAAGCGAAATGCAAGGGCACAATTTGGTTAATTTAGACGATATGCTTATTCGTCAGGTTGATATTCCTGAAGGCGTACATAGTGCGATTGTTGCGAAGGTGAATCAAATGCACCTATATCAAGAATATAAAATGCGTTTAGATGTTGCTGAAAAAGAGGCTGAGCGAAAGAAAGTGGAGGCTCAGGGGATAGCCGACTTTCAAGAAACGGTGAGTGGTGGGATCTCTGAAACTTATCTAAGATGGCGCGGCATAGAAGCAACCATAGAATTGGCGAAATCTAATAACGCAAAAGTGGTGGTAATAGGCAGTGGTAAAGATGGTCTACCATTGATTTTAAATACGGAGGGCAGCACATCTGCTTTGCCTGCTTCGGTTAACCCAAATGCTACGGATCCACAAAGCCAAGAGCCACAAACACCTAATGCAGCTAAATCAAAGTAAGGAGTAGTTACATTTTCAGTGTCACGGACTACACTGTGGCGATAAAGGAAAAGAGAAGGACAACGAAAAATGCAAATTGATTTACATCATGGCATGACGTGGGTGGTCGCACGCGCAGCGGGATTCACTGACCAAGAGGCTGAAATTATTGCTCACGCGGCACAATACGTTGATGATGCAACAAACTATGGTCACATCAAGTTTGATAACGGTGCAGCTTATGAGCGCATCGCAACTGCCCACAAGATGCTCGATTATAAAAACCTAGACAGCTTAAAGAATATGAAAGTGTGGGTACCTTTTCATTTCCTACCGGGTAATGGCGGTTTACCTGCTGGGCAAAATCCGTCAGGCACCTTTATTCAAAAGCTAGTGTGTAAGCCACATTCCCATGTAGCAAAAGATATGGTCGCTGAGTGTATTGCAGATAAGCATAGGCCTTATGGATTGCACCGTCTTGGTATTACCTCTCATGTCTTTATTGATACTTGGGGGCATCAGGGATTTGCTGGCATACAGCATGAAGTCAATGAAGTGACTGAAATAATGGACTTGAATGGTGAAGCAGAAGAGACTTGGCGCGAGCGAATAAGCGAATACTTTTCTGATGTTTTTCAAGATGATATTCCAAGTTTAGGACATGGGCAGGCGCTTTCTCACCCTGATCAGCCTCATCAGCAGTGGAGTTACTTCAACGGATTGGGCGAAAAAGTAGTGCGAGATAATCCAAGCGATTTTCTAATCGCAGCCGATGAACTTTGCAAGGTCTATCAAGACTATCGAGGCGAGGCTACAAGTGGCTTGAGTGAGTCATTAAAGCAAGAAATAGTGCAGTGCTTTGCTGAATTTGATATGGATGATGGTGAAGAACGTCATCAACTGTGGCTTGATGCCATCGAAGCTAACCGATTTGGGCTTGGAAGTTATACCCTAACTTACATTGCCAAAGGTGAGGGGTCGTGGAAACACCAAGCGCTAGGTACAACCCGTGCTAAAGGTGACGACGATAGCTATTCATTTCGCAGTGAATTCTTAACTTCTAACTGGAAGTATTTTCACGATGCAGCCAAAAAGCATCGCCTCTGTGTCATTGATGATATTTTACCCAAATACGGAATTTGTGTGAGCTAAGCTTCAGTAAAGTAAGTGCAGCAAGGCTGCACAATTTTGTGTTTAAAATAGCTCGGAAGAAAGCTCGCGGGATTGTGAATTTTGGTTAATATGCCAAGTTTCGACAAGGCGAGTCGTACCACCCGAGTTTTTACAAATTAATTCTGTCACCAGCACTTTATAAAAACCACTGTATTTAGCCTCACCCACAACATTCAAGACATCACTATAAAATCCACCTTGATGTCTTTCATTGAAAAATTCTGGGTTACCACTGACATAATTGGTTTTACGGCACTGGCCTTGGTGCGAGTTGTTATTAATATTAATCAAGCCGGTATATTGAACATCCGCAAAATACCCTGGGCCATTGCTCGGCGTTTGCCAATCAGCCACTGTGATTTTACTGTGCCATACAACGGCGGGAGCCTTGGGTATCTTGTGATAAACAACCGCCTCTTCACCTGAGGGTAACGTGCAGCTGAGTTTAAGCGACTTTTCTGTCAGCTTATGCTCCGCAGGCAGTGGGCCAGAAATAAAGGGCGCGTTGAATGTGAGAGGAGCAATCAAATCGCCGGTTTGTGTATTAACCACTTCAAATTGATGGCACTCATCCGCCGCTAAGCCGCCCGTGAGCGCATTAAAGTACTCAGTTGTGCCTGCACGAGCTGAGATAAAATCAACAGGTGCGCCCTGATACTGCGAATGATCTCCAGCACCATCCTGATCATAAAATACCTGAGTAGCCAAAACAGAAGTGGAACTACAAGCCAATGCCATCGCAAGTAGTCGAGTGTTGAATGTAACCATAGTCTTTCCTTTACAGTTGTGTTTGTTTTTTATTCAGTCTCAATATAAGGTAAATGTAACTTCATGCAACTTTTTGATTTTTCTGGTTTTGGCAACTATCTAATTACTGCAACTGCTATTTGGGGTGGTGCGTGATGTGGATATAAATACTTAGAGTTTAGCCAGCGTTAGATGAATGGAGTTCAAGTGATTAGAGGTTCTAGTTATTAGAGAGGAAGTGGACAGTATGTTGATATGGGAAAATCATTTCTATTCGCCAACATTAGGTAAAAAGCTTTATGCGCTTATGGCTTTTCCAGTTGTAAGTTGTGAATCTTTAGACCTTGGCTGACACATTTCTGTATATTTATAATGTGTTAGTTGAGGTTTTAAATGAATAGAAAAGATGAGCAAGAAGTTAGGCGTAAGCTTAAGCGCGAATTCAACCCCGAAGTGCACCACTCGCTAAATTAGGCTGCATTGCATGCAAATACTGGCTTTATCAACGTTCGATTCACGCTCTTTCTTGGCTTTAATATTCTGCCCAACTTTAAACATGCGAGGGGTCAGCCCTCGCATACAAATCAACGACAGCAACTTGCTTGAAACCGACTTATCTATTTATCGACTTCCATTTGCGCCAATGTATATCGAGTACTTCTCCCACCAGCTTCGCTTTTAACCAAACACCCTAATTCGACCAGCCAAGTTAAGTGGCGTGTCGCGGTTGGCTTACTCACTTTTGCTACCTTATGGTACTGTGAGGTGTTGATGCCTTGTTCGAACTCACCATCAAGCATTTTATTAAGCACCTTAACTTGTTCTGCGGTTAGCTGAGTTTGGTTGATATTACGCCAGAAGTTTGTTTTGATTGTTGTCTTATCAATCTCTTGAAGCACCTGAGCAAAAGTTTCATCTAATGTATCTAAAAACCAGACCAGCCAGTCAGTTATATCTAACGAGCCTTTTTGAGTTTGCTCCAATATGTCGTAATAGCTTTTTCGTCGAGCCAAGATAGAAACCGACATTGCATAAAACCGGACTGATTGGCGCTCAGCTTGAGCAAGCGCTAAATCAGTCAATAAACGAGTGAGCCTGCCATTACCATCGTCAAATGGATGTAAAGTGACAAACCAGAGGTGCGCAATTCCAGCTCTAAGTAGGGGATCTAAACTCGGTTGTATGCGCGACTCATTAAACCAACAAATAAATACGCCTAACTCACGATCAAGAAGTTCTCGTCCCGGTGCTTCAAAATGGACTGTTGGCCTATCAAGTCTACCCGATACAACGTGCATTGGTTCGTCACCGCGCAGTTGGCCGCCAACAACTGAATTGAACAATGTATCGTCTTCTACAAAAAGGCGCTTGTGCCAATGCAAGAGTCGCTCTATCGACAATGGCACCTCTAAGTTATCCACTGCGTCCAGCATGATTTCAGCAAGGCCATCGGTACGAGCGGAAGTCGGAAATGGCCTTTCTTCAGATAATCCGAGTTTGTTCGCTAATGATGAGCGCACCGAAAAGGCATTTAGCTTTTCGCCTTCGATAGCACTCGAATGAACAATGTTTGCAAGTAAGGTATCCAACATGCTTTGCTTGTGGTTTGCTGTTTGGCTGAGCACTTTTCCTAGAAGGACCCCTTGATGTAAACGGACGCTTCTTAATTGAGGCTCGATTTTATCTTTGTCCCAAGTAAAATTGGGCCACCGAACTTGTTCCCAAATCCACATTTTCATACCTATGATGCGAAAACCCTCTTAATCAAATCATAACATGATGTGATTAAATCGGGCAATCACATCATGAATCGACTAGATGAAAGGCTAAGAGAATAAGGGAGTAATCCGTTATACCAGTTGTATTAAGTAAATGAGCTATCTTGAAGCGGGGAAATAGCTTTAGTAGCAAGGCAAAAATTTTACTATTTAGTTGTTCTAAATGAGAAATTTTTAACGAAGCTAATATGCTATTTCACCCTTCAAATTGATTAGAGAATTAATTCAATTGGTATTAGTCTGGCTTTTGAATATCGATCGAAAAGCCTCTGCAGTGAAAGACAAAACGATAAAGCAGATTGAAACAATCCATCCAGATTTAAAAGTGCTATTTCAGAGTTTGATAGATAAAAGAATTTGCTTAGGGTAACGCATTATAGTGTAAAAAAGTTAAACACTTCTTAATCTTAGATTTAGGCTTTGATTTTAAAGGCTTTTTTAGGGTGAAATGGTGGCCCCACCTGGACTCGAACCAGGGACCTAACGATTATGAGTCGTGCGCTCTAACCAACTGAGCTATAGGGCCATTTTGTGTTGTAAGTGCTCATTAAATTCATCCATGAAGCAATATCCTGTCGGCGTCCTGCCTCCACCTCATCAAGCTACGAAGCGCTGCTTCGGTCTTGATTCGCCCAACTGAGCTATAGGGCCATTTTGTGTTTTTGCGCGTTATATTCGTCCATGAAGCTTGGTTCCGGTCTCGGATTCAACACTCAGGGTCGCTGCGCTAATATCCCTTCGCTTCCTCGACGTAAACTCTCTTTGAAAGTTTACCCAACTGAGCTATAGGGCTATTTGCTGTATTGATTTAAAGGTAAATCACTGAAAGCGCAGGCAGTATAAAAATTTTTAACAGGCTTGTCACTATTAAAACGTGAAAAAGTCGGGGCGAATGGATTGATTGCTCAATAATAAGCCAATGTTGTAGCGGTTAGGGTGTTGCGTTGTGCGGATCATTAAAATGGTGAGGTAAGTATTGGTCTGGTTTTGCAGTGTAAAAAAATAGAGTTACTTAGAATTCGGGTTGGATTTTTGCTGTAAACACAAGATGAGCAAGCAGTAACGTTCGCTGGAAGTAGGGCAGAGATAAAAGAAGCCGGCAATTGGCCGGCCTCTTTTAGGAGAACGAATTAGGTTATTGGTGCATGCCTAGTTTTTTCTCTAGGTAGTGGATATTTGTGCCACCGTTTTGGAAGTTCTCGTCTGACAAGATCTTCTTGTGAAGCGGGGTATTGGTTTTAATCCCGTCAATTACTAGCTCATTTAGTGCGTTTTTAGCACGAGCGATCGCAACATCACGGTTCTCACCATAAGTGATTAACTTACCGATCATCGAGTCGTAATGTGGCGGTACTGTGTAATCAGCGTAAATATGGCTGTCCCAACGGATCCCAAGGCCACCTGCTGGGTGGAAGCGTGTAATTTTACCCGGTGAAGGGATAAAGCTCTCTGGGTCTTCTGCGTTAATACGGCACTCGATTGCGTGACCACGGATCACCACGTCTTCTTGTGTGATAGAAAGCGGTTGACCAGCAGCAATCTTAAGTTGCTCTTTGATTAAGTCTACGCCAGTGACCATTTCTGTTACTGGGTGCTCAACCTGAATACGAGTGTTCATTTCAATGAAGTAGAACTCGCCGTTTTCGTATAAGAATTCAAACGTACCTGCACCGCGATAACCAATCTCGATACATGCACGAGTACAGCGATCACCAATGTATTTACGCATTTCTGCTGTGATCCCTGGTGCAGGTGCTTCTTCCACTACTTTTTGGTGACGACGCTGCATTGAACAGTCGCGCTCACCTAGGTGGATTGCATTGCCTTGACCGTCAGCGAGTACTTGAACTTCGATATGGCGTGGGTTTTCTAGGAATTTTTCCATGTAAACCATGCCGTTACCGAAGAACTGCTTCGCTTCTTGTTGTGTTAAGGCGATAGAGTTTGCAAGTTCTTTTTCGTTGCGAACGACACGCATACCACGACCACCGCCGCCGCCAGCCGCTTTGATGATAACTGGGTAGCCGATACGCTTAGCGATCTGCGTATTGCGGTCGTTGTCATCTGTCAATGGACCATCAGAGCCTGGCACGCAAGGTACGCCTGCTTTTCTCATCGCTTCAATTGCTGATACTTTATCACCCATTAGACGAATAGTGTCGCCCTTTGGACCGATAAAGATAAAGCCACTTTGCTCAACTTGGTCAGCAAAGTCGGCATTTTCAGAAAGGAAACCGTAACCTGGGTGAATAGCAACCGCGTCTGTGACTTCTGCCGCCGCGATAATACGAGGAATATCAAGGTAGCTTTCGCTTGCCGCAGGTTTTCCGATACAAATGGTTTCATCTGCAAGAAGAACGTGTTTTAGGTCGCGGTCAGCTGTTGAGTGCACAGCAACCGTCTTAATACCTAGCTCCTTGCAGGCACGCAATACGCGAAGTGCAATTTCACCTCGGTTTGCAATGACTACTTTATCTAACATAACGTTGACCTTCTGCGTAATTATTCGATGATGAATAGCGGTTGGTCGAATTCTACTGGCTCACCGTTTTCAACTAGGATTGCTTTCACTACACCAGCTTTGTCTGATTCGATCTGGTTCATCATCTTCATGGCTTCAACGATACAAAGTGTGTCGCCAACATTTACTTTTGAACCTACTTCAACGTATGCCGCTGCTGTTGGAGAAGAAGCTGTGTAGAAAGTACCAACCATAGGAGACTTAACTTGGTGACCTGCAGGTGCGCTGCTTTCTGCTGGTGCTGCTTCTACTGCTGCAGGAGCCGCCGCTGGTGCTGCTGGTGCAGGTGCCGCTGGAGCTGCCATGTATTGTTGAGGTTGCGCATAAACTGGTGCACTGCTGTGGCGATTGATACGTACTGACTCTTCACCTTCAGTGATTTCTAGCTCTGCAATACCTGATTCTTCTACTAGCTCGATAAGTTTTTTGATCTTGCGAATATCCATACAATGACCCGCCTGTTAGTTAATTTGAGTTATTTTGTTTTCGCAATTGCGCTAGTGCTGCATCAAATGCAGCGCGATAGCCCAATGCGCCTAATCCACATATCACGCCTTCCGCCACATCAGAAAAATAAGACTTGTGACGAAATGGCTCTCTGGCGTACACATTGGTGATGTGTACTTCATAAAAAGGGATGTCCACACTGAGTAAAGCGTCTCGAAGGGCAATGCTCGTATGGGTAAATGCGGCAGGATTAATGATAATCGCATCGCATTGTTCATATTGAGCGTGAATAGCCTCAATTAGCTGCGCTTCACTATTACTTTGAATGTGTGACAAGCTGACTTGCTGTGCTTCTGCATATTCAGTTAATGCGTCAACAATTTCGTTGAGAGTCTGCGTGCCGTACTTGTGCGGCTCACGGCGACCTAGCATATTTAAATTAGGGCCGTTTACTAATAAAATCTTTAATTTTGCAGACATATTACGCGAACTTCCTTTAACTAAAGTATTAGCCAAAAATTTAGACTGTATGGCTTGTTAACTTAAGCCGAATTCCAGCAAATAGCAAATATTTCTCCATTTCGTGGAGTATTATAGAGAGTTCGAGGTAAATAGCAGCAAAATACTGGTCTAATCAGAAGGGGAGAGGGGCAAACAAGCTTGCCCCTAAAATGGTTACTTTGCGTCCTGCTTGGCCTTTTCTAGGTGGGCAGCAAAGTCTTTTGCATCTAAGAAGCCTGTGATGCGGTGTGCTGGCATCTCATTACCTTGGCTATCAAAGATTAAAATAGTCGGCAAACCAAACACCGTAAATGCTTCCATGATCTCTTGGGTGTTGTCATTGGCTTTGGTCAAGTCGAGCTTTAATAACTCATAATCTTTGAACTGTGCTTGTACTTCAGGTTTCGGGAAAGTGTATTTTTCAAACTCTTTACACGCAACACACCACTCTGCGTATAAATCAACGATAGGCACTTTGCCCTTGGCATTGGCCTCAGTAACGGCGACTTTAAGCGCGGCTAAGTCAGGTAGTAGCTTAAACTTCTGCTCTCCGGTAACGGCCTCTGCTTGAGTCGATGCAGTACTTACAACAGCTGTAGGTGCAGGAAACAAGCTTGTTTTTAATGCGTATAAGCCAACAATAAACAGGGTGATCGCAAAGCCCCACAATGTGGTTTTACCTTTTCCTGCCTGTAATTGGCTTTGCCAATAATGCAAGTAGAGTGCTGTTGCTACGGCGAGGCCACCGGCAAGTGAGACAATCACTGTCGCATCGAGTATGCGCTCTAAAAGGATAAGCGGTACGAAGAGCATTACAAAACCAAATAGCGTTTTGACCTGATCCATCCAGCCTCCTGCTTTTGGTAGTAATTTTCCACCTGAGGTACCTAGCAGTAATAGCGGTAGGCCCATGCCCAAGCTAAGTGCATATAGGGTTACCGCGCCCACCACATAATCACCACTTTGCGCGACAAATAATAGCGCGCCGGAAAGTGGAGCCGTGGTGCAGGGCGATGCAATAAGTCCAGATAGTACACCCATAATGAATACGCCCCAGTAATTGCCGCCTTTTTGCTTGTTACTGAGCTGAGTGAGTTTATCCATCATGCCGCTAGGTAAACGAATTTCGTAAACTCCAAACATAGATAGCGCGAGTGCGACGAACAATATACTAAAGCTGATAAGTACCGCTGGATGCTGCAAGTAGCCTTGAATTTGGCCACCAAAATACGCAACGACTAACCCAAGCGCAGCGTAAGTGACCGCCATACCTTGCACATAAACAAAAGACAAACTGAAGGCTTTTTTAGTCGAAAGGCCTTGTTGACCGGCGATGAGGCTCGACAAAATCGGGAACATCGGGAATACACAAGGGGTAAACGCAAGGCCAATACCAAGGCCAAAGAAAGTCAAAATATTCGCAACTAAGCTGCGCTGCATTAACTGCTCAGTGAAAGACAAATTATCGTTATCCATAGGCGCGATGTCGCTTTGAGCTTCTGCTTTTGTCTCAGGTGCTTTTGTTTCAGGAGCTTTGGTTGGCGTGGTCTTTGGCTTTTCTCCTGCAATCGTGCTTAACGGCACTTCTACAATTTCTGGCGGATAGCAAAGTCCAGCTTCGGCGCAGCCTTGATAGCGTATTTTTACGATTGCACCTTGCTCGATATTACTGAGCTTAGAGACAACAGATAAGTTATTAAAGTAGACTTCAGTGCGACCAAAAAACTCATCTTCAATCATCTTGCCTTTTTCAAGTTCAGGCACTTGGATGTCGGCTTGTTTGGCGATAATTTGAAGATTCTTCTTATATAAGTAATAGCCGTCGGCGATGTCCCAACCCACAAACAAGGTATTGCCTTGCTGGTCAAAATCGAACTTGAATGCTTCTTTTACTGGTAAAAAAGTCTGTTGTTTAGGAGCCAGTAAGCTGTCTAGCACCGCATTGTTTGCTTGCGCGGGAAACCACATCAGCAATGAAAAAAGAACTACTAAGAGTCGCATTACAATAATACCTCGTCCATCCATTTGAAATAAGCTAAGTTGCCGCTGGTGACGTCCACGACTTGAATTTCTGGGACATCATAACTGTGTAAGTCGCGAATAGCGGCCATCACTTGCTCTAGTTTTTCGGATTTTGTCTTGATTAACAGCTTGGTCTCTTGTGCATGTTCAACCTGACCTTCCCAAACATAAATAGATTCCACTGCTGGGATTAGGTTCACACAAGCTGCAAGTTTTTGCGTTACAAGTTGCGTTGCAATCTTACGCGCTTCTGCAACCGAATCGCATGTAGATAAGACGAGTTTATATCTTACGCCCATTGCCATTTCCATTTTAGGGTTAGTAATGGCATCTTAGCGGATAGCTCCTCTTTTCTAAAGCGTCTTACTTGTATCGCTTGAATTAAGACCTTAGCACCCATATTTATCTTTCGTAGATTTGGAGAAAGTATGTTTAGATTCTTATTTATTTTATTTATCGCTATTCCGATTATTGAAATTGCTTTGCTGATCCAAGTCAGCGAGGTGATAGGCGGTTTTGCTACCATTGCGCTTGTAATTGGTACCGCCATTTTAGGGGCAAGACTGGTTAAACAGCAGGGTCTTGGCGCTTATGTCAACGTACAGCAACAGATGTCTCGTGGGCAATTGCCTGCACAAGATTTATTTACTGGTTTGTGTGTGATCATTGCCGGTGTGCTATTGATGACGCCTGGGATCATGACCGATGTATTAGGTTTTTTACTGTTAACCCCAGCCGTTAGAAAAAAGCTGGCGCAGTCGCTTTTAGCCCATGCCACCGTAAGAGTGCAAACAGGCATGCATTCAGGTCAATCGCCGTTTGCTAATCAATCACGCGACGAGCGTGCGGATCAGCAGGAAGAAATTAGAGATCCATTTAAAAATCAATCGGGTAGAAATTCTTCAACAACGATTGAAGGTGAATACGAAAGAAAAGACTAAATTTTTTTGGTTTTTTCTCTTGGGTTTTAATTTGCCCATCCCCATAAATGAAAGCAATTAAAATTGCGTGTGTTAACCACAGCCTGTGGATGTAACAGCGCCTTAAAAAAGCATTATTTCTGTCATTGTTCAGAAACTGTTAGGAGAACTATATAAATGAACATTCGTCCTTTACATGATCGCGTCATTGTTAAGCGTCTTGAAGAAGAAACAAAGTCAGCTGGCGGCATTGTGTTAACTGGTTCTGCAGCTGAAAAGTCTTCACGTGGTGAAGTAGTTGCAGTAGGCAACGGCCGCGTGTTGGACAATGGTGAAACTAAAGCACTACAAGTAAAAGCTGGGGACACAGTGTTGTTCGGCTCTTACATCGAAAAAACTGAAAAGATCGAAGGTCAAGAGTACCTGATCATGCGCGAAGATAACATCTTAGGCATCGTAGAATAATTAATACTTTTTAGTTTAATCGACAACAGAATTTAAGAGGAATTTATAACATGGCAGCTAAAGAAGTTCGTTTTGCAGGTGACGCTCGTACAAAAATGCTAAAAGGCGTAAACGTACTAGCAGACGCAGTAAAAGTAACACTAGGTCCTAAAGGCCGTAACGTTGTTTTAGAAAAGTCATTCGGCGCACCAACTATCACTAAAGACGGTGTATCTGTTGCGAAAGAGATCGAGCTTGAAGATAAGTTCGAGAACATGGGCGCACAAATGGTTAAAGAAGTTGCGTCTAAAGCTAATGACGCAGCGGGTGACGGTACTACAACTGCAACTGTTCTTGCGCAAGCTATCGTGAATGAAGGCCTTAAGTCAGTTGCTGCGGGTATGAACCCAATGGACCTTAAGCGTGGTATCGACAAAGCAGTTATCGCTGCTGTTGAAGAGTTAAAAACGCTTTCAGTACCTTGTTCAGACGCAAAAGCGATTGCACAGGTTGGTACGATTTCAGCTAACTCTGACAAAGAGATTGGTGACATCATTGCAGAAGCAATGGAAAAAGTAGGTCGCGAGTCTGGTGTTATCACTGTAGAAGAAGGTCAATCACTACAGAACGAACTAGATGTAGTTGAAGGTATGCAGTTTGACCGCGGTTACCTTTCTCCGTACTTCATCAACAACGCTGAAAAAGGCCAAGTTGAGCTAGATAACCCACATATTCTTCTAGTAGACAAGAAGATCTCAAACATTCGTGAGCTTCTACCTACACTTGAAGCTGTTGCTAAAACAAGCAAGCCGCTACTAATCATTGCTGAAGACCTTGAAGGTGAAGCGCTGGCAACTCTGGTTGTAAACAACATGCGTGGTATCGTGAAAGTGGCAGCGGTTAAAGCGCCAGGCTTTGGTGACCGTCGTAAAGCAATGCTACAAGATATCGCGACACTAACTGGTGGTACAGTTATCTCTGAAGAAATTGGCCTTGAGCTTGAGAAAGCTACGGTTGAAGACCTAGGTACAGCTAAGCGCGTGGTTATCACTAAAGACGACACAACTATCATCGACGGTGCAGGCGAGCAAGAAGCAATCGATGGTCGCGTATCTCAAATCAAAGCACAAATCGAAGAAGCAACTTCTGACTACGACAAAGAGAAACTACAAGAGCGCATGGCAAAACTTGCAGGCGGTGTTGCAGTAATCAAAGTTGGCGCAGCAACTGAAGTTGAAATGAAAGAGAAAAAAGACCGCGTAGAAGATGCACTACACGCAACTCGCGCAGCGGTTGAAGAAGGTGTAGTACCTGGTGGTGGTGTTGCGCTAGTTCGCGTTGCGAGCAAGCTTGAATCGCTAACTGGTGACAACGAAGACCAAAACCTCGGTATTAAAGTGGCACTTCGTGCGATGGAAGCACCACTTCGTCAAATCGTTTCAAACGCAGGTGACGAAGCATCAGTTGTGGTTAACGCAGTTAAAGCTGGCGAAGGTAACTACGGTTACAACGCTGCAACTGGCGAATACAGCGACATGATCGAAATGGGTATCCTAGACCCAACTAAAGTAACGCGTTCTGCACTACAATTTGCAGCATCAGTTGCCGGTCTAATGATCACTACTGAAGCAATGGTTGCTGAGATTCCGAAAGAAGAAGCTGCTGCTCCAGATATGGGCGGCATGGGCGGAATGGGTGGTATGGGCGGCATGATGTAGTGCGACGAGAGTCGCGTAGGTCACTAGCCTAGCAGGAATAGCTCAGAGTGAGTGCTAACTATAGCATTCACTTTCCCAACCTGCAAAACTAGTAGTCGACTCCGGTATTCGGGGGTAAAACCGAATGCCGGACTTATCTGAGTGATAAGGTCGCGCAATCGTGTCTTTACGATTGGAAAACAAGTCACCGAGACATCAGTCATCGGCATTACGGAAACAAACAATTTCAGAGTTTCGGGTTTACCTCCGAATAATAGCGAGAAGGTATTTCATCGCGTAACCAAAGGGTGCTCTGTCATTTAGTAGTTTCGATTTCAAAAATCTGGAAACAAAGCTTTTTTAAGCAGCGTTTTGATCATGTTTTCTGTATCTCGACGAGTTTACGACCTACGGGCGTAAGCCATTAGAGTTATTGTCTCAACATATTCATTCATATGTAGCGAGACCAACCTTACGACAGGTTGTAGCCTAGGGATAGTGCATTACTGGTAACGGTATTGTGCGAAGCTTCCTGACAATGTATCTCTGCGAAAGCAGTAGTTAACTCGTGAGGGTTAAATATAGTCTGTTAATAACGAACGGACTGAGAGCTAGGCTAAACAATAGGGTTAACGTAAGTGAACTACTGATAAACACCGTCAACCGCAATAAGCGAAATGTTGTTGATACGCTTAAACCAAAAGGTGCGCGGCTGGTTATTCCTTTTACATCTGGGAATACGTCGTCATTGAGCCGTCGGTGGATAGGTAGAACCTAAGTTGTTTGTGTAATTTTAATGGAACTCGGTAAGCCCAATTATTCGCTTAGTTTATTGTTATTTGAATAAGTTAAGCAGGGGAGTCGTAAGGCGAACTGTTGAATAAGTGGGTAAAGGAGGTTGGAAAAAGCGAATGTCAAACTGTAATGGTTTGGATAGAGGTTCAAACTTTGCCTCAACGGGAAACCGTGCAGACTTCCAACTGGTCTTTAATCGTGTGATAGACGTGTAAAGCTGTCATCAATTTGATCCTAACGGGATAAGAACAATTCTTCCCGTTAGGGGATAGTTGCGTCTTGTTCTTGTTAGGTCATGACTAACAGGAGAAAAGCAAGATGAGTACAGCGTTTGTTGTACCTGCGTTCTCCCACCAAGCGCAAAGCTGGCATACCATCAATTGGTATTCGGTTGAGTTAACGGTGCGAGAGCTACAAGTACGGATCGCGAAGGCGACTAAGCAACAACAATGGCGTAGGGTGAAAGCTCTGCAACGTATGTTGGTGCGCTCGTTTGCTGCCAAATGTTTAGCGGTAAAACGGGTAACTGAAAATCGAGGCAAAAGGACTGCTGGTGTCGATGGGGAGTTATGGAGTACGCCTGAAAGTAAATGGCAGGCTACTTTTCGATTGAAGCGGCAAGGGTATAAACCTAAGCCACTACGTAGAATTTATATTCCGAAAAGTAACGGCAAACGTCGTCCTTTAGGAATACCGACCATGCTAGATAGAGCAACGCAGGCATTATACCTGTTGGCTCTTGAACCTGTGTCGGAAACTACGGCAGATCGAAATAGCTATGGCTTTCGCCCAATGCGCTCAACGGCTGATGCGATAGAACAATGTTTTGTCAATTTAAGTCGTAAAAGCTCTGCGGAGTGGGTGTTAGAAGGCGATATTAAAGGCTGCTTTGATAACATCAGTCATGACTGGTTACTTGCCAATGTTGCATTGGATAAACAGGTACTTAGAAAGTGGCTGAAAGCGGGATTCATGGAATCTGGTAAGTTAAACCCAACGGAGGCGGGTACACCACAAGGGGGAATTATTTCTCCTGTATTGGCAAATTTAGCGCTTGATGGTTTGGAAGAGATGTTGGAAAGCCACTTTGGTAAGAAAAACACCAAAGCCAGCTACAAGACTAAAGTCAATTATGTGAGGTATGCCGATGACTTCATTATTACAGGGATCTCGAAAGAGTTGCTGGAAAATGAAGTGAAGCCAATCGTTGAAGCCTTTATGGCTGACCGTGGGCTTACGTTATCACCAGAGAAAACGGTGATAACGCATATAACCGAGGGGTTTGATTTTCTTGGACAGAATTTACGTAAGTACAATAACGGTAAGATGTTAATCAAACCAAGTGCGAAAAGCGTGAAGAATGTCTTAAAGAAAATTCGCGACATAGTTAAAGGTCAAAAGACTGTGAGGGCAGATATGCTGATCAGTCAGTTAAATCCAATTCTTCGGGGTTGGGCTAACTATCATCGTCATATTGTGGCGAAAGAGACATTTAATTACGTGGATTATCGGGTTTGGAAACTTTTGTGGCAGTGGTGCCGACGACGACATAACAATCGTCATAAACGCTGGATTAAAGCGAAATACTTTAAATCAGTGGGCGCACGAAACTGGACGTTTTCAGGTATAACAGTCGATGGTTTTACCAAGAGGCTGATTTATACCAATGATACCATGATAAAGCGACATATTAAGTTAAAAGCGGAGGCAAACCCGTATGACTTAGCATTTGAGCCATATTTTGAACAGGCCTTGAGCGGGTTTGGAAAGAGTCAATGCAAGGTAAACGAACTTTGCTTATGCTTTGGCTCAGGCAGCAGCAAAGCTGTGCCATGTGTCGCCATCGTATTACTAAGGAAACAGGGTGGAATATCCATCATATTGTTGAACGAGTAAAAGGTGGCGGTAATGAACTGAGTAACTTAGTGTTGCTGCACCCTAATTGTCATAGGCAACTGCACACTTTTTGAGGTTTGTCTAGATGGAAGTTACTTTACATGTGGTGTTCAAGTGGTGAGTTGATAATCTAGTGGCCAAGTAAAACGGCAAATATGACTAAATTAACAAATAGTGACTTTTCGGTATACAAGTCAGTTTCTCTAGTTGTAATTTAGTTTCATTAGATTTAACTAGGCGTCAAAAATGAACAAACCAATTTGGGGCAAGTATATTGCAGCGCATATAAAAGAGTTTGAGGTAATATTATTAAGTTTTGGTCGGTTATTAAATACGATTGAACGAATACTTCTTTCTCTGAAGAGGCTTTGGCTCTGCGTTGGTGGTACTTCTATTGCTTTTTTCTCATCACAGAGGATAGATTGGAGTTCATTATTGACACTGTTTCAACCATAAAGTCGCTGGTCTGTACTTAGGTTCAGATTTATAAAGGCTTGAGCCGTATGCGGGGAAACTCGCTCGTACGGTTCTTAGGGGCGGCGGTGCAGTAATGCACTGCTGCTACCCGACATAAACATCATCTCTTAAGCACTACACGCTTTAGAAAAAATCTAGCAGTTTGAACTGACCCCCAGTAGTTGGACACCAACATTGGGGGTTATTTTATGTCTACATACATCAGAGAATTAAAGCTGTGCATCGCACAGCGTTGTCTTGATGGTGAATCATCGAATCAAGAGTTTTCTATCAGTTTTAGACTGATTAGGTATTGGACTTCTGTTTATATAATCCATGGTTCATCTTCATTTTACCTCTGATTATGAAAATTCCGCAGACTTTAAATGCTCGGTATGGTTGTTGGCGTATTCATTATGTTTTGCGTAAAGAAGGTATCTACTTAATCATAAAATGGTTCAGTGTTTAATGGCAAAACTAGGGTTAAAATCGACTGTAAGGCCGGAGAAATATCGTTCATATATAGAGGATTAGTTGGACGTATTGCACCAAATATCATGAATCGAAACTTCACATGGACTAAACCAAATGAAAAGTGGATGACCGATGTGACAGAATGTAAAGTGGCAGGTGAAAAAATGTATTTATCTCCTATTATCGATTTATTTAATCAAGAAATCGTTAGCCATACTGTCGCGACCACACCTAAATTGCATCTCGTGACTGAGATGCTAGATAAAGCGATGAGTGAATTAAGTCAAGTATGATCCTTGGTTCTACATAGCGAACAAGGGTGGCAATTCCAGCACCATGGTTATCATAATATTTTGAAAAATAAAAAATTAATCGGAGTGTATTGAGAAAAGGAAATTGTTTTGATAATACAGTGGCTGCAAATTTCTTCACGCTTTTAAAATCAGAAATGTACCATGGTCACTACTTTGACAGTGCCGAGCAACTTATGGCATGCATTGATGAATATATTGATTATTACAATAACGATCGGATTAAGGTCAAATTAAAAGGCCTGATTCCGGTAGAATACCGAAATCAGGCGTTGGAAGTCGCATAATAGAAATGTCCAACTTTAATGGGTCACTTCAGCTAAGGTGGCTTTTCTTGTTCGTTCGGAAAGTTTAACTAAAGCAGCAATCTTTGATTAGCGATTTAATAATCGCTTGAGATGGTTTTATTTTTTCCATATTGAGATATTCATTTGGCTGATGTGCTTGATTAATTGAACCTGGGCCCATGACGATAGTTTCGCAGCCTAGCTGTTGTAGAAATGGCGCTTCGGTACAATAGTTTACAGCAATTGCTTGTTGTCCTGACAGGCGTTCAGCCATTTTCACCAAAGCAGAATCCGTCGAGCCGGTAAAAGCCGGAATAGGTTCGTGCATATCTATAACCGAGACACTATTCGGATAATGTGTATTGATTGGTGCTACGGCTGCCGTGAGCATGGCTTGTAGTTCTTTGATGCTCAGACCTGGCAAAGGGCGCATATCAATATGTAATTCACAACAGCCACAAATACGGTTGGCATTGTCGCCGCCATGAATGTGTCCAAGGTTTAAAGTTGGGTAAGGAATAGCAAAATGTGGAGTTGAATATTTATTCTTTAATTCTTCTCTTAATTTTAATAAATTTGCAATCACCTGATGCATGATTTCAATAGCATTTAAGCCACGCTCTGGATCTGAGCTATGGCCTGAACGACCAACTATACGGATGGCGGTCGTCATATGGCCTTTGTGGGTAAATACCGGCACCATATCGGTGGGTTCACCAATAACGCAGCGCGCCGGCTTCAAGCTTGGATGTTTAGCAATTTCCTGAGCGCCAGCCATGGTGGTTTCTTCATCGGCGGTGGCTAAAATCATGATAGGAGCACTTTGCTGTAATTCATCAAGCTCTGAGATTGCATTCAATACGAAAGCAAAAAAACCTTTCATATCAATACTTCCAAGACCATATAATTTATTATCTTGCTCGCTTAATTTAAAAGGATCAAATTGCCAGCGGCTATCGTCGAATGGCACGGTATCCGTGTGGCCGGCCAACATTAATCCACCATCGCCATTACCTCGTCTTGCAATTAGATTATATTTTCCTTTTGCATGTTCAAGCTCTGTTACTTCGACAGTAAATCCTAACGTTTCGCACCACTGTGCGAGTAGCTGGATCACATTCTGATTACTCATGTTGAGACTTTCTTCTAATGCACTGATAGATGGCGCGGCGATCAGTTGCTGATACATTTCCATAAAAGCGGGCAATTTCATAAAAATTCCTAAAATACTTATTCAAAGTTCTTGCATAAAAATATAAAGATGTTTAGAGTGAATATCAATTCACTTTTTTAGCATAAATATATTTTTGGAACAGCAATGCGACGATTTGACTTCAACAATTAGCAGAACCAACCCTAATCAAACTTTTTTAATCTTGAGAACACTATGTTGAAAGTATCTATAATCGGAGCGAGCGGCTACAGTGGCGCTGAGCTTGCTAAGCTGGTTGCCAAGCATCCTGCCTTCACACTTGCACATTGCTTTGTATCTGAGCAAAGCTTAGACAAACACAAATTCATCAGCGATTTATATCCAGAATATTCGGGCTTGCTAGATATTGAGCTGCAACCCTTAAATGAGCAAGCTTTTTCGTTGATAGAGCAATCATCGGATTATGTGTGTTTATGCACGGATCACAAGGTTAGCGTAGAGCTTGCACCGGTATTTTTACAGATGGGGAAACGGGTTTTTGACCTATCTGGAGGTTACCGTTTATCTAGCAATGAAGACTACGAAAATTACTACGGCTTTTCTCACCCGCATCAAGACTGGTTAGCGCAAGCGCAATACGGACTAGCTGAATGGTACGGCGATGCTATTAAAACGGCGAAGTTGGTGGCGGTCGCGGGCTGTTATCCGACTGCGGCACTCAATGCACTTAAGCCATTACAACAAGCTGATCTGATAACAGAGCAGCCAGTTATCATCAATGCTGTTTCAGGTGTTACTGGCGCAGGTAGAAAAGCGAATGTCGCCACACACTTTTGCGAAGTATCTCTTGCACCGTACGGTTTGTTTACGCACAGACATAGTCCAGAAATAGAAAAGTACCTTGAGCACCCAGTGTTGTTTACGCCGCATTTAGGGAATTTTAAGCGTGGTATCTTGGAAACGATCTACGTCACTCTGAAAGAAAATGTCACACCAAATCAAGTCGATGCCGCTTACCAAGTGCTTGCCGATGAGCCGCTGATCAGATTAAAGGGGAGTCAACTTCCATCAATCAAAGCCGTTGAAAATCAGCCTTTTGTTGATATTGGTTGGCAGCAAAAGGGCAATCAACTGATCGTGGTTGTCGCGATTGATAACTTGCTTAAAGGGGCTGCAGGCCAAGCATTACAATGTATGAACTTGGCGGCGGGACTTGAGCATTATCAAGGTTTAGGAGTATCAGCATGAGCAAACAAACTTGGGTGATAAAACTAGGTGGTGCGGTGTTGAATCAAGAGGGTGCAGCGCAAGCATTGTTTTCAGCTATCAAGCAAATTCAACAGGACGCACCACACAAGCAGTTTGTGATTGTTCATGGTGGCGGGGCGCTGGTTGATAAGTGGCTTACCGATGCTGGTTTTGCTACTGCAAAACATCAAGGACTGCGGATCAGTCCGCAAGAGCAAATGCCCTATATTGTTGGTGCACTTGCAGGCTGTGCTAACAAGCAACTGATGGCGGATGCCATTACCGCCACGCTCAAGCCCGTTGGGCTGTGCTTATATGATGCAGGATTTACCACAACTCAAAAGCTTAAAGCGCTTGGCCGTGTGGGTAGCTGTGAAGCGAGTGAAGGGGGCATGCTTGAAGCGGTGTTGGAGTTTGACAGGTTGCCTGTTGTTAGTTCAGTTGGTATTGGCGCTGACGGCCATTTATACAACGTGAATGCGGATGAAGCAGCAGCAGCTATCGCCAGTAAGCTTGGTGCAGAACTTATTTTTATGACTGACGTTGAGGCGGTACTTGATGGCGATAAACAGCCATTAAATCAACTTAACGCGGAACAGATCTCAACGTTAATCGCGCAAAAGGTCATTGTGGGCGGGATGGAGGTCAAAGTTAAGACCAGTCTTCACGCTGCCCAACACTTACGACGAGGGGTGTACATCTCTAGCTGGCAAAAGCCAGAAAATTTAATTGCGTTGCTCAATGGTGAGCACGTAGGTACACAAATTCTGCCGTAGGAAAACACCATGACTAAGCATTTTTTAACTGGTTTGGAATTAGACCAAACTAACGTTTTGAACTTATTAAAGCTTGCAAAAAATATTAAAAATCAACCGCAAGAATATAACCAAGCCTTAGCAGGCAAATCGATTGTCACGTTATTCGAAAAGCCGAGCTTAAGAACGCGGCTGTCGTTCGATATAGGTATCCATAAACTGGGCGGCCATGCTGTGTATTTAGATCAGCAAAACGGTGCAATGGGGGCGCGTGAATCCGTAAAAGATTTTGCGCTTAATATTTCTACTTGGGCTGACGGCCTTGTGGCCCGAGTAAATCACCATAGCACGCTTGAGACGCTCGCTGAGTTTTCGTCTGTGCCTGTTGTGAATAGCCTATGTGATTTATATCACCCTTGCCAAGCGTTGGCTGATTTTCTCACCTTATTTGAAACTTACGACGATGTCAGTCAGATCAAAATCGCTTATCTCGGTGAAGGTAACAACGTAACACATTCATTAATGTTGCTTGCGGCAACGTTAGGTACTGATTTTGTGGCGGTTTGTCCTAAAGGTCATTCTCCAGATGCACAGATTGTAAAGCAAGCTGAACAAATTGCGGCGGTAAATGGCGCCTCAGTTCTGGTCAGTGATCGGGTAGAAGCGGCGGCTGGTGCCAATGTGCTCTACGCTGATACTTGGGTTTCGATGGGGAATAAAACGCCAATTGAACAGGTGAAAGACACCTTTATGCCATATCAAATCAACCAACAATTGGTTGAAGCGTGTGGCGCACAAACCATTTTGCATTGCCAGCCAGCACATCGTGAGTTTGAAATTACTTCCGAAGTGATGGACGGGCCAAAGTCAAAAATTATTCAACAAGCTGAAAACCGCATGCATGCTCAAAACGCATTGCTGGTATCGCTGTTAAACAAAGATTACGTTTGAGGTTAAAGAACATGAGCAAGATTAAAAAAGTGGTACTGGCTTACTCTGGTGGATTAGACACATCAGCGATTGTGCCATGGTTAAAAGAGAACTACGGTTGTGAAGTTGTCGCCTTTGTTGCCGATGTAGGTCAGGGTGAAGAAGAACTGGTTGGGGTTGAAGAAAAGGCAATCGCATCGGGTGCCTCTGAGTGCCATATCGTCGACTTAAAAGAAGAAATGGTTAGCGACTATATTTATCCAACTCTTAAAACTGGTGCTATCTATGAAGGGACATATTTACTGGGTACTTCGATGGCGCGTCCTATTATCGCCAAAGCACAAGTTGAAATCGCTCGTAAAGTTGGCGCGGATGCACTTTCGCATGGTTGTACAGGCAAGGGGAATGATCAGGTGCGTTTTGAATCTTGCTTCTCAGCGCTTGCGCCTGACCTTAAAGTGATTGCACCATGGCGTGAATGGTCACTATCAAGTCGTGAATCTTTGCTTGACTATTTGGCCGAGCGTAATATCCCTTGTGCAGCCTCTGCCACCAAAATTTACAGTCGTGATGCCAATGCTTGGCATATTTCTCACGAAGGTGGCGAATTGGAAGATCCATGGAATGAGCCAAGCGATCAGGTTTGGACCATGACTAACTCTCCAGAAGCAGCTCCGGATCAGCCTGAATATGTGTCGGTATTAATCGAAAAGGGTGAAATCACCGGTGTTAACGGTGAGAGCTACAGCCCTTATCAGTGCCTAGTTAAGTTAAACGAGATTGCAGCGCAGCACGGTGTTGGTCGTGTGGATATCGTTGAAAACCGCCTGGTCGGCATGAAATCTCGTGGCTGTTATGAAACACCGGGAGGCACTGTGATGATGGCTGCGTTACAAGCGATTGATGAGCTGATCTTAGACAAATCTTGTCGTAAATGGAAAACCGCGCTTAGCGAAGAGTTTGCACACTTAGTCTATGACGGTCGTTGGTTTACCCCACTGAAAGATTCAATTCTAGCTGCCGCAGAGTCTTTCGCACAGCAGGCAACTGGTGAGGTGGTACTTAAGCTTTATAAAGGCCATGTACATGCAGTGCAAAAGCAATCAATCAATAGCTTATACAGCGAAGATTTTGCCACATTTGGTGAAGATGATGTATATGACCAATCTCATGCGGAGGGATTCATTCGTCTATTCTCACTATCTAGCCGGATAGCGGCGTTAAACAAGCAAAAGCAGTCTTAAGGTAGGAGAACGAGATGGCATTATGGGGTGGCCGTTTTTCATCAGGTCCTGATGAGGCATTTAAGCAATTTAATGATTCTCTGCCATTTGATTATCAATTGGCAGAGCAAGATATTGTTGGCTCTATCGCTTGGGCGGGTGCGCTAAAGCAAGTAGATGTATTAACTGAAAGCGAACATCAGCAGATCATCTCAGCGCTGAAACAGCTTTTGGATGAAGTGATTGCTGATCCGCGCAGTGTAGCAACCGCGGGACATGAGGATATTCATTCTTATGTTGAAGCTAAACTTATCGACAAAGTGGGTGATTTAGGTAAAAAGCTGCACACAGGTCGAAGCCGTAACGACCAAGTAGCCACAGACTTTAGATTGTGGAGCCGGAAAACGGCGCAGCAATTGCTTGTGGCACTGAGTTCACTCAAGCAAGCTCTTGTGGTACTCGCAGAGCAGGAGCTTGGTACTATATTGCCAGGCTACACCCATTTACAGCGTGCTCAGCCCGTGCTCTTTAGTCATTGGTGTATGGCCTACGTTGAGATGATTGAGCGTGATGAGTCGCGCTTAAATGATGCGCTTGAAAGGTTAAATGTGTGCCCACTTGGCTCAGGTGCACTAGCGGGGACTGCTTATCCTATCGACCGTGAAATGTTAGCTGTAAACCTTGGCTTTAGAGAAGCCTCTCGCAATAGTTTAGATGCGGTCTCTGATCGTGACTTTGTGGTTGAGCTACTCAGTTGTGCGTCTATTTCGATGATGCATTTATCTCGTTTTGCAGAGGATTTGATCTTTTACAACTCTGGTGAATCTGGATTTATTGATTTGGCCGACAGCGTGACGTCCGGCTCATCCTTGATGCCACAGAAAAAGAATCCTGATGCCTTAGAGTTGATCCGTGGCAAAACAGGTCGAGTTTTTGGCGCCTTTAGCGGCATGATGATGACGCTTAAAGCTTTGCCCTTGGCCTACAACAAAGACATGCAGGAAGATAAAGAAGGCCTATTTGATGCCATGCCAACTTGGCTTGCGTGTATTCATATGGCTGAAGCATGCGTTAAAGGCATTAAGGTTAATGGTGATAAGACGTTAGCGGCTGCAAAAGGTGGTTACGCCAATGCGACAGAGCTTGCTGATTATCTCGTTGCTAAGGGAATACCGTTTAGGGAAGGCCATCACATCGTCGGTGAATTAGTGCAGTTAGCAATTAGTAAGGGGCAAAACCTCGAGGATCTGAGCTTAGAAGAATTCCAGCAAGTCAGCGCAGTAATTGCAGAGGATGTCTACCCGGTACTAGAAATTGACGCTTGTATTGCCGCTCGTAAAGCATTAGGCGGCACCTCATTGCCACAAGTGACCAATGCCATTAAAACGGCAAAAAAAAAGCAAAAAATCCTAGTGCGTGATGCCAATTTAGATGATGTTGAAGCCATTGCCGGACTGATCCAATATTGGGCTAAAGTAGGTGAGAACCTACCGCGAGCGAAAAGTGATATGATCCATAGTATCAATGAGTTTGCGGTGACAGAGGTCGATGGCAAAGTGACAGGATGTGCATCTTTGTATATTTACGACACTGGGCTTGCTGAAATTCGCTCTTTGGGTGTAAATCCCGAAAGCGAAATAAAGGGACAGGGGCAACTTTTAGTCGAGCATTTACTGGTGAAAGCCAAAAAATTGGCACTCAATCGTATTATTGTGCTAACTAGAGTACCTGGCTTCTTTATGAAACAAGGTTTTAACAACTGTACCAAAGATAGCTTGCCTGAAAAAGTGATGAAAGACTGCGAGTTGTGTTTGCGCAAAGATAACTGTGATGAAATTGCGATGGATTTCATTATAAAACAAACATCTAGCTTAAGTATTCCATGTAAATTTGTGGCTTAACACTAAGCTTTTACAGAATAAGAAAGAGCGCTAGTAAGCGTTCTTTCTGTATGTAAATCAACCGATTGAAATTGATTTAATAAATGTTGGCGTGTTTTGTGCTAAGTAAATCTCGATAATTTTTAGATGACTCACTTTTAGAGTTAAGACTAATTTGTAAATATTGAGGGAAATTTCATGATAAAAACAATCCTAGCGAGAAAAAATCAAGCTAAAACAACTGGTCAAGCAAAGCCACTTTCTGATAAGGTGATTCAATCTGTAAGTAAACTTGAGATGGTATCTGGCGCACGTGGAAGTGCAATAATTCCGCCTGGGTCTAAAGAACCGTACTAATGATTAATGTTAATTTATGACTTTTTTGGTATGAGTATAGGAGCCCTTGTAATATGGGGCTTCTTGATGGCCTCACTGCTACATCTATTTTTTTATATACTAAAAGTCCAGAAAAATTTACAGCTACTCTTTGCTTCTATCCTGTTATTTACCTCCTACTTTGTAAGTGATTTTATCATTGCTTCTGATAGCTACAATACGGCTATTCACGGAATATTTGCTTTGTTTGATCTCTTTACCTTATTGATTCTTTTTCTAGTCGCGTATACTTTTTTTAAAGATGAAAAGCTCGAAGTTGGCGTTTTATATATTACGGTAGGTTTGGTTATTAATACTTTAATGTTCTTCTTTATGTTTATAGATACATATATTTATGAAAATGTAACACGCTGGTTCTTATGGTATTTATACTCATACATAGTGATTTCTGTGGACTTTATTATGGTTGCTTCTTTATTAGTCAATAAAGATTGGTTAGGTATTAAATGGGCTATAAGTAAGGTGAGAGCTAGGGTAGCTTGAAAATTTAGTCGATTTAAACTGTGGTTTTTACTTACTTATCAGTGTGTTGTGTTCGTTTTGCTGTTTTTGTGCTTACTGGTTATACACTATCGGAATGTATATAACCGATCAGCTTTTAATTGTCGTTTTGCTTATTCCTAAAGATCTTCTTGGATTATACGCCATGATCATAGAGCGGCGATGGCCGCTCGTTAAAACTGATATTCCACGCTCAACGTAAGTGCTGCGTGGCTTTCGTCTTCTTCCTGAGACTTATCTTGCCATGCTTTTACGCCTATTTTAGCAAGCGCGCCAAACACACCTTGTTGGTAACCGAGTTCCAGCTGGTTTCGCTCAACGTCTAGTGTGTCAAATTCAACTCGTTTCAGTTTGGCATAAGCACCAATGCCGTCCGTGCTGAAGTAATCTAACGCGAAAGTGAGGTTTTGAGCGTCCAATCCCGAGCTTGCTCCAAGCCAGAGGTCGCGTTCACGGTAGTTCGCTGAATCCACTGTATTGTCTCTTGGGCAAAGCGCGAGCTTTAGCTCGTCTTTACAATCAATGCTTGTATCTGAATATTCAATAAAGCTTTTAAGACGATAGTCTTTACCACCCCAATAACTTTCAATACCTAGGGTGTACATTGGATTGCTTGGTAATGCACCACTGTCGTTATTGCCTGCAAACTCACCGTATAAAGCGAGTGGTTGACTAGCTATCCGAGTGGAGTATTTGAAGTCAACGCTGGTGAGGCGTTGTGTTTGCTTTTCGCTTTCAAGGTTTTGTTGTTGATAAACAAAGTCGCTAGATGTTGTACTAAAGCCAAGTTCTAGCCCTTGAATTGGAAAAACGGCCGCTCTAAACCCCCAAAAATCGCCATCCTTTTTACTGGCTATATTCGGGCGTTGTTTTGCCATAATGGCCGTCACTTGCCAAGGACCAACGAAAGAGAGAAAGCTCGGTCCAATGTAGTTGTTATTGGCACGACTCAAACGAACCGCCTTCATGGGGGCTGCGTTGTTTGAAAGCATCAGCGCATTTTCGTTGCTCGGTCCCCACCAGTAGCTTAGCCGCTCAGCGCTGAGAGACCAATTACCAAACAGCACTGCAAGGTGGCTGCCGTGGTGATTAACATATTTCCCATCTTGGCCTTCATCTGCGTAGTTAACCGCAACTTTAGCGCTAACAGCACCGCCTGTAATAACGCCATAAGTACGCAAGCCAGAACGTTCATTTTGACGTTCACCAAAGCCTGTTGAGCGCTCTTCGGCACCGTTAAAATGTGCTTTTACACTGCTGTATCTTTCTCTTTTTGCTTGTTTTAGCGCATGGCGTAAATGTGCCAATGCAAAGCTTGCGGTTTCAGAGAGATTGCTGTCATCAATAGCGGCAAGGTCATTAACAATGCCGCTCCACAACAGAGGATATTGATTAACTGGGCGATTTATCACGCCTTCTGCAACCAGTAAATCTATGCTGTGTTTAAGCTCACTTTGTGACACCTCTATCCAAGGTGAAGCATGCGCATAAGTACCAACCAATACGGCTAGGGATAATAGGCACTTTTTCATCCGTGTAGTTTTTCCTCTAAAGCTTTGGCAACCAGCGGGTGAACAAATTCACTGACATTGCCTTTATGAAGTGCAACTTCTTTTACTAAAGTTGACGAGATAAATGAATTCTTTTCAGATGGCGTTAAAAATACGCTTTCCAAATCGGGATGTAAACGGCGATTCATATTGGCCAGCTGGAACTCATAGTCAAAGTCAGACACCGCGCGAATACCGCGGATCAGCACGTTGGCTTTTTGCTCTTTCGCTAAATCAACGAGTAATCCTGAAAACCCAATCACCTTTACATTTTTATGTGACTTTAAAATTTCTTCAGCCAAAGCAACACGTTGCTCTAGTGAGAAACAAGGCTGTTTATTTGGGTTATGGGCAATTGCCAAGATCACGGTATCAAACATTTTTGCTGCACGTTTGATTAAGTCTTCATGTCCATTAGTGAGGGGATCAAATGTGCCAGGGTAGAGGGCGATGACTTTCATAAGCGTAATTATGTTGAATTTTTTTGTATGGTAACAAGGTTTTTTTGAAAAAACACTGGTCAGCTTTGTCGGATCTAAGCTTATCTAGAGGTAAAATTAGTGCTATTTTTTCACATGGAGCGCGCAATAGCCTATTAACACTAGCAATAGCGCGACCACGTTATCAACAAAGATAGAGAATCGTAATGAATACCAAGGAAAAAATAATACGTACCAGCATCGCGTTATTTAATTTGCATGGAGAGCGCGCGATTACGACAAACCATATAGCGTCCAGTTTGGGGATTAGTCCTGGCAATTTGTACTATCATTTTAAAAATAAAGAAGACATCATTCGGCAAATATTCGCGCTTTATAGCGAGCATTTAAATACGCACTTTAAGCCACTGGAGCAGCACAATGAGCCGCTTGAGCAGCTAACTCAATATTTAGACTCCTTGTTCGACCTGATGTGGCGTTATCACTTTTTCTACGACAATCTGACAGACATCTTGGCTCGTGATGATGAATTGAAAAAAAACTACATTGCTTTTCAGTCACGCTTACTTGAGCAAGTAAAAGCTGTGGTAATTGGTCTAAGAGATACAGGCGTGATCACCATAGATGATGACGATGCTAAAGAGCTCGCGCATATGTTGAAAATGACCGTTAGTTTCTGGACTCCCTATGTTAAAGCCAGAAGAATGACAGGCGTCCTTGAGCAACAAGATATATACAATGGTATTGTTAAAGTTCTGATGATTTTTAAACCTTACGCGACGCCCATGAGCGCACCGAAAGTGGCACAACTTCAGCAGCATTATCAAGCACTAGCAGAGGCGAGCTTACCGAGTATTGCTTAGCCTGAAATAATTAAGCGGGCCTTTTGCCTGGGTGAGCACGGCAAAAGGCTTTCTTTGTAGAGCACAAAGGGAAAAGGTTTGTTTATTTCCTAATCGGCTCTGAGTTTGATATACTCGCGCGCCCGAACTGTCCTCGGTCAGTGTGCGCCACGATAAAGTCCGCTTAGGTCAAATCAGTGCGTCATCGCAACCGATAATCGATCTGTAGTAGAGTGACTTTTATGCTTAAATTTATCGTCAAATTACATCCCGAAATTGCTATTAAGAGCAAATCCGTCCGTAAGCGTTTTACCAAAGTATTAGAGAAAAACATCAAAATGCTGTTGGTTCGCGTTGACGAAAACGTAAAAGTTAAAAATAACTGGGACAATATCTCAGTGACGAGCGAGCTAAGTGACGAGAAAACCCGTCTTGGTCTGATCGACCACCTTAAACGCACGCCAGGTATTGTGCAGTTTATTGAGGTGCAAGAAACACAGTTCGACACGCTTGATGATATCTACCAACAAACGATTGCTTTGGTTGAGCCATTGATCAAGGGCAAAACGTTTTGCGTGCGTGTAAAGCGCCAAGGTAAGCATGAGTTTACTTCAAGCGACGTGGAGCGTTATGTTGGTGGCGGTTTAAACCAAAATGTAGAGGGTGCCAGTGTAAGACTGAAAAAACCTGATGTGACGGTTAAAATCGAAGTCAAAGACAATAAAGCCTACATCGTTCGTCACCAGCACTTTGGTCTAGGTGGCTTCCCACTACCAACGCAAGAAGACGTGCTGTCTTTGGTTTCTGGCGGATTCGACTCGGGTGTTGCGACTTATCAAATGATGCGAAAAGGCGCGCGAACGCACTTTTTGTTCTTTAACTTAGGTGGCGCAGCCCACGAAATTGGCGTTAAGCAAGTGAGCCACTATTTGTGGAAACAATTTAGCTCTACCCACAAAGTTAAATTTATTACGATTGACTTTGAGCCGGTTGTTGCAGAAATTCTTGAAAATATCGAAAGCGGACAAATGGGCGTGGTACTAAAGCGCATGATGATGCGTGCAGGTGCTGTGGTTGCAGAGCGTTTAGGGATCCCTGCGCTGGTAACTGGTGAAAGTATTGGTCAGGTATCGAGCCAAACCTTGGCTAACCTTAACGTGATTGACCGTGTCACAGAGATGCTGATATTACGACCGCTTATTCAACACGATAAAGAAGAGATCATTCGTATTGCCAGAGCGATTGGCACCAATGAAATGGCAGAAGCAATGCCTGAATATTGTGGTGTGATCTCTCAAAAACCAACGGTAAAAGCACAGCTTCACAAGATATTAGCTGAAGAAGAAAAGTTTGACTTTGATGTATTGAATACGGTTGTAGCTAACGCGACGGTAAAAGATATTCGCGACATTGAAGCTGAAGCAAAAGAAGAGGTGAAAGAAGCGGAATCGGTAAGTGAATTACCGGACAACGCGGTGGTACTGGATATTCGTTCTCCAGAAGAGGAAGATGCAAACCCTCTAGAGCTAGATGGTGCACAAGTGATCCACTTACCTTTCTTTAGATTAGCCACTAAGTTTGGCGACTTACCACAGGACAAAGCATACTACTTGTACTGTTCGAAAGGCGTAATGAGCCAGTTACAAGCACTTATTCTGCATGAAAATGGCTATGCAAACGTCAAGGTGTACCGTCCTTAAAAAAGCGTGTTAACAAGCGTTGGGTGAGACTTTAGGATTTACCCAACGTGCGTTTTTTGTGGGGAGGTTATAGGTTGCTTGTTTATCCTCGTTTATTTACTAGGTATTTTGTAGCTGCCCTCCACAGTTAGTATCAAAGCGCAGCCATGCGCTCCTCGTTCATTCTTTTGAAACGACACAATCGAGCGAATCAAGAAAACGTCGCCCCGACATCATACTGAAGCCTAAAACCAAAAAACTGATAGGAAAGCAACCGACATCCCGCCGGTGCATTGCATATCGGCTTATGCTTCTCAGGTGTGATGAAAGGGGAATTATACCAGTTGTATTAAGTAAATGATCTATCTTGAAGCGGGGAAATAGCTTTAGTAGCAAGGCAAAAATTTTGCTATTTAGTTGTTCTAAATGAGAAATTTTTAACGAAGCTAATATGCTATTTCACCCTTCAAATTGATTAGAGAATTAATTCAATTGGTATTAGCTGCTTATGAAACCTTCTACGGTTTTAGCAGTTAAGCTGCTTGCAAGTATTGCAAAAACTCTCAACGAGCTGTATCCCTAATTCGCTGTGCAAATAACTTTGTGGGGGGCGGTTTACCCGCCGAGAAGTTAAGTCTATTGTCGCGCTAGCTGCCAGCGCTTATTCACTTCCTCAAGTAACTGTTGATTAAACGGCACATCGATATTTTGCTTCGCTGCTAGCTCACAAATATACCCGCACATGGCGTCAATTTCTGTGCGTCTGTTATTCGTGATATCCTGATTCATTGAAGAGCGATTGTTTGCAGTTTGCGCCATTACGGTGTAAGCAAGCGTGACTAGCTCGCTAAGCGCTAAGTTCACGCCTGTACTTGTGGCCACAAGTTGTACTTCATTCATTAAATTAAGGATTTGGGCCGCGTATTTGGGCTGTCTTAGCTGACCATTTGCGACTTGTTCCAATGCACTTAACGGGTTAATGGCAATATTAACCGCCAGCTTTTTCCAAAGTGTTGGCATGATGTCAAACGTGGTTTGAGCATTGTCAAATGTGCTAAACAATTGCGAGAATACGCGCTGGTAGTGGCATTCAGCTGGTAAATTTAACGGCCCAAACCAAGTTGCACCTTGTCCTGTATGATGCACAGTGTCTGCGACTTTATAGCCTGCGATGGATGTGCTTAAGAAGTAGGCTGATTGTGTTTTATCAAGCGCTGCTAACTCACCAGACCAATCTACCATGCCATTATGACTAAGGATTAGCGTGCCATTTTTTGAAAGTGCAGGGTGAAGCGCTCGGAGTGCTTCGATGACCTGATATGCTTTAACAGGAATGATTAGCGTATCTATACTGCTAGCTGGAAGTTCTGCAAGCGTTTTTGTACTGCATGGGATGGTTTGTTGAATACTTGCTGTTTGATAGCGATAAGTCGCCGCGCGTTTGTTTCGAGTGATCAGCGTAATTTGATGAGATTGACTAAGGTGCTGGGCGAGCAGTAATCCTATCGCCCCTTCACCTAAAATATGTATGTTAGCCATGTTTTCTGTTGCGCCAACTTGCCCAAATATAAAATAGAACAAAATAACTGACCGCACCGGCTAAATCAGCGAAAAAATCAGCGGTAGATGCTTGGCGATACGGTAATGAATGTTGCATCCACTCAATTCCTGCACCATACAAGGACAGCAGTACTATGTGTGTCCATACTTTCACTTTAAAAGCATGGTGAGAGATAAACGCAAGCACAAAAAATACACCAAAATGCGCCACTTTATCGATATTTGGGAACAGCTTTGGAGACAAGCTAATTTCCTTTGCGAATAGCACCGTACATATAATTAAAGAGATAATCAAAAGAGCTTTATAAACGCGCCGTGTCACAATACATCCTACTTCTGTATGACTAAGCGAGCAGTATACCATCGAAAACTGTCCATTGGGTGAACATCCTAATACGCTGTTTAAAAACTTAAAGTAACTCAAATTAAGCATAAACTGCTATAATCGAGCCAAAATGACTTTAGGAGAGAAGCATGCCTTCATTTGATATTGTATCTGAAATTGATATGACAGAAGCAAAAAATACCGTAGACAACGCGGTTCGCGAGCTTGATACGCGTTTTGATTTTCGTGGCGTAGATGCATCAATCGAGCTTAACGGTGAAATGATCAACCTTAAAGCGGAAGCAGAACAGCAAGTTATGCAGTTGTTTGATATGTTAGTGGGTAAAGCGGCAAAGCGTGGCCTTGATGTGGCAAGCTTCGAGCTAAAAGACATTGAACGCTCAGGCAAATACGTATCGCGCAAGGTGGCGTTAAAACAAGGCATCGACAAAGAGATGGCGAAAAAACTGGTTAAGCTTATTAAAGACTCAAAAGTTAAAGTTCAAGCATCAATTCAAGGCGATACGGTGCGTGTAACGGGTAAAAAGCGTGACGATTTGCAAGAAACGATGCAATTGGTTCGTACCGGTGAGCTTGGCCAACCATTTCAATTCAAAAACTTCCGCGACTAATTACGCTTTACTTCATTCCAAAAGTGCATAGATTGCACTTTTGGATTTCTAGACGTCCATTGACAATCATTCCGAAACCCAAGACAATAGCCTCGCATTTTCAAGGTGCTGTACACAACCTAGTGTGGTTGCTAAGTGTATAGATAATCGGGAAACTGGTGCGAACACAAGGGAACACCTAATTGCGTTAATCAACAATAAATTGAATAAGACAGTTTATTGCACGTGATTAGCTTGGATCGGTTCTATGCCAGTGCTGCCCCCGCAACGGTAGAGTGAACTGCTAATTTGCAGGTTTACTGAGCCCGGAGACCGGCCTTGAAACAGTCACTTTGTGTTCTTGTACGGTGGGTACAAGTTAGGGGAAACCATGTTAAATAAAACTGCTCTAAGCGCGGCGATAGCGACGGCGCTCTCTTTTTCAGCGTTTGCTGATCAAAATGTTGAACATATCACTGTTACTGCCAATAAATTTGAACAATCTCTAGAAAGCGCACTGTCTGCCATTACGGTTATAGGTCGTGCTGAAATTGAAAAAAGCAATGTGCAAGATGTCGTATCGCTACTCGATAATGTCTCTGGTATTCAAGCGGTTAGAAACGGTGGCTTCGGCCAAAGCGTGAGTTTATTCCTACGCGGTAATGACGCTAAGCATACGCTAGTGTTAATCGATGGGGTTCGAGTGACGGATGCAAACTCCGGTGACAATTCGCTCACTAATTTACCACTTAATAGCATCGAAAGAATTGAGATCATTCGTGGTGCCAAAGCTGCGATTTATGGTTCAGATGCCATTGCTGGCGTGATTAACATTATTAGTCGCGAAGGGAATAACAATACTATCGCGTTTACTACTGGGAGTAACAATTACTCCAAGACCGAAGCGACGGTAAATTACAAAAAAGACAAGTTTAGTATTGCAGCTAATGCGGGTTACACTCATACCGATGGCTATGATGTGATTGAGAAAGACCCTGAAGCTGCAATCACAAAAAACCATGACCGTGATGGATATTATAACGGTAATGCCGGTTTAAATGTGCAGTATGGTGATGAAGAAAGTGGCATTTTTAGCTTACGTTCACAGTACAGTGAAGGTGAGGGGGAGTATGACTCTTTTGGTAGTGATGCTTACCGTTTCCATAACTACACCAATAAGTTGGCGTGGAAAAGACGTACTGATAAGTTTAGCCAAAGTGCGTCATACAGCTTAGGTAAGGAACAAAATGTTCAAATCGGTAATAGTGCTGACGATAACGCTTATATCACCAAACGCAGCCAATTTGAATATCAGTCGCAATATAGTTTAACTGAAGCTTTGATCTTCACGGGTAACTTTACCTTTCTAAATGAAGATGTTGGTGATTCTACCGCCTCTTTTTCAGAGCCTGAGCGTGATAATTTATCTTTAGCACTCGGTGGGTTTTACAACGATGAAAATTGGCTGGCAGAGGTTGTACTGAGAACGGATGATTATGATTTTCATGGTCGTGCAAACACCTACACGGTTGCTGTAGGCAAGCAACTCATGGATGGCCTAAGTGTTAAGTTGAATCATGGTACTGCCTTTAGAGCACCTTCTTTATCACAGGCGTTTGTGATTGATAGTCCTTACTATTTACCTAACCCAAATATTAAGCCAGAAGAAGCTACTAATAACGAAATTATTGTTACATGGAGCGGCGAGAACTTCCGTGTGGAAGCTGCGGTATACGATAACCGTATTACCGATAAAATCGTTTATCAGCAAAATGATAAATGGAAATACATCCCTTACAATGTTCAGCGCGCTGACTTTGAAGGTGCTGATCTTTCTGTTGAAATTGAAGACAACTTTGGTATCGAGCATACGGTAAATGTGAGTTATGTGAGTGCTAAAGACGCAGATACCGATAAGCAATTACAGCGCAGAGCGAGACGCACCTTAACTTATTCAGTCAGTAAAGAGTGGGAAAATGTCGACGCAACACTGACCTTAGTCCATAGAGGTAATCGCGACGAAAAAGTATGGGGAGCTGAAGGTGCATATACAGTGACTTTACCGTCATATACGCTGTTTAACTTAGCTGCTAACTATACGTTTTTCGACGGATTCAAGTTAAATGGCCGTATTGAAAACTTAACCGATAAGCGTTATTTCAATGCCACAGCGGGCGAAGCAAAAGATGGCTCTTTACTGGGCTATAAGCCACTAGGTAGACAAGCCTACGTTGGTGTGAGCTACAGCTTCTAATGCGTTAACTGCTTTTCAATACCCAGAGTGATCCATCGTGAGTAATGGATCACTTTTCTTATTTATCATTTAGGGCCTGTTGACCTTTGCTGTTTGGTTTTTGTTCTTCTGAGTGTGTTTTGATCGCGACGCTCGACTTGCCGCCTAGTAATCTAGGCAAAAGTTGAGCAACAATGAACAAAGCGTACTCAGGTGAACCCAAAGGGCAGCGCTTGACTGGCACTTCTACTGTGTTATCACCTGACTTACATAGAATAACTATGCTACGCAGGCTCTGCCTTGTATAAATACCAGTCAAACTGCTGCAAAAACAAACTTGAAAGATCAACAGGCCCTAGTTGCATTACATTTGTAACTGGTGTTCTGCTTTATGTGTGGTTGATAATAGATTTGATTTGTATTATTACTACCTTAAGGAAAAGAACATGAAGTCACTATTATTTGGGTTACTCACGCTTGGGATTGTCACATCAGCGCAAGCTTCGCTACCTGAAAACCAGCTTGAACCTCAATTTTCAACACAATCAATGACGGGCGATTTCGCTTGGTTTAACGCGCCATCGCAAACCTGTAATCGGATCCGCAGCATGATGTATTATCGCCACCCCGGCAACGATCACCTAACGCCTATATCTGTGCCTGTGATTTATACTGGTGGAGAGTGTTGGTCTACTGGCAGGACAACATCTAGCCAAGGTCCAAAGGAAATGTATACGCAGGTTTCAGATATCATTCATCAGCAATTTTCGAATGTAGAACATAACTACAAAGAGTTGACGACCGATATCGTCAATAATATTGCCGCACAATCTAGTTCAAATAAAGTAAGCCACACGACTAGTCTCTACGGCACTATGCATATGAAAATCGCAGGTAGAGTCGATGCACAAAATAAAGTACCGGTGTTGATCGATGGCTTCGATTTGAAGTCTTACGCTAAGTTTCGTAAGAAGCAGCTTGGGATGAATATTTATATCCATGTCTATATTAACAACGAAAATGTCACCATCAAAGGTAAGTATGATGTACGTACCCAGCAGCTTGAGTTAGATCCTTTAATTTCTAGCTTTAAGCCTGTGGTGACGACAAAAGTAGAGCTGCCGTGGATCCTCGATTTGATAGATACCTTGACTCCGGGGATTTTTGACAAGCTTTATACAGAATTTAGCCGTATTGTGATTGATGTGTTTGAATTCTTGGGTGTGGATATGAGCGAAGATATTCCGCAGGTCATTAAACACAACGCCCAGTTAATCAATTCAGGTGTCGTTCCGCTTAAAGGCTTAGATACCTTAAGACCTGGTGATACTGCGAATTTAGAAATGGAAGTAACGCGTGGGCATTTGCGGATTAAAGATGGCCGCACTAGTTTTTATGTATTTGCTATACCTATGTTGCCGTAAGGCGTAAGCCGAACGCAATCTATTGCGTTCGGCACACAAGTTTAGTGCTTTAAATTTGCCGCAAAATAGCTTTCAAATTTTGCAATTTTAGGGGCAATCATCACACTGCAATAGCCTTGATTTGGGTTTTCAGTGTAATAATCTTGGTGATAGTGCTCAGCAGGATAAAATTCAGGCGCTGGGCTAACCTCAGTCACTATTTTTTCACTCAACTGATTTTGAAGCTGCGCAATACAATCTTGAGTTTGCTGCTGTTGCTGCTGGTCATGATAAAACACCACACTGCGGTACTGAGTACCAATGTCATTGCCTTGGCGATTCAACTGCGTTGGGTCATGCAGGGTAAAAAACATATTAAGCAAAGTATCAAAGCTGACAATATCGGCATCAAATTGCAGTTGGACTACCTCAGCATGACCACTGTCTCCCCGACATATCATTTGATAGGTGGGATTATCTGTGTGGCCACCTGCGTAACCTGACTGCACTGACTCAACACCATTGACGCGGCGAAATGCCGCATCAATACACCAAAAACAACCACCACCAAAAGTTGCGGTTTGTAAAGTTGCCATTATACCTCCTGCTCAGGATGTTGTTTCGACTGCTCCTCAAGACGTTTTGTCGTCTCTTCTGGAGATTGCGTCTGCTTAGCTAGTAAAGTATAGGCGGTTGGGATAACAAACAAGGTTAAAATGGTGGCAACACTGACACCGGCAAAAATCACGACACCGATCACCATGCGGCTTTCGAACCCAGGGCCTGTTGCAAACACAAGCGGGATAGAGCTCATCACGGTTGTTAGCGAGGTCATAATAATAGGTCTTAATCGCTGCGCAGCAGCATCAACAATGGCTTGTTCGAAGGCAATGCCTTTGTCACGCAATTGGTTAGCAAATTCCACGATTAAGATACCGTTTTTGGCGCTAAGGCCAATCAACATGACAATACCAATTTGGCTATAAATGTTTAGCGTGCTGTCGGTGATAAATAATCCATACATCGCACCGACTAAGCCCAGCGGTACGGTGAGCATGATAACCAGTGGATGGACAAAGCTTTCAAACTGTGCGGCTAATACTAAGAAAGTAACGGTGAGCGCCAGAATGAACACATAGGTCATCGCTGATGCACCTTCATAAAACAGCTGTGACTCGCCTTTGTAGTCGATGGCACCGTCGATATCATTCTCTTCGGCGGCAACTTTATTTAAAAAGTCGAGCGCTTGCTCCAGTGTATAGTCGCCAGCGAGGTTTGCCGTGATAGTGATTGCGCGCATACGGTTGTAGCGGTTTAATCGAGAAGCTGTGGCTTCTTCTTTTATGGTGATCAAACTGTCTAATGGCACGAGCTCATCGCTACGAGATTTCACATAAATATCAGAAATATTATCTGGGGCAGAGAAGTCGGCTTTGGTGCCTTTTAAGATCACATCGTATTCTTCACCGCGGTCAATAAAGGTGGTAACACGACGTTGTCCCAGCATGGTTTCTAGCGTTTGGCCGATGGCACTTACCGACACGCCTAAATCTGCGGCTTTGGTTTTATCAATGCTTATCAAAAACTGTGGGAAGGTTTCTTTGTAATCGTGATCGAGGCGAACCAGTCCTTTATTTTCTCGTGCGCGTTCTAGGATGCGATCACGCCATGCGGCCAATTCGTCATAGTCGTTGCCTTGTAGTACAAACTCAATGGGGCGTGAGTTACCGCCGCCGCCAATACCACGGCGCATAATAGCAAAGGCGCGAATATCTGTAACATCTTGCATTTTACCGCTGATCTCATCCATGACTTCCCAAGTAGAGCGTTTTCGCTCATCCCAGTCTGGCATGCCGATAATAGCAACACCGCCTTGACCACCCCAACCAGGTACCCGAATAAGCACGCGGCTAAGTTCCTCTGAGTCTACATAAGGAAGTAGGCGCTCTTCAATTTTTGCCATATTTTGCGAGTTGTTTTCGTAGCTTGCCCCTTCAGGACCATTCATCATAACGAAGAAAGTACCGCGGTCTTCTTTTGGTGTCAGTTCAGACGGGATCTGTTTAAACAGGCTATAGCTGGTAAAACCCGCTAGTGCCAACATCACGATCAGGCTGTATTTGCGCGATAAGTTGTCTTGTAAAACACGGCGATACCCTTGTTCTAGTCGAGTAAATTGACGGTCCATCCACTGACTAAAGCGGTTTTCTTTATTACTAGGTTTTAATACTTTGGAGCAAAGGGCTGGAGACAAGGTCAACGCGGTAATACTGGAGAACAGCACCGCAGCACTTACTGCAAAGGCAAACTCGGTAAATAGGGCACCAATACGACCATCCATAAAGACCAAGGGAATAAACACGGCAACCAAAACCAGGGTTGTTGCAATGATGGCAAAGCCTACTTCACGCGCGCCACGGTATGCCGCCAGTAACTTGGGTTCGCCAAGCTCGATACGGCGATAGATATTTTCCAGCATTACAATGGCGTCATCGACCACAAGGCCGATGGCAAGCACAAGTGCAAGAAGCGTCAGCAAGTTGATAGAATACCCCATGGCCAGCAAGAACATAAAGGTTGCAACTAAGGCTACCGGCACGGTAACAGCAGGGATCAGCGTAGCGCGGATATTGCCAAGGAAGATGTAGATAACGAGTACCACCAACGCCATGGCAATCGCAAGTGTGCTGTATACTTCCGCAATGGACTCACGAATAAAAATAGAAGAATCGTAGCTGTCTTCTATGGTGGTACCTTGAGGCAGGTTGCGTTTTATTTTTTCAAGCTCTTTACGGGCGTTGTCGACCACTTCTAGCGTATTGGCTTTGGCTTGCTTTACAACGCCAAGGCCAATCATATTTTTACCATTACCACGGAAGGTACTTTCGTCGTCAGCGGCTTCAAGTACCACCTGCGCGACTTCACCAAGTCGCACCAAATAGCCTTGTTCGCCACGCTTAATCACTAGGTTGTCAAAGTCTTCTTGAGTCTTATAGCTTCTGGCAATACGAACAGAGAAATCACGGTCTACGGATTCTATTTCGCCAGCGGGTAATTCTACGTTTTCTCTGCGTAGCACTTGTTCAATATCACTGCTTGTGACTCCACGAGCGGCCATCGCTTTTCGGTCTAGCCAAATCTTCATGGCGTATTGACGTTCACCGCCAATACGTACATTCGATACGCCATCAACAACCGCCAGGCGGTCAACGATAAAGCGCTGGGCGTAGTCTGAAAGCTGCAAGGTATCCATGGTTTCGCTGTTGAGTACAAACCAAGCGATAGGGCTTTCGTCGCTGTTTGATTTCGATACTTCAGGCGGCCTAACTTGCTCTGGCAACCTATCCAGCGCCCGAGAAACGCGCTCACGCACATCATTTGCAGCAGCGTCGATGTCGCGATCGATATTAAATTCGATAGTGATATTGGAACTACCATTGCGGCTACTTGAATTTATGCTTTTGATCCCTTCGATCCCCGAAATCCGGTTTTCTAATACTTGGGTGATCTTGGTTTCTACTACTTCCGCTGATGCACCTGTGTAGTTAGTGCTTACACTGACTATTGGGGTTTCAATATCAGGATATTCGCGCAGCGGTAGCATAGTAAATGCCACTAAGCCAAAGGTCAGCAGCAGTAAGTTAATAACGATCGCGAAGATCGGGCGCTTTACCGCCGTATCAGTGATTCTCACGTCGCCTTACCCCTTTATTTCAACTTTTGAGCCTGAGCGGATCTTCAGGGTGCCTTCCGTGATCACCTGTTGTCCCTCTGTAAGCCCCTCATCGATAGCTACCCAGCCGCTAAAGCGAGTTTGCAGGTGCACTTCACGTTGTTGCGCTTTACCTTGGTCGTCAATGACAAATACAAAATGCTTATCTTGTCTTGGTATGATGCTTTTTTCTGGCACCACAAGGGCTTGTAATCGAGCCAGTTCCAATCCCATGTGTAGTAGCATACCTGGGCGGAGTTTATGGTCTAGATTGGTGAAACTTGCTGTCACTCGTACCGAGCGCGTTTGTTCATTAATACGCGGGTCAATATGGGAGACCTTACCGGTAAATAGTTGCTCTGGGTAAGCTTCGCTTTGTGCATTCACTTGCATACCAAGCTGTAGTTGCGCTAGGTATTTTTCTGGTACCTGAAAATCCACTTTGATGATGCTAATGTCATCGAGTGTGGTGATCACAGTATTGTTGTTTACGAAGCTACCGATAGAGATATTTCGAGTACCCAATAATCCATCGAATGGCGCATAAATGGTCATCTCGGCGAGTTTTGTTTTGGTGGCTTCCAATTGTGCCGTTAAGGTGTCAACCTTTGCTGATTGTGCTTCTAATTGAGAGCGAGCCGCCGATTGAGTTTTTGCGAGGTCTTTAAGGCGGTTTAGTTGTCTAATTTCTTCCTTTAGCGTCACTTTCAGCGCTTCGATATCGAGCTTCTCTTCGGCATCGCGCAACTGGACTAGCTTGTCACCTTTTTTTACTACGTCTCCGTCATCGAAAAAGAGGGCTGCCACATAGTCGCTTTGGGCGCTACTCACGTTGATTGCTTGATTTGCTCTGGCGGAACCAATAGAGTGAACAGCAATAATACGCTCCTCTTTAGTTACGGTATGAGCTTGAACGGAGGTTACGGGTGCTGAGTTGCCACTCATTTTGCCTTCCGAGGCTGGTAAATATAAATAGCCGCTGATGACGACTAGCACTACAATGATAAAAGGAAACAGTGCTTTTCCTGATTGATGACGCATAAAAGTGACCCAGATTATAATTTGTCTCTAGTTTACAAAATTAAAGGCTAACAAAGTCGACGGCATATCCTGTAAATTTGTGCATTAAACGAAAATGTAATTCAATTTAAGTGTTTGTACCTAAATTAAATATTATGAAACGCAGCCATTCATGTAAACGATGCATCACAATACGTAAATTAGTCGCATGGGCGATCACCATGTATATCTTCTATGTCTGGTATACCCATGCTTGAAGCAAAACTACGTGCAACCGCTGATCGCAATGGCGTTGAATTTATGCTGGTTGGCGCAATTGGTTTGATTGTTATCATGCTTTTTGTCAATTTGCGTGGTACTGCTATTACTATTGTAGAAATATTTCTTGCCAGCGCCATGTTAGTGGCTATTTTTGTTGGCTTTCTTAAAAGTCAGCAACCATATTTTAGTTTATACTTTACAGAACAAGAGTTTAGGTATGTGCATAAATATGGAGCTTGGCCGCTATCCATTGTAAACTTCCACTCCAGCGGCATTCCCAAAGTTCAACAAGGTGTTGAAACACTTGAGTTAAATGCAGTTGGTATTAAACTTAATGATATTGATGCGTTTTTATTAAATTTAACACCTCGACTTGCGGGTAAATTATTGATCGAGCAGCGGCATATTTTTTTACAAGCTGTTAAAATGCATTGCGAAAATGGCAACTGCCCATCTGAATGGTTGATAGAAGAAACCGTTTTTCGCTCCAAGGCGGGAAAAGAATATACTGGTTTAATGGCAATGTTTGCAAACCGGATGGATAATTTAAAGACAGTGACGGGATATGATTTATTGATCCCCGCGACTGCCTTAGACAGGGATATTTGGCAATTTTCAGTCATGTTAAACCGCTGGAAACTTAACCCTAAAGAGGTGGTAAAAGCATTGTTAGAAGAACAAACCACCTACTGAAGATGTAACAGGATACACCAATATGAGCTTAGAAACGGCCTATATTAAAAGTGGGCGTAATACCATTATTCACAAAGAGAAGAAGTTAGATCTTGTGATTGTAAATGGTGAAGCACACCCAAAAATCAAGGTGACTGCAAACGGCTTGGTGCCTTTTAAGGAAGAGCTGCCGAGAAATCGAAGAGAGGCTAAAGAGCGTTATTTAGAAGTCGTCCACGTTTCGAGTATTGATGTGTTTGGTGAAGTGAAGCGGTTGTTGTTTATTCAGGCTTTAGATGGTCGAGAATACAAAGTAGATTATAGTAAAGTTGGCACTAAGTTGTTTGTGCGGATACATCAAGAAAGTTATCTATAATTCATAAGGAAGAATATGAATGCATTCAAGGGAAGTTGGGTTGTACTTGCGCTAATATTAACAGGTTGTGGTGGAGGCTCTGGGAGTGATGAACCGAGTCAAGTCAGTGCGTCGGTTAATGCGGGTGCTGATATCCAAGTGACCGAAAAAACAGAAGTCACCTTGAATGCTCAAGCATCACCTGCTGGCGGCACCTTTAACTGGCAGGTTATCTCTGGTGCAAACGTCAGTGAATTTCCAATTACGGAGCAACAAGCCGCTTTTGTTGCACCGGATATCAAAGCCGATGTCAATTTACTTATTCAGGTTGACTATGTTGCGCCTGATGGCAGTCTTGCAAGCGACCAAGTGACGGTTGCTATCAAATCTAACAACCAATTACCTATACCAAGTATCAGCCAAACTGCACCGGAAACACTACCAGCCAAATATAAAGATACTATTGTCCTCAGTGGCGCAGGCTCCTCCGATCCAGACGAAAATGGCCAAGTGGTTGCTTATCAATGGCAACAAGTGAGTGGTCCCACAACAATACAGCCAATTGGTTTGAATACAGCTACTTTATCTTTTGTCCACCCATTATTGGCTACCTCTCAGGCGTCAATCTGGCAGTTGACGGTTACCGATGATGAAGGCGGACAAGCCAGTACCCAGTTTACCCTCGGGCTACTTGAGAATTCGGATGTAGTAGTGGCGGATGCTGGGAGCGACCAGCAAGTGCAAGAGTTTGATGAGGTCACGCTTGATGGTTCAAACAGTGATACGGTATCTGGTCAGAAACAGTGTGTATGGCGGCAAGTGACGTCTGGCACTCAGGTAGCATTAAGTTCTGTTACCGGGTGTTCAACAACTTTTAACGCACCAGATCAAAATATTTTGTCGCAAGTGGAATTTGAGCTGACCGTTACTGACTCACAAAACCGTTCAGCTACCGACACCGTGCGCATTGATATAGAGAAAAAGCCATTAGGTAAACTAAACGACAGTGGCCAAACCGCGTGTTTTAACAATACGGATGTGATCACCTGTAGTATGACGCAGTTTACGGCTCAAGATGCACAGCGTGGGCGTGATAATTTTGCCACTCAGGTGGCGAAAGAAGGCAGTGGTCGAGCAGGTTTTGACTTTACCAAACTAAATCGCTTTGCGGATGAACTGCCTGATGACGCTACCGACTTTGCTTGCGTTCGTGATAACGTCACGGGACTTATTTGGGAAGTAAAAGAAGCGAGTTCGGGTACATTACCAAACACTTCTTCTCGCAACGCACAAAATAGTTATACCTGGTATGTTGAGGTAGATGGAGCGATTGCCGAGGGGAGTGTGCAGGCCGCAGCAAATACAACCTGCCCGCAGGATAGTCACTGTGGTATTCAAGCTTTGATTGATGAAGTAAATAACCCTGCCGTTGGAGAGCAAAGTTACTGTGGTGGTAACAATTGGCGCTTACCAACTTATATGGAACTACTTGGACTACTAGATTACGGCAGTGCAGGTACTGCGGTGATAGATGAAGCGCTTTTCCCTAACTTACCTAGCACAACAACACTTGGTCATCGCTATTACTGGACCTTGCAGTCGAGTTTAGATGGTACCGGTGGCACGCTGAGAAGGGCTTATGTTATCGACATGGATACGGGCAATGATTTTGCAGTAGAAAAGTCTAGCAGCGCATTTGTTAGGTTGGTTAGGAATCCTTAGGGAGCGTGGTATGAAAATTATTACAACTATACTATTTACTCTGTCATTCACGGCTGTTTGCCAAGCGCAAACTTGCGTTGGTACTGGCTCTAATACCAGCCGTTATACGATAAATAGCAACGGTACAGTGCTGGATAGCCAAACGGGATTAATGTGGCAGCGCTGCAACTTTGGGCAAAGTTACAACGCGACTTCTCAAAGCTGTGAAGACAATGCTCAGCAACTTACTTGGCAGCAGGCATTGGTGGTTGCCAACGAAGACCAATTTGCAGGGTTTACAGACTGGCAAGTACCTAACGTTAAAGAGCTTGCCAGTATTGTGTATCACGAGTGTGTGACTCCAGCGATAAACATAACGGTATTTCCAACGACCAAAAGTAATAATTACTGGTCTGCGACGACCCAGACTAGTCAACCTCAGTTTGCTTGGGTGTATCAGTTTGCTGATGGTAAAAATAATCCAACCATTAAAACTGCGGATGCCTTTGTCAGGTTAGTGAGATACTATCAATAGCCCTTAGTTAGTGGTATTGCTACTGCCTTTAATGCTGACGGGTATGGATCTCTAATATTGCCAGTAAGACATAGCTTGTTACTTTCATCCGTCTAAAATGGCTTTGGGATTGTTTGATCTTTTGGTACTCTCCTGAAGCACCCCTTTCCCGTCTTACGTTCTGCACACAGGAGGCCATATGAATCGATTACTCAGCGCGATAGCCTTGTCTTGTGCCGTATTGGCGTCTTCCGTACATGCAAAAAATAAGTGCGATGTTGAACTTGGGCATGGTCTTATCATCACCGACAACGAAATTCGTATCGTTGATGATGGTCAGACTCGAATCCAAATCAACAATGATAGTCAGCTCTTTATTCTAGGTCGCTGGATTGAGTTAGATCCGGAAGGGGAGAGAGTTGTGCGCGAGTACTCTTTAGGAATACGGGATACCGTTCCTGAGCTGGTAAATCTGGCAACCGATGGCGTCAACCTCGGATTGAGTGCGATTGAGCAGGTGGTTGAGGGGATGTCCGACAAAGAGCCCGAAGTGCTCAAAACGCAGTTGCAATACGTTGAACGTGCGCTGATGGATAAGTTTAAGCGTGGAGATGATTTCTTTTTTATCGCACCACAGTCACTTTCTAAAATTGATGATTTTTTTACTAAAGAGATCAGCCAAAAAATTCACTCTGCTGTTCATGGTTCGTTGGGCTCTATTTTAGTCTCTTTGGGGGATGCATTTAAATCTCGCGAAGGGAATATCGAAGATCGCATCAACGATATGGGGCAACGCATGGAGATTATTTCGAAAGAGATAGATAAATCGCTGCAGAAAAAGGCCCATCAATTAGAAGAAAAAGCGGCAGAATATTGCGAGTGCTTAAACACCTTAGATCAAACGGAAGAAAAACTACAGCGCATAGTACCTGAGCTAGTTGCTTACGATCTCGTCCAGATCCGCTCATAATCCATAGCAACTTTTGGCATTGTCTCGGCTGAGTTTATGCCAAGTTGACGATATGCCTATCACGTCTAAATAATCCTGCCATATTTGCCAATAGCTTTTTTGCATAAGAGAAACCGGATAATTCGAACCTAGCATTAGGCTCTCTTCTCCCGCATGTGTGATTAAGTGAGTAAGCCACTCAGAGAGTGTGAGTGGGTTTGCTAACATTTCGTGGCCAGAGCACTTGATCATGACATTGTTAAGCGCTCCAATGCGCCTTAATATATCTGTACAAGGGCTGTTAGCGTCAATAAACCCTGCATGGTTAAATACGATTTTAAGGTCAGCTTTTTGTTCTGCAAGTTGTAATAAAAGGTCGACTTTTTCGCTTTGTTTAAATTCTAATTGCGCCTCAAAATGTAGTCCGTGCTCGGCAAGACAGGTGAGATTTTCGAGCACGAAAGGCGCGGATAAACGTTGGCTGTCACAGCCTTCGGTGATGTCTCTTATCGCCACGAGGTGAGGATGTGCTAACTGTGCTATGGCTGCGCTAAATTGCTCAGGAGTCGCGTTTATAGGTGCGTAACCGACGGCTTTAAAAGGAAAACTGCTTAGTTCCTGAGTTAACCAATGTAATTCGTTGATGGGATTGTGATTATCAAAACCGGCTTCCACATGCACCAAGGCTTCGAGTGTAAACTGTGCATGGTGGGGGAGACTTGTAAGGGTATGGTTCTGCCTTATTTTTTCCAGATTAGGCCAAGCGGGTGGGTTGTGCTTGAGCCAAGAATATTGTCCTAACGCTAAATCGAAAAAGTGTAGGTGGCTATCAATAACTCTCAGACTCATCACGCATTCCTTTTTTACTGTGCGGTATAACCGCCATCAATGCTTTGTAGGCTACCTGTGATAAAACTCGCATCCTCACTTAGCAAGAAAGCAACCAGCGCTGCAACCTCTTGCGGTTGCCCTAATCTACCCAATGGTTGCAACTGGGCTTCTTCTGCAACGATTTCTGCTTTATCAGCGCCGCTGCGCGCGCAGTAACTATCAATGGCATGATGGAATAACGGAGTTTCAATTGTGCCAGGGCACACTGCATTCGCGCGAATGTTAAATTTGGCGTAATCCAATGCTGTGGTTTTCGCCATCGAAGCAAGCGCACATTTAGACAGGTTGTAAGCGAAGGAGTTAGGTTTACCAATAACTGCCTGATCCGAAGACATCAATACGATGCTACCGCTACCTTGTGATTTCATGCTTGGTAATACGGCTTGAATGGCAGCGTAAGCGCCTTTCACATTCAATGCAAAAAGGGCATCAAATGTGGCTTCGTCGGTATCTTCGATCGTGGCACTCAGATGTTTCCCTGCGTTTGAAACGAGTGCATCTATTTTCCCTGTTTCTGCGACTATATCTGCAATTGTTGCTTTTACATCGGCGACTTTACTGACGTCACAATGGCGAAAAATCCCTTGTTCACTGGGCTGAATATCGAGGTTATAAACTGTGTATTGTTGCGATAGCAGCTTGTTGACAATGGCGGCGCCAATGCCAAAGCTGCCACCGGTAACGATGGCAACTTGGTTCATCATTAGTGTCCGCAGCCGCCAGCAGCGTGTACGTGACCATGTGAAATTTCTTCTGCGGTTGCTTCGCGTACAGAAAGGATCTCAACATCAAACGTTAGCGTTTTGCCTGCGAATGGGTGGTTTAAGTCGCAATCCGCATTGAAGCGTCCTACCTTTACTACTTTAACCTGATGACGACCTTGGTTTGAATCGACAATAGCAGTCATGCCTGGCTTCCAAACTTTGCTGTCACCAAGACCTTGAAGGTGCTTAATAGGGATGCGCTGTACTAGACCTTCTTGATATTCGCCATAAGCTTGCTCTGGCGTTAAGGTTACCGTAAAGCTATCACCACCGGTTTTACCTTCAAGTTCACTTTCAAGACCTGGTAGCATGCCTTCAGTACCGTGCAGGTAGTTTAGTGGCTCGCCTTCTTTGCTTGATTCGATTTGGCTGTCACCTTCGTGAAGTGTGTAGTGAAACTCTACCACTGTGTTCTTTGCAATTTGCATAAGTAAACCTTAAATAAATAGTGTTCGGTGACGCCATTTAGCATCCACCTGTAAAGCGTGTAGTTTACGTGAGTGCGCTTCTTGGACGCAAGTCTATCCCTTTAATTTGGGCTCTCACTTTGCTTTGGCTTGCCATGGCGCAGTATTGATTGGAGCGCTTCAATGCTAGAGATTGAGGAGCTAGCTGGTTGAGTCTTATTGCTTTTTGGTGCAGCAGGAGCTGGTAAAAACACCATTAACACTTTGCCAGGTTTTAATAGACTCTGCGCCGTGAGTGAATTCCAATTTAATAAATCTTTTACCGCGACCTTGTAGTGACGGCTGATAGTCCACAATGACTCGCCTTGTTTTATGGTGTGGTGATGTTCCACTTGAGGTATGGGCTTGGCTTTTATTTCTTTAATATAAGGGCTTACGTCATAGTCGATGAGTAAGTCTAACTGCTCATTACTCTCGGAAACTAATAGCTTTTCGCCAACTCGGATCAAATCAGAGCGCTTATTGTTCAGCGCTTTTAGTGCACTAACACTCATCCCCGCATTTATTGCGATGCGGTAGAGTGTGTCGTTAGCTTTGACTGTGTAGCCTTGGCTGAAGTTTTCCCTGAAAAATGCACTTTCCAATAATGCTTGCTCGGATAATGGCAATAACACTTTGTGTGGACCGTTTGGAGAGCTTCTATGTTTTAAGATCCCTTGATTGAGTGCGTATAGTTGACGCTTTTTGATACCACTGAGTTTAGCCAGTTGATTGACGTCAAATTGCTGTCCAATATCAAGTATCGACGTAGTGGCTTTGTTGGGCAAACTTGGTATCTTAAAACCCTTGGGTGAGGTTTTTAGTAAGTGGCTGAGCGCTAAGAGTTTGGGCACGTAGTCTGCGGTTTCTTTTGGTAATGTTAAGTGCCAAAAGTGGGTCGACTTTCCTGCTTTCCTATTTTTGGTGATGGCCTTTTTGACGCGCCCTTCACCTGTGTTGTAGGCCGCAAGCGCGTGTAGCCAGTCGCCATCAAAGCGTTCATGCAAATACAGCAAATAATCAAGCGCGGCGTCAGTCGATGCTAACACATCCTGTCGACCGTCATACCATTCGTCTTTCTTGATGCCGAAATGGTAGGCAGTGGCATCCACTAACTGCCAAACTCCAACAGCATTTTGTTGCGATTTGGCCTTTGGTCTAAAGTCACTTTCGACAAAAGGAAGTAATGCGATTTCAACAGGAAGACCTTTGCGCTCTACCTTTTTTACTACGTGATAAAAGTAGGGGGCGGCGCGCTTATTTACCACATTGAGATAATTAGGCTGTGATAAATACCATTTTATGCGCTTATCAAGCCTTGGGTGAGATGCAGTATTAAAACTGAGCTTTTGGCGTATGTGTTGCCATAAATCATCGTCTCTGAGGGGGACTTTAACGGTAGTGGCTTTGGGTGGTTTTACCTCAACTATAGCTGGAGGCATGACTGGCTTTTCTACGGGCACTTGTGTGAGAGCCGACAAAATGGCTTGCCTACTCACCTGTGGACTGCTACTGCTTTTACATCCAGAGAGCATGGTTAATAATATTAACCCGCTTAGCTGTATTAATACTCTGTTCATCCTTTAACTATACCGAGAGGTTAAGTTTCATTCAAAATTTCTTTGCTGCTGAAAGTGTTGCCACTGTAATAACGCGCGTTGCTGCATGTGTTTATTTGGATATAGAATGCTTATCTTTTCAACCACTTGTTGACTATCTTGTAACGCTAATAAAGCCAAAAATTGTGCTGGAGTGCTCAGCATTTCAGGACGATAGGGTTTTCCTGTTGCAGGTAATATCCAATCAAGTGCATAGCGATTAAAGCGAGCAATAGTTTGCTGCCACTGTGTAGTATGCGGTAAATGCGCAAGTGGGATCTGATCCACGCTATAACCTGCTATCAAGCCTTGATATTTTGGCAGATAAACACTGATGTCATGACCGCTAAAGCCCGTGACTTGAGTAAGCTCAACCACTACACCTCCTAGCTCCACGGTTTTAGGCGCGTTATCAATGGCTTTACTTGATGGCGCTTGTGTGGCGAGCTTGGACCACGTTGCAATCCTACTTTTTGCCAGTGCAAGTTTGGCTTGCCACTTCGTTCGTTCACTTGGTTCTAGAGACGCGATACGATTTTCACTAAGCATGACGCTTTGGTTAAAAAGCTCAAGCTGTGCGTGAAAGGCAGTCGTCAATGCGTTGGCTGATGTTGCCGTTGGGCTTAGCCATTGTAAATTTGGATAAGCATGCTTGAGTAGCACTATGCTGGTGTCTTGTTTGATATCGGCATGCAAAGAGATTACGTAACAAAGCGGAACGGTGAGGCGCTTTTCTAATTCGTGGATCAAGGCCTCTGTGGTGACAAGATCGCCATGTATGGATGCCAACAGTGCACACTGTTTGCCGATAACTAAAGCTTGATTGGGCTGTAAAGCGCTATCTTTTCCTTTGATAAAATAAACCGCGTCATTGACTTTATGGAACTGATTAGCATTGGCGGCAGTACTTTGAAAACTCGCCGCCAATAGAATGAGACCCCAAACTAGAGAGATGCTACATAAGATAGGGTTGCTCCAGTATGTCGGCATTATTCGCCTGCAGGCAGCACTAACTTGTCGATGAGCGTGGAAACGAACTCTGCGTCTTGCTGTTGCTTTGCTTCCAATGCTTGTAAATCATGACAAAGGTGTAAGGCTGCGAGTAGTAGCGCATTGTGATCATTGCGAACGGTTGAGCGTTTACGCATTTCTTCTACACGTCGGTCTAAAAGCGCTACGGCGTTATGCAGCGCTTCTTCTTGATCTGGCGCACATGCAAATTGATGTGACTTGCCAAGTAACGTCACTGTTACTTGGTTATTCTGCTCAGACATTAGCTAGCCTGTTGAGTTTGCAACTTATCAAGTAGGCCAGATAAAGATGAACTAAATTCTTTTTGCTTTTCTTCGCTTTCTAGCATTTCAAGCTGTAGGGTTTCATTTTCATCGATGAGTTTTTGATTTTGTTCTTTCAGTGCCGAAACTTCCGATTTTAACTGGTTATTTTGGCTCAAAAGTTGGTCAATCAACTGGTCGAGTTTTTGGAGATCTTGGTTATTCATAAATGCGCTCATATGACTGTGATTTGTCATGCAAATGTAAAACAAAGCGGCTAAGGATGCTAGTGTTTACGCGACTTTCTGCTGATTTTTCTCAACTTTTAAGAGATAATGCCGATATTGGAATATTTTGTTCAGAAGTGATTCAGTCTAAAGTTAAAAATTGATGAATCATTGCTCAAATTTAGCTCAGGTTTATTTCACCTGTGTTGTTATTATTTTTATCAAGGCGGGGTTATGCTCAGTTACCGACATTCTTTTCATGCAGGAAACCCTGCCGATGTGATCAAACATTTAGTATTGGCAGAAGCTTTGTCATACATGGCTAAAAAAGATAAGCCGTACGATTACGTGGATACGCACTCTGGCGCTGGTTTTTTTGAGCTAGCGAGTAGTGATGCACAAAAAACTCAGGAGTATCTGCAAGGCATCGCTAAGCTGTGGGATTATTCTGGATCCGTGTCGGCAATTAGCGATTATGTTGCATTAATCAAATCATTTAACGAAGGCGATAAATTAAGCCATTATCCCGGTTCTCCTAAGGTAGCGGAGCACTTCTTACGTCGTCAGGATAACGGTTGGTTTTTTGAGCTACATCCAAAAGATCTTGAGCTGTTAAAGCAAAATACGGCACATAAAAAGTCACTGCGCGTCACTGGGAGTGACGGTTTTAAAGGGCTATTAGGATTGGTGCCTCCAGCTTCACGCAGAGCCTGCGTGCTAATGGATCCTCCTTATGAGATCAAATCCGATTATGATGTTGCGGTCAAAAGCATCATAAAAGCGCACAAAAAGTTTGATTCCGGCGTCTATATGATCTGGTATCCCGTTGTTGACCGTGAACGCATTGATGCAATGGAGTCGAGCCTGATTGAATCTGGAGTGCGTAATATTCAAGTGTTTGAACTTGCCACCCGCGCAGATACACAAGAACGAGGCATGACGGCTTCTGGCATGATGGTGATCAATCCGCCTTGGACCTTAAAGAAAATCATGGATAAAGTGTTGCCTGAGCTGGTTTCGTTATTGGCTGAGGATGATGGTGCGTTTTACCGCAGCATTCAATTAGTAGAAGAATAGTAAAAATAAACTGCTAAGCTATCTAACCTGAGGTTTGGATAAGGAATGTTCCAACTCATTGTTTCTAAAGAACAGCTTAGTTTTTTCCTTTTCTAGCCAGAGAGTTTTAGGGAAAACACCGCTTCCGCGTCCTGCTCTCGCTAAGGTACCTACATCCTGTAGGCAAGGCGAATTTACGCACCAATAGCTGGCTATTGGAAGTGAATTCAACGCAGTTAGCGCTAAAACTGGCTGCTAGAAAGGCATTAATTATCCGCAGCTCAGGTTATCTAGGGCCTGTTTACCTTTCAAGTTTGTTTTTGCAGCAGTTTGATTGGAATTTGTACAAGGCAGAGCCTGCGTAGCATAGTTATTCTATGTGAGTCAGGCGAGAACACAGTAGAAATGCTAATCAAGCGCTGCCCTTTGGGTTCACCTGAGTGCGCTTTGTTCATTGTTGCTCAACTTTTGCCTAGATTACTAGGCAAAAGTCGAGCGTCGCGACCAAAACACACTCAGGAGAACAAAAATCAAACAGCAAAGATCAACAGGCCCTAGTCGATAAGGTCTTGAAGAGACTTAGCAGTTTATCTTAGGGCCTAGTTATTTCTTAACAAACTTCGTTAAAATAACGATGTTTTGACCTTCTACACGACCTTCAATATGCTCTGGGTTTGAAGGCGAGAGGCGAATGTTACGTACCGCAGTGCCGCGTTTTGCAACTAGGCTACTACCTTTAACATCCAAGTCTTTAATTAAAGTCACTGTGTCACCAGCACTCAGTTTCACCCCGTTACTGTCTAGGTGAACAAGGTCGTCATCCTCTGCAAGTGCTTGATCTGCCCATGCTCGAGTCTCATCTTCTAGATACAGCATGTCTAATGCATCTTGAGCCCAACCATTATCTGGCGCGAGGCGTTTAAGCATACGGTAGGCAACAACCTGAACGGCAGGAACTTGGCTCCACATACTATCGTTTAAACAGTGCCAATGGTTGGCTTCTAAATCCTGCTGACCTTCAACCTGTGGTTTGCACTGGCTACAAAGATAAACACATTTGTCAGAATGCGCCTCGGCGACTGGTGGTACTTCGTATACTTCGAGACCATCCGTTGAGGTACATAGCTCACATTGATTGTTACTGCGCTCAGCAAGCGCGGCAGCGATAGTCATAATGATTTCCCAAGCTGTAAAAGCGCCATTATACCAAATGCGTCAATTGATGCTCAATTTATGGGAAGAATTTATGCGTATAACTTGATCTATATCCAGAGCAGTGGTTATCTGCCACCTTTTGCGTGCATAGGCAGTTGTGAAATATACTGCTGTTCTATTTTTTCAATTTCACCAGAGTGTTTAAGTTGTGTGATAGCTTGATTTATCCGCTTAAGTAATCCTTGATGCTTAGCTAACAGGCGTAGCTGCAACATCCCTTCTGAATGTAGCTGGTTGAAGCTAAAAGTAATACCAAGTTGTTCTGACCAATATAATGCGGGTAAATCACCAATGATAATATACTCAATCCGCCGTAAGTTTAAGGCCTGAAGTAGTTCCTTTTCGGATGCGAAATCAACTCGCTCGAATAATTGGTCATCATGGTAGTAGTAGCCTCTCACTGTGCCAACTTCGATACCCGCTAAGGTTAGTACTGGAGGTTGAGACTGACGGGTAACAACGTACTCTTTAATAGGTAGAATGGGGTCTGAATAGATAAATCTATCATCTTGCTTTTGCTGTTCGTTCAACCAATCTGGGCTGATAATATCAAAATCAATTTGCTGCTTTTCTAAATAAAAGTTAGTACGTTTAGCAGGGAGAAGTAAGTTATCGCCTTTGATATTTGCCTTTACCAAAATGGCTTCCACCATTTCGGGTAGGATCCCGGGCGCATCTTCACTGTGAGTAAAATAAGGGTAAAAGCTTCCCGAGCCACTTAAACTGTATTTTAAGTAGGGGACTTGTTCTGCCTTAGTCAAACCGGCAAAGGCGAATAACCAGACGATCAAAACTTGCTTCATGCACTCATCTTAGCTTAACTTTTCTTAGACAGGCAAGCCGCTGGCGTTCTGTGAATTAAAAGCCTACTCTTTATAAGGACTTAGTTTAATAAGTTGGTAACTTTTGGTTATAAGTGTTGTAAAATAGCGAAACTTTTTTATTGCTCGGGGCGTTACCATATTATACGCTCCATGATACGTGGTTTCCTTTTACCTAATAAAGGATACGAATGTTAATGAGTGGTCCGGTGACTGAAGTACGTAAATCAGCAGTGCAGTATATTGCACGACAGGCCATTTTGCGGCCAGATCAAGAAGTCTTTGCCTATGAGTTGCTTTACAGAGACTCAGATAACAATGCTTTCCCTGTAGGGGTGAGCGATGGGCAAGCGACTGGGCGAATGTTTTTTAACTCCTTAATGTTTATCGGCGTAGACCGTTTGGCCGCGGGACAGCTTGCCTTTATAAACCTATCCGACGAATCCTTGCTGCAGGAATTACCTAGCTTATTAGCGCCACAGAAAATTGTGGTGGAAATCGTTGAGCGCTCTAAAAATATTCCTTCACTGGTGAATACGGTGACTAAGTTAACAGAGAAAGGCTACCGCTTTGCGCTAGATGACTACGATGGCACGTCAAAGTGGGATCCGTTGTTACCACTCATGGAATTCGTCAAAATAGAGGTTGAGCAGCCAATTATAAAAACCAATATGACGGTAAAAAAGCTCAAGCGTCAGTATCCAGATATTAAGGTGATTGTTGAGCGTATCGAATCAAAAGAAGAGTTCGAGATCATCAAGTCATCTGGAGCTGACTTTTTCCAAGGTTTCTTTTTCGCCAAGCCTGAAATGCTCAACCATGGCAACGTGGAACCGTCGAAAATGGTGGTGTTTCAGCTGCTACAAGCAACAGCAAGAAAGTCTTTATGCTTCAAAGAAATACAAACTAGAGTAAGTAAAGATCTGAGTTTAACCGCACGACTGCTAAAACTGGCGAACGCGAAAGCCGGTGAAGACAGGTTAGAAATTAAGTCTATCTCTCAGGCCGTAGTGTATTTAGGTGAAGACGCAATTAGGCAGTTTGTTAAAGTACTCGCGTTGAGCGAATTGGGTTCAGATAAACCCAGTGAGCTGACAAGAATGGGGTTAACTCGTGCCAAGTTTGTGGAAACATTTTTGATGCCAGGGGGCGAAGAAATGGCTGAAACCGGCTATTTGCTTGGTCTTATGTCCATCCTTGACGTGATACTTGATGTTGATCTTGCAGTGATAGCAGCAGAATTTTCTCTCGATGATTCGCTTTCCAGCGCGTTACTGAGTTATCAAGGGTTGCTTGGTGGAGCGCTACGTTTAGCATTCGAAATTGAGCGCAATGACTGGCGAGAAGCAGAGCTTATTTTACAAGCCATTCGACCTGCTACACCGACCAATTATCTCTATGATATGGCGCTTTCTAGTCGAGCTTACGCAGATGAAATCCTCTCTATTGTGGCAGGTGATGAACAGTAGTTCTCACCTGTCAATGTGAGAAGGTAAGTAACCTGAGCTGTGGATAATTAGCGCCTTTCTAGCAACCTGTTTCAGTTCTAACGACGTCGAATTCCCTTCCAATAGCCAGCATACTTATCCAAAGCTCAGGTTAAATTGAATACCTATTGTTTTTAAGTAGTTTTGTTCTTGCTCTAAATCTGCTTGAAACAGTGAATGTGATTCGAGCCACTCAGTTGCTATGTGAAGTATCAAGGCGTTATCAACAGCCGTGATGCTGAGCTCTGGAAGTTGGTCTTGTTGACGTTTTTGGTTCACTAAAACGCTGAGACGAAACACAGCCAAAATACGGTTGAAGTGGATTAGCTCTTCTTCGATTAACTCTGTTAACTCTGGCATTTTTATCTTTTTTCGATAAAAGCGTACAAGTGCACTTAGCCTTAATTGCTGGGCTTGAGTAAAGCCTGGAAGTTGACTGTGCCTGACAATATAAGCACCGTGTTTATGCATGCCAGAAGAGTTAATGGCAAGCCCAACTTCGTGGAGTTTTGCTGCCCAACATAACATTTCGACATCATAAGAGGATAGTTGCCATTGCTCTTTTAGTTGAGTGGTAAAAAGTTTGATGGTTTCACAAATATTTTCGGCGTGTTGTTTATCAATATTATAGTGATCGCTGAACGTGTTAATTGTGCGAGTTCGAATATCAAACTCGTCGGTTTGATGCATTTCAAACAATAAACCTTCTCGCAATGCATATTCACTAAGGCGCATGCGCTCGAGTCCTAACTGTCTAAACAGTGCTATCAATACAGCAAGGCCGCCAGCAATACTGGTTTTTCGCTCCTCTGGTAGTGCTTTTAAGGAGACGTTGTCTATGTGTCCTGCATCAATAAATAACTGCTTAATTTGCTCCAAAATAGGGAGGGTAATTTCATCGGCTTGAGTGAGCTCGTGAACCATGGCTGCAATCGCTTTAATGGTACCAGAAGTACCGATAACGGTATTCCAGCCGAGTCTTAAGTAGCTCGCGGTAATACTTTCAATTTGTTGTTCTGCTTTTATTTCTGCCTTTTTGAATCGTTTTGCAGATAATTTACCATCAGCAAAGTAGGCTTTTTGCATGGTTACGCAGCCCACATTGCGACTACTTAACAGTTTGTGTGTAAGGTGCTGACCAATGACCAACTCTGTGCTGCCTCCACCGATGTCGATAACCAAACGGTTATGACTATCATGTTCATGGTTGGCGACCCCTTGGTAAATAAGACGAGCTTCTTCTTGACCTGAAATCACATTGATTGGATATGGAAAAACTTGTTTTGCCTTCGCGAGAAAATAATTAAGGTTTTTGCAATTTCGCAGCGTATAGGTTGCTACTACTTGCACGGACTCTTTCGGAAAATCATGTAGTGTCGTCGCAAATTGCGAGAGTGTATCTAATGCTCGGGCGATCGCGTCGTCACTTAAATTAAAATCATCATCAAGGCCCGCGGCCAAGTACACACGCTGCTTTTCTTTATGGAGGAGTTGAAGGCGACCATCTACTTCTCTTGCTACAACAAGGTGAAAACTATTTGAACCTATGTCCACTGCGGCAATAGAAGGGTAGTCGCGCATATATTCTTCCTCAACGGTTATTCTTTCGCTTCATTTAATTGGTGTAACTCCCATTTTTTTAAATGGTCATAAATCGCGATCTGAGAGCGAATTTTTTTACGGTTACCTCGGCGAACGTACAGATTCTTCTGTTCGGCGTCAATAATTCTGGCTTTGGTGCGATCTTTAAACTGCAGTTCAATAATATCGATAATTAGTTTCTTCAAATGCTCGGCATAAATAGGCGTGCCTACTTCAACTCGGTGGTCGAGGTTACGGGTCATCCAGTCTGCTGACGAAATATACACCTTGGGGTCGCCGTTATTATCGAAAATCATCACTCGCGGGTGTTCTAAGAAACGATCGACGATACTAATGATCTTTATATTATCGCTAAACTGTGCAAGGCCTGGTACAAGGGCACACATACCTCGCACAATGAGGCGGATCTTGACGCCTTTACGTGATGCTTCGTAAAGTTTATCAACGAGCTGCTTGTCAACTAAATTATTGATTTTAATTGTTACTTTTCCTGTTCTCCCTTGCTCTGCATGAGTTATCTCTTCATCGATCAACTCTACAATTCTACTGCGTGCATTGATGGGGGAAATCATCAGGTGTTCGAATTTAAACGGTAGATAACTACTCTCAATAAAGCGAAACACGCTATCGCATTCTTCCGTAATATCGGGGTGTTTGGTAAACAGACTGAAATCAGTATAAATCCGAGCCGTTTTTTCGTGGAAGTTACCCGTTCCTATGTGTGCATATTTGACGATTTTGCCTTTTTCTCTACGGTGAACCACACAAAGCTTACTATGGACCTTAAGCGCTGGTATGCCAATCATGACCTTAATACCGTATTCACTCATGAGTTTTGCCCACTCAATATTATTTTGCTCATCGAAGCGGGCTTTCAATTCAACCATCACGGTGACTTTTTTGCCATTTTTTGCTGCATTGATCAATGAAGCGATCAATCGAGATTGCTTTGCCACACGATAAATGTTGACCTTGATTTGCGTCACTCTGGGGTCAAACGCCGCTTGGCGGATATATTCCAGCATGTGATTAAAGGTATGGTAGGGGTAGTACAGTAAGATATCTTGAACTGAAATTGCGCGAAAGACGCTGCTATATTTTGAAAAGGCTGCACTTTTAAGCGGCGGCAGGGGCTTGTTTTCTAGATAGCCGCGACCAACATTTGGAAAAGAAATAAAATCTCGAAAATTGCGATATCTACCGCCTGGGATCATGGCATCTTGACCTGTCACTCCCAAGCGCTTTTTCATCAGCTTGATCATTTCTTCCGGCATAGATTCTTCATATACCAAGCGCACTGGTTCGGCATATAAGCGCTGTTTGAGACCTTTAGACATGGTATCTAACACGCCTTCTTCAAGCTCATCATCTAAGTTGTATTCAGCGTCACGAGTGAGTTTCATCGAATAGGCGTCAATGCGTTCAAATTTGAAGAAGCTCTTAAACACATCGGCTATAAAAAATCGAATAACGTCATCGAGCAACACAATCGTTTTATGCCGACGAGTTTTTTCTGGCGGCAGTTGGACAAAACGATTCAGGCGATCAGTAGGGACTTCCAAAAAAGCGTGATGCTGCTTTTCACCATTTAGCTCCACAAAAAGGTGGGTCATGGTGTCATTGATATTGTCTGAATAGTCCTTACTTTCGTTAATCATCATTGGCAATAGGTGAGGTAGTACTTGGTCTTTAAAATAGTTGGCTAGCCAATTCTTATGGAAATCCGATAGCGCATCCGGTTGCTTAATATGAATGTGATGCTCATTTAAGTCGATGAGGATCTGGTCATAAATAGCATTAAACTTTTTACCTAGTTCCAACACTTTCTTCTGAATGTCGGCGAGCAGTGCTTCGTCTTCGTCGAAATTCGTTTCAGGAAGGTTATTTAATAAGATACGGCGTTTTACATCTGCAACTCGTACTTGGAAAAACTCGTCTAAGTTGTTGGAAAATATACCAAGAAACCGGATCCGTTCAATGATCGGGTTGGTTGGGTCCTTGGCTTCTTGTAAAACACGTTCGTTAAAAGAGAGCCAGCTTAATTCTTTGGCAAAGTACGTGATAGTTTTATGCTCTGGAGATACGGCCTGCATGGTTCTTTCCATAGGTACAGCTTATTTTTACAGCTTAAGCAGGGTGTGTGACATAATTATGACAAACACAACGCGCCTGTCGTGTTTGTCATGTAACTATCATGAGTATAGTGAAGGTTTTAGCTTTCTTCTATGTCCACGATCAAATCACTGGTGATTGACTCGAGTGCTTCAATTACGTTTTCCTTGACCGTGCCTGCAGGTAAAGTCACGGTTGCGAAAGCGCTGAAAATAGGCAGCCCCCAGTTTGGAGCACTACGTTGTTTTGAGGTTAGGTGCGTGATGTTTGCGCCTTTGTGACGAATAACCGTAGCAAGCTCTTGCACAATTCCCGGTCTATCGTTGCCTGTAATGATTAAATTTAATGTGTCTGGCTCATCCTGCACTTGCAAGCTTTCGCCTGATTCAACGCTAACGTCTAAACCAGGCAACTTATGCAATGCATCTTGTATTTCTTGCAAATGTTCTTCTGCAACTTCAACCTGTACGATGCCCGCGAATTGTCCGGCAAGATGGCTTAAGTTACTGGTTAACCAGTTGCCATGGTTAGAAAGAATAGTGGAAGAGATTTCCTCAACGAGACCCGGTCGGTCCTTACCTATAAGTGTTAATATTAACTGCTTCATATCATGTCTCTTTTTTTGTGGCGCCCGTGGGCGAAAAAACGAATTCGGCGCATGATTTAGACTAGTCTAAAAACTTACTTTGTCCAGTGTCTAAAAACACTTAATGTAAAGAAATGCAACGGAATTTTTGTATTTACTCTAGGCTAACAATCAGAGCACTTTTTGAGCCGATTAGTTCCATTATTTTTATAATGAATTTGAAGGCCAAGACCGATTGAAGAAAGTGCAATTGTGTCTCGGGTGTAACACAACTGTCATCTTGATGAAATATAATGCCCCCAATTTTTAAACCAAAGGGTATATTGATGACTTCAAATCCGCAAAAGCCATCCTTTAAAACGGATAGAAGCCGTCTCTTTAAAGACAGGTTTGCACAATTTGGCATTACTTCTGGTGGAGTAATGGTATTAGTCGCACTTTTACTTATCTTCTTCTACTTACTATATGTTGTTCAACCAATCTTTGAATCGGCAAAGGTTGAGAAGCGTATGGATATTCAGCTTACACAAGACAAAACATATTTAGGTGTAGGGGTAGAAGAACAAACGGAAATTGCGTACTTACTCGGCAGCAGAGGTTCGGTAGATTATTACCAGATCAAAGGTGAAAGCGCCGGTAAATTACTAGATACATTGGATGTTGAACTTGACGGTAATATTACAGCATTTGCAGAAAGTGCGCCTTTCTTAGGGCAATATGCATTTGGTCTGGATAACGGTCAGGTACAACTGGTGAAGCCGATGTTCACGGTAAGCTTTCCGGGAAATCAACGTGTCTTAACTCCTCGCTTAAGTTATCCACTTAATGCGAAGCAACTGATTGTTGATGAACAAGGGCAAGCAATTCGTAAATTCGCCTTTAGTCACTTCGAAGACAAAACCGCTGTTGTTGCACAGACTGCGGATAAACGTGTGATTTTTGCCTCCTTTGTTGCAGAAGAAAACATGTTTACTGGAGAGGTTGAATGGGCGGTTGAGCGTACCGAGCTAGATATTGATGGTCGCGTTGATGAGTTACTTATTTCTCCAGACACGTCGCGCACATTTGTTCGCTCAGCAAATCAAGTTTACGTCTTTGATTCTCGCTATGCTTCTGAAGTTGAGTTATTCCAGTTGCTTGCTGCAAATGAAGAAAATGCCAACTTGGTTGATATGAACCTACTAGCGGGCGCCAACTCATTAATGCTTGCTAACGACAACGGTGAGGTTTCACAGTGGTTTGAAGTCAATACCGATGATGGACGCCAGTTTGCTAAAATCCGCTCTTTTGAGACGCCAAAGAGCAAACAGGTCAAACTATTTAGTGAATATTATCGTCGTACTTTCTTCACGACTAATGAAAATGGTCAATTAGGTCTATATTACACCACCAGTGAAGCGCACTTATGGCAAGGTAAAATCACAGATAAAGCTGTACAAAAGTTTGCGGTAGCACCACGTGCTAATGCGGCTTTGTTACTCGCCGATGATACGTTAACGGTGGTAGAACTACACAATGAACACCCGGAAGTAACTTGGTCTGCTTTGTGGCAAGAAGTGTGGTACGAAGGGTATCCTGAGCCTGCTTACACTTGGCAATCAACCTCTGCGAGTGATGACTTTGAGTCGAAATTCTCATTAGTGCCTATTTCATTTGGTACCATTAAAGCGGCGCTTTATGCCATGTTGTTTGCTGTTCCTATTGCATTAGCGTCAGCAATCTACACCGCCTATTTCATGTCGAGTGAATTACGCCGTGTGGTGAAACCAACAGTCGAGATAATGGAAGCACTACCAACGGTTATCTTGGGCTTCTTGGCGGGCCTTTGGCTTGCTCCTTTAATTGAAACGCATCTACCTGCCGTGGTTGCTTTATTGGTGCTATTGCCAATCGCGATGATAGCAACGGCATTTGGTTGGACTAAGCTACCTGCAAAAGTGAGACACGTTGTGCCTGAAGGTTGGCATTCAATCTTGCTGATCCCTGTTGTGCTTATCGTAGGCTGGATTTCATTTGCCATGAGCGCTGGTATTGAGTCTTGGTTGTTTGGCGGTAATGTGCGTCAGTATCTAACCAATGAGTTAGGTCTAACATTTGACCAGCGTAACTCGCTAGTCGTGGGTATCGCGATGGGTTTTGCGGTTATTCCTACAATCTTTTCTATTGCAGAAGACGCGGTATTTAGCGTACCTAAGCACCTTTCTAATGGCTCATTAGCACTCGGTGCCACGCAGTGGCAGACTTTGGTTCGTGTTGTATTACTAACAGCAAGTCCTGGTATCTTCTCTGCGGTAATGATGGGTCTTGGTCGCGCCGTAGGGGAAACGATGATTGTATTGATGGCAACCGGTAACACGCCAATCATGGACTGGAGTATCTTCCAAGGTATGCGTACGCTTGCTGCAAACATTGCGGTGGAAATGCCGGAGTCTGAAGTTGGCAGCTCTCACTATCGCATCCTGTTCCTAGCTGCCTTTGTATTGTTTATTTTTACTTTCGTATTTAACACCGTTGCTGAGTTTGTTCGCCAGCAGCTGCGTGAAAAGTACAGCTCAATGTAATTGGAGTGACATGACATGGTAAAACAGTGGTTTAAGTCAGGTTCTCCGTGGATCTGGATGACAGGTGGCGCGGTCAGTATTAGTTTGATTTCAGTAATTGGACTACTTGCGATGATAGCGTGGAAAGGACTGAGCTTCTTTTGGCCATCAGAAGTTGTAGAAATGCATCTCGACGGTTCTGTTGCTAAGCAGACTGTTATTGGTGAAATATACGATCGTGAGATGGTACCAAAGTCTCGCCTTGAAGCGGCTGGATTCGACCTTTCAGGCTACAACAGCGAGCAAATCGAGCGTTTACTCATTAAAACGGGTAACCGTGAATACGTAGAACTTGATTTCCGTTGGGTGTTATCAACAGACATCAAAAGCCAGTTTACGCCAGCGGAATTAGCGGTATTTGAGCGTAGTAAAAATGGTAATTTCTATGGTTATGTTGCTCGCGTTTTAGAAGACGGTAAAGTAGTAACTGACCAGCCGATAGAAAGGTTACATGAGCTTGTTGAGCGTGCCGTTGACCTTAATGACGAGGCGCTTGATCTACAAAATAGCGAAATCGGGCACATTAACTATGAGCTTGAACGTCTACGTTTAAAAGAAAAGTCGTATCAACTCGATAATGACCTGACAGAGGAAAAGTTAGCAGAGTTAAATGCACGCCGTGCTGAGCTACGTGAAGATTACAAAGTCTTCGAAAAACGTTTATTTGAGCTAAGGAAGCAAGCAAAGCGTGACCAAGTTGTAGTGCGTGATATGCGTGGTGAAGAAGTGACTTTGCCGCTGTACCAAGTGTTGGACGTTTGGTTTCCAAATGACATGGGCTTTTTTGCCAAAGTGGGTCACTACTTAGTGCAAATCAGCAAGTTTGTGAGCGATGACCCGCGTGAAGCAAATACCGAAGGTGGGGTATTCCCTGCAATCTTTGGTACGGTATTTATGGTTATGCTGATGGCGGTGATCGTGACCCCATTCGGTGTTATTGCCGCAATTTATCTTCATGAATATGCAGCAAAGAACGCTGTGACTAAGATGATCCGCATCGCGGTGATCAACCTTGCAGGTGTTCCATCCATTGTATATGGGGTGTTTGGCTTAGGATTCTTCGTTTATATGCTAGGTGGGTCAATTGACGAACTTTTCTACCCTGAGGCTGCGCCAAGTCCTGTATTTGGTACACCGGGTGTGATTTGGTCTGCACTTACACTTGCTATCCTTACTTTGCCTGTGGTTATTGTATCCACGGAAGAAGGTCTGTCTCGGATCCCAAGCTCAGTGCGTCATGGTTCACTTGCGCTTGGTGCGACTCAAGCTGAAACCCTATGGCGGATCATTGTACCAATGGCAAGTCCGGCAATTATGACTGGTCTTATTCTTGCTGTTGCGCGTGCAGCGGGTGAGGTAGCTCCTCTGATGTTGGTTGGCGTAGTAAAGATGGCACCTACACTACCACTAGACGGAAACTTCCCCTATATTCACTTGGATCGTAAGTTTATGCACTTAGGGTTCCATATTTATGATGTTGGCTTCCAAAGCCCGAATGTTGAAGCTGCTAGACCTTTGGTTTATGCAACCGCGTTCCTACTGGTTACGGTGATTATTGCACTGAATATCACAGCGATTGGTATTCGTAACCACTTACGCGAAAAATTCAGATCGTTAGAGCATTAATAGTAAAGATTTTTAATAGGTAAAAACATGATTACAGTAGCGCCAGAAGTCAATCAAGCAAACGGCAATAACAAGCTTGATTTAGCAAACTTAAGTCCAGAACTCACCGCACTAGAGATCAAAAACCTAGATCTTTACTATGGTGATAAACAAGCCCTTAGCAACGTTAATATGTTGATCCCAAAAGGGCAGGTAACCGCGTTTATCGGTCCATCAGGTTGTGGTAAGTCAACGTTACTGCGTTGTATTAACCGTATGAACGACCTTGTTGATAGCTGTCGTATTGAAGGAGAAATCAACCTTCAAGGACAGAACATTTATGACAAGAGCGTAGATGTTGCGGCACTGCGCCGTAACGTAGGTATGGTATTCCAAAGACCAAACCCTTTTCCTAAGTCTATTTATGAGAATGTGGTTTATGGTCTGCGTCTGCAAGGTATCAAAGATAAGCGCAAGTTAGACGAAGTGGTTGAAAAGTCACTCCGTGGCGCCGCACTTTGGGATGAAGTAAAAGACCGACTTCACGACAGCGCATTTGGTTTATCTGGTGGTCAGCAGCAGCGTTTGGTGATTGCTCGCTCTATCGCGATTGAACCAGAAGTATTGTTACTTGATGAACCAACATCAGCACTCGATCCGATTTCAACATTGGTTATCGAAGAACTCATTAACGACCTGAAAAACAAGTATACTGTAGTTATCGTTACACATAACATGCAACAAGCTGCGCGTGTATCTGATCAAACTGCGTTTATGTACATGGGTGAGTTAATTGAGTATGCAGATACCAATACCTTATTCACCACGCCGTCTAAGAAGAAAACAGAAGACTATATTACAGGTCGTTACGGTTAAGGCGAGCTTGCGAGGAGAATATAATGGAACACAATATTAATAAGCACATTTCTGGCCGCTTTAATGAAGAGCTAGAAAACGTGAGAAACCACGTACTCAGTATGGGTGGATTAGTAGAGCAGCAATTAAACACTGCGCTTGATGCGGTTAATCACAATGATGCTGAAAAAGCGAAAAAAGTCAGTCAGAACGACTACAAAGTCAATGCGATGGAAGTGAATATTGACGAAGAATGTACACGTATCATCGCGAAAAGGCAGCCTGCAGCCAGTGACTTGCGTTTGGTTGTTGCCATCGCAAAAACGATTGCAGATCTTGAACGTATCGGAGACGAAGCGGAGCGTATTGCTAAAGTTGCATTGGATTCGTTTACCAAAGATCAGCAAGATCTATTGGTGAATATTGACAATATGGGTCGCCAAGTGTCACAAATGCTGCATGATGTGCTCGATGCGTTTGCCCGGATGGACGCGCAAAAGGCATTTGAAGTGCATAAAGCCGATGCTAAAGTGGATCGTGAATATGAAGCAGTAACACGTCAAATTATGACCTATATGATGGAAGATCCACGCTCTATTCCAAAAATTATGGATTTAATTTGGTCTGTGCGCTCACTAGAGCGGATTGGCGATCGATGTCAGAATATTGCGGAATATGTGATTTATTTCGTAAATGGCAAAGATATTCGTCATACATCTCAAGAAGATATCGCAAAAACCTTGTGATGCTTATCAATTAGTTGCGCGCTTTCGGCGCGCAATTTCATAGTAAGTTCATCTAAACTTGCAATAAAACCGTTCACAACAGCGCTCAATGCTGTAAAATTACACTTTGCACATGCATACAAATATGATTTAAGGGTCAGTTATGCCTAGTAACGCGTTTTTAGGGGTATTTGCTAAATCTCCTATTAAGCCAATTGAAGAGCATATAAAAATAGTCCATCAAGCCAGTGCGGCTTTGATCCCATTTTTTAACCATGTCTTCAAAGGGGAGTGGACAGAAGCGGATGCAATTCGCATTGAAATCCGCAACCTAGAGCGTGAAGCAGATGAACTAAAACGTGAAGTACGTTTACATTTGCCTCGTGGTTTATTCATGCCAGTAGAACGGACTGACTTACTGGAACTTATCACCCACCAAGATAAGATAGCCAACAAAGCGAAAGATATCGCAGGTCGCGTTATCGGTCGTGAAATGGTCATCCCTGAATCCATTCAAAAAGATTTTCTTGCTTACGTCACTCGTTGTGTGGACGCAACTAAACAAGCATCAGAAGCGATTAATGAGTTTGATGAACTGCTTGAGACAGGCTTTAGAGGCCGTGAAGTCACTTTAGTTGAAAAAATGCTAGTTGAGCTCGATGCCATCGAGCAAGATACCGACGATATGCAAATTAAAATTCGTCGAGAGTTACGCGCTGTTGAAAGCGAGCTTAACCCAATTGATGCGATGTTTTTATACAAGATCATCGAATGGGTCGGTGGGCTTGCAGATATCGCAGAGCGCGTTGGTTCACGTCTTGAGCTGATGTTAGCTCGTTAATAAAAATCGATCTTTTAAAATAAAGTAAGGTTTCTTATGGATATCATTGCATCCTACGGCACAGTATTGGTTTTAATTGCCGCAGCAGTTGGTTTCTTTATGGCTTATGGTATTGGCGCAAACGATGTTGCGAATGCTATGGGTACTTCGGTAGGTTCAAAAGCACTTACCATCAAACAAGCAATTATCATTGCTATGATCTTTGAATTCGCTGGTGCTTATCTTGCAGGTGGTGAGGTAACATCAACGATCCGAAAAGGGATTATAGATTCAACCCCTTTCATTGATATTCCTGAACTGATGATATTAGGAATGATCTCCGCGCTTTTTGCTGCAGGCGCATGGTTATTAATGGCTTCAATGCTAGGTTGGCCGGTATCTACGACGCACTCAATCATAGGTGCAATCATTGGTTTTGCGCTAGTAGCTGTGGGCAGCGAAGCAATCCAATGGGGCAAAGTTGCTGGCATTGTTGGGAGCTGGATTGTCACCCCTGCCATCTCTGGCTTTATTGCTTACCTCATCTTTATGAGTGCCCAAAAGCTCATTTTTGATACCAATAAGCCACTAGAAAACGCCAAACGCTTTGTGCCTATTTACATGGGTCTAGCGGGCTTTGTTATGTCTTTGGTTACAATCAAAAAAGGTCTTAAGCATATTGGTATCAAGCTTGGCACATTCGAAGGTTTTGCGCTTGCTATCGGTATCGCTATTATCATTGCTATTATCGGTAAGATTGCGATTTCTAAGCTGAAAATGGATCCTAATGCAGACAAGCAAATGCAGTTCAACAATGTTGAAAAAGTATTCGCTATCCTTATGGTACTAACAGCATGTTGTATGGCATTCGCGCATGGTTCGAATGACGTTGCTAACGCAATTGGTCCATTAGCTGCAGTGGTAAACATTGTTGAAAACGACGGTGAAATTGCTAAGAAAGCGGCACTCGCTTGGTGGATCTTACCGCTAGGTGGTTTAGGTATTGTTGCGGGTCTTGCGATCCTTGGTAAGAAAGTTATCAAGACTATCGGTGAAGGCATCACGCATCTTACTCCTAGCCGTGGCTTCGCAGCAGAGCTTGCAGCTGCTTCAACAGTCGTAATCGCATCAGGCACAGGCCTACCAATCTCTACAACTCAAACCTTAGTTGGTGCGGTATTGGGTGTGGGTATGGCACGTGGTATTGCGGCATTAAACATGGGTGTTATTCGTAACATCGTAGTTTCTTGGGTAATTACATTGCCAGTTGGTGCTGCCCTTGCTATTGTTATATTCTATATTTTGAGATTAGTGTTCGGCGTATAAAAATAAACCGCACTTTTCAAAAAGACAGACTTTTAGCTTGAAAAGATCTCAACACCTTTGGTGTTGGGGTCTTTTTATTTGTGCTGTTGAAAATTAAGAGTAAAGCTTGTGACGAATTTACCTAGTATCAAACAACTACAATACCTGCTTGCGGTGCATCAGCACCAACATTTTGGTCGTGCAGCGGAAGCATGCTTTATCGGCCAATCGACGCTAAGTAGCGCGATACAAAACCTTGAAGAGACATTGGGATGTCAGCTAATTGAACGCGAAAATCGCAGCCTAATGTTTACCGATATTGGTGAGGAAGTGGTTGAACGAGCGCGGAAAATTATCGACGACACCATGAGCGTTAAAGAGCTGACTAAAAGCTATAAAAATCCATTATCTGGTAAGTTGACGTTAGGGATCATTCCCACCATTGCGAGTTTTATTGCTGCGCCACTTTATCAGGCGTGTAAAAAGGAGTTTGCAGCACTTAATTTGGTACTGGTTGAAGATACCAGTGATAACTTACTGGACAAATTAGAACATGGCCATATTGATATGGCCATGTTAGCGCTGCCATATAGAACCGATAAGTTTCATACTCAAGTGCTCGCAAAAGATCACTTTAGCTTGGTTCGCCATACCGAGTACAGCGTACCAGAGCCGATTGAGGACTTTAACCTGTTACCTGAGCAAAGTGTATTTTTACTCGAAAAAGAGCACTGTATGACGGGACATGCTCTTAGCGCTTGCCACTTAAACCGTAGCGCGTGCATTAATCCATTTGAGGCGGCAAACCTACATACTTTATTAAGTATGGTGGAATATAAAAATGGCGTAACGTTTTTACCTCAAATGGCGATCAATGCAGGGATTTTGGAAGGGAAACCTTTAGTGGCTATGCCACCACAAGATCATGCATATCGTGAGATTGGCTTAATTTGGCGTCGTACTACGGGGCGGATCAGAGATTTTAGACTGTTTAGCGACTTTGTTGGTGGCTACATCAGCGGCCAATGTCAGCCATAGTAATGATAAGAAGCACCCCCTCGGTGCTTTTTTTTTTCAAAAAACTTTCCCGTCTGAACAACTTTTTTTGCAGCCGCTACGATTAATAGTTAGTGAGAAGATTGGATGAGTGAACTGCGTGTTTTTTAATAGCGAAAAACAATTAATAAAAAGAGCACTGCAAGGTAATCAAAGAGCATGGTCAAAGCTTTGCGCCCAGCATCATAGCCGTGTGTATAACCAATGCTTGAGGCTGGTTGGTAACCCGCAAGACGCGCTAGATATAGCTCAAGATGTATTTTTAAGTATGTATCGAAATCTGCATACCTTTAATGGTGATGCTAAGTTCTCGACTTGGGTATTTAAAATCACCCATGCAAGGATAGTGGATCACATGCGAAAACATAAGTTTGAATCGATTGAAGGTAAAGAACCTGAGACGCCGCAACACGGACCTGACAGCAAAATAGCGCAACAACAAAGTAATGAAGAGATATATATCGCGCTGAAACAACTACCATTTGAGCAGCGCATTGTCGTGGAGCTAAAGTTTTTCCAGCATTACACCTTTGATGAAATTGCGCTGCAGCTTGAGTTATCAAGTAATACGGTGAAGGCTAGGCTATACAGTGCGTTAGGTAAGATGAAAGGGCAACTAGAGGTGCAAAATCATGGCTAAATTAGCACACTTATTTGAGCAGTGGTTAGATGGCAAAGTGCTGTCTGAGGCAGAGTTGGCCGAACTTCAGGCAGATAGTGAATATCGAGAAATGATGAGTGCTGCTATTACTTGGCAACAGCGAGCTGCTAGCTTCGAAGAGCAGGCGCCACCCCCACAGCTCACTTTGCAGCATCAAACTCGCGCTTGGCCAGTGGCTGCCGTCGCAGCTTGGCTGGTCGTTGGGCTTGGTGTGTCAGGACTTTGGCTACAGAACTTAGGCTTACATCAACAGTTGAGTGCTCAACAAACACAACTGGCACAGCAGCAAAGCGCTATGCAGGCCATGCTTGCAAAACTTGATGAGACTAAGCCAATAGATCAAGCTACGCTTGCCAAGTTAGCAACGCAAGTGGTTGAACAAAATCGTAAAGAGCGCAGTTTGGCAATGAATAATCTCGTTGATCTGATCCAAGCACAAAGAGCGCAAGATCAAGCCCTACTTAGGCTGCAATTGAATGAATTGGCAGAGCAAGTAGAGCAAACACCGACACAAAATTTAGCACAGTATCGAGGTAAACCATGAAGTTAATTCCACTTTGTTTTGGCGCTGTCGCAGCCATTGCTACAAGCTTTGCTCAGGCCCAAGTTGTTGATGAAGCGCTAAAGCGTGAGGTTGCTATTTTTGAGCGGGTATTAATGAGTGCACTACAGCATGATACACAAGATCAAGTTCGTAGTGTTTCTGGCTATTATTTAAAAGATCAGGGAGTTGTGTTTGAACTGGCATTAAAACGCCGGCACCGTTTAGAGTGGATCTCTCATATCGATAATCTCGATGATGTGGCTGCAATAGGGGAGTTTGAACTGCCGGAATTTGATATGGACATCGCGGAGATTGAGATTTCACAGCCGATAGCTGAAGCTTTTTCTCAAGCTTATTCGGATGCAGCTGAGAAAGTGAGAGCAGGAGCCGAGAAGGTCCGCGAAGCCGTAGAGCAAGAAAGAGAGAATAGAATTCAATTGAGGGAACTTGAACGCGAAAAAGCGGAGCTGGAGTTTGCGAAAAGGCACGAAAGTGATGATCAAGTAAAAGAATTTACGGAGTCATTGAGAGAAGTTGAGAAACGCATAGAAAAGCTTTCACTTAAGGATTCGGAATTAAAAGACCTTAAGGATAAGCTGAAAGCAAGTCTTGAAGCTTCTCGGGTCAAACGAGCGAAAGAGAAAGCAGAAAAGCAGCAGGCGCTTGAAAAAATGCTAGTAACCAGCTTAGCCCGAAGTTTATGTGACTATGGTGCAGGTTTAAGAAGTTTACCTAGAGATGAGCATATAAGCTTTATTTACAATGAACTCAGCAACCCAAACAATAAACAGGTGTTTGTTTATCCAAAATCCTTGGTGCAGCAATGTGTAAAAGGTGAGAAAACGGCTAAGCGGCTTGCTGAGATAGTAACTAGCTATCGCTTTTAGTTAGCCTAATTTTGGGATAAAAAGCGCCTTCTTCGAACTTGGGGGCAAGAAAATGACAACACAAAAAACAGCATGGCTGCATGCTGTTTTGTTTTAAAAAGGAGCTATTAAGCCTGCTCGATGTTTTTTGCAGTAGTTAAATTTGGTAAAAAGAGTAAGTAAACCCAAACCACTAGATTAAAGTAGGGTAGCAAACCGAGCCCTGTGAACAATTTTACCGGGTATCCTTTTGTGTTGGCATAGCGGTAACATTGATAAGCAATGAGCAAGTTTGCAAGTAGTAAAAACAGTGATAATGACAGCATAATTTACCCCTTGAAGTCCATAGCAAGATGTAACTCAATCCTTTGAATGTCTATAAAATTAAGGTGTTACCTTAAAATTTGGTGACATTTTAAACTGGTATCTTTAATTATAGTGGACTTTGCAAGAAGTAAAAGTAACCTTTAGTATAAAAATGTTACTACGCTGTTTTTAGAGATAAAATAGTTTTTGCACTGCTCGCTAGTTGTTCAATAGGGAGCGGTCTAGAGATAAAGTAACCCTGTCCATAGTCCACACCTATTTCCTTAAGTTGTTGAAATATTTCTTTGTTTTCGACATATTCGGCAACTGAACACTTATCTAACGAGTGACTAATATCGTTTACAGCTTTGACCAGCGCCAGGTCAATTGGGTCGTTGAGCATGTCTCGAACAAAGGAGCCATCTATTTTAACATGCTGTGCGGGTAGCTGTTTTAGGTAGCTAAAAGTGCTGAAGCCTGTCCCGAAATCATCAATAGCGAAATGACAACCAAGATCGTTCAGATTTTTAATCATTGTCTGGGTTGCGTTGAGGTTATTAATACTGGCAGATTCTGTGATTTCAAAAATAACGCGATTAGCTGAAACTTGATGCTCTTTTAAACAGGCCTGAATGTGGGGTTGCAGTCGTTCATCTAAAAATGAATGAGCAGATAAATTAATCGCCACTTGGCTCAAAATCTCATGTTCAGCCAGTGCTTTAATGGCTGTTCTGATCACACATTGATCCATCAAAAATGTATCATTAAGTAGCTCTAATGCAGGAATAAACTGATTTGGGTAAACTGTCTCACCGTTAATCTTTAATCTAAGCAGTGCTTCGTAATAGGCTATTTGTTGTTTTTTGAAATCCCAGATCGGTTGATAATGGAGTTCTATGCTGTCGTTCTGAAGCGCTTGCCTAACACTATGGCCCCATTCTAAACCGGTTTGCAGTGTTTGGTTTTGTTCATCTTCTTTATTATAACAATGAACCAAGTTGCGGCCGAGATTCTTGGCGATATAAAGGGCTATGTCGGCTTGTTTCAAACACTCGCTGGGATCCGCATTTTCATTGGTAATTTGCGTTAACCCGATAGAACAACTGAGAGAGTATGCATTATCTTCAAAGTGAAATTTATGTTCTTCGATAGCCATGCAAATGCTTTCAGCGCACATATGAGCATCAAGTAAATTGGTGTGCTTAAGCAGTACAGCAAATTCGTCTCCACCAATACGGAAAGTGAGATGCTCTTCACCTATTTTGTCACCAAACAACTCAGATACTTCTTTGAGTACAATATCTCCTTGCTGATGGCCTTTACTGTCATTGATGATCTTAAAGTGATCTAAGTCGATGTAAATTAGTGCATGTTCTATCTCTTGTGCAGACTTTACTTCATTGCACAGCTGATTTAGTTGTTGGTCGAAGTAGTAGCGGTTGTGTAAGCCGGTAAGCGTATCATGCAATGCTAAGTGTCTGAGTTGCAGCTCAGCTTGCTTGCGTTCGTGAATATTATCGAGTGTTGCAGTTATTGCGACCGAACTTGAGGTATTCTTGATAAGTTGTAGGCGACACTCGACCCACACTAGATGTCCTGCTTTGTGGCAGAGTTGCAGCTCTAATTGCGCATGTTGCCTGACTCCATTTTGAATTTCTTGAATGACTTTGTTGAAGGTCGGCAATTCATCTTTGGCAATATAATCGCGGAGCTGGGTATTGAGGCTTGACTTAATACCAAAGCCTGAGAGGTATTCCCATGCTGGGTTTATAAAGCGGATCGCGCCTTCCAATTCCAATTCAACGACAACTGTTCTCAGGTGGAGTAAAATCCGTTGGTGTGCAGAAAACAAATCTTTATAGCGACTTTCACTGCGACTGAGTTGCTCGACTTTATTAGCAAACTCGGCATAGCTCACCATAAAATCTTCTCGCCGCGCTGCATGGTCGCATACTTTGCTTAAAAAGGGCATATCGTATGGTGCTCGAACAAAGTCGGTAACACCTAACAATAATAGTTGTTCGGCATGGTCGGCATCGCGTTTGTCAATAATGGTTACAATGGCTTGGCTTGGACGATGTTTGAGAATACTTTCGACTAAGCTTTCTGCGGAACCTGATAAATCAGACGTAGTGTCCATTAAAACAATGGCGTAATGATCTTGTAGAAATAGTGATAAAGCGCTGGCCGCCGAGCTTACATGTGTGCAAACGAAATTGTGCGATAGGTGCTCACATATTTTTTGCGCACGTTGTTGGTTGGGCTCTAACAAGAGCAAGTTGAGGCGGCTGCTTTTATCTAAATGCGTTGACAACACATTGGCCAAAATTTGCGGCAACATGTCTTGACGTTCAAATGGTAGCACGGCATCAATACTGTAGCTACGAGCGGTGGTTTCGGCTATTCGTTCACAATAAGTCGGTGGAATAAGTACGATGGGTGTATTTTTGGGCGTTGCCAGCAGACCTGAGCGGATCATGCGCGAGAATCGCCAGCCGTCAATTTTGCCAACATCCAAGCCGGTGATCACTAGATCTACAGCTTGCGTCTTTAGTAAGCTTAGGGCATCTTGAGAGTCGGATTTGGCAATGATAGTAAAGACATCTAATGCACTAAGAGTTTTAGTCAAGGTTTGACGCTCGTGAGCACTGGCGTTAACAATGAGCAACGTTAGTTGTCTAGACACAATAAAAAAACCTCACCAGATACTGCGACACAATCATTGGGCTTGTCTTAAAGTTAGCAAATCGTACTTAACCGCTGCTTGATAATAATCAAACAGTGACACGAACTTTGCTCGGTAATCATAGCCGATAGCGATAAGTTATTGTTTAAACGTAAAGAATAAAGAACGTACTAAACAAAGGTGCACACCGTACAAAATTTTACATGGTGATTACCGTTTTAGACTCGCTAGGTTAAAGGTATTTACGCAAGGTTACAAGCACTTGATTTCGCCAAAACACCGCACTAGACTTGGCGCACTTTTAGAAATGAGGCCTTTCCATGCGCGTAGCAGACTTTAGTTTTGATCTTCCTGATGAGTTGATTGCCAGACACCCAATGAAGGAACGCTCTAGCAGTCGTCTTCTTACCTTAAATGGCAATAGTGGTGAAATAGAACACAAAGTATTTAGAGATATTTTGGCACTCATTAATCCAGAAGACTTAATCATCTTCAATAACACTAAAGTTATTCCTGCGCGTATGTTTGGTCAAAAAGCCAGTGGTGGAAAACTAGAAGTATTGGTTGAGCGCGTTGTAGATGAGCGGACTGTGCTTGCTCATGTAAGAGCGAGCAAGTCGCCAAAACCTGGTACTAAAATTGAGCTTGGAGGCCAAGCAACCGCAGAAATGGTTCAGCGCCACGGTGAATTATTTGAGTTGAGATTCGAGGGCGAAGAAAATGTATTGGCTATTTTAGATAAAATTGGCCATATGCCTTTACCTCCTTATATCGACAGACCGGATGATGAAGAAGATAAAGAGCGTTATCAGACTGTGTATGGTGAGAAACCAGGCGCAGTCGCTGCACCTACCGCCGGACTGCACTTTGATGATGAATTGATGGCTAAGCTAAAAGACAAAGGTGTTAAGATGGCCTTTGTTACTTTACACGTGGGCGCAGGTACGTTCCAGCCGGTGCGAGTCGATTCGGTGGAAGAGCATGTTATGCACTCAGAATATATCGAGGTCTCAGCAGAAGTCGTGGAGGCAATCAAAGCGGCAAAAGCCAGAGGAGGACGCGTCATCGCGGTAGGTACTACGTCGGTGCGCTCACTTGAGTCTGCGGCTAAAGCAAACGGCGGTGAAATTGCTCCACTTTACGGCGATACCGATATTTTTATTTATCCGGGCTACCGTTTTAACGTGGTAGATGCAATGGTGACTAACTTTCACTTACCAGAATCAACGCTAATCATGTTAGTGAGTGCGTTTGCAGGGCAACAGCATATTATGAAGGCTTACCAAACCGCCATTGAACAGAAATACCGCTTCTTTAGTTACGGTGATGCGATGTTCTTGCAAAAGCAAGATAAGTAACTCACGCCATACAACTATTAAAATGCCCAGTGTTGCTGGGCATTTTGCGTTTTATGGCTGTAAAGTTGCAAGCTCGATATGGACTTTGTGTTTTTTATCCCAATATTAGAATTGCGCTAGTAATCTTGGTAGAATCGAAAGATCACTGCCCTAAGCATTGGCTTAGCACGTTTTTTAGTCAAAGTTGGACTGTTTTTCCGACAACGAGGTAACAATGAAATTTGAATTAGATAGCAAACAGGGTAAGGCTCGCCGAGGTCGCTTGATTTTTGACCGTGGTGTGGTAGAAACGCCTGCATTTATGCCTGTTGGTACTTACGGCACAGTAAAAGGCATGACCCCTGACGAGCTCAAAGAAACGGGCGCACATATCTGTTTAGGAAATACCTTCCATTTGATGCTAAGACCTGGCACTGAGATCATCAAGCAGCACGGCGATCTGCATGATTTTATGAACTGGGATAAACCGATTCTGACCGATTCAGGCGGCTTCCAAGTATTTAGTCTTGGTGCAATGCGTAAAATTTCGGAAGAAGGTGTGTTGTTCAAGTCACCAGTTAATGGTGAGAAAATCATGTTGTCTCCAGAAAAAGCGATGGAAGTACAGCGCGACTTAGGGTCAGATATCGTCATGATTTTTGACGAATGTACGCCGTATCCAGCGACAGAAAAAGAAGCAAAAGACTCGATGGAGCTAAGCTTACGTTGGGCTAAGCGCTCCAAAGATGCACATGCTGATAATCCTTCAGCGCTATTCGGCATTATTCAGGGCGGTATGTACCCAGAGCTTCGTGCCGAGTCGCAAAAGGGCTTAGAAGAAATCGGTTTTGATGGTTATGCACTTGGTGGTTTATCAGTTGGTGAGCCAAAAGAAGACATGATCAATATTCTTGACCAATGTGCCTATAAAATGCCAGAAAACAAGCCACGTTACTTAATGGGCGTTGGTAAACCAGAAGATTTGGTTGAAGCGGTACGTCGCGGTATCGACATGTTTGACTGTGTAATGCCAACGCGTAACGCTCGTAATGGTCACTTATTTGTGACAGGTGGCGTGGTAAAAATCCGCAATGCAGCACACAAAACAGATACTAGCCCACTAGATGCGGAGTGTGATTGCCACACTTGTAAGAATTACTCTCGAGCGTACTTACATCACCTAGATAAGTGTAATGAAATTCTAGGCGCTCGACTCAATACCATCCATAACTTACGTTATTATCAACGTCTGATGGAAGGAATGAGAAACGCCTTATCTGAAGGTACATTTGATGAATTTGTCGAAGACTTTTATGCGCGCCGTGGCATTGCGGTGCCAGAGTTGGCTGACGTTGGTTTGACAGAAAATAATTAATTTATAAACGAGGAAGTGAAATGAGCTTTTTTATCTCAAACGCGCATGCTAGCACCGCAGCAGCTGCACCTGCTGGTGGTGGCATGGAAATGCTAATCATGTTAGGTATTTTTGGTCTGGTATTTTATTTTTTAATTTACCGTCCACAAGCTAAGCGTGTTAAAGAACACAAAGACCTAATGGGTGCATTAGGCAAAGGTGACGAAGTACTAACTCAAGGTGGACTTGTGGGTAAAATCACTAAAGTTGCTGATGATAAAGACTTTGTTGTAATCGCACTAAACGACCAAACTGAAGTAACAGTGCAAAAGTCAGCGGTTTCAGCTGTGTTACCTAAAGGTACAATGAAATCTCTATAAGAATAACAATAAAGGGATAGCCCAGTGTTAAACAAGTTTCCAATGTGGAAGTACTTACTTGTTCTCGCTGTGTTGGCTATCGGTATTCTTTATGCCACACCTAACTTGTATGGTCGTGATCCGGCCATACAAGTTTCTGGCACAAAAGGTGCTGATGCGACGCTCAGTGTATTAGATCAAGTTAACGAAACCCTACAAAAGAACAACCTTGCCGTAAAATCTTCTGTGTTAGAAGACGGTCAAATCCTTGTCCGCTTCAAAAATGTTGAAGATCAGCTTAAAGCACAAGATATTTTGCGTAATAGCTTAAGCGATGATTACATTTCAGCAATCAATATGTCTCCGGCACAACCTGAGTGGTTAAAAGACTTAGGTGCAAATCCAATGAAGCTCGGTCTAGATTTAAGTGGTGGTGTTCACTTCACTATGGAAGTGGATATGGTCACGGCGATGGACAATGCACTTGAGCAAATGGAGCAAGATTTCAAGAGTGATTTACGTGAAGAAAAATTGCGTTATCGCTCGGTGCGTCGGGTTTCTAATAGTGAACGTGTACAAGTAACGATGCGTTCGGAAGAGGACAAAGACGCGGCAATGAGCTTCTTGAGAAAACGTTACCCAGGTAACGACTTTATCAATGATAGCAGCGATAGCCTTGCTTTCTTCTCAAGCCTTAGCGACCTTAAATATAAAGAGCTGCGCGAATACGCTATCAAGCAAAACGAAACCATTATTCGTAATCGTATTAACCAACTAGGTGTTGCTGAACCAAATGTTCAACGTCAAGGTGGTGAGCGCATAATTGTTCAACTTCCAGGTGTTCAGGACACGGCTCGCGCGAAAGAAATTCTCGGTGCCACGGCGACGCTTGAGTTCCGTGAAGTAGACGAAAATGCCGACGTGCGTGCAGCAGCACAAGGTCGTATTCCTCCTGGCACGGAAGTGATCCCGCATAAAGATGGTTATCCTGTCGTGCTTAAAAAGCGCGTTATTCTTGAAGGTACGCATATCACAGGTGCGCAATCTGGTATGGATGAATATCAGCGCCCTCAGGTGAATATCAAACTTGATAGCAAAGGTGGGGCAAAAATGAATGCCTTTACTAAACGCGCCATCGGCAAGCGTATGGCGACGGTTTTCATCGAATACAAACCATCTGGCAAGAAAGATGAAAATGGCAAAGCGTTACCACCAATCAAAGTGGAAGAAGTGATTAACGTTGCCACGATTCAAGCGCGTTTAAACAGCTCTTTCCGTATTACCGGTATTGATAGCCCAGCAGAAGCGCATAACTTAAGCTTGCTACTACGTGCAGGTGCACTGGTTGCGCCAATTCAAATCGTTGAAGAACGTACTGTAGGTCCAAGCCTTGGTCAGGAAAATATCGAAGCGGGTATGACTGCGGTTGTGCTTGGTTTTGCTTTTGTTCTTGCCTTTATGTTGCTGTACTACAAAGGCTTTGGTCTGGTAGCAAACTTGGCGCTTGCGGCTAACCTCATCATGATTGTGGGTGTGATGTCGATGATCCCAGGCGCGACGCTGACGCTGCCAGGTATTGCCGGTATCGTATTAACCGTAGGTATGGCCGTTGATGCTAACGTACTTATCTTTGAGCGTATTCGGGAAGAAATAGCGGAAGGCCGCAGTCCACAGCAAGCCGTTCACCATGGTTACGATAGTGCATTTAGTACGATTTTTGATGCAAATATCACCACTTTAATTGCAGCTGTGATCCTATTCTCTGTCGGTACAGGCCCAATTGCAGGCTTCGCGGTAACCCTAGCTATCGGTATCATTACCTCGATGTTTACAGCGATTGTTGGTACGCGTGCAGTTATTAATGCCATCATCGGTGGCAGACGTATCACAAAGCTATCAATCTAGGAGACGGACATGCAATTATTAAACTTAAAAGGCACAATCCGTTTTATGTCGGCAAGAAAGCTTTCCATGGCTTTTTCGGCATTGTTGATCTTGGCTTCAATCGGCTCGTTTATGGTGAAAGGACTAAACTTTGGTTTGGACTTTACTGGTGGGACGGCAGTTGAAGTTGGATTCTCGCAGCCAGCAGACTTAGCAAAGGTACGTAGTGTATTAGCCGAGAGCGGTTTTGCCGATGCCTCTGTGCAACTTTTTGGTTCAAGCCAAGAGGTATTAGTACGACTCGCCCCTCGTGGGGACGACGTGAAAGCTGAAGTATTAGGTAACCAACTCATCTCCGCGCTGAAACAAGCGGATGAAAGTGTGGTGATGCGCCGCATTGAATTCGTAGGTCCAAGTGTTGGTGAAGATCTCAAAGAGCAGGGTGGCTTGGCGATGCTAACCGCGCTTATCTGTATCTTGATTTACGTTGCTTTTCGTTTTGAATGGCGCTTTGCAGTAGGTGCTGTATTTGCACTCTTCCACGATGTTGTACTGACAATGGGTCTGTTCTCTATCTTAGGTCTGGAATTTGACTTAACTATTTTGGCGGCAATATTAGCGGTAATTGGTTACTCACTTAACGATACTATCGTTGTCTCTGACCGTATTCGTGAAAATTTCCGTAAAGTACGCATTGACGACACCTTGGAGATCATCAACATTTCACTGACACAAACGCTTAATCGTACATTAGTGACCTCAATCACGACTATCCTTGTATTGATTGCGTTATTCGTATGGGGGGGTCAAACCATTCATGGTTTTGCGACGGCCTTGCTATTCGGTGTATTTATCGGTACCTATTCTTCTGTTTATGTAGCGAGCTCAGTTGCAGTAGCAATGGGCGTTAGCAAAGAAGATTTGATCCCGGTAGAAGTTGAAAAAGAAGGTGCAGACCTAGACGCTATGCCTTAATCATGGAATTTGATGTAATAATCGAAAGCGGCTTTTTGGCCGCTTTTTTGTTGCCTGTAAAACGTCATTTTATTGTTTCTAAAATATTACATTACTATATAATGATAATCGTTATCAATAAAGGAGATACTTATGTACAAATTTGCGATGGCGGTTGGTGCACTGACATTAATGACCGCATGTTCTAAGCAACCTGAGCTTGAGCAGCAAACCGGATCTGTAACTACAGAAGCAACCTCATCTTTAGCACAATACAAAGTTCAAGCAGAGGCCTTACTTGCAGATATTCGTATCGAGAAAGATGCTGCAGCACTTGAAACACAATCCGCCGATCTTGTGACGCTTTCTAGAACTTTGCTTAATGAGTTTGTGGCTAAGTATCCTCAGTGTCAGACTTATCTAGATGCCTTGGATAAGGCCGCTGATATCATTCCTACTTTACCACTTGAAGAGATCGAAACGGGTTATCACGCAGATGGTAAATTACCCAAGTTTGATGACCCTGTTTGCTACCATGCCAAAGATTTATTAGTGCATCCAGCAACGGTTCAAGCGATTGCGATGAAAGGGTTTAGTGGCGCTGAAGACTATAAGAGTGCAGAGATGGAAATTGTGGAAGTGATTGCACACTTTGATCAGGTAGAACGAGCGCTAAAGTAAGCGGTTGAAAATCATTCAATTGCAAATTGGGTACATTTCACCCGATTGACATATATCTGTCATACTCTGTTGCTACCGTGCGCGATTATACTTTTACAGTGAGTTTAATGCTGTGGATCCTTCGCGCACGTTAGTACTTAATACAATAATAAAAGAAAAAGCTGTATTTACTCTGTTTCAGCCTATCTACGATCTTGCGAAACGGCAAATCTTAGGGTTTGAAGCATTAAGTCGTGGCATGTCCGGCTCATTGTTGGAATCTCCAGACAAGCTTTTTGCGATTGCGAGTAAGCAGGAGCGTTTGTCAGAACTGGAGATTATCTGTCGTGAAGCCGCTATTAAGCAGTTCGTCTCACTCAACCTTCCTGGTAAGTTATTTTTAAACGTTAGTCCAAAAGCGTTACTTGATCTGAGCCACCCAAAGGGCGAAACCAGACATCTTACAGAAGTGTATGGGCTCGATCCCAAGCGTGTCGTCATTGAAGTGACTGAGCAAGACAAAGTAGATGACGCGAATCTGCTACTAACTACAATTACCCATTATCGAGAACTTGGATTTCAAATTGCGATTGATGATTTGGGAGCGGGTTATTCTGGTCTCAAGAAGTGGTCGGAGTTATGCCCTGACTACGTCAAAGTCGACAGATACTTCATCGACCATTGTGACCAAAGTGTGGTGAAACGCGAGTTTTTAAAGTCCATTATTGAACTTGCTAAAGCCACTAGCACTCAAGTAATTGCCGAGGGAATTGAGCGAATTGAAGAGCTGAAGCTTATTGAGCAGCTCGGTATAGTGATTGCGCAGGGTTTCTTACTTGCTAAGCCTACTCGCAAACCTCCCACTGAACTCGCACTGTTTAAATCTTTACACACGGAATCCAAAACGGCCTTCAATCAATTTGAGCAGTCGATGGCAATCGGTTGGCTTGCCAAAGAGGCCAATGCTATCCATGAATGTACGCAATGTATCGATGCTCATAGGTTGTTTGAACAAGATCGTAAGCTAACCAGCCTTGCTGTGGTTAATGATGCTAGAGAGCCTGTAGGGCTGCTACACAGAGATCAACTGACTGAGGTGTTTGCGGCACCATATGGTCATGCACTCTTCGATAAGAAATCAGTGATTAAGTTGATGGATAAACAGCCGTTAGTGGTGGATGAGCAGCAAGAGCTTGATACGGTGAGTAAACAAATAACCGACCATGAATTTGATATTCGACGTCATATCATTATTACTAGAGATGGTCGTTATCTTGGCTTAGCGCCCTTGAGAGACATACTCAAGCACATCACAGAAGAAAAAATTCGTCATGCTCAACATGCCAATCCATTAACCATGTTGCCGGGCAATGTCGCGATAAATGAGGCAATAGAGCAAAGGTTACGTTCACATCATGACTTTTCTCTAGCATATATCGACCTTAATCATTTTAAGCAGTTTAATGATTTATATGGATATGCAAGTGGTGATAGTGTGATTAAGCTACTTGCCGAGGTGACAGTTGATGTATGTGCACAGAGCTCAAGTTTTGTTGGGCATATCGGGGGCGACGACTTTATGGTGGTGTTCGATAATAATGATGCAGAAGTGTTGTGTCATGAGATCATCACTCAGTTTGAGCTTAAATCAAAAGCCTTTTTTACTCCCGAGCATGTTAGTGCTGGCGGTTACTGGGCAACAAATCGTGAAGGGCAAAAGCAATTTGTACCTTTACTCACTTTATCGATTGGCTTAGTGAGACCAGATTTACAACACTGTATTAATTCGCATCAAGTTGCAGCTTTAGCAACAGATGCTAAGAAAGAAGCAAAGCGCTATCGTAATAGCTATTTATTTGTCTGTAACCGTCGTAAGCCTACGGTATCGACTGTACGACTGGAAAATGCAGGTTGACTATATTTTTAATTACGCAATAGTAATAGCAATCCGTAAAAATACTTTTGATTGTAGTATTATTTCCCCTAAAGAGGGTTGTGCGATGAAGTTAAAGTTGGGTGTAACTATCTCTGCTCTGGTGTTTCAAAGTGCTTGTATTGCAGCGCAATCCCCCGAGTTAATCTATGTCGCGAAAGAAGCGCGAACCTTGTACGATCGCGATCTTTATCTTTATGAATTACTAGAAAAGGCACTGGCTGCTGCTAAGTACTCAGCTCAAATCGAACACATCAAGATCCATCCTCATCAACAGCGTACGTTAATGGCACTAAGCCGAGGTAAGGTTGATTTACACTGGTCTATGACCAGCCCCGCACGCGAGCAAATCGCTATTCCCATTAAAGTCCCACTGTATGATGGACTTATTGGTAAACGCGTGCTGATTGTTCATAAAGATGTTTATCCAGCCATAAAAACGGTTCGTTCGCTTGATGAATTAAAGCGCTTTACCGCGGTACAAGGACACGATTGGCCCGATACTAAAATTCTTAGTTATAACGGTCTGAAGGTCAGGCCTATTTCCGATTATCAAACCATGTTTAATTTAATCGCGGATAAAAAAGCGGATTATTTTCCACGCTCGGTGATTGAGGCAAATTCAGAATTGATCGCACAAAATAACGAAAACCTCATGATCGTACCTGATTTTCACCTTGAGTATTCAACCGCTTTTTACTTCTTTGTGAATAAAGACAAGCCAAAACTTGCTTATGCACTCGAGGAGGGGCTTGCTAAGCTTAAAGAGTCTGGTGAATTAAAACGATTAAAACAAAAATATCGTTTAGTGTTACCGCCTGAAGGTGAAGGCATCAAATTGAATAACCCTTACTTTGCAAAAAACTACTAGCGTTTCTTGCGCAAGCTTGGGAGTGCGTAATCGTACTCTTCTTTGTATGTTAGGGCTGTTAAAGCTATCATAATTCCACATTTTGCTGAGTACAGAATATATCCTGCAATATCGGAAGAGTAGAAAAAGAAAGTCACATCATAGCCTTTACCATTTCTTAGGTAATTTTCGACAATAGTAGCGAATGTGAACAAAGCTCCTAAGATAGCCAACCATGGAAATATATTATCCGCAAAGGTGTATTTAATTTTATATCTTGGGAAAAGTTTTTTGGTTAATTCTGTCCGGTAAGTGAGTGGGGCGAGCACTATTAACTCGATAATTAGGTGAATGCCGAAAATCAAACTATTCTGAAATAATCTATTCTCAGGGGAAGATGATAGGCTAATTAATCCGGTTGAAAACACGAGTGTTTCAAGAACAAAGGGAGTCAGGCATAAGATGGACAGAATACATATGTTCACATCCTTCAGTCGTAATCCCACACCAAAACAGAGAGATATAAGTGCCGTGTACGTCAGAAAAAAGTGAAAATTAACATCGTGTATAATGAAGACTCCTACTACAACTAAGACATATGGTAGTAGTAAGTCTCCGAGTGCGAATTTTCTTTCCATAACTAACAATAATCTTTAATTGGTTTTGCTAGATTTGGTATTTGCATTAGCTTCAGCACTGTTAGCTGCTGGTTCATCTGGCATCCAAATACCACCACCAGAAACTTTTTTACATTCTTTCAAATTTAGTTTTTGCATTATCATAGTCCTTATTAAGTTTGCTTGATCTCTACGCAATCAAGCATTCAAACTTTAGGTTGCATATATTATTGCAATTATAACAAACAAAGAAGTCTCTTGAGACTACTAAAACTGAAACTCTCTGTGGGTACAAACTTAACACCAAATAAACACAAGGTGAATGAAAAATTAAAGAAATTTTTCAATTAACAGTTTATATAAATTTACACTTGGCTAATTGTATGAAAAATAAGAATAAAGTTGACTTATTACACTTTGAATTTGGCCATCTCAATCTCTAGATTTCCAGATAAAGATTTAATTGTATCAGTCGCTTTATGTGCTTTTTCAGACACACTTGCCGTCTGTGAGGCCGTGTCAGAGATAACAACGACACGTTTGGCTGTATCTTCTCCTGCATCCAACTGTTCTTTGGCTGCTTGAGCTATTTGATGACTCATCTGCGATATAGATTTTAAAGAATCGGCGACTTGTACAAGCGCTTGAGATGCCTTAGATGACATACTTACCGTTTTTTCGCTTGTTGCAATGCTCAAGCTTACAGAAGCCTTCGCATCTTGAGTTGCACTTTGCAGTTTAGTGATCATGGTACGGATCTCTTCTGTACTGGTTTGAGTGCGCTGAGCAAGCTGTCTGACCTCGTCCGCTACGACAGCAAAGCCTCGTCCTTGCTCTCCAGCTCGAGCAGCTTCTATTGCAGCATTGAGGGCTAATAAATTGGTTTGCTCGGCGATAGATTGGATAACGGTAAGTACATTAGCGATATTAGATACTTCTTCATCTAGTACTTGAATATTATTACCAGCGCTGTCAATTTGTTGCTCTAATAATGCAATTTCAGTTGCTGCTTGAGCTGTCAGTTTGTCGGCAGCATTACCTTGCTTTTCAGCCTCTTGAACTGAATCCGCAGCTTGCTCCGCATGTTCGACAACGGTTTGTGCTGAGGCTGTGAGTTCGGTAATTGCTGAAGCCACCATTTGAGTTTCTGCATTTAAACTACGAGTTAGATTCTCAAGTTCTACTGAGCGTACCTCACTGTCTGATGTTTGGTTTTGTAGCGCCTTAGTTGCTTCTTTAAGCCCTTCAACTACTCCTTTTAATCCGCCTTGCATATAGTCCATGGCTGCGAGAATACTATAATCTTGGCAGTCAGCAGTATTGATAGGTGTAGTTAGGTTTCCTCTTGAAACATGTTTTACGATTTCGAGCACATCATTGATTTCAGCACCAAGTTTGTTATTCAAAGACAGTCCAAACCGCGCAAGTGCGGTGGTCAATGCAACGGCAACCGCTAAAGAAAGTGCGACTAACCAGATTGCGGTGTCCCAATAACGATCGTTTACTTCTTTGTAGCTAATACCTGTGCCGACATACCAGCCAAACCCTGGTGTTTTTTGTACCACTGAAGTCAGGTCGACAACTTCTCCATCTCGCAGTGAAGTCCAATTGTAGGTAATGATCCGATCAAATTGGTTACCGACTAAGCGCTTCACCATGCTGCCTATGCTTTTGCCGTCAGCATCTTCAAAGTCATTAAAGCTGGTGTTATGCAGTTGGGGGTCATGAGGTGTTGCTACGAAGTCCATTTTGTCATTAACAACATACACATACTCAGAGTCATGGTATTTATTTTCTCTTAAAACCTGAATTGCCATCTCTTTTGCTTGTTGCTCAGTCAGTTCCCCTTGCTCTGCAAAGCGCTCAAACTGTTTAACAATATTAACGGTGCTTTTCATTAATTGGTTGATACGCGCAATATTATCGCTTTCACTGGCATGGCGCAGAGCTTGAAGACCTACAAAGGCAACGGCAAGTAATGAAACAAATATTGCGGCGGCAAAGGTAATTATTTTTGCTTTTAATGTGAAACTAGAAAACACAGGATCGCCCCCTAAAAATACTCTCACTACATGATTTAGCATGTTTAGGGGGAAGTTGTAAGTAGGTTAATGCCCTAAGGAGGCGATTTTGAGATGATATTTACTCATACTACCTAAAGACGATGACTAACTTGCATTAATTATGCTTATTTCTTCATCAGTTAATGGGCGGTATTCGCCCTCAGCAAGGGTTGGATCAAGTTCGATCCCTGCAATATTTTCTCTATGAAGTTCAACTACTTGGTTGCCAACTGCGGCAAGCATGCGTTTTACTTGATGATATTTTCCTTCGCAAATAGATAAGCGTAGTGCAAATTTATCAATAAGCTCCGCTTTTGCTGGCAGGGTTGCTTGTTTTTCACCATGTAGTTCAACGCCTTGTTCAAGCTGTGTTAGCGCTTCTTCAGTGAGTTCGTCGCGACTTTCTAGTACATAGGTTTTAAACTTTTGTTTCTTCGGCGAGGTGATTTGATGAGACCAATCACCATCGTTAGTGAGCAGTACTAAACCCGTGGTATCGATGTCCAGTCGACCTGCAACATGAAAATCTTTTAAGTTAGGTTCTTCAATTAAATCGAATACTGTTGGGTGTAATTCATCACTATTTGCACATACATAACCTTGTGGTTTGTTTAGCATATAGTAGCGTAAACCCAAATACTCTAGGCGTTCGCCATCAAAAGTAATGTGGTCTGCTGGGGTGACTTGGATGTCGCCTTTTTTGACGATATTGCCATTGACGGTAACGAGACCTTTTTTAATATTAATTTTGACCTTGCTGCGTGGTATCTCTGCAACGTGGCTCAAAAATTTCTCCAATCTACATGGAAATTTCATAGTTAAATAACTCGAATAATAAATTAGTTTTTGCGATAAATATCGGATAATAAATCATAGCAATGGACACTGAGCGCAAAATGCTCCCCGACCTTTGCGAGCAAAAGCTTCAGAGCACCTTCCGTGAGCATTTGTTTTTGCTCTAATGTTCTACCAGCCATCATATGGATCTGCAGGTGAATAAACCCTTGTTTGCCATCACCTAACTGAAAATGCTCAAAAGCAACAGCACGGGTTTTGACGGAAGTTGGATCAAACAAGCCACATGCACAGGCAAATTGCTGCACCTGCGATACTAACGCCTCGGTTTCAATTGGCAAATTAGCTGAGTGTTCAAGAATAAAGTGTGGCATGTGAAACTCCATGTTTTTGCATTAGGCTCAGAGTTTATGCTATTTATCAGGGGTTATTCCAGAAAAGAGTGAATTATTAGCATGCTGTCCTTATTTAAAGTATCACCTTTGCTTAGCGATGAAGAAACCCAATGGTTAATTGACACCTTTGTTTGGGCATTTGAGCACTTTGATGGCGAGTACTTTTTAAATGAAACGCAGATCATTACTCCGACTCCCAGTTGTTTTCCTGAGCCGGTATCCAGTATTGAAGAGATGGCGGCGGTGGTTTTCTCCCGCGTAAAGTCCTACGCGGGGTTACAACAGTGGCCAATCACTTTGGTTGCGCCTGAACGCATGCTCGCGTCGACCAGCATGACTAAGCTAAACATTGCAGGGCGTTGGCGCGGTGAGCAAGCGGTTATCGCTGAATCGGCTGCGCCTATTTTGATTTCTTATAATCCTAACCAAATAAATCAGCCTCAAGATCTGATTGCCAGTTATGCAGGTGTCATGGCAAAAGTTTTAATTTTACAGCGTGGCGTGTTACCTCCGGGTGGGGAAGCGCAATTAGACGCTGCTTGTGATGTGCTCGCGAGCTTTTTTGGCTTTGGGGTCATGGTGTCTAATACCGTATATCACTTTAGGGGAGGATGTGGTTCTTGCTACAACCAATATGCCAACCGAAAAGCTGCACTGACGGAGCAGCAGAGTGTTTTTGTGCATGCCCTCGTATGTCATTTTAAAGGGGTGAGAGATGGTCATAAGCACCTTAAGTCACACCTTGTGAGCCAGTATAAAAAGGCGAAAAAGCAAATTAATACCTTAATGGATAACTCAGAGCGGGGTGATTTACTGGCCTTACAGGAGCATGCACATGCTCGTTTATCTTGATGAGTTTATTTTAATTGCGCTGGCACATTTTTTTGCAGTCGCAAGTCCAGGTCCCGATTTTGCGATAGTGCTTAAACAAAGTGTACAGCAGGGCAGAGCAAACGCCCTTTGGACAAGTTTTGGGGTTGGTCTTGGTATTTTAGTACATGTCAGTTATTGCTTATTGGGAGTTGCGTTACTGCTATCTCAATCTGAAACCTTGTTCACAGCAGTAAAATATATAGCCGCGCTTTACCTTGCTTACCTTGGTGTGCAAGCGTTGCGATATGCAAAACCCAATTCAGAGCAAGAAAATATCACTGCACATGCTGTTACTGAGTCTAATTGGACTGCGTTAAAACGGGGTTTTTTGGTCAATGCCTTAAATCCTAAAGCAACGCTGTTTTTCTTATCGCTTTTTACCCTAGTGATTGAGCCAACCACACCAAGCAGTGTGCAGTTGTTTTACGGTGTTTATATGGCATTGGCTACGTGGGCTTGGTTTTCGTTTTTATCTTTAGTTTTATCAAAAACAACGGTAAGACAATTTTTTCGTCGTGCAGGACATTGGTTTGATCGCGGGATCGGTGTGATCATGTTACTGCTTGCAGTAAGATTGGTGATCTAATGTGTGACAAAAACATTATTAACTTTAGCTTTGGTTCAAATATGTCGACTGCACGTTTGCTTGCTCGCTTACCACAAGCGAAGTTACTTGGAGTGGGGAAATTGCATGGCTATCGGCTGACTTTTGATATGTTGAGCACCGATGGTTCAGCCAAGTGTAGTATTACGCCAAGTACTGAAGCAAATAGCCATGTTTATGGCGTTTTGTATGCCTTGGATGAGCGAGAAAAAGCGCGTTTGGACGACATTGAAGGGGAGCGATACAACTGTCATTGTTTGCCTGTTGAAAGGCAAGGTGGCGGTATGGTGGAGGCCTGGTGCTATATTGCTAACACCTTTGTGGAACATCAATTACCTTTCGATTGGTACGTACATCATGTGTTGGCCGGGGCAAAGGAGCATCAGTTTCCGACCAGCTATTTACAGGCTATTTCGGCACAATCACACGTTACAGATAATAATAGTGACAGACAACAACAAGAATTAGCCATCTATCAATGTGATATTACGAAGTTAAATCGCAAAGCTTGACTGGTAACATCATGATTGGTTGTGGCAAAAAACCAAGGAAAAATAATGAAAATAAAACAATGGCTATTAACCTCAGGCCTAGTTGCTGCGAGTTTTCTTAGTGCACAGGCAAGCGCGGCAGTAAACCAACAGGATGTTGAAACTGCGGTAAAAAGCGCAATGACAAAGTTTAATATTCCAGGTTTGGCAATTGGTATCGTAGAAGATGGTCAGGTTGTGATGACCAAGGGCTTCGGGGTGACGCATTTAAATAAGCCAGCCAAGGTCAATGCGGATACCTTGTTTGGTATTGCATCTAACACGAAAGCATTTACGGCAGCAGCGCTGGCGATGTTGATAGATCAAGGCAAACTGAGTTGGGATGACAAAGTCACCAAACACATTCCAGAATTTAAGCTCTATGATAGCTATGTTACTCAAGAGATGACTATCCGCGATTTATTGAGTCATCGAAGTGGGTTGGGTCTTGGGGCGGGTGATCTTATGATCTGGCCTGATACTGATAAAACCATGCCAGAATTGCTAGCTGGTATTTCACATCTCAAACCTGATTCAAGTTTCCGTAGCCATTACGCTTATAACAATTTGATGTTTGTTGTTGCAGGAGAAGTCGTAAGCCGAGTCAGTGGCAAAGATTGGCGCGATTTTGTTGAGCAGGAAATGTTTACTAAGCTGGATATGGATGACTCAAAGGCTGGATTCTCTCGGATCCAGGCTAACAATAGTAATTGGGCGACTGGCCATATTCCGATGGATGGCAAACTTACGCCGTTCTTTGTTAATTACCTAGAAGATTTCCGTGGTGCTGGTGCCATTGCGTCTAACGTGGATGACATGACCAAGTGGTTACAAACTCAGCTTGAAGGTGGTCGCTTACCTTCTGGCGAGCAGCTATTTAGCCAAGAGCAACAAGTGCAAATGTGGCATCCACACATTACGCGTATTCCCGCAGCAAAAGCCGCAGAAGTATACCACCAACAGTTTAGAGGGTACGGCCTTGGCTGGGCGGTAGAAGACTACTTTGGTTATAAAAAGGTAGGTCACGGCGGTGGGATTTTAGGTATGGTGTCGCAAGTGGCGATGATCCCAGAGAAAAAATTGGGTGTGGTGGTCTTATCAAACCAACAAAAATACCCCGCACTTTCCGCGATTATCAATGAAGTGTTTGAAGATGCGCTTGGCCTAGAAGATAAAGACTGGGTGCAGATCATCGCCGATGATTACTTTAAGGCGCAACAAGATAAATACGCTAAAGCTGGGATAATCGAAGTTGCAAAACCACAGCTTGCTTTACCATTAAACAACTACACGGGAACACTAACTAGCGCTTGGTATGGCGATGTGGTAGTGGAAAAGCTCGGTAAGGAACTGCGCATTGATTTTACGCATACTAAGCGCTTAAAAGGGAAACTTGAGCACCTAACCGGTAACACCTTTGTGGTACGTTGGGATGAGCCATTACTTGAAGCAGATGCTTACATCAATTTTGTGATGGATAAATCTCAACGGGTTGAGTCTGCTGCGATGGAATTTGTTAATCCGGAAATAACCGACTTTAGTTTCGATTTCCATAACTTGGATTTAAAGGCGAAAGAAATCCAGCATTAGGATATACCAAAGTATCAAAGCCACAATTATGTGGCTTTGATATAGTGAAAGGATAGCTATTTAAATCAACCACGTCGCAAACTAACATAGGATGTATATTCGTTATGCGTACTGCAATTATTACTCATCCATATTGCCGCAAGCATAAAATGACCGAGGAACATCCTGAGTGTCCTGCGAGGTTAGATGCGATATCAGACCGGTTGCTAGCGTCTGGACTTGATATCGCCATTGAGCACAAAACGGCGCTGAAAGCCGATACGTCACACTATGCATTGGTTCATGATCAAGCTATGATCAAAGAAGTAATGGATAAAATCCCTAATGAAGGGTTAACCGAGTTAGACGGCGACACTTGGCTTTGTCCTGATTCTATGAAAGCGATTGAACGCGCTGTCGGCGCAGGAATACTCGCGGTGGACGAAATAGTCGCAGGTAAACTTGATGCTGCATTTTGTTCTGTTAGACCTCCTGGGCACCACGCCAATCAAAGTACTTCATCGGGATTTTGTGTCTTTAATAATGTTGCCATTGCTGCCGCTTATGCCAAGACAAAGGGCGTAGAGCGGGTAGCTATATTGGACATCGATGTACATCATGGTAATGGCACACAAGATATTTTCAAAGACGATCATAGCGTGTTACTTTGCTCTTTGTTTCAACACCCTTTTTATCCAAATACCGCGATTGAGAATCATCAAACGCTAATCAATTCCCCGTTGAGTGCAGGAGCGGATGGCACAGACTTAAAAGCCTTGGTGGAGCAACAATGGTTGCCTAAGCTGCAATCATTTAAACCTCAGCTCATTTTTATCAGTGCGGGGTTTGACGGTCATTTAGAAGATGATATGGGCGGACTCAAGTTTGTTGAACAAGATTACCAGTGGTTTACTGAGCAAGTGGTTGAGTTTGCAAACTCATCGGACTGTTTGGGGATTATTTCCTACTTAGAAGGGGGCTATGATCTTTCTTCTTTAGGCCGCAGCGCTGTGACACATATCAAAGCGCTGGTCGGGTTAGCTTAGACTTAATAAATCAAAAGCCTGCTGAGTATTGCTCAGTTGGATTTTGCTGACGCAACACTGGCCTTCGTCAACGAGATATTGTTGCACTAATTCGGTTAAATATTTCAAATCAATACACTGCACGGGCGCACCGTGTACGTTGCTGCAGCAATCGTTTGGGTATACTAGAATTAACCGTTTGAGTGACGCATCATCGAGCAGATGCGTTGTATCCCTAAGTGCTTTTTCATCTTCGATAAACTCTATACTTTGGTCTAATACCAGCAATAAAGGATAGGTTTTTATCGCCATAATTTGTTCTTGGTCAAGTTATCAAAAGTGTCGCCCAGTATACTTCAAATTGGAATAATATTGCGAGAGTGTGCTTATGGTTGGTGATTCACGTCAGTTACAGATCAAAGAAGTATTTACCAATAGCTTGTTATGTTGCGATGAGCAAACCAGTCTGTATGATGCGGTTGCGCAAATGCGAACGAGCAGAGTGAGCTCGATCTTTATTACCCGTGCCGATGACATTATTGGTATCTGGACTGAGTCGGATTGCGTTAAGCTCAACTTTAACGACCCTGATTTTGCCCAGATGCCGATCCGGGAAGTGATGACTACACCGGTGCAAAAAATTCAAATTGATAAAACCTTGAGCGAGGCGACGGTCAAGTTCCACCAACTAGGGATCCGTCACTTACTCGTGGTGGACTCGGATAATCTGCCTTGTGGTGTGGTCTCTTTATCCGATATTGTGCGCAGCCAAGGGCTCGACCATTATTTACATTTTAGACCAATTGAGCAGCACTTTGACTCGAGCATTGTGATTTTAAACAGTGAAGACTGCGTCTCTGATGTTATCAATAATATGCGTGAGCTTAAGCTGACCGCTGTGCTGGTGTATAACCGTGAATTAAATGAGTATGGCATTATTACTCAGCGCGATATTGCGTATATTATTCTCAACCCTGATTGGCGTCAGCCTTGCTGGCAATTAGCCAGCTATCCGATGCTCTCCATGACGCCAAAAGACAGCCTATTCGATGCTTACCGGCTGATGACGGTAAACTCCATTCGTCATTTGGTGGTGATATCCCCGGAATCGCAGCAAGTGATAGGGCTATTAGCGCTCAAAAATGTCCTGACTGAAATTGAAACTGCGTATTGTAGCGAGCTGGAAAAAGTCCTAGTACAACGTGATATTGCACTGCAAAAATCGGAGAAGAATCTTTATTTAGCTAACCGCATCATTGATGCTTCTCTCGATGGTATTATGATCACCAAAAGTTCAGGTGAAATAATCCAGATCAACCCAGCGTTTAGTGCGCTTACCGGCTATAAAGATTACGAAGTACTAGGGAAAAACCCAAGCATATTGAGCTCTGGGCTACATGATGAATGCTATTATCAGAGTATGTGGCAAACGCTCAGAGAAACAGGTGTGTGGCAGGGCGAGATCTGCAATCGTAAAAAGAGCGGTGAGATTTATGTTGAATGGCTTACGATTATTGAGATCAGAGAGCCGTACAGTGACGACATGCTTTACGCAGCCATTTTTAGCGACATTACGGAGCGTAAAAATGCTGAAGAAAAAATTGCTCGCTTAGCCTATTTTGATGAATTGACTGGGCTGCCTAATCGACGCTTATTTTACGACAGACTCTCTATGGCATTGGCATCAGCGCACCGCTATAAGCAAAAACTCAGTGTGATGTTTATAGATTTAGACCGCTTTAAGGAAGTGAATGACTCTCTTGGTCACAGCGCCGGAGATGAGTTATTGGTACAGGTTAGTGAGCGGATAAAGTCTATTCTAAACGAAGGTGACACGTTAGCGCGACTTGGTGGCGACGAATTTGTTGTGCTACTGAGCGAAGTGAATGGCATGTCGGAGGTTATTGAGTTTGCTGACCAAATGTTGATGGCATTGTCGAGTCCATTTCAACTTGGTGATATGCAGGTGGCTGCAACGGCCTCGATGGGGGCTGCTATTTATCCTGAGGATGGTCATGACACGGAAACATTGCTTAAACACGCCGATGTTGCTATGTATCGCTCCAAAGAAGTAGGGCGCAACTCCTTTCAGTTATTCGAAGCTTCGATGAATGCACGTTCATTTGAGCGTTTATCCATGCTAAGCCGTTTTCAGAGTGCCTTAGAAAATGATGAGTTTGAACTGCATTTTCAACCCTTGCAGTGCTTAACCAGTAGTCGTATTTCCAGTGTTGAGTGTTTGCTGCGCTGGCGTGACCCAAATCTTGGGATGATCTCGCCGGCTCAATTTATTCCACTCGCAGAGGAACTTGGGCTTATTATTCGCTTAGATCAGTGGGTAATAGATAAAGCCTGCCAGCACTTGGCTAAATGGCAACGCGCAGGTGTTGAGATTAGGCGCTTGGCGATTAATATCTCGGCGTCACATGTCACTCAAGGCGACCTGTATCAATGTGTTGCGCAGGCATTAAAGAAGCACAACGTCGACGGCAAGTATCTTGAGCTTGAGCTTACCGAAAATAGCTTTATCGGTAATCTGCTTGAGGCTAAGTACACCTTGAAAAAACTCAAGGAGCTGGGTGTAAAACTGGCGATTGATGACTTTGGTACAGGGTATTCTGCGCTGAGTTACTTGGCTAAACTGCCCATCGATATCCTAAAAATAGATGCTAGTTTTATTGCTAAAGTGCCCGATGAATATGGCAACAGCGAAATTGTTTCGGCAATTGTGGCGATGGCTAAGGCGCTAAACCTGCAAGTTGTAGCTGAGGGCGTAGAAAAGCCTGTACAGAAACGTTACCTGCGCAAGCTAGGTTGTCATACAATCCAAGGTTACGTCTTCTGTAAGCCACTTACAGAAGACGATTGGCATGCATTTTATTCGTCAGAGAAGGTAATCTCGTAAGAAGTAAACTTACGAATATTGATCACGCCATTATCAAAGATAAGGTATTGGCCTTTGATCCCTTCAAGCACGCCTGATACTACAGGGTCTTTATCAAAGTTAAACGAGCTGATTTTACTCGGGTGCTGCTCTACAGGGAAAGTGAGATCAACCACTTCCTCGTCCAGCACTTCAATGGCGGTTGCACCAAAGAGTTCAGCAAGTTCGTCGAGCTTTGCTTGGATCTCGGGAATAAGCTTAGCAGCTTCTGCTTTGAGGTCTATTTCAGGATTGATGCCTTTGAGCATATTGCGCCAGTTAGTCTTATCGGCAATAAACTGAGCCAGTGCCACTTCCACTAATCCTGACTGGTGACGGGTCTGCACCTTAAAAATCGGCAGAGCTTGCGTTGCGCCTTGGTCTACCCAACGCGTTGGGATCTGCGTATGACGAGTGATCCCAACTTTAAGACCTGAGGTATTGGCCAAATACACATAGTGCGGGATCATACAGTTCTCTTCGCCCCATTGGGGTTCACGACAGGTGCCTTGATCATAGTGGCAGGTCTCTGGCTTCATAATGCACATGTCGCAGCTCGCGAGTTTTCTCATACACACGAAACAGTGGCCTTGCGAATAGCTCTTTTTGGTTTTTTTACCACAGCTACTGCAAAATATATTGCCGGTGAAGGTAAGGGTAACTGGTTTACCAAAGTATTCGTTGAGCGATACTAAGTTATCACCCACGGGTAATTGATATTGAATAGGTTCAACAAGCACTGACTTTAACTTGCTGAGTGTACCTTGTACTTGCATCTTTGCCCCTAAAAATGCTCATAAAAGGGTAGGATACCATTACAAACTTAGAAACGCAGTGTGTAAAAATGAAAAAGGCCAGCGTCGGGCTGGCCTTGCAAAGCTTAATGTGAATTAGCTTTCGCGTGCGATTGCACGATATGCGATATCTGTGCGGTACTCTACACCATCCCAGTGAATGTCTTTCACTAGAGAGTAGGCGCGTTTTTGCGCTTCGGTTACCGTGTGGCCAAGGGCCGTTGCACATAATACTCGACCACCAGCGGTGACTACATGCTCGCCATCTTGCTTAGTACCAGCATGGAACACTTTTTCACCTTCAGGATAGTTCACCTGAAGACCTGAGATAGCGTCACCCTTAGGGTAGCTCCCTGGGTAGCCACTAGCTGCAAGCACAACACCAACGGCAGCTCGTGGATCGAATTCAATCGATGTTTGATCAAGCTCTTCACGGTTTGCCGCTTCAATCAGCTCAACTAAATCAGATTGTAGGCGTAACATGATAGGTTGTGTTTCTGGGTCGCCAAAGCGGCAGTTATACTCGATAACTTTTGGTGTGCCATCCGCTGTGATCATCAAACCAGCGTATAGGAAACCTGTATAAGGGTGACCTTCTTTCGCCATACCTTCAACCGTTGGATTGATCACTTCGGCCATGATGCGGTCATGAATATCTGGCGTGACTACAGGAGCTGGAGAGTATGCACCCATACCACCTGTATTTGGGCCTTTATCACCATCGTATGCACGTTTGTGATCTTGGCTGGTGGCAAAAGGAAGTACATTTTTGCCGTCAACCATGACGATGAAAGAGGCTTCTTCACCTTCTAAAAACTCTTCAATAACCACACGACTGCCCGCTTCGCCAAAAGCGTTACCCGCAAGCATATCGCGGATTGCTTCTTCCGCTTCCGCTTCGGTCATTGCCACAATGACCCCTTTACCAGCAGCAAGCCCATCAGCCTTAACGACGATAGGTGCCCCTTGTGCCTTCAAGTAGGCAAGCGCAGGCTCAATCTCTTCAAACGTTTGATAAGCCGCTGTTGGAATATCATGACGTGCTAAAAAGTCTTTAGTAAACGACTTCGAACCTTCCAACTGCGCTGCCGCTTGAGTAGGTCCAAAAATAGCTAAGCCTTCTTCACGGAAACGGTCAACTACACCGATAACCAGTGGCGCTTCAGGGCCAACAATGGTTAATTGCACATTGTTTTCTTTAGCAAAGACGACCAAGGCATCGATATCTTCAACGCCGATAGCTACGTTTTCGAGTTTAGGCTCAAGCGCAGTACCTGCGTTACCAGGTGCTACAAAAACCGTTTTTACAGATGGGTTTTGTGCGGCTTTGAACGCAAGCGCATGCTCACGTCCACCGCTGCCAATGACTAGTACATTCATGGCGAAATTTTCCTATTAAAGCTTTTTGAATTTTAAGGTCATGCGGTCGCTTTCCCCAATCGCTTTATATTGCGCTGCTTTTTCATCACCTAGCGCTAAGCGAGGTGGCAGAGTCCAGACGCCTTTTGGGTGATTGGCGCTGTCTAGTGGGTTGGCGTTAATGTCGCTGCTTGCAACTAATTCAAACCCAGCTTGCTTGGCGATATCAACAACATAACTTTGCTTCATATAACCTGACGACTTTTGATCATCAAGTTGACGGTGCTCAGGTAGGCGGTGTTCAACCACACCTAAAATGCCACCAGGTTTCAGTGCCTTATTAAACGCGTTGAACGCGCTAAGTACACCTTCATCCCCTTTACCCATGTACCAGTTATGTACGTTACGGAAGGTAAGTACCACGTCTGCACTGCCTTGTGGCGCAATATTACTGTGCGTCACTGGTGCAAATTCCGTGATCTTTACTTCACTATAGTCTGGGTTGGTTGCTACTTTTTCTTTGTAGCCTTTTAATGAGCGTTGATAGTAGCCAACATCTGAATCAGCAGGGAAGTGCGCTGCGTAATAGGTGCCTTGACCTTTAACCAGCGGCGCTAAAATCTCACTATACCAACCACCACCAGGTGCAATTTCTACCACGGTCATTGATGGCTCAATGCCAAAAAAAGCAAGCGTTTCACTTGGGTGGCGATATTGGTCTCGGGCTCTATTGCTCTCAGCTCGATTGTCGCTAGCAACGGCTTTTGCAATCGCGCTTGGTACTGCTTGGCTGGAGTTAGATTCTGTCGCGTTACAGCCCACTAAAGTGGTAAATACTGCAGCAGCGATAAGAGATTTCATACCTAGATTCATCGTTAGCTTCCTTCATTCTGTTATGATTATGCTGTAGCCAGAATACTGGAAATTAGCTGAAACAAAAAGCGCGAAACTCATAAGTTTCGCGCTTTATTGATTAATGGCGGAAGTGGCGCATGCCGGTAAACACCATTGCCATTCCCGCTTCATCAGCGGCGGCAATCACCTCTTCATCACGCATTGAACCACCCGGCTGAATTACCGCAGTGATACCCGCAGCCGCAGCGGCGTCAATGCCATCACGGAATGGGAAGAACGCATCAGAAGCCATCACAGAACCTGGAACTTCTAGGTTCTCGTCTGCGGCTTTAATCCCTGCGATTTTTGCAGAGTATACGCGGCTCATTTGGCCTGCGCCCACACCAATAGTCATCCCATCACGAGCGTAAACAATCGCGTTGGACTTAACAAATTTAGCGACTTTCCAGCAGAACAGTAGATCTTTTAGTTCTTGCTCTGTAGGTTGACGTTTCGAAACCACCTTAAGGTCGTCCAAACCAACCATACCTTGGTCACGATCTTGTACTAAGATACCGCCATTAACACGTTTAATATCAGTACCTGTGGTTTTGTTTGACCACTGACCACATTCTAGTAAACGTACATTTTGCTTCGCAGCAACGATTTGTGCAGCTTCTTCTGATACGCTCGGCGCGATGATAACTTCAACAAACTGACGCGCTACGATGGCTTCCGCCGTGTCGCCGTCTAGCTCTCGGTTAAAGGCGATGATACCACCGAAGGCAGAAGTTGGGTCGGTCTTAAATGCGCGGTCATAGGCGGCGAGAATGTTTTCATCTACCGCAACACCACAAGGGTTTGCGTGTTTTACGATAACACAAGCCGGCTTATCAAACTCTTTAACACACTCAAGTGCGGCATCGGTATCAGCGATATTGTTATAAGACAGCGCTTTACCTTGAAGTTGTTTAGCCGTCGCGACGGATGCTTCTTCAATGTTGTTTTCAACATAGAAAGCAGCGTCTTGATGCGAGTTTTCACCGTAACGCATATCTTGCTTCTTAGTGAATTGCATATTGATAGTGCGAGGGAATTTGGTTTCCTCTGCTGCTTCTCCCGTATAATCCGGAACCATTTTACCGAAGTAGTTGGCAATCATGCCGTCATACTGTGCGGTATGCTCGTAGGCCGCAATTGCAAGGTCGAAACGTGTCTTGTATGTTGTAGAGCCAGAGTTCGCCTTCATTTCTTCAATGACACGGTTGTAGTCACTCGCATTTACAACAATGGTCACGTCTTTGTGGTTCTTAGCCGCAGCACGAACCATAGTTGGACCACCAATATCGATATTTTCGATTGCATCTTCTAGGCTACAGTCAGCTTTCGCAACAGTTTGTGCGAAGGGGTATAAGTTGACTACTACCATATCGATTGCTGAAATATTGTTTTCAGTCATGACGTCTTCGTCTTGACCGCGACGTCCTAAGATACCGCCGTGCACTTTTGGGTGAAGCGTTTTAACGCGACCATCCATGATTTCTGGGTGGCCAGTGTAATCAGATACTTCTGTTACTTTAATGCCGTTGTCTGCAAGTAGTTTGCAAGTACCGCCAGTTGATAAAATTTCTACGCCTTGAGCTGCAAGTGCTGTGGCGAATTCAACGATACCGGTTTTATCTGACACGCTTAGTAGGGCGCGACGAATTGGACGATGTATATCCATGATGGTTCAGGTTTCCTCAATGATTAGTTAAGGGCTAGCTTAGAAAGCCGATATTTTAGCGCATTATTGTTAAGATGACGATGTTAAAAGGCGAGATAAACATGAGAAAAGTGCGATATGAAAAGGATAAATGTCCGCTAGATGCTGAATTTTAAACAATAAAAAAGCACCTGAAGGTGCTTTTTTATCAACTAAATTTTACTAGCAGTGCTTAGTTCATGCCGTATTTTTTTAGCTTCTTACGAAGTGTGCCACGGTTAATGCCTAAAAGGATCGCTGCACGAGTCTGGTTACCACGAGTATAAGTCATAACCTCTTCAAGTAGAGGTGCTTCAAGCTCAGAAAGAACTAACTCATAAACGTCTTGTACGTCTTGACCATTAAGCTGCTTTAGGTAGTGATGTACAGCTTTTTTAACTGCATCGCGCAAAGGTTGCGGTTTCTCTTGTGACTGAACATGAGCGTTAGTAATAAATGGAGAAGTCACATTTTGTTCGAACATCGTTATGTCTCTTTCTTAGTTAGCCTGAAGGATGAATAAATTCATTCACCCTAATGTTTCAAAATAGTCTTCTAATGCCTCGATTTGCGCTTCTGGCGTCTCCAAGGCATTGAATACTCGCCTAAATTGACCTTCTTGGTCATGGGCCTGCAAATACCAAGATACATGCTTGCGTGCGATGCGCGCTCCCATTGGCTCACCATAGAATTGATGAAGATTTACTAAGTGCTCCATCAATATTGCTCGAACCTCTGCTATTTCAGGTTCTGGCAAATGTTCACCGGTTTGCAAATAGTGGTCTATTTCTCGGAAAATCCAAGGACGACCTTGGGCGGCTCGACCAATCATAATGGCATCTGCGCCCGTGTATTCCAGCACCTGTTTCGCTTTTTCAGGAGACGTAATGTCACCGTTTGCTACCACAGGAATAGATACTGAACGTTTAATTTCTCTGATCGTGGCGTATTCAGCTTCGCCCTTATACATACATGCTCTTGTACGGCCATGCACGGCTAGCGAAGCAATGCCTCGACGTTCAGCTATGCGAGCAATCTCAACACCGTTACGATTGTCTGTGTCCCATCCTGTACGGATTTTTAACGACACAGGTACGTCAACGGCAGCAACCACAGCGGTGACGATTTCGTCAACCAACTCTGGATATTGCAACAATGCTGAGCCTGCAAGCTTCTTGTTCACTTTCTTAGCGGGGCAGCCCATATTGATATCTATGATCTGCGCACCGTTTGCGACATTAAATTGCGCTGCTTGCGCCATCAACTCAGGATCTGCTCCTGCGATTTGTACCGAGCGAATGCCCGATTCACCGCTGTGATCCATGCGATTTTGCGACTTATCGGTTTTCCACACTTTTGGATTTGAAGACAACATTTCTGATACCGCAAGCCCAGCACCTAGACGTCGACACAGTTGTCGAAACGGTCTGTCGGTGATCCCAGCCATTGGTGCTACGATAAGATTGTTTTCAAGTTGGTATGGACCAATACGCACTACAGTTTAATCCGCCTTACCTCAAGGGGCGCTAAGTTTACGGTTTTTTTCGCAAAAATCAAAGGTTATAAATTGAACATAATTGCTTTTTTTTTGAACTTTATGGGTTGACATTTGATAACAACCTGAGAGCCCAGATAATTTGCACGAAATTTATGCAAAAACAATTTTAAAGGTACAATTTGAGCCGAAAATTTAAGCTGTGAAAAATGCGTAAAGCCTGTTAATTACAGGCTTTACCAGTTAAAACTTACTAACTTTCATTGACTCGCTGATACTTTTGTCAGCGTTACGTTAGCAGCCTTATTTTTTCACACCGCTGACGCGCGTCCATTCACCCTGTTGAGCAATGTTGTCTAGCTTTAAAAATGGCGCATAAACATCCGCAACAGATTGCGCTTGCTCTTCTAAAATACCAGACATGGCGATGGCACCTTTGTCGCCCAAGAAGCCGAGAATGATTTCGTGTAGCTCTCTCAGCGGCTGTGCAAGAATATTAGCAACAACGATATCAGCACTGAATTGCGGCTGATTTTCAGGTAAATACACTTCTAGTTTATCTGCAACGCCATTGCGCTCGGCATTATCGCGGCTTGCGATAAGCGCTTGTGGATCGATATCAATACCAATCACACGCTCAGCGCCTAATTTGATTGCTGCGATGCCTAAAATCCCAGAGCCACAGCCAAAATCAACGACCGTTTTGCCGCTGAGGTCTTGTTGCTCTAACCATTGCAGGCAAAGTGCGGTTGTGGCATGGGTACCAGTACCAAATGCAAGACCAGGATCCAGTAGCACATTGACGGCATTGGGATCTGGCACATCACGCCAGCTTGGGCAAATCCATAATCTCTCGCCAAACTTAATTGGGTGGAAATTATCCATCCACTCGCGTTCCCAGTCTTTGTCTTCTAGCTGTTCAAGCTTGTAGTTTAACGGCTTGTCATATTGTGACTGGACAAAGTCAACGACTGCTTGCATATCATGATTCGCTTCAAATAAACCGATCACCGTTGTCTCAGGCCATAAGATGACTTCGCCAGGTTTTGGTTCGTAAACGGGATTGTTTTTACTATCCATGAATGTGACAGACGGACAACCGACATCCATAAGCATATCGCTTAACGCATCGGCATCGGCTTTATCTGAATAAATTCGGATTTGGATCCAAGCCATGTGTGTATACCTATTTAATCCAATTACTATAAAAAAGGCCGCTGAATAGCGGCCTTAATCTTATTTGCTACTTTTTAGCCCTTAACGTCTAAAAAGCTCTTTAATAGATCTGAGCGAGAAGGGTGGCGCAGCTTACGTAGTGCTTTAGCTTCAATCTGACGAATACGCTCACGTGTAACATCAAACTGTTTACCCACTTCTTCTAACGTGTGGTCTGTATTCATATCGATACCAAAACGCATACGTAGTACTTTAGCTTCACGAGCTGTAAGACCTGCCAGTACTTCGTTGGTTGCGCCACGAAGACTTTCCATCGTTGCTGAATCAATCGGCGACTCGATAGTTGTGTCTTCGATAAAGTCACCAAGATGTGAATCTTCATCATCACCAATTGGCGTCTCCATTGAGATTGGCTCTTTGGCGATCTTTAACACTTTGCGGATCTTGTCTTCAGGCATCATCATACGTTCTGCCAATTCTTCAGGACTTGGCTCACGGCCCATTTCCTGTAGCATTTGACGAGAGATACGATTCAGTTTGTTGATTGTTTCAATCATATGCACTGGAATACGGATAGTTCTTGCCTGGTCCGCAATTGAGCGAGTAATCGCCTGACGGATCCACCACGTTGCGTATGTTGAAAACTTATAACCACGACGGTATTCAAATTTATCAACCGCTTTCATCAGACCGATGTTACCTTCTTGGATCAGATCCAAAAACTGCAGACCACGGTTGGTATACTTTTTAGCGATTGAAATTACAAGACGTAAGTTCGCTTCAACCATTTCTTTCTTCGCACGGCGAGCTTTTGCTTCACCAATACTCATGCGACGGTTGATGTCTTTAATACGCTCAATGCTAAGGCCAGTGCTATCTTCAAACGCTTTAAGCTTGTTAACACAACGCTCGATTTCAGGTTTTACTTCAGCAAGTTTTACTGAGTGTTTTTCACCTGATGCAATTTCAGCATCGATCCATGCGGTATCGGTTTCGTTATTAGCAAAGTGCTTAACGAAAACCTTTTTTGGTACCTTGGCAATTTGAACTGCTTGCTTCATGATGATGCGTTCTTGAACACGCACTTTATCCATCATGTCGCGCATGTTATTTACCATGCGGTCAAATTGCTTAGGAACTAACTTGAAAGTACGGAAGTGATCGCCGATTTCCTGAATTGCAGCTTTCGCATCTGGGTGCGAGCGACCTTTACTTTCAAAAATTTCTCGCGCGGCATTGTACAGCGTACGAAGATGTTCAAAATGCTCGCGAGCTTCTTCAGGATCCGGGCCTGAATCGCCTTCTTCTGAGTCGTCATCTTCATCATCTTCATCATCTTCGTCATCCAAGTCTTCATCACTTAGCTCAGAACCGATGTGTGTTGCTGAAATTGGTGCTTCGTTTTCCTCGACAGCATTAGGATCAAAGAAACCAGAAACAATGTCGCTTAGGCGCATTTCTTCCGCTTCGTACTTGTCCCATTGTTCTAGAAGATAAGTAATGGCTTCAGGGTATTCTGCAACAGAAATCTGTACTTGGTTGATCCCTTCCTCGATACGCTTAGCGATTTGGATTTCGCCTTCACGAGTTAGAAGTTCAACCGTACCCATTTCACGCATGTACATACGAACAGGGTCAGTTGTGCGGCCAATTTCTTTTTCTACTGTTGCTAAAGCCGCAGCTGCTGCTTCCGCAGCATCCTCATCTGTTGTTGTTTCTTGCATCATCAACTCGTCAGCATCAGGCGCATTTTCAGAGACCTGAATACCCATATCGTTGATCATGCTGATGATATCTTCTACCTGATCTGAGTCTATGATGTCTTGTGGAAGATGATCGTTAACTTCTGCAAAAGTTAAATAACCTTGCTCTTTACCTTTCTGAATCAGAAGTTTGAGTTGTGACTGAGGAGATTGATCCATAGAGAAATTTGCTTCCACTCTGAAAAGTTGATACAACAGGCGCCAGCTATTTAACAGCTAAATTTTGATGACGCAGTGAATAGAACATTATAGCACCGAAAATTGCTATTGACTAGAACTTCTACTGTTTAAGCGCTTGGGTAAGGAGTGCGCATTCTAGCCGCTCATCATTTGTTAGGCCTTCGGTTTTCTCCTTTATTAATAGGGTCTCTAGGCGATAATTTAAACACTGATCTTCAATAAATTGAAAAGTATTTTTAAATTCGTCTTCTAGCCTATCTTCAGCAACGCCATGTTGCCACACGGCAAGCTTTTTCAAGGCATCAAATTCAGCTTGGTCGCGATAATGTTCAAGTAACTGCGCTGTGTTTATTTGCGGGTTATCGTGACATAACATTTGTAAGCTCAGTAGCAGCTGAATACCTGGGATCGCCATTTCACCGAGTTCAGGCATATACTCAACCGTTTGCGCAAGCTGTGGATGTTGGAGCAGTAAGCCAATCGCTCGACGCATTGGCGTGACTTTAAATTGGCGCTCAATTTTATTCTGCTGTTTGTTACTTGCCAATTTAGCACTAAGTTGCTCACGAGTACGACCAATTAATCTAGCTAAGGTAGTTAACAAACTCTCTTGGTAGTAGTCACTGGGTATTTTGCTGATCAGTGGAATGGCATCGGTAAGCAGCTTGGATTTGCCTGCATCATTTGTAAGGTCGCATTGCTCGCGTAATTTGGTAAACAATACTTGCGTATAATCGGTTGCCGTGTCCAGCCGCGCTTCAAAGGCGTCTTTGCCTTCTTGCTGTACTAATGAGTCTGGATCTTCACCATCAGGTAAAAAGACAAACTGTAGAGACTTACCGTCTTTTAAATTAGGTAAAGCATGGTCAAGTGCACGCCAAGCCGCATCGCGGCCAGCTCTGTCACCGTCATAGCAGCATATCACTCTGTTGGTATTTCGAAACAAAGTTTGCATATGTTCAGCTGTGGTTGCAGTGCCTAACGCGGCAACGGCGTAATCAATGCCTTTTTCTGCAAGGGCAACGACGTCCATATAGCCTTCCACAATCAACACTTTATCTAATTGCTTATGGGCTTGTTTAGCTTCATAAAAACCATAAAGTTCGAAACTTTTATGGAAAATGCGTGTTTCAGGCGAGTTTAGATATTTAGGGCCTTGATCTGCACCCATTATCCTTCCGCCAAATGCGATGACACGACCACGTTTATCACGAATAGGGAACATCAAGCGATCGCGGAAGAAGTCAAATTGGCGGCCAGCTGACTTTTCTGATGCTAATTTCAAATCAAGTAGCTGTTGTTTGTGCTCAGGCTTGCGGGCTATTTGATTACACAATGACTCCCATTCAGGTGGTGCATAACCAATCATAAACTTTTGTACAGTTTCGCCACTCAGGCCGCGGCCTTTTACGTAGTCAATTACTTGAGTGGCATTGCTATGATGTTTTAACTGATGCTGATAAAACTTAGCGGCTTGGAGCATTAAGTCATAATCAGACTTTTTTTCTTCCATTGAACGCTGCGGCCCTTGCGGGGCGTTTTCGCGTGGTACTTCTAAGTTTAATAGGGCGGCTAATTCTTCAATAGCATCGACAAACTCAAGCTTGTCGTATTCCATTAAAAAGGAAATTGCGTTGCCATTAGCACCACAGCCGAAGCAATGATAAAACTGTTTATCACGTGACACGGTAAATGAAGGCGTTTTTTCATTGTGAAATGGACAGCAGGCTTGATAGTCTTTTCCTGCTTTTTTTAATCCCACACGACCGTCTATGAGCTCGACAATGTCCGCTCTTGCGAGCAAGTCATCAATAAACTGTCTAGGGATTTTGCCTTTCATTTAAGTTCCGAAGTTATATTAGTGAGTGAGCGCATTATATCAAGTAGCAACGAGAAAAAATCAACTTAATTCAATTAAGGTATCTTATTAGCGCTGCATTGATACGCATGACGCCTAAAACGAAGAAACCGAGCACTAGGCTCGGTTCACTTATCAATCATACAATTGTATGTGGGCTTAAGCGGTAAGTCTTTGCTTAATTAAACCAGAGACTTTACCCATATCAGCACGACCTTCAGCTTCTGCTTTAATCGCACCCATTACTTTGCCCATGTCTTGCATGCCTGACGCACCAGTTTGTGCAATCACGGCATCAATTAGCTCGACAAGTTCATCTTCGCTAAGTGGCTTAGGAAGGAATGTCTCAAGTACGCTAATTTCGTTAGCTTCGATATCAGCTAAGTCTTCACGCCCTGCATCTTTATACTGGGTATAAGAATCGCGACGCTGCTTAACCAACTTAACTAAAACCGCAGTAATGCCTGCGTCGTCTAGTGTAGTTTGGTTGTCGATTTCTCGCTGTTTAATTTCAGCAAGTACCGCACGAATCGCGCCAAGACGAAGTTTCTCTTTGGCTTTCATCGCTTCTTTTTGCGCGTCTTTTAGCGTAACTAATAAGCTCATTGATACAAGACCAATACTGATTAGTATAATTTAACGCGACGTGCGTTTTCGCGAGAAAGCTTCTTCATGTGACGCTTAACCGCTGCAGCTTTTTTGCGCTTACGCTCAGCAGTTGGCTTCTCGTAGTGCTCGCGACGACGAACTTCAGAAAGGATACCTGCTTTTTCACATGAACGTTTGAAACGACGTAGTGCAACGTCAAACGGCTCGTTTTCTCTTACTTTAATTACTGGCATTAAAAATTCACCTACCTAATTAATGAGCTTAGCTCTATCTGGCTAAAAACTAGCCAATTGGTTCAAAAATGGTGCGGTATTGTAATCTGAAGCAAGACCGCATGTAAAGCCTAAATTATAGCTAAAAACACCAGCCCTGTCATGTCATACGCTAGCGGCTGTTTTTTCATTCTTTATGAGGGAATTTCAGCGCTGATAAAGGCGGCAGATCACTTGTCCTGCATGCTTTTCTTTAATCACTTGCCAATTTTCTGGTGTTTCAGGTTGTGCCTCTTGTTCAAATTCAACGTAGATGAGTGCGTCTTCGCTGAGCCAAGATTGTGATTCAAGTAAGTCACAACAAGGAGTCACAAGCCCTTTGCGAAAGGGTGGGTCAATAAAAACCAAGTCATATTGCTGTTGCTTAAGGTTATTTGCCAGCATGGTTAACGCGTCGGTATTAATGATTTCAACGTTATCCAGTTTGAGTAAAGTTGCATTATTGCTAAGCTGCGTCGCCGCGGTTTTATCCAGTTCGATAAAAGTTCCGCTTGCAGCGAAGCGTGAAATAGCCTCAAATCCTAGACTGCCAGCACCGGCAAAGCAATCGAGTACTTTTGCGTCTCTTACGTCCTGCATGAGCCAATTAAAAACGGTTTCTTTCATTCTATCTGTTGTTGGTCTTAATCCCACAACATCATGAACTGGTAACTTGCGACCTTTATGCTTACCACTGATCAGGCGGATGAAACCAGACTGTTTGGTATTTGACTTAGGCTTAGATTTTCTCATAGCGACGTAATTTGCTTCTTTATTAAAGGTTCTTGGTGTCAGGATTTTTCATCCTTACGGAACATGGTACACTTGCACGCAATTTTGTCTAAGCACTAAGGTTGCCATCCTCGGCTTGCCTTTCGAGCCCAAAATTAAGTGTGATATCAATCCAAGTAAAAGCAATAAGCTGATGCGGATTGGCGTTTTCGAGTATGGTAGCAAGATCATCAACATTTTGCTTTGGGTTTATGCAATTTATCTAACACGGTCATAAGTGAATATGGGAAAGAAAAACAAATTTTTATCTTGGTTGGGCTTTGGTAAATCCGATAAAGAGCAACAAGAAGCTGAGCGCCAAGAACAGTTAGCAAAAGAACAAGCTGAGCGTGAGGAAGCAGAACGCCAGGCGCAATTAGCGAAAGAACAAGCTGAACGTGAAGAAGCAGAGCGCCAGGCACAATTGGCGAAAGAACAAGCTGAACGTGAAGAAGCAGAGCGCCAGGCACAATTGGCGAAAGAACAAGCTGAGCGTGAAGAGGCTGAGCATCAGGCACAATTAGCAAAAGAACAGGCTGAGCGTGAAGAAGCGGAACGTCAGGCGCAATTAGCGAAAGAACAAGCTGAACGTGAAGAAGCAGAGCGCCAGGCACAATTGGCTAAAGAACAAGCCGAGCGTGAAGAGGCGGAACGTCAGGCACAATTAGCAAAAGAACAAGCCGAGCGTGAAGAGGCAGAACGCCAGGCGCAATTAGCGAAAGAACAAGCTGAGCGTGAAGAATCAGTGCGTCAGGCGCAACAAGCAAAAGAACAAGCTGAGCGTGAGGAAGCAGAACGTCAGGCGCAATTAGCGAAAGAACAGGCTGAGCGTGAAGAAGCGGAACGTCAGGCACAATTAGCGAAAGAACAAGCTGAGCGTGAAGAGGCAGAACATCAGGCACAGCTAGTTAAAGAACAAGCCGAGCGTGAGGAAGCAGAACGTCAGGCGCAACTTGCAAAAGAACAAGCCGAGCGTGAGGAAGTAGAACGTCAGGCACAATTAGCGAAAGAACAAGCTGAGCGTGAAGAAGCAGAACATCAGGCACAACTTGCGAAAGAACAAGCTGAGCGTGAAGAAGCAGAACGTCAGGTACAACTAGCGAAAGAACAAGCTGAGCGTGAAGAAGCAGAACGTCAGGCACAACTTGCGAAAGAACAAGCTGAGCGTGAAGAAGCAGAGCGTCAGGCACAATTAGCGAAAGAACAAGCCGAGCGTGAAGAAGCAGAACGTCAGGCACAACTTGCGAAAGAACAAGCTGAGCGTGAGGAAGCTGAACGCCAGGCACAATTGGCTAAAGAACAAGCCGAACGTGAGGAAGCAGAACGCCAGGCACAATTTGCGAAAGAACAGGCGGAGCGTGAAGAAGCAGAACGTCAGGCACAACTTGCGAAAGAACAGGCTGAGCGTGAGGAAGCAGAGCGTCAGGCACAATTAGCTCAAGAACAAGAAAAGCCGAAAAAAGAAGGTTTCTTCTCCCGCCTTAAAAAAGGCTTGTTGAAAACCAAGGCCAATATCGGCTCAGGCTTTGCTTCGGTATTCAAAGGCAAGAAAATCGATGATGAGCTGTTCGAAGATCTAGAAACGCAATTGCTAACGGCTGATATTGGTGTTGAAACCACGATGAAGCTAATAGATAACCTGACTGATGCCGCTGATAGAAAGCAGTTAAAAGACGGTGAAGCTTTATATGATCTAATGAAAAAAGAAATGTCAGAGATCTTAAAAACGGCTGAGCAACCGCTCGAGATCCCTACCGATAAGAAACCTTTTGTTATCTTAATGGTCGGCGTAAATGGCGTTGGTAAAACGACAACAATCGGTAAGCTTGCCAAACAGTTTCAAAGCGAAGGTAAATCTGTCATGTTGGCGGCTGGCGATACTTTCCGCGCGGCTGCGGTAGAGCAGTTGCAGGTATGGGGTGAAAGAAACAGTATCCCTGTTGTTGCCCAGCACACAGGTGCTGATTCTGCGTCGGTGGTATTTGATGCCTTCCAAGCCGCTAAAGCGAGAAATATCGATGTATTAATAGCGGATACAGCGGGTCGATTACAAAATAAAGATAACCTAATGCAAGAGCTTGAGAAGATAGCTCGAGTAATGAAAAAGTTAGACCCAGACGCGCCACATGAAGTGATGTTGACGATTGATGCCGGAACTGGTCAGAATGCGATTAGCCAGGTAAAACTGTTTAATCAAGCGGTTGGCTTAACTGGTATCACGTTAACTAAGCTTGATGGTACAGCCAAAGGTGGGGTTATCTTTGCTGTGGCGGATCAGTTTAAGGTGCCAATTCGATATATCGGTGTAGGTGAAGGCATTGATGACTTACGCACCTTTAAGAGTGATGATTTTATCGAGGCATTGTTCAGTCAAGAATAAATAGAGACATCAGTTGCAATAAAGCGGGCAAATTTGCCCGCTTTATTCGATTGCCGAATTGCTACAATGCCACGGACTGAGTGTCATGGTTAAAATAAGTATAAGAGGCCAACATGATTAAATTTGAGCAAGTGAGCAAAACTTATCCTGGTGGGCACAAAGCACTGGAAAAAGTGAGCTTTGAACTTGCAAATGGAGAACTCGCATTTTTAACCGGCCACAGTGGCGCTGGTAAAAGTACATTATTAAAGTTGGTTAGCGTGATGGAAAGGCCATCAGCAGGCCGTGTCTACATTAATGGTGTCGATCTCAATACGGTATCTAACCGGCAAGTTCCTTTTGTTCGCCGAGATATTGGGATTATTTTTCAAAACCACCGCCTACTCGAACGTTACAGCGTATTTGATAACGTCGCACTACCTTTAGTTATTGAAGGTACTCACCATAAACAGATCACCAAAAGAGTACATGCCGCTCTGGACAAGGTGGGTTTGCTTGATAAAGCAAAGTGCCATCCGAGTGTGTTATCTGGAGGTGAACAGCAACGTGTTGGCATAGCAAGAGCGATTGTTAACTCGCCGCCTTTGCTGCTTGCAGATGAACCTACGGGGAACTTAGACCCAGAACTATCGATGGAAATTCTGAACCTATTTGAAGAATTTAATCGCCGTGGTACATCCGTTCTTATCGCTACTCATGATTTGGGGTTAATAGCACGTATGAAATACCGTAGCTTCACGCTTAATCAAGGACGCATGCTACAAGATCCGCTTGCGGAGGACACGCTATGAGTTTGCTGTTTAAAGGACGAGGAAATCAGGCTGAACAGAGTAAAAAATCGATATTTCATCATTTTTACTTTTTTTGTTTGATGATTATTCGTCAAGGTGTACAGAGCCTTGGGGAAATGTGGCGTACGCCAATGGCCTCTTTAATGACTATTCTAGTTTTGGGGCTCAGCCTGACATTGCCCGCGACGCTTTATGTGGTAGTGAAAAATGTACAGCAGGTAAGTAGCGGGTTTAAAGAGGCATCTGAAATATCATTGTTCGTTAAAGATGAAATGACTGAGGCACAGACACAAACTCTGGTGAAGCGACTTGCACTCTATCCAGAAATAGAAAAAGTAGTACTGATAAGTAAAAGCCAAGCTTTGGATGAATTTAAGTCAATGTCAGGCTTTGGTCAGGCGCTTAACTATTTAGAAGAAAACCCGCTGCCTAATGTTGTGCTGGTAACGCCTGTTAGTCGTTTTAGAAAACCACAAGCCGCAACAGAGCTTCTTACTAAACTTGAAAAAGAGCGCGAGGTCGAGTTTGGTAAGCTGGATATTGAATGGCTAGAGCGCCTAAATGCACTACTGGGGTTACTAAAAGAAAGTGTGATCACCGTGGGGTTTCTATTGCTTAGCGCCGTTATCTTGATTATTGGAAATACCATACGCTTATCCATCATGGACAAGAAAGAAGAAATTCAAGTGCTAAAACTGGTGGGAGCGACCAATACCTTTATTCAGGCTCCGTTTCTTTGGACTGGTGTATGGTATGGCATAGTCGGTGGTTTGGTTGCCTTTATCTGTGTTGGCCTTATGTTGTGGTGGCTGGAGTCAGCTGTATCTACAGTTGTTGGGGTATATCAAAGCAACTTTGTGCTTCAGGGAATGGCAGGGAATGAACTGTTAGTGCTACTTGGCACTGCAATTACTTTAGGGTTTGTAGGCTCTTTTCTTTCTGTACACCGTTATATCAAAGAGATTGAACCTGAAAAGGTATGATTTAACGCTACAAACACCAATCGACTGCTAAAGTGTAGCAGTCGGTTGCCAATTACTATCAGATTTTAGCACTCAAACAATCAGAACTAATTAAATTTAGCACTGTCATAAAAAAATAATATCGTAAAAAGAAGCCTAGTTAATTCAATATTTTTAATATTATTCAGCAGGTTATATTTTATTTTTGAAGTTCTTCTAAAAAGGTTGATTTTAAAAATCAGATAAAGTAGATTGCATTTAGCACTCTAGATGTTAGAGTGCTAAATATACACGAAACGGTTTATCACTGAGGTGAAACATGACTAAAGATTTATACGCATTAGCACTAACTGGGCAGCAAAGCGCAAGCGTTGAAGGTTACCTTCAATCTGTAAGCACAATACCTATGCTTGGCGCTGAGGAAGAGAAAAAACTTGCGACACGTCTTCAGGAAGAAGGGGATCTTAACGCGGCTAAGCAACTCATTATGTCTCATTTGAGATTTGTTGCTCACATCGCAAAAAGTTATTCGGGCTATGGCCTACCTCAGGCTGATTTAATCCAAGAAGGAAATATTGGGTTGATGAAAGCAGTAAAGCGTTTTGACCCAAGCGTGGGTGTGCGCCTTGTTTCTTTTGCGGTACATTGGATTAAAGCAGAAATCCATGAATATGTATTAAAGAACTGGCGTATTGTTAAAGTTGCGACGACAAAAGCGCAGCGTAAATTATTCTTCAATCTACGCAAAAATAAAAAGCGTTTAGGTTGGTTTAACCAAGACGAAGTGACAACGGTTGCAAACGAGCTTGGTGTAAGTGAGAAAGAAGTTCGCGAGATGGAGTCTCGTATGGCAGGCCAAGATATGGGCTTTGACCTATCTGCTGACGATGATGAAAGCCAAGCGGGTAACTTCTCTCCAGTACAGTATTTAACAGACACAAGTAGCGACCTTGCCGAAGAAGTTGAGCAAGAACAGTGGCAAGAGCAGTCACATAATCGCCTATTTGCAGCACTGAAAACGCTTGATGAACGCTCTCAAGATATCGTAAGTGCACGTTGGCTTGCTGACGAAAAAGCAACATTACAAGATCTTGCTGAGAAATATAGCGTGTCGGCAGAGCGTGTACGCCAGCTAGAAAAGTCAGCAATGAAAAAGCTGCAAAACGCAATGAGTTAAATTTTGCAAAAATGATAAATCGTGTGTCAAATGCCGCTACTCAGCGGCATTTTTATTTTCTATAAATAGATCAGTACCTTAACTATCATACTCTGAGATTCCTCTGGCAGCCTCTAAACTATCATCATTTTGAGCTTACAAGTGTTCGCTTATTTTACTATAATGCGCAAGATTTTAATTCTGGAGTGGTTAAATTGATTGCCATTATACGAATTCTCTTATTAACAGTGTTTATCATTGTTAGTGGTATTTGCGGATTGTTATTGTGCATTGTGCGTCCTTTTCATGCTAACAATGTGCACACGATAGCCAAATGGTATGGCTATATGTCAAAGTTGATAGGCGTTGAGTTGGTGATAACGCAGCATGAAAATGCCAAGCATGTTGTCCCCGCGATGTATGTTGCAAATCACCAAAATAATTATGATCTCTTTACGCTGCCGGCCGTGGTGCCAAAAAACACCGTCAGCATGGGGAAAAAAAGTTTAAAGTGGATCCCGTTTTTTGGACAAATGTATTGGCTATCTGGCAACATTTTGATTGATAGAGCCAATCGTTCTAAAGCCTTAGGAACACTGACCAAATCAGCAAAAAAAATCACCGAGTCAAAACTATCGGTTTGGATGTTCCCTGAAGGAACCAGAAGCTATGGTCGCGGTTTGTTGCCATTTAAAACCGGGGCATTTCACACCGCAATGAGCGCCAATGTGCCTATTATCCCAGTATGTATGAGTTCAACGCATGAGCAGATAAAGCTCAATCGTTGGAATAATGGTAAGGTTTATATCGACATGCTAGAACCGGAATATTTAGACTCTGAAGTGCCAGCAAGGGATCACGCTGCTCAGATCCATGCTAAAATGGCTCAAAGAATAGCTGAATTAGATGCAAAAGCGAGATTAAAATAATGGAAAACTGGCGTGAGATAAGTGAAGACATCGTTTCTTCATTGCTAGAAGACGGTTCAAACCCTGAAACGCTTTATGAAGTAGAACATCACTTTGTAAGTGAGGATTTTGACAAGCTGGAAGCAGCTGCATTAGCGGCATTTAAATTGGGCTATGATGTTGAAGAACCAGCAGAGCTTGAGCTCGAAGACGGTGGTAAAATTTGGGGCTTTGATGTTGTAGTAGAAGCCGAACTGGATACCGACGTTATCATGGAAGACGTAGACAAGTTAGAAAAGGTTGCACTAGACGCTGGCGTTGAATACGACGGCTGGGGAACTTATTTCCAAGAATAGCAACTGTATAAAACCCAGCATGTATATGGTGTTGGGTTTCCCCTTCTGCAACACTTCATAAATACCTCAAATTAAATCACTTAATTAAGTAAACTGGTATAACAAGCGTTTCTGAGTGGTTGTAATTTCACCATACCTTTGTGTGAATTTAATCTGAATAGATGGTGTTTCACCTCATTCAATGGTATTAATATTCATTGGCTAACTACGTAGTGTAAGCGATTCATGCAGATTGTCCTCCCAATTGAAGATCTTAGACCTGGCATGTTTGTGGATAATGTTCACAAGCATAAGTCTGACGCGGGTATTAAGATCAAATCTCGGGGAATGGTCAGAGATGAAGCCATCATTCAAAAGCTGATTGACAAAGGAGTACTGGAGCTCACTATAGACTTTACGCAGAGCGATATTCCTGTACCACAGAAATACCAGCAGCCAGCAGAACCGGTCACTGACGCACCACAAGCCCCTGAAGAACCTGCCGCCAAAAATGGCATGGATGGCAGTCTTTCCACCGCTCGCAGCAAGCCAAAACCCAAAGCCAAAACGGTGAGTAAAGAACAAACTTTGCAGCAAGAATTTGCGGTTGCGATGCAAAAGTTTGAAAAGAATAACCGTCAGATCCAAAGCCTCTATGGAGATGTAACATCGGGTTTGAAGGTCGATATGAGCCTCATCAATGAGGTAAGTAAAGACATCGTCGATTCGGTACTGCGTAATTCAAATGCGATGGCGATTTTAACTCGGATCAAAGACAAAGATGCCTACAATTGGCGTCATATGACCAACTGCGCAATTCTGATCACCGTATTTGCCAAGCACCTCGGTTTGCAACATCACATTATTGAACAGTTAGCCATGGGGGCGATGTTGCATGACATTGGTCACGCTAAGTTACCCCAGGGGCTGATCAATAAGCCGGGTAATTTTACCGATCTTGAGTATCGTGCGGTCAAAAAGCACGTGGCGCAGTCTTTAGGGTTGAGCAAAGGTGAGTCTGGGATCACGCCTATTATGCTGGACATGATCATCAACCATCATGAACGCTTAGATGGTACAGGTTATCCGAGAGGGATTAAAGACGACGCACTCAGCACCGCGGCAAGAATGATGGCGATTGTGGATGTATACGACGCCATAACCTCAGATCAGCACCACAAAGAGGCTGATGAACCAATTAATGCGTTACGTTTTTTACTGTCGAGTAAAAAGCAATTTGATCCTATTTTAGTGCAGCGTTTTATTAAGTGTATGGGAGTTCACCCCGTAGGAACTATTGTTAAACTGACCAACGAGCGATTAGGGTTGGTACTCGAGGGCAATAAACATGCACCCACGGCGCCTCTTGTACGAGTGTTTTACAATACCAAACATCTCCACCATGTTACGGCAAAAGATTTGGATTTAAGCGAGTCAGAGATAAAAGTGATCGCAAGTGTCAGGCCGCTTGATTATCAAATTAACCTCTCACGATTGCTAAGAGATCAATTACTGATTTAAGGTTTGGATTGCGCGACAGGGAAGAAAGCGTTTTTACAGCGTCTTTTGAGATTTTGCCATCTAGCAGAGAGCATCGCGCCAGTCATACAGCTTGCCATCATTAATATCCACAGTAATGTTCCCTTTTCCGAATGTAACGCCGCACAGCTTAACAGCAGTGATAGCAGCGCTGCAACAATAGCACCTAACCAGTATTGACTGACCGGGTTATCGCACTCTCCCGCGTGGCGACAGGCACAGTAGTTTGCTTTACACAGGCAATATACGCTGAGACCGCAAAATACCAATGCGCAAACGATTAATGCTATCGACATGTTGTTCTCCTTAGCACGATTAACACACTGAATGACTCATACTCAGATTGAAGAGTGTATATAAGGGATGAAGGTACGTCAATGATATTGGTAATTATTATCATTTGATAATTTATCTCATCCGATGAGTTTACAAAGTGCGTAATTTGTTCGTTATATGTTCACTTAATCAACGAAAAGTCGCAAAAAAGGAGATTTCTACTCCACTTTTAGGTAGGGTGTCATGAATTTATTATTCTGCCAATTTGGTGGGTGTGTGGCATAGCTGGATATTGGCTAGGTGAGCAAGGTCAAAGTGAGGCTGCGCAGTGTTACTCGAATTGGTTTTTTTAACCATTACTCAGGAAATGGTTAGTTCACAGGGGATTAGAGTATGAACAAAGTATTATTAGGTCTTATCGCATCAGGTGCGATTTTATCGTCATCACAAGCACTAGCTGCCGCCTTCCAACTTGCGGAACAAAACGTCTCTGGCCTTGGTCGTGCTTATGCGGGTGAAGCATCTGCAGCCGACGATGCGTCAGTGGTTGCACGTAATCCAGCATTGATGGGTAAGCTATCAGGCACGCAATTATCAGTAGCAGCTATGTATGTTCAACCGGACGTAAGCCTGACGGGAACAGGTACTAGCAATGGTATCCCTGCTTCAGCGTTAAATGACAACAGCATCGCACCAAGTGCTATTATTCCTGCTATTTATGCAACGCACAAATATAACGACCAATGGTCGATTGGTGCTGGTATCTATTCACAGTTTGGTCTATCTACAGAATTCGATAAGGATTATGTTGCAGGTCAAATCGCGGGTGAAACTGAAATTAAGACCGTTAACTTAGGTATTTCTGCTGCTTACCAAATTGATGAGCAATGGAGCGTAGCGTTTGGTATTAATGAAGTTTATGCCGATGCTAAAATCGTTCGTAACCTTGGTGCGACAACGACAGGTTTGCCAGCCAGTACTCAGGCGGTACACTTAGAAGGTGACGATTATGGCTTTGGTTGGAACCTAGGCGTTGCTTATCAAATCGATGAAAACAACCTAATCGGCTTCCATTACCGCAGTGAAACAGATATCACATTTGATGGTCACTTTAGTAACGACTTACCAGCAGCGATGGGCGGCTTGAATGGCGCGTCACTACCAGGTTCAGTGGATGTAACGTTACCTGCGATTGCTGAGATCTCAGGTTCTCATAAATTAAACCAAGAAACCTCACTACACTACAGCGTACTTTGGACAGGTTGGAATAGTTTTGATGAACTTGAAGCTGTAGTTGGTAACGCAGGTTCAGTATTCACTAAAGAAGAGAATTTCTCTAATTCATTACGTTTTGCAGTTGGCGCTGACTATCAGCTTAGTAATGCGGTGAAACTACGTGCAGGTATGGCATATGATGAGTCACCAGCGGATGAAAACCATCTATCTATCTCAATTCCTGATACAGACCGTACTTGGTACTCATTTGGTGCGGAGTATACACTTGCTAACCAAGCAACTGTAGATTTCGGGATCAGTGTTTTAAGAGGTAAAACACAAACTTTCACTGAAGCTGACAGATTCAGTGAGTGGGGCTATCGCTCTAAAGGCCATGCGATGATCTTTGGTCTTCAGTATAACCACAAGTTCTAATTATGAGAGAACATTAAAAAAGCGGCTTTTGGCCGCTTTTTACTTTCTATAGCATAGATTTAAGTTGATATAGCAAAGCATGAGCTTGCTTTGGTGTCATATCATCGGGATCCATATCTGCAAGTAGCGCTTCAACCTCAGAAGGCTCATTGGCAAGCATTAAGCTCTGCTGTACAGGTGCGGCTACATGAACAGGCTTATCGCCAACGACACTCTGATGTTGCTCTAACAAAGCGAGTTTCTGTTTCGCTAACTTAATCACTGCTTTTGGCACGCCGGCAAGACTTGCTACCTGTAAACCAAAACTCTTACTTGCAGCCCCTTCCATCACTGTGTGTTTGAAGGCAATAGTATCGTTATGTTCAACGGCATCCAAATGCACATTAACAAGGCCTGCTTGCTGCTCAGCCAATTCGGTTAACTCAAAATAATGAGTAGCAAACAGTGTTTTTGCTGCAATTTTGCTGGCGAGATAATCCGCTGTCGCATAAGCGAGTGATAAACCGTCATAGGTGCTTGTCCCACGACCAATTTCGTCCATTAGCACCAATGATTGGGCGGTTGCATTGTTTAAAATGGTTGCAGTTTCGGTCATTTCAACCATAAAGGTTGAGCGCCCAGAGGCAAGGTCATCACTGGCACCAATGCGAGTAAAAATACGATCGACAATTCCGATGGTGGCTGCGCTTGCCGGTACATAGCTGCCAATATGCGCCATCAACACAATTAACGCGGTTTGACGCATATAGGTCGATTTACCACCCATATTTGGTCCAGTAATAATGAGCATTTTACGTTCATCGTTGAGTTTTACTGGGTTGGCAATGAATGGTTCTTTACTTACTTGTTCTACGACTGGGTGGCGACCATCCACTAAATCAATTTCAGTGCCCTCGGTAAGCGTGGGCTTGCAATAGTCTAGTGTCTGAGCACGTTCGGCTAAGGTGTTTAATACGTCCAGATCGGCAAGCGCTGCAGCCATGACTTGCAATTGTTCAATATAAGGAGCGATGAGTTCAAAGAGCTCTTCATATAGGCGCTTTTCAAGTGCTAGTGCTTTCGATTGGCTACCAAGCACTTTGTCTTCATGTTCTTTTAGCTCAGGAATAATGTAGCGTTCGTTATTTTTCAGTGTTTGTCTGCGAATGTATTCCGCAGGCACTAAGTGCGAATTGGCCCGGCTGATCTCAATATAAAATCCGTGAACGCGGTTATACCCAATTTTTAATGTCGAGATCCCTGTGCGTTCGCGCTCTCTTTCTTCAAGTTTTTCTAAAACATCCGTGGCACCTGCGCTTAATGCGCGTAGCTCGTCAAGCTCTGCATTGTAGCCCTGTGCTATTACTCCACCATCACGAATGAGAACAGGGGGATTGTCGATAACCGCTCGTTCTAACAAATCTTGTAACTTAGGTAATGCAGGTGAATGGCTAATAATAGACTGAAGTCTCGTATCCGTCGCATCTTGTAAAATATCATGCAGTGGCGGTAACGCTTGTAATGCACTTCTTAAGCGCGTTAGATCACGCGGACGAGCGGTAAATAACGCTAACCGGGCTACGACTCGTTCAATATCGCCAATGTGTTTTAGTGCATCGTAAACTTCCATGCATAGTTGTTGTTCGATAAGGCTCGCAATCGCATTGAGTCGAGCATTGAGCTCTTTGCGTTCGCGCACGGGCGTATGAATGCGGCGTTTTAGTAAGCGCGAACCCATGGCCGTTGAAGACTTGTCTAAAATCTGCGCTAAGGTGTTTTCAACACCGCCAGAGAGGTTCAGTGTCAGCTCTAAGTTTTTGCGCGTCGCGGCATCTAAGATCACTGCGTGCTCATTCTTTTCTAGCGTGATCGCACGAATATGAGGTAATGCAGTGCGTTGCGTGTCTTTCACGTATTGCATGACACAACCCGCGGCGATTAAACCCATATTGGCATTGTCGACACCAAAACCGACTAAGTCGCGGGTTGCAAACTGCTGACAAAGTAAATGCTTTGCTGTGTCTAAATCAAACTCCCAATCTGGACGGCGACGACTGCCTTTAATGCTTTCTAGCACTAAAAGGTTCTGAAATGATTCTGGATATAACAATTCTGCGGGCTGCAAGCGCTGTAGCGTGGAATTAAGTGCTTCGTCAGTCTGTAGCTCTACGATATTAAATCGGCCCGAGTTAATATCAAGATAGGCAACGCCATAACCTAAGTTTTTTGGATGTTGGTAGACCGCCGCAAGTAAATTATCTTGGCGTTCTTGCAATAGTGCTTCGTCGGTGACGGTACCTGGAGTAACAATACGCACAACTTTACGTTCTACAGGACCTTTACTGGTCGCTGGGTCGCCAACTTGCTCACAAATAGCAACAGATTCACCCAGTTGTACCAAGCGAGCTAAGTAGTTTTCAACTGCATGATAGGGAACACCTGCCATTGGAATTGGATTGCCACCGGCTTTACCGCGATAGGTTTGAGATATATCGAGAAGCTGCGCCGCTCTGATAGCATCGTCAAAGAAGAGTTCATAAAAGTCGCCCATGCGATAGAACAGCAAGATTTCTTGATGCTGAGCTTTAATTCGCAGGTATTGCTGCATCATTGGGGTTTGTTGGTTTATAGTGTGTTCTGAATATAGATCTGACGACATTGTTGATACCTAAAAGGTTTTCCTATGGAGCACTACAAAGAGATAGCCGAATATGCGGCACAATTGGGCGCTATTCTAACGAATAACGGCGTAACAATCACTACCGCAGAGTCATGTACAGGTGGTGGGGTGAGTTATGCGTTAACAGATACGCCGGGGAGCTCTGCTTATATCGAACGTTGTTTTGTGACATACAGTAATCAAGCTAAGCACGAATTATTGGGAGTATCACAACAAACCCTAACGCAATTTGGTGCCGTGAGTGAGCAAACGGTTTTGGAGATGGTCAAAGGTGCTCAGCAGGCAGCTCATGCTGAAGTTGCCATTGCTGTGTCTGGTATCGCTGGACCAACTGGAGGCAGCGTTGATAAGCCCGTAGGTACTGTATGGTTTGCTATTGCGAATAGTGATAGAGTTCAGGCATTTCACCAAGTATTTACTGGGAATAGGGCCGAAATAAGACTTCAAGCCATTGAATTTGCATTAAAAAATGCTATGGCGATGGTAAAATCATAAAATTCTACTTGATACTGTGATTTCATACAGTATACTAGGTGTCATTACGCTGAATTGGAGAAGCAAATGAACGATAACAAGCAAAAGGCATTAGACGCAGCACTATCACAAATTGAGCGTCAGTTTGGTAAAGGCTCAATCATGAAACTGGGTGAGAACAAGGCGCTAGATATTGAAGCCATCTCAACGGGTTCATTAGGTCTGGATATTGCACTTGGTATCGGCGGCTTACCAACTGGTCGTATTGTTGAAATCTATGGTCCAGAATCATCAGGTAAAACAACGCTAACATTACAAGCGATTGCAGAAGCGCAAAAAATGGGAAAAATATGTGCGTTCGTTGATGCTGAACACGCACTCGATCCAATCTATGCCGAAAAGCTAGGCGTTAATGTTGATGAGTTATTAGTATCACAGCCTGACACCGGTGAACAAGCGCTTGAAATTTGTGACATGCTAGTTCGTTCTGGTGCGGTTGATTTGGTTGTTATTGACTCGGTAGCAGCACTTACCCCTAAAGCTGAAATCGAAGGCGATATGGGTGACTCACACGTTGGTTTGCAGGCTCGACTCATGTCACAAGCATTGCGTAAGCTTACAGCTAATATCAAACGCTCGAACACATTATGTATTTTCATCAACCAAATTCGTATGAAGATTGGTGTGATGTTTGGCAACCCTGAAACCACAACTGGTGGTAACGCACTTAAATTCTATGCATCTGTACGTCTTGATATTCGTCGTATCGGTTCAGTGAAAGAAGGTGATGAGGTTGTTGGTAACGAAACTCGTGTTAAGGTTGTGAAAAACAAAGTAGCACCACCATTTAAGCAAGCTGAGTTCATCATCATGTACGGTGAAGGTACGTCGAAACAAGGTGAGTTGATAGACTTAGGTGTGAAACACAAACTGGTTGATAAAGCGGGTGCTTGGTTTAGCTATAACGGCAGTAAAATTGGCCAAGGTAAAGCAAACTCAATTAAGTTCTTAAAAGAAAATGTTGAGATTGCCAATGAAATTGAAGGCAAGTTAAGAGAAATGCTCCTAGCGCAAGCGGTTATTATGCCTGAAGAGGGTGAAGATAAAGGCCTTGCTGAAGTTGAAGATGATTTAGAGCTATAGGCTAACCACTCAAGTTTAACGGCTCGCCAGCAAGCTTGAGCTATATTTTAAAAAGCCCAAAGGTTAACCTTTGGGCTTTTTACATTTTATAAAAGTTTACTTTTGATAACAAAGAGATAGTTATCGATTAATCCGAACAATACAGCTATTTTGATATAAAAATAAAATACGTTGTTTGATTTTCAGCTATTAACCCACCTTTTCAACAAGTTATGTAACTTGCCTTGATGCTTTACATCATCAATCTTATTGAAAGCAGAAAAATTAGGCAAATTGGGGTGATTTCGACTATGGTTTTCTGGTAAAATCTGCGCCTAATTTTTTCTAAGTGAATTTGCAATGGGTAAAAACGTCGTTGTATTAGGCACCCAATGGGGTGACGAAGGTAAAGGTAAAGTAGTTGACCTACTTACAGATAAGGCTTCTTTAGTTGTTCGCTACCAAGGCGGACACAATGCTGGCCATACACTAGTAATTAACGGTGAGAAAACGGTACTACACTTGATCCCATCAGGTGTACTACGCGAAGACGTTAAATGTGTAATTGGTAATGGTGTAGTACTTGCACCAGATGCACTAATGAAAGAAATCCACATGCTTGAAGCGCGTGGCGTTCCTGTACGTGAGCGTCTATTGATCAGCGAAGCATGTCCTTTGATCTTGCCTTACCACGTTGCACTAGACCAAGCGCGTGAACTAGCGCGTGGTGAAAAAGCCATTGGTACAACTGGCCGTGGTATTGGTCCTGCGTACGAAGATAAGGTTGCACGTCGTGGTTTACGTGTTGGCGATCTTTTCAACCCAGAGCAATTTGCTGCGAAGCTTAAAGAAGTACTAGAGTTCCACAACTTCGCCTTGGTTAACTACTACAAAGTAGATCCAGTAGACTTTCAGAAGACATACGATGATGCAATGGAAGTAGCAAAAGTACTTAAGTCAATGATTGTTGACGTTACTGAACTACTTGATCAAGCGCGTAATGCTGGCGACCATATTCTATTTGAAGGTGCGCAAGGTACATTACTTGATATTGACCACGGTACTTACCCGTACGTAACCTCATCAAACACGACGGCTGGTGGTGTTGCGACTGGTGCAGGTTTTGGTCCGCTACACTTAGATTACGTTTTAGGTATTGTTAAAGCTTACACAACTCGTGTTGGTTCAGGTCCTTTCCCTACAGAGCTTTACGATGGTCAAGACAAGCAAGACCCAGTTGGCAGACACTTAGGCGAGAAAGGCAACGAGTTTGGCGCAACAACTGGTCGTTTACGTCGTACCGGTTGGTTTGATGCAGTGGCAATGCGCCGTGCAGTTCAAATCAACAGCATCAGTGGTTTCTGCTTAACTAAACTAGACGTACTTGATGGTTTAGAAAAAGTGAAAATCTGTACTGGTTACCAATTAGAAGACGGCACTGTGACTAATGTGACTCCTCTTGCTGCTGAAGGCTATGAGAAAGTGACTCCAGTATATGAAGAAATGCCTGGTTGGAGCGAAAACACCTTTGGTGCAACTTCTGTTGAGCAGCTTCCAGAAGCCGCTATCAACTATATCAAGCGCCTAGAAGAAATCACTGGCGTGCCAATTGATATCATCTCAACAGGCCCTGACCGCGTTGAGACAATGATTGTTCGCAACCCTTTTGCTGAATAATCTTGCTGTCGATTGATAAAGAAAAAAGCTGCTACGGCAGCTTTTTTTGTGTCTATTACCCTACAAGTTTTTGTCTTCCTGCCGATAAGTAAGTGAATTTTTGCTCATATGATAAAATTAGACTTCGCTTTGGCGTAAATAATGCTTAATCAAATTTGAGTGTCGATGTTGCTGCAGAGCAAGTAATTTGCCTTTGCAGCCTGCTATAGTTAAACAATCAGCTTTACTTTGATGGGTCTTCGATGAATTACTTACTTCGTTATTTTGCAGCTTCAGCATTGAGTGTTTCCTTAAGTCTCAGTATACAGAGCAAAGTATCTGCCGAAGAGGCTATCGAAGCTGTGCCTTTGTATACACAGCAAGAGCTACTAGCGCTCATTGAAAAAAATCAACACCTTGCTCGGGTTAAAGAGGATGAGTGCCAGCTGGTTAAAGATATTGAAGCGCGTGCTGAGATCATGGCGCTGCCTTCGTATCAGTTTCTTTATGGTGACATGTTAGCTTATGCCGTGTGTGTAGACAGAGATGTTGAGCTCGGCCTTTATTATATGAAAAGGGCAGCAGAGCAGGGCCTTGCCGCGGCGCTTGAACAATTAGGTCGCTACTATGATGTTGGCCAGTTAGTGCAAGAAGATAAAGCGATGGCGGTAACCTATCTGAGAGAGGCAGCAGCACTTGGCAACTTAAACGCTCAATTAAGACTCGTAGATGTGTTTAATCAAGGCCACGGTAGCCCAAGAGATTATGAAGACGCCTATCGATGGCTGTTCCATTCCGCAGTTGCAGATAAAAAGCTACATAAGCGGATTCAGGTAGCACTAGGTCAACTGGCAAACAAAATGCCTGATAGCGTGGTCAAACGCGCGAGATTGCCTATATAACCTGAACTCGGGATAACAACTTGTTCTCTAGCAGCTGTTATCCCTTACTACTGCGTTAAATTTGCTTGCAATAGGCCAGCTATTGGCGCACAAATTTGCCTTGTATTAAGAAATAACTTCTGACTAGAGTGACACTACGCTTTTGAACTTAGTGATTTTAGTGGATTAACTTACTTCTTATCCCGAGTTCAGGTTGTATAACCTGAGGCTCAGGTTAACTCCGTTGGATCAATAGGTATTACTTTCAGCAGGTTTTGAGTGGAAAGTAAAAGCGGCGTAAGTGACGCCGCTTTTACTTATTTCTAAATAAAGCCCGTAAATCTAGCTTATTTCTTATCCAAATCTCAGGTTAAGTAATTTGCTGGCTGCTAAGCTTTGCACCAATTTGGCCTTCTTTATTCGTGTTTGGGTCTTTAAGCACCGTTAACTTAGGCGGTTGCAACGCCAATATGCGGTCGCCTTCTTCTGGAAGCTTTTTCATGTCAGAGGTAAATGGGCGGATCAAGATGGGTTCCTCATCTTTGTTCTGCTCTGTGAGTACAAACAGCGGGATTGCTTCACTGTTAACCTCATTATACTGTTCCCATTTAAATTCTTCTGAGATCCGCGTTACGCTCACTTTGCCGCCCTTTGCCATCATGCTACTTAGCTTGGCGTAATTACCTTCGTCGCCAAACAAGATTTGGCGAGAAAGGAAAGTGGCGCTATCTTTGTTCGCCTTGGCGTGGTTAGTGGATGATTTGAGCGAATAAACACATTGATCACCAAGTAAATGAGAAAAGTATTGTACACCCAAAGCGTTGTGATGACGGTTAGGTGAAAGCGCTAGCACAGACTTTAAGCTGGTCAACGGGAGGTAACGCTCTGCATGTTCCGACTGTGGGTTACCATAGTAACAAGGCAATCCGTCCATTCTTGCCATCTTGCAGTTTTCCCATGCGGGATCGGAGAGATAAACATCAATATTTTGGTCTTTTAAGCCTTTAGCCACCGCTCTAGCTACATGGTTTGCACCAATGATAAGTAAGGTATTGGGCTTTGGTTGACGCACTCCTAAAAGACGTGCGAAAGGCGTTGCCGTTAGGCTTTGTAGTACCACGGTGACAATGATGACGGTGAAGATAAGCGGCACCATTTTATCCGCATCTGCTATCTGTGATTTGGTCATACTCAACGCAAAAACTGAGCCTACCGCTGCAGCAACAATACCTCGAGGAGCTATCCAACTTAACAGAATACGAGACTTTATCGGTAAGTCTGTATTGAACGTCGATAAGAATATCGACAGTGGTCGAGCAATAAATAATACTACAGCTAGAAAGATAAAGACGTCAGTGTCTAACAGCATTAAATCTTCTAACTTGAGTCGTGCCGCGAGTAAGATAAATAAGCTCGAAATCAGGATCATTGAGAGATCTTCTTTAAATTCTAACACTGAGTCTATTTCCAAGTCATCTTGGTTAGCGAGCCAAATACCAAAGATAGTCACGGCTAGTAAACCCGACTCATGGCTCAGATGATTCGATAGCGTAAAGCTAAACAACACTAGCGCTAAAATGGCGAACTTGTGAAGCTCGAAAGGAAGCCACTCTTTTCTTATTAGGTAAGTGGTAAGGTAACCTGATGCGACGCCAATACTTATCCCCACACCAAGTGTTGATACGAGCGCCCACAGGGTATGACTGAAGATACCTTCGCCACCAACTAAAGAGACGGCTTCAAATACGAGTACCGCAAAGAGTGCACCAATTGGGTCTATGACTATACCTTCCCAACGTAAAATACGGTCTATGTCTTTGTCTGGGCGCATGGCGTTCAGCATCGGGGCAATAACTGTTGGACCAGTCACGACAAGTACTGCGCCCAAAACGGCGGCAACTTGCCAGTTAAGCTCCAGCACAAAAATTGCGGTCGTTGCTATCACCGCAAAGGTTGCCAACATCCCGATAGAACAAAGATTCCGTACAACCTTACCAATTCCTTTGAGTTCTTTAAAATGCAGGGTTAGTGAACCTTCAAAGAGGATTACAGCAACGGAAAGTGAGACGACGGGAAAGAGTAAATCCCCGAGTAAGGCATCTGGGTCCAGCGTGCCACTAAATGGCCCCAAAGCAAGACCTATAAGAAGTAAAAACAAAATTGCTGGAACCTTAAAGGCCCAAGCAAGCCATTGTGCTATTACAGAACATACTGCAATACCTGCAATGTAGATTGCTGACATAGATTCTCCCCGGTTGGATTATCCCAACATTTTTATCAGTATAGCTAGCATCCAGTTATAACACAGCGCGAATGAGGGTAAAGTGAATAAATTACTGAAAATAAGGTATTATAAAATTGATTTATGGTGGTCATAAATAATTAACATGGGATAGGGTTGCAATCTTACCCTTGCTTACGTTAAGGTAATAAACGTTCAAGGCGTGGAGTAAATCGCGCCGTCATTCACAATCTACTCATTACGCAATTATTCATTGCGGTACAGCCTTTCCGGCCGCACCAAACCATGGTGGCCCTGTTGGAAACGGCTCGACATCAAAGGTTAAGTACTTGATGTCACAATCAATCTTCTATTAGTGAAATGTCAGCCAGTTAACGATTGTTACTGCGTCTGGGTTTAGCATGTGTGGCGACATGATGGGACTAAGGTCTTCGCCGCCGCACGTCTGTTTGTTTTATCTATTTGCCGACTTTTTGGTCGATGCATTGCGCTTTCTGTTGTCTTCTAATAGGAGATATTTGGAGTACCAACTCGTGAGTGGGTGGTTAATTTAATGCAGGAATTTATGTCGATGAAACAGTCAAAACGTATAGTAATCAAGATCGGGAGTGCGTTGATCGCGCCAGAGCAAGATGGGTGTCGATCCCGCTATTTACTCAGCATCGCGCAATTCATCGTGCGTTGTCGAGCCCGAGGTATCGAGGTGATCCTCGTCTCTTCAGGTTCAGTCGCAGCAGGGTCGCACTTATTTCCTAATTCAGAGCAGCCGAGCATTGCGGTGAAAAAAGCGATGGCGGCAGCTGGCCAAACTGAGATGATGGCTACGTGGGACCGTTTCTTTGACTTCCCGTCGGCGCAGATATTGCTGACTCACGGCGACCTGCGTGACAGGGAAAGATATACCAGTATTCGTGAAACAATATTCACTTTACTCGATCATGGAATACTGCCTATTATCAATGAAAATGACACCGTGACCACAGACGATCTGAAGGTGGGTGATAACGATAATTTGTCTGCAATGGTAGCGGGGGCTGCAGATGCAGATGGGCTAATTATTTGCTCCGATGTCAGTGGTTTATATAACAAAAATCCTAATTTACATGCTGATGCAGAGCTGATCTCTGAGGTGACAGAGATCACTGAAGAAATCTACGATATGGCAGGTTGTCCAACGAGTAAGGTTGGTACCGGTGGTATGAAGACCAAAATTGAAGCTGCTGAAAAGGCGACGTCTCACGGTATAGATACCTATATTGTTAACGGCTTCGAAGAAACAACCTTTGAATTATTGTTGGCGGGAAAAAATCCAGGCACGGTATTTACAGCCTATGATAAACCGATGCAAGAAGCGGTGCATTGGATGACTCACACGGCATCAGAGCAAGGTGAGCTGGTCGTTGATAGCGATTATGGCTCAGGCGAAAATCAAGTGGTGGGTCAGTTAAGTGGCGATGAAATCACTGAAGTAAAAGGTGAGTTTTCTGTTGGAGATACCGTGCTCGTGAGGAGCAAAGATGGTAAGCGCTTAGCCAAAGCAACCACCAATTACAGTAGCTGCCTATTAAACTTTTTAACTGAACATGAAGAGAATCCGATCAGCGAAAGAATTCAAGATAGTATCGGACCCGTTATTTCAGAACAAGATATTGCATTATTGGAGAAGTCATAAGACATGAGTTTAATCACAGATATTTCATCACAGGCTGCAAAAGCAGCGAAACAGTTAGCATTATTATCTACAGAGCAAAAAAATGCGGTGTTAGCAGATATGGCAAAAGGGATCCGTGATAATAGCGATGCCATTATTAAAGCCAATGAAGCTGACTTGGCTGCTGCTCGTGATAACCAGCTTAGCGACGCCATGATAGATAGATTAACGCTTAACCAAGCGCGGATTGAAAGTATGGCTGAAGGTATCGAGACTATCATTCAACTGGACGATCCAGTGGGTGCACGTAGAGACATGGGTGTAAGACCAAATGGCATTAAAATCAGTAAAATGCGAGTGCCACTTGGTGTTGTCTGCATGATTTATGAGGCGCGCCCCAATGTCACCGCTGACGCCGGTGCACTATGTTTTAAATCAGGTAATGGTGTTATTTTGCGTGGTGGTAAAGAAGCGTTATCAAGTTCTTTAGAGATCGCAAAAGCGATGCATCAGGCGCTCGAAAAACATAATCTACCTGCCGCATTGGTTTCTGTTATTCCGGATCCAGACCGCGCGTTGCTAATGGAGCTGATGCAGCAAAAAGAATATATCGACCTTATCATCCCACGTGGCGGTGAGGGTCTAATCAATTTCGTTACTGAGAATAGTACGGTTCCAGTGATCCAGCATTTTAAGGGCGTGTGTCACTTGTATATAGATAAAGCGGCCGATCTCGATAAAGCAATGGCGCTTCTGTTAAACGGTAAAACGCAGCGTACTGGTGTATGTAATGCGCTTGAAGGGTTAATCGTTCATCAAGATATCGCTCCGACTTTTTTACCGAAAGTTGCTGCAGCACTAGCAGAAAGGGGTGTGAAAATTAATGCGTGTAAGCAAACCGTAGCTTATTTTGATAATGCAGTTGAGTTAAGCGATGACGAATTTGGCGAAGAATACTTGAGTCTTGAAATAGCGGTTCGTCAGGTTACTGATTTTAATGCAGCGCTTGCACATATTGATCGCTTTGGTAGTCACCATACCGAAGTTATCTGTACGGAAGACAAAGCAGCTGCTGATTTGTTCCAACGCGGTGTAGATGCTTCCGTCGTGATGGTTAACGCCTCTTCACGCTTTAGTGATGGTTCAGCGTTAGGTTTAGGTGCCGAGATTGGTATTGCTACCACCAAATTGCACGCTTACGGACCAATGGGCTTAGAGTCGCTAACAACCGAAAAGTTTTTAGTAAATGGTGAAGGCCAAATCAGAGAGTAATGAACAGATGCTGCTTGAGTAGATAGAAAAATCATACTCAGTGGTATACACAGAATGACATAAGTAACTGCAAAGCTCGGGTCGAAAGACTTGGGCTTTTTTCTTTTCGATTTAGGGGGGGGGAGTTTTGTAAGAAGTAAGAAGAGCGGAAAGTGGTGGAGCTAAGCAGGATCGAACTGCTGACCTCCTGCGTGCAAGGCAGGCGCTCTCCCAGCTGAGCTATAGCCCCACATTCCGTCAGTGGACGAAGCGAAATTTAATCATTTTTTATATTCCCGTCAACCCCAGACAAAAAATTTCGCTATTTTTTTATAGTCTTTGTTACACTGAACTGAAAATAAAACGAATTAAGCGAATTATGGTTCTGCGTCATATCTTTTCTATTCTCATTATTGGGCTGCTAGCGAGTTGTGCATCACAGTCTGATGAGCCTGAACTTATTATCGAAAAACAATCTCTTCATAAGCGTCTTTCGCCAACTGGTGATAAAGAATTTGCTTTCATTGTAACGGTACAAGCAACACCTCGAATGGAGCTGGATTCAAGTAAGCCAATATCAAGAAGAGAGTTAAAACGTTTTGCCGAGTTTGAACGTATTGAAGATTCCCCCTCTCTAAAACTCAAGTTAGAAGAGCAAGCCGTCGCCTTATTAAAACCGGCTTTGATTGAGGCGGACTACTGCAACGCAGGTCATAAAATTACCGATGTATACTGGCGGCAGCGTAGCGTTCAGTTACGAGGTAAGTGTTTGTGATCAGAAACAATCCAAGTGCACTTGCAGAGCGGCTCGCTCAGCTAGGTATCAACTATTTCAATTATGAGCATCCACCGTTACATACTTGTCTAGATGCTGACAACTTGGAGTTAGAGAGAAAAGGGACGCGACTGAAAAATCTCTTCCTCCGAGATAACTATGGAAAGCGACACTTTCTTTTTATTATTCCTGCAGATAAGCAAGTCGACCTAAAAGCGCTGTCTAAATCTCAAGGGGTGTCACGTTTAGGTTTTGCATCGACGGACAGACTAGCGAAGTATTTAGGAGTGGAACAAGGCTGTGTATCAGCACTCACACTGCATAACGACTGTGAGCAACAAGTCGAATTATGGCTTGATAGTGAACTGCAATCTGCGCACTTATGGCAGTGCCACCCCCTAGTGAATACTAAAACTTGGGTGTTAACGCTCGAAGATTTAAAGCGCTTTTGGCAAGTCACTGGGCACTCACCTCACTGGGTTGACTGTGTTTCTCAAACTCAGAGCTAAGCCGACTGTACAGACGGTAAAAAGCGACGCACAAAACCAAGTGATACCAGCTTGCTCATAAATCAAACCCGGAAGATAAGATCCCAGCACGCCTCCGGAATAATAAAATGAAACATAAGCGCCATTGGTGACGGTTGCAGGTGCCTGACTAATACTGTTTGCTAAAGGCGCTGCGGTTGAATGGATCACAAACATACAGGCGCAGAATAGCGTAAATAAGACCACAAAAAAGAACACAGACGCCACGGGTAATAGCGCAATGGTTGTAGCATAGATGAAGAACATCACAGCTAAAAATCGCCAGGTAGAATGAAATTTACTTTGTAGCCAAGGTGTAACGATAGACCCTAAAGCACCAACTAAATAGCCTGTATAGACCCAGCCCACTTTACTTGGATCAGTTAAATTAAAGTCGTACTTGAGTATAAAAGGTAAAAAGTTGAGTAGCCCCGCGAAGCAGAAAAACATACAAAATACAGAGCTGTATAATCTCACTAGGCGCGATTGCTTGAGTGGTGCCAGGTAGTCTCTGATCCTTGTCGCGTGAATTATTGGTGGTTTGTTCTTGCTGGCTCGAATGCTAAATGCCAGCACAATCAATAACAATGCGTTTAGGTAATAGAAACTTTGCCACTCAAACCAGACAGTAAAGTTGGCCGCAAGTGTACGGCCAAAATAACCTCCGGCTATGGTACTTCCGATGTACAAGCTCATGTTTCTTTTCAACTGTGAGCCACTAAACTGTTGGCCGATATAACCCGTCATCGCAGTGAGTGCAGCAGGTAATAATAACCCTTGAATTAACCGAGTAAACAAGAGCCCTGAAAACGAAGTCATTGAAGCAAATGCTAAACTGCTGAGTGCCAAGAGCAGCATGGTCCATTTTAAAATGCGCAGCGGATTGGACTTTGCCAGCAATAACCCGTAGCAGATTGGCGCGATAGCCAGAGGTAGCATAGTTGCTGACATCAGCATGCCCGCATCTGACGCCGATACATTAAATTGCTCTGCAAACTCGGCCAGCAGCGGCTGCGGCGCGTAAAGCACAAAAAAAATGGTCACAGAGCAAAGCAATAGATGAATGACGGGCATTAAGCAATAAGGCGTTTAATTTCGATGAGTTAGCTTAAATTAAAGCAAACTAGATGACAATTTTTTGCGCTAAATCACGATGCGCAACAATAATTTTGGTAGTTTTACATTAGATTGACCGATTCCTCTCTGGTCAATCGAAATTGCTGAGTTAAAATAGTGAAAAGTCTATTTTACGGAGTTGCATGATGGGTTCACTGCAAGATCAGTTGCTAAAAGCAGGTCTAACAACTGAGCACAAAGCGAAAGTTGCAAAAACACAAAAGCGTAAACAGCAGAAGAAAAAGAAAAAAGGCGCAACGAGCGACCAAACAGACCTTCAAAAACATATTGAGCAGACAAAGCTTGAGCAGCAAAAGCGTGCCGAAGAGCTAAATAAAGCGAAGCAAGAAACGCTAAAAGATAAAGAGCAAATTGCTCGCGTGAAGCAGATCTTAGAACACCATAACCAAGATGAGATCCGCGGTAATGTGACCTTTAACTTCACATATCAAAATAAGGTGAAGGAGTTAGAAGTTAATTCCGAAACACAAAAAGCGCTATCAAAGGGGCGTTTAGCGATTTGTGTATTAGAAGAGCAGTTCTACGTACTACAAGATGAACCTGCTAGAAAGATTGCAGAGGTAGACGAGAAGTATATCGTTTTCCATGTTGAGGACAATCAGCAAGGTGATGAGGATGACCCTTACGCTGACTTTGAAGTCCCAGATGATTTGATGTGGTAGTGATTAGGCTTTAGGTCAAACTTTAGTCTACACTGACTTACAACGTTAACCGTCAATAAAAAGAGTAATGATATGAGCAAGATGAAAAAACTACTAGTAGGGACTACGGTGGCAATTTGCGCACTAGGTTCAGCAAGTTCAATGGCTGCAGATGGTAAAGCATTGTATACAGCAAAGATGTGCCAAACCTGTCATGGTGCAGAAGGTAAAGCACCGATCATGCCTCTGTATCCGAAGGTAAATGGTCAAAGCAAAGAGTATTTAGCGGCGCAAATGAAAGATATCAAATCAGGTAAACGTAATAACGGTATGACAGCAGCAATGAAAGCGATGGTCGCTAATGTCACTGACGCTGAAATCGATGCGATTGCAGAGTATCTATCTAAAGTTGAATAACATCAAAGTTAGATATCAAAGATGATAAAAAACCACCGTTCGCGGTGGTTTTTAGTTGAAGATATAATTAAGCTAATTTAGACTTCTATACATCCAAATGTGGAGTCAATAAGGGATCCCCATGTTCGAATTACCTCAGTTAAATTTAAAAGACAAAGTAAGCGCAGAAGAATGGCAGCTGCGTGTTGACCTTGCCGCTTGCTATCGACTGGTTGAGCACTTTCGCTGGGGAGATCTAATTTATACGCATATGTCGGCGCGTTTGCCGGGTACGGATCATTATTTAGTAAACGCCTTTGGCCTGACTTTTGATGAAGTCACCGCTTCTAATTTGGTGAAGGTCGATCTTGAAGGGAATATTCTTGATGATACGCCATTTGAGATTAATCCGGCGGGCTTTACTATTCACAGTGCGATCCATGAGGTGCGAGAAGATGCGCATTGCGTTATCCACCTCCATACCAAAGAGACGATCGCAGTCGCAAGTGTAGAATGTGGTTTATTGCCTTTGAGTCAGCATAGTATGTTCTCCTTACCATCACTGTCGTATCACGGCTATGAAGGCTTAGCAGTGAATATGGATGAAAAAAAGCGCTTGCAAGATGACTTAGGTACAACCAATCATATGCTGCTGGTGAACCATGGTGGTTTAACTGTTGGACCAACGGTAGGCGATGCCTTTATGCGTTTTTATGACTTACAGCGTGCATGCGAAATTCAAGTTGCGATTCAAGCAACGGGACAACAAGCCGTACCTGTACCACAACCCATTATTGATAACATATATAACCAAGCGAATGTCGTGCATAGCGGTAGCACCGGTGGTCAATTAGCATGGCCCGCAATGCTTCGTAAAGCTTACCGCCTAGACCCAAGCTTTGCTCAATAGGAGTCAACATGAAAGTTAATCGTGTCGAAGTTTTTGATATTCATTGTCCAGATAGACCTGCTTGGACACCCGTTTTTGTTCGTATTCACACCGATGAAGGCATTTCAGGGGTTGGTGAAGCTGGGCTTGCATACGACCTCGGCCACAGCGCTGCGGCCAGTATGATCAAAGAAATGGCTGAAGCTTTTTTAATTGGTCATGACCCTTTTCAAACCGAGCTGCTTTGGTCGCGTATGCTGAGAGAAAGCTTTTGGGGTTTAGGTGGCGGACCTGTGGTATATGCGGCGATGTCAGCAATAGATACCGCGCTTTGGGATATTAAAGGTAAAGCCTTAAACCTACCTGTTTATCAGTTGCTTGGTGGTAAAGTGAACCCTGAGCTTCGCACCTATGCCTCACAATTACAGTTTGATTGGGATAGCGAGTTTAAAGCACTAGTTCAACCACACGAATATGCTGAAGCGGCTCACAAAGCCATTGCAGAAGGGTACGATGCGGTTAAAGTTGACCCAATTCAGTACGATAAAGATGGCAACACCTATTACGATAGAACTAAGCTTATCTCGCGCGCGGAAATGAAATTATACCGTGCAAGAATGAAAGCAATACGTGAAGCGGTAGGTGATGAAGTCGACATTATTTTTGAATGCCACAGCTTACCAGGCGCGACATCAGCCATTCAAATTGCAGACATCGCTGAAGAATTTGATTGTATGTATTATGAAGAGCCTGTGAATTATCTTAACCACTCTTTACATGCAAAGGTAGCCAACAAGACCTCTGTGCCAATCGCTGGTGGGGAACGTTTATATAATCGCTGGGGTGTTCGCCCTTATTTTGAAGATCAAAGTATTGATGTACTGCAGCCAGATATTGGCCTATGTGGTGGCTTTACGGAAACTAAGAAGGTATGTGATTACGCCGATATCTTTGATATCCGTATTCAGGCGCATGTCTGTGGCGGCCCGGTAGCAACCGCAGCTTCATTACACTTGGAAACCGCGATCCCAAATTTCCTGATCCATGAGCACCATACTTACGCAATCAAAAAGTGGAACAGAGAGCTATGCTTGCAAGATCCACAGCCTAAGAACGGTATCTTTAGAGTGTCAGAAGAGCCGGGGCTTGGTATTGAGCTAAACGATGAAATCGTGATGCGCTCAGCCCGTGTGGAAATTAAGTAGGTCTGAACGCTCCTAAACCAGTGAAGCCGCTATCTTGGCTATAGCGGCTTCATTGTATTTCTAGCTAGCTAATCGGATGCTTTAATCACGCAAGGCATTTACCAAGTTATCTAATTCCAAATTAACATAGTTCAGTTTGCTGACAGGCAATAAGTTGTCAAGTACGCTAGCATTTCCTTCCAACATTTCTCCGTCAAAGCTCACTGTTTTAGAAATAGGGAGCTGATAAGTCAGTAATAAAGTTCCATTATCACCTGCTGGGTGCTCGCCTTCACCAGTGATAACATTAATTATCTTCCCTGTTTGAGTGATAAATAAGTAACCAGTTAATCTGGCATAGGCGCCGTCGGTAGCCGGCAATTGTCCAAAGGTTTTCGCATTTGCATACTGGCGTGTTCGCCAAATAAAATCATCACAAGAGCTAACGCATCCAGCATTGACTACGAGTTTTAAGGATTCGTACTTCATAGATGTAGAAGACGAGTCAATCATGCGAATGTCGCACTGGGCAGAGCCGCGGCAAAAGTCAGGCCGAGGAGGCAGAAAGTCGTCACGACTGGTGATGTCAGCGACAATATTTTGATACCAACGTTCGGCTCTTTTACTTTGGTAAAACGCGCTATCCCGTATCTCTTTATTTGCCAAAAGCGGTGTATTTCGATACTGGACCAAATTGTCTCTGAATCCATTTCGGGTCAAAGCGGCGATCCAAGGCGTATTTTCTGAACCACCTTTATTATTCTGGATATCTACGATTAGGGGCTTAGCCGGCGAGCGATGTGTAATTTGCTTTATTTCGTTGATATCGAAGCACATACCTGGTTCTTTAGCTTCGTCACAATAGATATCATTGCTGTGAGAACCCCATTTACCAAAGTAGAATATTTTAAGCACAAAGGTACCGTTGCTTTCATATAGGCATGACTGACTGCCATCGTAGAGCAAATTTAAGCCAAGCGGTAAATACATTTCTGAACATTTAGAAGAAGCTTGTTGCTTGTTTTTTTGTTGCCCCAGTTTTACAAAAACATCTGAACTGTTATCTGTGTAACTAACGACGAGTTTATCTAGGCCACCAGAGAAGAAGTAGCCCGATTTCATGTAGCTGGAGAACAGCCGCAGGCAACCTGATTTGTGTACGTCATTACAATAAAAGTTGAAAAACTCTTCAAACAAATCTTCTATGCTACGCTCGTTTATAAGTCTGATTGACTTTTGGTTTTTGGTAGAGAAAAAGCTAATTTGAGGCCATGTATAGCCTATTTCGAGCTTCGGCCACTTAGGGAAGTTCGTGACTTGTTGGCGTGCCTTTTCATCAACTATCAAATAGGAGTGACGATTTAAAATTCCATAGTGTAGGTTGTCTAGGGCACGGTATAGGGTATCCCAATTATTTGAGTTTACGATACGTTTACTTGCTATGGCTTTGTAGGTTTTCCAGTCTACACGTCTGGTTTTATTGCGCAGTGCTATTGTTATAGCATCGATGCTTTCTATTCCAGAAAATAGCTGTGTGGCAATCTCTGCTCGTTGTTTTTTATCAGGAAAGGGTAGCGCATTATTAATTGTTGGTTGCGAAAGTGCGATTGGGGTGAATACCGTAAATACAAAAATAATGAGTTTTACCATCACTTTTCCTTGCTTAAATGGTGAAGCTCTAGCATATGGTGCTTATGTACTGCTGGCAACAGCATTTAGCGATTCGGATATAATACCAATTGAATTAATTCTCTAATCAATTTGAAGGGTGAAATAGCATATTAGCTTCGTTAAAAATTTCTCATTTAGAACAACTAAATAGCAAAATTTTTGCCTTGCTACTAAAGCTATTTCCCCGCTTCAAGATAGATCATTTACTTAATACAACTGGTATAAGAAGAAAAGAGTCGTTTTTGTGGTAGTGACAGGCTGGCTCGTCGTAAGTTTTACGAAAGGAGGTGGAAACAAAAAGAGCCACCATAATGAAATAGTAGCTCTTTCTTTATTTACTAGCCTAAGGTAATACTTGGCTCTTTTGTCTAAGCCAGAGTTATTATTTTAACAATGACTCAGTTAATACTGGACGAATTTCTTTTACAATCGCTTGGCAAAGCTTAGGCGCGCCACAGATGATGTTGCCGCTACGGTTAAAGTTAGCACCGCCTGCAAAATCAGTGACCATACCGCCTGCTTCTTTTACTAACAGCTCACCGGCTGCTGTATCCCAAGGCTTAAGGCCAATTTCAAAGAAACCATCCATACGACCTGCTGCAACATATGCCATGTCTAAAGCTGCAGAGCCCGCACGGCGGATATCAGCTGTATGAATGAATAATGCTTTGAACGCTTCTAGGTAGGCATCCATGTGGTGCTTTTGCTTGAAAGGGAAACCTGTTGCAAGCACAGTACCTTGTAATTCAATAGACTTAGATACACGAATACGTTTGTTGTTTAGCTGTGCGCCTTGGCCACGAGAAGCAGTAAATAATTCGTCGCGGATTGGATCGTATACAACAGCTTGCTCTACGCGACCTTTAACTCTTAGCGCGATAGAAACAGCATAATGAGGGATACCTTTAACGAAGTTAGTTGTACCGTCTAGAGGATCGATAACCCAAAGGTAGTCTGCATCTTTGCCTTCGTGATGACCAAATTCTTCACCAACAATAGCGTGATCAGGGTAAGATTTTAAAATTGTGTCACGAACGATTGATTCCGCATCTTTATCGATGTTAGTTACTAAATCATTTGTGCCTTTTTGAGTAGCTTCAACGCGCGATAAATCTTCACTTGCACGTAGGATAATCTTACCTGCGTTACGCGCAGCGCGTACCGCAATGTTCAACATTGGATGCATAGCATTACCTTTAGGTTGTAAAAGAACAGGATCATTTTGAGCCGGCGTATTCTAGCGGTTTTTTCTCTAAAGTAAATAACCAATTGTGAATTTCTCTGGTTGTTTTTTGTACTTCGTTGCTACATAAAGATTTTTAATTTCTGGTTGTGGAGCTTGGAAAAACGCAAATTAGATATGCTACACTGCGCCATTATTTTTGTTTGAGACTCGTGTAAATGGCTTTAGAAGATATTCGAATTGTATTAGTGAACACCTCACACTCTGGCAATATTGGCTCTGTTGCGAGAGCGATGAAGACGATGGGGTTATCTAAGCTTTACTTAGTTGACCCTGCATGTGAAGTGGACAGCCATGCAAGTGCATTGGCGGCTGGCGCAACCGACGTGTTGGGTGCAGCGACTAAAGTCGATACACTTCAAGAGGCGATTGCTGATTGCGCTTTAACTATTGGCACGAGTGCGCGCTCACGCACTTTGTCGTGGCCAATGGTAGACCCGCGTGAGTGTGCACAAAAATTGGTTGCTGAATCGGTGAATGGCCCAGTTGCATTGGTATTTGGTCGAGAAAACAGTGGCTTGTCGAACGAAGAGCTGCAGTTGTGCAACTATCACGTATGTATTCCGGCTAATCCTGAGTATAGCTCGCTTAATCTTGCGATGGCAGTGCAAACGTTGGCCTACGAAACGCGTATGACATACTTAGACACGCAACAAAAGCAGCCAGAAGAAGTGGATGAAACGATTTACCCATCATCAAAGCAGATGGAGTTATTCTACGAGCATCTTGAAAATACCCTGAATGACACCGGCTTTATCATCAAACAGCATCCGGGCATGGTAATGACTAAGCTAAAGCGTTTGTTCAACCGTGCTAGACCGGAAGATCAAGAACTTAATATTCTACGTGGGATCCTAAGTTCGATAGATAAATCTACTAACAAGTAAACCAAACACGATAACAGTATTGGCCAATTCAGCACGCCAATACTGTTATATTTCTACTGTCTAAATATCAACCATTCCTTTTGTGAAATCTTGCATAAATCTTCATCACTAATACTTGACTAAAATACTCAGGTAATTACAATATCCATAATACCTGATTAAATTACTCAGGTATTTCGGGTAGGCATACGAGGGTTGCAGATTTAAAGCCGTTATTATGCTTGGTTAATACTTGACTATCTTAGTCAAGTAATTAAAATTTGCAGCTTGGTAAATTAGCGGGGGTTATGCATGAAACTGACATCAAAAGGCAGATACGCCGTGACAGCAATGTTAGATGTTGCGTTACACGCAAGTATTGGCCCTGTTCCACTAGCCGATATCTCTGAACGACAAGAGATTTCGCTATCTTACCTTGAACAATTATTTGCCCGTCTACGTAAACATGGCTTAGTTAGCTCTGTACGTGGTCCAGGCGGCGGCTACTTATTAGGCCGTGATGCACACACAATTTCCGTTGGTGATGTGATCAATGCTGTTGACGAGTCCGTTGACGCAACACGTTGTCACGGCGAAGGCGGCGGCTGCCAAAGCGGTATGCGCTGTCTAACTCATTCATTGTGGTCTGATTTAAGTGTGCGAATTGAAGAATTTTTAAACAGTATTTCCCTAGCCGAGTTAGTCGCCGACGCGGATGTTCAATCCGTAGCAACGCGGCAAGATAAGCACGTTAAACGTGTTATCGAGCAATTAGACAATATTCAAGTGAGCTGTCAACTCTAGGTTGACGTCAAGCGGAGAGATAAATGAAATTACCGATATATCTAGATTATGCAGCAACCGCTCCGGTTGATCAGCGTGTTGCAGACGAGATGATGCAGTGCCTGACAATGGATGGTAACTTTGGTAATCCAGCTTCTCGTTCACACCGTTTCGGTTGGCAAGCAGAAGAACTGGTTGATCAGGCGCGTAATGATATCGCTGATTTAATCAACGCTGATCCGCGTGAAATCGTTTTCACATCTGGTGCAACTGAGTCAAACAACCTTGCAATCAAAGGTGCTGCGCAGTTCTATAAAAAGAAAGGTAAACACATCATCACCGTTCGTACAGAGCACAAAGCAGTACTAGACACCTGCCGTGAGCTTGAGCGTCAAGGCTTTGAAGTGACGTATATGGATGTTGAAGACAACGGCTTACTTGACTTGAAAAAGCTTGAAGCAACCATGCGTGAAGACACTGTTTTAGTGAGCGTAATGCACGTTAATAACGAGCTAGGTGTTATTCAAGATATCGCGACTATCGGTGAGATGTGTCGTGAGCGCAAGATCATGTTCCATGTTGATGCGGCGCAAAGTGCTGGCAAGGTACTAATCGACCTACAAACATTGAAAGTAGACTTTATGTCATTTTCGGGCCACAAAGTTTATGGCCCGAAGGGTATCGGTGCGTTGTACGTACGCCGTAAGCCACGTGCGCGTTTAGAAGCACAAATGCACGGTGGTGGTCATGAGCGCGGTATGCGTTCTGGTACTCTTGCTACTCATCAAATCGTGGGTATGGGCACAGCATTTAGAATTGCTAAGCAAGACTTTGAAAAAGACCATGCACACATCAGTGCGCTTCGTCAGCGTCTATTGGACGGCCTAATGGATATGGACGAAGTTTATTTTAATGGTGCTATCGACCAATCAGTACCTGGCATTGTAAACATCAGCTTCAACTTTGTTGAAGGTGAAAGTCTACTAATGGCAGTTAAAGACATTGCGGTTTCTTCAGGTTCTGCATGTACATCGGCGAGCTTAGAGCCATCTTATGTACTGCGTGCTCTAGGTCGTAATGACGAATTAGCACACAGCTCAATCCGTTTCAGTATTGGTCGTTTTACGACAGAAGAAGAGATCGATTACACCGTCAATCTTCTTAAGAATTCTATTGGTCGCTTACGTGAGATGTCACCGCTTTGGGAAATGCACCAAGATGGCATCGACTTAGATAGCGTTGAATGGGCACACCATTAAGCAAGTTTTAGCCGCTGGCTGGATACTATCCAGCCGCAAGCAGGTAGTGAGGAAATAGTTATGGCTTACAGTGATAAAGTTATCGACCACGTTGAGAATCCACGTAACGTAGGTTCTTTAGACAAGAACGATCCAAGCGTAGCAACGGGCATGGTGGGGGCACCTGCATGTGGCGACGTAATGAAACTACAAATTAAAGTGTCAAAAGAAGGCATCATCGAAGATGCGAAATTCAAGACATATGGTTGTGGTAGCGCGATTGCATCATCATCCCTTGTGACTGAGTGGGTGAAAGGTAAATCGTTAGAAGAAGCTTCCACTATCAAAAACACTGATATCAGCGCTGAGCTTGAGTTGCCACCAGTGAAAATCCACTGCTCAATTTTGGCAGAAGATGCGATTCAAGCTGCGATTGCAGATTATAAGAGTAAACAAGCGAAGTAAGAGACTATTATGGCAGTGACGTTAACAGATGCAGCCGCTAATCGCGTATTAGCCTTTTTGAGTAACCGTGGAAAAGGCATAGGGCTGCGCGTTGGTATTAAAACCACGGGCTGTTCAGGTCTTGCTTATGTTCTCGAATTTGTCGACGACTTAGATGAAGGCGACGAAGTATTTGAAGACAAAGATGTCAAAATCATCGTTGATGCAAAAAGTTTAGTTTATATCGACGGCACAGAGCTTGATTACACAAAAGAAGGTCTGAATGAAGGGTTTAAATTCAATAACCCAAATCAGAAAGACGAATGTGGCTGTGGCGAAAGCTTCACCGTATAGTTTGCAACAGTGAATAGCTTAAAGCCCTGCCTTGGTGGGGCTTTGCTGTATTAGGTGCGTATGCGTTATTTTGAATTATTTGATTTACCTGTTGATTATCACGTTGATTTAAACAAACTAAATCAAGGTTATTTAGAGCTACAGCGTGCAGTTCACCCAGATAGATTTGCTGGTAAAAGTGAGCGTGAGAAGTTGCTCGCGGTACAGAAAACCGCAGAGATCAATGACGCGCTAGCGGTACTTAAACACCCAGTTAAACGCGCCGAGTATATGCTAAGCGAAAAGGGTGTAGACATACGTGCAGAGCAACAAACGTTGCAAGATCCGATGTTCTTAATGCAACAGATGGAGCTGCGTGAAGCATTAGAAGAACTACCTGATGCGGCGGATCCCGACGGCGCGATTGCAGAGTTCGAAACACAGATTAAAGCGTTAGATACAGAGTTTAGCGCCTCCCTTGCCGAGCAGCTTCAAAGCGATGACATGAGCACATTAGAAGCCGCAGCAGACAATATTCGTAAGCTAAAGTTTGTCTACAAGTTACGCGACGAATTAGCACGTATCGAAGATGAATTATTCGATTGATGATGTATAACATCAACAAACGTTAAAGTGAAAAGAGCATTATGGCATTATTGCAAATTGCTGAGCCGGGGCAGAGCGCGGCACCTCATGAGCATAAATTAGCGATTGGTATTGACTTAGGTACCACGAACTCTCTTGTGGCAACAGTACAAAGTGGCGAAACGAAGACCCTTAGCGATTTTATGGGTAAACCTATGCTGCCGTCGGTAGTAAGGTACACCGACTCAGAGGTTATTGTTGGTGAACAAGCCCAAGCTGCTTCTGCTGAAGACCCGACTAATACGCTTATTTCTGTAAAACGTTTTTTAGGTAAAACGCAATCTGAAATAGAACAAAGCTATGGTCAGTTGCCTTATAACTTTGTCGATAATAACGGTTCGCTTGCTATTGAAACCGTAGCTGGCGCTGTAAGCCCAGTGCAAGCCTCCGCTGAAATTTTAAAAACATTACACCAACGTGCTATTGATAGCTTTGCTGGTGAGGATGTAATGGGCGCGGTGATCACCGTACCTGCGTATTTTGATGATGCACAAAGGCAAAGTACAAAAGACGCAGCCGAGCTTGCTGGTCTAAAAGTATTAAGACTTCTCAATGAGCCGACTGCAGCCGCGGTAGCTTACGGCCTAGACTCCGGTCAAGAAGGCGTGATCGCGGTTTATGACCTTGGTGGTGGTACGTTTGATATTTCTATCTTACGCTTAAACCAAGGAGTGTTTGAGGTATTATCAACCGGTGGTGATTCTAGCCTCGGTGGTGATGACTTTGATTCACTGTTGGTCGATTTCTTTAAACAGCAAACGCAGCTATTTGATTTAAACCCAAAAGAGCTACGCTTGTTTATCAATAAGGCAAGAGCCTGTAAAGAAGCGCTTTCAAGCTATGAAACGGTAAACGTAGAGCTACCAGTTCGCGAGCAAAAATTTGTAGTTTCGATCACGCGTCAAGCATTTGCTGAAATGGCAATGCCATTGGTTAAAAAGACTTTGCGCTCTTGTCGCCGCGCGTTAAAAGACGCCGATGTCACAGCAGAAGAAGTCTTACAGGTTGTAATGGTGGGTGGGTCGACTCGTATGCCGGTGGTGCGTGAAGAAGTCGGTAACTTCTTTGTCAAAGAGCCACTAACATCAATCGATCCAGACCGTGTGGTGGCATTAGGTGCTGCTATCCAAGCTGATATTTTAGTGGGTAACAAGCCTGACTCTGACATGTTACTGCTTGATGTATTGCCATTGTCTTTAGGCTTAGAAACTATGGGTGGGTTGGTTGAAAAGATCATTCCACGTAATACCACTATTCCTGTTGCACGTGCACAAGAGTTTACCACTTTTAAAGATGGTCAAACCGCTATGTCATTGCATGTATTGCAAGGTGAGCGTGAGCTCGTTGATGATTGTCGTAGCTTAGCTAAATTTAGTCTAAAAGGCATTCCACCAATGGCGGCAGGCGCTGCGCATATTCGAGTCACTTTTAGAGTTGACGCTGATGGTCTATTGAGTGTTTCGGCTGAAGAAAAGTCGACAGGCGTGCAGGCTGAGATCCAGGTAAAACCGTCGTTTGGTTTGAGCGATGACCAAGTAGCACAAATGCTAAAAGATTCGATGAGCAATGCCAAAGAAGACATGAGCGCTCGTATGCTTAAAGAGCAGCAGGTTGAAGCACTGCGTGTATTAGAAGCGTTAGAGGCATCGCTTGCAACAGATGGTCATCTGTTGGCAGAAGATGAACTCAATACACTGCGCGGTGCAATGACTGAACTTGCACAAATTCGCGAAAGTGCAGACAATCCAGAGCAGATTAAAAAGGCGATCGAAGAAGTCGATCAGGCGAGTAGTGATTTTGCTTCACGCCGTATGGATGAATCAATTAAAAAGGCACTGCAAGGGCAGTCGGTAGACGAGGTGTAATATGCCACAAATTATCTTTTTACCCCATGAAGAGTTATGTCCGGAAGGTGCTGCAATCGAAGCGAAAACGGGTGAAACTGTACTCGATGTGGCGTTGAAAAACGGAATTAGTATTCCACATGCCTGTGAAAAATCATGTGCATGTACTACGTGCCATATCGTTGTTCGTGAAGGTTTTGACTCGCTGGAAGAAAGCGATGAGTTAGAAGATGACATGCTAGATAAAGCATGGGGTCTTGAAGCTGAGTCGCGTTTAGGTTGCCAAGCGATAATTAGTGATGAAGACTTAGTGGTTGAAATTCCAAAGTACAATCTCAATATCGTTAATGAAGACCATTAAGTGCTGCTAACAACCTAGGTTGTTACTGACAAATTTAATAAAGCCGTAGTCTGATACTACGGCTTTTTGCTTTTCTAGGAGGAACGCTATGTCACTCATCAGTAACCCCGAATTTTCACTTATCAATGGCCAAGCACATCATAGTAAAACGCATGTCGATGTGGTTAATCCTGCAACTGGAGAGCACCTTGCTCAGGTTTCTGAGGCGGATAATCAGGCTGCCGATAAAGCGCTGCAAGCAGCGGCTGAAACCTTCGAAAAACTCGCTAGCACGACAGCACATGCCCGTAGTCAAGTACTTAGAAAATGGTACGAATTGGTAATAGAGCATCGCCAGGCCTTGGCTGAAATCGTCACTAAGGAACAAGGCAAACCGCTTAAGGAGGCACTTGCCGAGGCGGATTATGCTGCAGGATTTATTGAATGGTATAGCGAAGAAGCCAAGCGCGCCTATGGTCAGGTTATTCCCAGTCATTCTCAATCACATGAGCTAACTACAATCAGGCAAGGGGTTGGTGTTGTACTTGGGATCACACCGTGGAATTTTCCACTGGCGATGATCACCAGAAAAGTAGCACCAGCTTATGCTGCAGGCTGTAGTTTTATTTTAAAGCCCTCTGAGAAAACTCCTCTTGCGGCCATCGCCCTTGCAAAGCTGGCTATTCAGGCTGGAATGGAAGTTGGCGCTTTTCAGGTGTTAGTGACTAACGACTCTAAAGGGTTAGTAGCACACCTTACTGAGTCACCACAAGTGCGAAAACTCACGTTTACGGGATCAACACAAGTGGGGAGTGCGTTGTTAAAGCAATGTGCCGACACAGTGAAAAGAACGTCAATGGAGCTTGGTGGTAATGCACCATTTATTGTTTTCGACAGCGCTGATGTTGAGCAAGCGGTAAGTGGTTTGATGGCAGCGAAGTTCAGAAATGCAGGACAAACTTGTGTGGCCGCAAATCGTGTGTTTGTCGCGAAAGGTATCTCGGCAGAACTACTCAATACACTCACTCAGCAGGTTAGCACGCTCACCTTGGGAAATGGTCTAGAGCAGGGTATTGATATTGGTCCACTCATTTCACTTGAAGCCAAACAAAAAGCACAGCAGCTGTTAGAAGATGCGTTAGCTAAAGGTGCGAGCATCGCTTATCAAGGTGATAAACAAAGCGGCCAATTTATGGCACCGGTAGTTATCACGGGTGTAAATAGCACCATGCGGATCTTCCATGAAGAAATTTTTGCACCGATTGTCAGCATTATTGATTTTGAGAGTGAAGATGAAGTGGTAAGAATGGCAAACTCTGTGCCAGAAGGGCTTGCTGCTTATTTTTATTCGAATGATGGCAATCAAATAAGGCGAGTAAGTCATGCGCTTGAGTATGGCATGGTTGGGATTAATGAAGGGATCATATCCAATCCAGTAGCGCCTTTTGGTGGTGTGAAGTTTTCAGGTCTTGGTCGAGAAGGAGCACAGGAAGGATTGCTTGAATACCAAGAAATAAAGTACTTATGTCAAAAGTTTAGCTAGTTCACACTAATTGCGAGGACGTCTTTCCTCGCAATTGCTTTTATTCTGCGCAAAAGCTCAGTACACTTACCCGCTTATTTGAGTTTTGATATTTTTTCAATGATAGGAATCGAACAACCCCCTAAGCTGATCATTTTGGCAGGTGGATTAGGAAGCCGCTTTGGTGGTAATAAGCAGGTTGCTGAGCTGCCAAGTATCGATAAAAGCATTATGGAATTGAGCATAATTGACGCGCATCATGCTGGTGTGCAAGATGTTATTTTGATCATCAATGACAAAGTGCGAAGCCTAATCGAAAATGTGATATTGCCACGATTGCCGAAGGCGCTGAACATTACTTTAGTGCAGCAGCGGCTTAGCGATATTCCGAATGAATTTATCGACTGTTTGGCAGGGCGAGAAAAACCATGGGGCACAGGACATGCGCTGCTGTGTGCAAAACCATACGTTGATAAGCCTGCGATAGTTATTACGGCGGATGATTATTACGGGCCAGATGCATTTGAGCAGCTTGTTGAACATTTTCAGCATCATAGCAATATGGCGATGGTCGCATACCCAATTATAAATACCTTATCAGATCAGGGTGGAGTAAACCGTGGCGTTTGTCAGGTACAAGCGCAACAACTACACTCGGTTGAAGAGGCATTAGATATTCGCTTTGAAAACGGCGAGTTGTCAGGTGATATTGCAGGTAAGCGGTGTAAGATAGCACACTCTGCGCTGGCTTCGATGACCTGCTGGGGTGTGACACCGTCACTTTTTGATTCATTAGAAGCCGGGTTTAATGCATTTTTAAGGAATTATGACAACGGTGTCAAAAAAGAGTATTATCTGCCAGATTGTATCCAACACAGTATCAATAAGGGCCGACAAACCGTGTCGGTCTACCAAGCTAAATCACATTGGTACGGTATAACTTATAAGAGCGAACTAGACATTGTCGCGAGAAAGATTTATGAAGCACGTCAGGGAAGATAATCATCTCCACACAACTACATCCGACTTAACTCCTTTTGAGGTGAATATGGAGTATCAAGCCGTTGCGCAACAACTTGCTGATGAATACGGTCTCATTAGTGAAGAAGCTAAAATGAAGCCGATCGGTAGTGGTCATATCAACACGACTATGCTGTTGCAGGACAACCACAAAACCATGGTGGTACAAAAGCTAAATACCACGGTATTTCCAAACCCTTTGCATCTTGTTGAAAATGCGCGAGCGATTGAACAGCACTTAACAGCAAAAGCCTTAAATGGTGAATATAGTCTCGCTATCATAAAGCATCTAGCGACGAGTTCAGGCCAATATTTAGTCGATATTAATGATGAAGTTTGGCGTGCGCTTGCATTTATTGGCCGCAGTTATAGCGAAGACGTAGTGGCAAACGAACAGCAAGCATTAACCGCTGCAAACGCTTTTGGGCAGTTTGCACATGCGCTAAATGATTTTGATGCGGCGCAGTTACATCATGTCATTCCAAATTTTCATAACTTGGCGATGCGTATTGATGCATTTAACCAAGTGCTAGCGAAAGATGAGCATGGTCGCGCGGACAAGTGCAGTGATGTTATCGCTGCTTTTCAGCAGCAATTTGCGCTTGCAGAAGAGCTGCAGCAGGCACAAAAACAAGTACCACTTAGAGCTTGCCACAACGATACCAAAATCAACAACATGCTGTTTTCAACACAGAGTGATGCAGCGCGAGCCGTTATTGACTTAGATACTTGTATGCCAGGTAACTGGTTATTTGATTTTGGCGATATGGTGCGTACCTTCTGTTCGCCAGAAGCTGAAGACTCAACGAACTTGAGTAATGTGCAGGTAAGAGAAAATATCTTTGCCGCGTTGGCGCAAGGGTACATTGAACCGTTACAAGACAGTGTGACTGAAGCAGAGAAAGATAGTTTTATTCTTGGTGCCAAAGTGATGCCATTCATGATAGGTCTGAGATTTTTAACAGATCACTTAGATGGAGATAATTATTTTGCAACCCACAGAGCCAATCATAATCTCGACCGTGCGAAGAACCAGTTTGCGTTGTATTCCAGTGTGCTAGAAAAAGAGGATTGTCTGAATAATATTATCAGGGCAATTTAACAGTTTAATATATTTTAAGAAAAAGCGCTTCAAGCGCTTTTTTTGCGGCTTTATCGCAATGTTTTGAACCTAAGATTGGGATAGGTTAGCTTGATAGCGAGCAGTATTAGTGCTGTTGAGAAGTATCGTTTAGGAGTAAGAATGAAAAATATAAACCGCCGCGACTTTTTAAAAGCCGCAGGAGCGGCAGCGGCTGCGAGTGTAGTAGCTGGGTGCGCAAGTTCTAATCAAAATAACAGCGTTGTACCTAAGCAACAAGGCCGCTCTGTTATTGGGCTCGTAGCACCAAAAATGGACGTGGTTCGGGTAGGTTTTATTGGGGTTGGCCAACGTGGCTATGGTCATGTAAAGCGCATGAGTCACATCGATGGTGCACGTATTGTCGCGATTTGTGATACCCATGATGAAGTGCTTGAAAAATCGGCTGACTATCTTGTGCGCGAGCGAGGTTTGCCGAAACCTGCGCTGTATCGTGGTGGTGACTTAGCTTATCAAGAAATGCTTAACCGGGATGATATTGACATCGTTATAATTTCAACACCCTGGAAATGGCACGCGCCGATGGCAATTGATACCATGAATAGCGGTAAGCACGCGTTTGTTGAAGTGCCTTTAGCGTTGACCGTTGAAGAAATGTGGCAGATAGTCGACACCGCAGAGCGCACGCAAAAGAACTGTATGATGATGGAAAATGTCAATTACGGTCGCGATGAGTTGATGGTACTGAATATGGTTCGCCAAGGTGTATTCGGTGAGTTATTACATGGTGAAGCTGCATATATTCATGAGCTACGTTGGCAAATGAAGGAAATTGAGCACAAGACCGGCTCATGGCGTACACACTGGCATACTAAGCGAGATGGTAACCTATATCCAACTCATGGTTTAGGTCCCGTATCTCAGTACATGAATATTAACCGCGGTGACCGTTTTGATTACTTAACTTCTATGAGTTCTCCCGCCCTAGGTCGTGCAGCCTATGCAAAACGCGAATTTCCGGCAGATCATGAACGCAATCAACTACATTATATTGCGGGTGATATGAATACCACGATGATTAAGACCATCAAAGGACGCAGTATCATGGTACAACATGATACGACCACGCCTAGGCCTTATTCTCGTCACAATCTTATTCAAGGAACTAATGGGGTCTTTGCTGGTTTCCCTAATCGTATCGCGTTAGAGCAAGGTGGTACTAAGAGCTTCCATGAATGGGATTACGAAATGGATTCATGGTATAAACAATACGACCATCCGCTTTGGACTAAAATGGGTGAAGAAGCACAGCGCAACGGCGGTCATGGTGGTATGGACTTTTTAATGTTCTGGCGGATGATCTATTGCCTGCGCAATGGTGAGGCGCTAGATCAAGACGTATACGACGGTGCCGCTTGGTCGGTAATTTCTCCATTATCGGCTCAATCAGTCGCTAATCGCAGTGAATCATTGAGTATTCCAGACTTTACCCGTGGAGCGTGGAAAACCGCTAAACCATTGGGTATAGTAACAGTATAAAAATACACACTTTATCATCGTCGAATTAAGCGCTACAGGCGCTTTTTTTTATACTCGATTAATACGGTTTTTGGAGTGGCTATGATGCGCTATCGGTTCTTGTTATTCTTTATATTAATACTGAGTGGTTGTAGTAACTCCGTTAATATCAGTAAGAAAAATACATTCATCAGCCATGCCGATGCTTACTTTAATAGCTATGCTCAGCGGCAGAACTTTACCCAGTTTATCGAGTTCTATGCCGAAGATGCCGTGCTTGAAGATATGGTTTTTGGTCATAGGGCACGAGGTAAAGATCAGATTACGGCTTTTTTTAATTGGTCTGCTGGGAATTTTGCTGTGCTGGATGAACAACCCGTATTAGTGGTTGAGGATAAAGTAGTCGATAGCACGACTCGAACCGTGGTTGCTAGAGGCGTTTTTAATCGCTTTAATTATGCGTCACGCGAGTTAGGTCCTTGGCGATTTCTGATAGTGCTAAAGTTTGACGAAAAAGGTAAAATTATCTATCAGCAAGACTGGATTAACTATACCCCAAAATCGGATTTTACCGGTGGGGAAAATCTAAACCAGCAATATTAATAATCGGCTGCCATTTGTAAGGAGCGCCCATGCAAGTTTCTGTTGAAATAAGCAAGTACCCACTGCACCAAGACTATATCCCTTTTATTAAAGGTTTTATTGATAGGCTGAATGAGCATGAAGGGATCAAGGTGATCACAAACACGATGTCAACTCAGGTCTTTGGTGAATTTGATTTAGTGACCTCAGTATTGAACCAAGAAATGAAACACTCATTTGAAGCTTACGGAAAATGTATTTTTGTTTGTAAGTTTATCTCAGGCGATTTATCTCCAGCTGATAGTGCCTGCAATTAATGGACTGGTTTACTGAAACCTTTGCAGGGTTCACAGCGATGTCGAGTTGGGAGTATATCGCTGTGGTGCTGGCAGTCGCCTATTTACTACTGGCAATTCGAGAGAATATTTGGTGTTGGCCTGTGGCCTTTATTAACACCTTCATCTATACCGTGCTGTACTGGAACGGAGCACTAGTGATGGAATCACTGTTGCACTTTTACTATATGGTCATGGCCGTTGTTGGTTGGTGGATGTGGCGTCAGGGTGACAAAAACAAGCCCAGTGATATTGTTTCTTGGTCGTTATCAAAACATCTTTCAATCATTGTTATTACTTCAGTGGTTTCCGTTGTGCTCGGGTATTTCACCAAGCATTATATGGCAGCAGATCTCGCCTATTTAGATAGCTTTACCACGTGCTTTGCGGTGGTGACGACCTATTTAGTGGCTAAGAAAATTCTTGAAAACTGGTTATATTGGGTCGTGATTGATGCAGCCTCCATCTACCTTTATTACCTTAAAGGTTTCTATCCTACGCTGGTACTATTTATTTTCTACACCTTGATGGCGTGTTGGGGCTACAAGCGTTGGTACGAAGAATATGAAGCTAAGCAAGGAAAGACGCTTGCAGCACTCTGAGCTTGAAAAATTAAAACTAAAGGTGGATACCGTATTCAAGGTTTCAGCTGAGCGATTAGAAAAGCTAACTAAAGGTGTGAGTAACAATAATTACCTGATGGTGAGTAAGGGCGAAAGCTACCTATTAAAATGCTATAACCATGGTATTCCTACTGAGGCACTAAAGGCACAGAATGAGTTAGCACAGCAAGGCATTACTTCTAAAGTACTGCAGTACGACCTACGCACTCGTATGGCACTATTCACCTTTATGCCAGAAGTGTGTGCTGAGCCAAAGTTAAATACTGCGTTGTTAGCACAAGTTATTCAGGTGCATAGCTTAGAGCTTGAAGTGTATGAGGTGCTGGACTTAGTCGGTTATGTTCAGGCTATTGATGAGAAACTGCGTCACTTAGTTGATATCGCATGGCTTATCGAAAGCTTAGCTTCTTTACCCGTGGATCAGGCGTTTTGCCATAATGACTTAGTCATGGGCAATATCATTCAAACTCCGGAGGGGGGTCGGTTAATCGACTTTGAGTATGCTTGTCATAGTGACATCTTTTTTGATTTAGCAGCGCTGGTGTGTAGTTTTAGCTGTGGTGTCGAAGCAGCACTTACGGTGGTTGAGTCTTACTTTTCTCTAAAGCGGCAAGCCATGCCTTCATACGCTCAAGCTAAACTGACGGTATTTTGCCAAATTTATTTGATTGTTAGCATTCAATGGTACGAGCAGCGCGGCGTAATGATAGAAGCTGAAAAGCTTAGACAGTTACTGAAGCAGTGGATACTCTAGCTACAAGCTGAGCCAGTAGCGTGTGATATTCCTTGATCACATTACTGGCCATTACTATTGGGTAGTTTAAATCCCACCCAGTCGCTGTGCTAACTCTTTGTATTTTTCAACATCTGCTTTGTCAAAGATAGGTTCGCCATTGGCATCTGTGTCTTTGGCGACTAGCAAGTTTTCTCGTGCGAGGCGTCTTACGCGCTCAACCTTTACGTCAAGAAACTCTGCAACTTGCTCTGTTGTCATCGGTGTCATATTTGGGATCCTCAATGATGTATCGCGATATTTCTGAACGGGCAGCAATATCAGTCTATTTTATTATTTTCAAAGCATAGTTGAATAACTGGTTTTTTGCCCAAAGTACAGCTTTTTTTAAAAAATAGGTTACTAATTAGTCATATAGCAAACATTGTCTGGCAATTGTCTGCACTTAGCATTATTATGTTGGCGACGCTCTCGTGGTGAAATGGATATCACGTAGCCCTCCGGAGGCTGAGTTCTAGGTTCGATCCCTAGCGAGAGCGCCAATGATTACTCCTACTTACAACCAGCCTTTGCGTTTAAAGTACACGCCAATACCGCCAGTTAGTACCACCAACATAATAACAAACAAGGCAAATGCGCCACCCCATTCTGTGCCTGGAATACCGCCAATATTCACTCCCAACAAACCTGTTAAAAACCCAAGTGGTAAGAATAACGCTGCAACGACGGACATCACGTACATTCTTTGGTTTAACTGTTCATTTTGATGGTTGGTGATCGCATTTTGGATAACTTGTGCACGTTCAATAGCTGCTTCTAATTCTTCAATATACCGACTTAAGGCATTGCTCGCCTCTTCAATCATATGTCGATGATCTTCATCTAGCCAAGCAATCTTCGCCAATAGTAGTTCGCTAATAGCAAGCTTTTGAGGCTTAAGATAGCGTTTTAAACCAATGGTTTGCCTTCTTAATGTTGAAAGTTGCTGATAGTTGGGCAGCTGCTCACTGCTTTCCATCGCGTCTTCAAACTCGTCAAGCTGCTCTTCTATTTGCCAGATGATGTCCTGCATTCGCACTGAAAGTCGCATTACCAATGTAGACAGTAACTCACCGATACTTTTTGCGCCCTGACCTTTTTTGAGTAATGCCAACATATCTTGGGCCGACATAATATGACGCTTACGGCAGGTGATAAGTAGTTTATCATTTGCAAAACAGCGAATAGAAACCATGTCTTCAGGGCTTTGCTTGGGGTTAAGGTTTACGCCGCGCAAGAAAACTAGCAAACCTTCGTCGCCATTAGCCGTTCTCGGACGAGTTTCATCTGCGGTTAGCGCTTCTCTTTCCCAGTCATCCAAAAACGTTTGTTGCTTCAGCCATTCGGTCGTTTCGTCGAAGCTGTAGTCAAAATGGAGCCAAAGTGGCTCCTTGTGAATTACGGGTTTTACTTCACTCAGATCGCAAAGTAGCCTACCGCCACCTTGACCGTCGAGCACAAACGCATGGAGTAATCCAGTCATAGCTAATTCCTATTAAAAAGTTCGTCCCAAGACTGACATAGATAATTTAATTTTCAAATTCATTTAGGTTCTAAAAACTTGGCGATGAAATAAATTGTTTGATTACTCTATTTTACTTTAGCTCAGTATAGGGCTTTACCTTGAAAAATGTGTAACTGGTGTTACTGTAAGTTAAGGTGCTTGGCTTAACAGAGCGTTTTTATCTTTAGGATAAATTTATTTTGTTTTTCAAGTGACTTGAATCAGCGTATAAGTCCGAACTCATTTTGTACGAGAGCATAATATGATCACAGTTGGTTGGAGAGAGTGGCTTTCCTTACCCGATTTAGGTATCGAAAAAATCAAAGCGAAAGTAGATACTGGAGCAAGAACATCATGTCTGCATGCCTTTAAGGTTGAGCCTTTCAAAACAGAACAAGATGAACTTTGGGTAAGGTTTTGGATTCATCCCAAACAAGACAATACTGACTATGAAGTCTGTAGTGAAGCAAAAGTAGTGGATGAGCGCGTTGTAACCGATTCGGGCGGTCATAAAGAACTACGTTATGTAATAGAAACAAGTTTAACTATCGGCAATCAGGCTTGGCCAATTGAAATCACACTAAGCGATAGAGAAACAATGAAATTTAGAATGTTACTGGGCCGCACGGCGATGCGAGGCCGCATCCTTGTTGATCCAGAACAGTCATACTTAAGTAATAAAACGGATAAATCATGAAAATTGGCATTCTTTCAAGGAATCAATCTTTGTATTCAACACGTCGTTTAATTGAAGCGGCAGAGCAGCGTGGGCATGAAGTTGAGGTTATTGACGCGCTACGTTGTTATATGAATATCAATAGTAGCGAGCCTGAAATTCACTTTAAGGGTCAGCAGTTGAGCGGCTTTGATGCGATTGTTCCGCGAATTGGTGCTTCTGTGACATTTTATGGTTGTGCGGTACTCAGGCAGTTTGAAATGATGGGGGTTTACCCATTGAATGAGTCTGTTGCAATCACTCGCTCAAGAGATAAGTTGCGTTCATTACAGTTACTGTCAAGAAAAGGCGTAGGCATGCCAATCACAGGCTTTGCCAGTAAGCCAGATGACGTCAAAGACTTACTAGAAATGGTTGGCGGCACACCGGTTGTAATCAAGCTACTAGAAGGCACACAAGGAATTGGTGTGGTGTTAGCTGAGACGCGCAAAGCTGCAGAAAGCGTTATTGAAGCATTTATGGGCTTAAAAGCCAACATTATGGTGCAAGAGTATATTAAAGAAGCTGGTGGTGCGGACATTCGCTGTTTCGTTATCGGCGACCGTGTTATTGCCGCGATGAAACGTCAAGCGCAAGAAGGTGAGTTCCGCTCAAATCTACATCGTGGTGGTTCAGCGACATTGGTAAAAATCACTCCAGAAGAGCGTCGCACTGCGATTGCTGCAGCAAAGGCCATGGGCCTAAATGTTGCTGGTGTTGACTTGTTACGTTCAGAGCGTGGGCCTTTGGTGATGGAAGTGAACTCTTCTCCAGGCCTTGAGGGTATCGAAAAGGCAACAGGTAAAGACATAGCTAGCCTGATTATCTCCTTTATCGAGAAGAATGCGGCGGCGAAAAGGACTGCTACACGTGGCAAAGGTTAAAATCAACCAACCCTTTACGTTATTAGATACACGAGTGGGTGTTGCTGAAAGGCAGACTGTCCAGTTGGAAGTGGCTAAGCTCTACACTCACACACCAATGACCATTCCGATTGAAGTCGTTAATGGCGCAGAGGCCGGACCGGTACTTTTGGTCTGTGCCGCAATTCATGGTGATGAATTGAATGGCGTAGAGGTTGTGCGTCAGCTATTAAGTACAGTCGATGCGGCAACGCTACGTGGCACCTTGATAGCGGTGCCTATCGTAAATATCTTTGGCTTTATTCATAAGTCTCGCTATTTACCTGATAGACGAGACCTAAATCGCTGTTTTCCAGGTTCTGAGCAAGGCTCGTTAGGGGCTCGAATGGCATCTATGTTTTTCGATTTGGTGGTAAAAAAATGCACACATATTATCGATTTACATACCGGCGCGATTCATCGCTCTAATTTACCGCAGATCCGTGGTGACTTGTCCTGCGAAATGACCAAAGAAATGGCCATGGCGTTTGGTACGCCGGTTGCGATAGATGCGCGACTGCGTAACGGCTCGTTGCGAAGTGAAGCGGCGGGATTGGACATTCCTGTTATCACTTATGAAGCGGGAGAAGCGTTGCGGTTTGACTCATTGGCCATTGCAGCTGGATTGCAAGGGGTTGAAAATGTCATGCGTAAACTCAGAATGCTGCGTGGGCGTCGAAGGAAACAACGTCATGACGCGGTTATCGCGGCAGCGACAAGTTGGGTGCGTGCGGACGTTGACGGTATTGTTCGAGCTCAAGTTAACTTGGGGGAACGCGTATCAAAAGGTCAAATCTTGGCTTATATAGACAGTCCATTAGGTCAAAGCGAAGAAGCAGTTATCGCACCTCGTAGTGGGATAGTGATTGGCCAACAAATGCTACCTTTGGTGAATGAGGGAGATGCAGTTTTTCACTTAGCTTACTTTGCACATGCAAATAGTATTGTTGAGCAACAGCTAGAAACCTTTATTGACGATATAGGCCCTACTTCTTAGGGCCTAATGTTCTTCTTGGTGTTGTAACCTGTTTAGGTTTAGTCGGTTCTTGACTAAGCACCATAACGGGGCGAGTGACAAACAAGTTATTAGGATATACGACCTTATGGCCGTCAACATGGCGCAGCACTACACTCATCAACCCCATCTCTACAATACAGCCTTCCACAAAGTTTGCACCGTCAACAATTCTTACCCAATTCCCAACGCGATAATCGTTTTGAATAAACATAAGTAAAAATGAAGTCAGATTGGAAAGTAATGACCAACCGGCAAACATGGCAACACCAAGCATCGCAAATAACGATGAACCAAGCACCAGTAAACCACGAAGTTCTATGCCCCAGAATACAAGCATAAAGCAGACGAATACAAAGGCAACAAGTACACGAACGAGTAAGTCGGCACGTTGTTTACGATGAGAGTCTATTTTTCCGCGTGTTACTTTTTCTAAGAGTTTGCAACATGCCTTCATTAATAGTGGGAAGGATAATAGCGCCACCAAAGTTACAATTAGCTTGTATTGACTGAGTGCGAAATCTAACAAATGCAAAACCGTATCCTAAGAAATTTTTTCTGCTTTATATCATGTTTATTGTTGTGCGACACCGTTAAAAGCGATTTTTTACCGTTAATAGCCACTGTACGCTATCGACGTTATCCGGGCCATTAATTGGTGCGGCTAAATCAATATGAACCATGATATCTGAATTGGCTCGGCTAGGTGCTAAACGCAAGCCAATACCGACATTTTTTAGGACTGATTCATCAGCTTCAATCGGCAGGTGAGAGTGGTACGCGCGCCCTACATCAAAAAAAGCTGCACCACCAATTTTGAATAAGCGCAGTAAGTCATATTCCCAGTAATAGCGTTTTTCGATATTGAGTAGCATACTGCGACTACCTTGCTGATATTTTATTGGGTATCCGCGAAGCCCGGTTTCGCCCCCTAACGTAATTTGATTATCAAAGGTCAGGTTATTCCCATAGGTATAGCTTGCGTTGATAAACCAAGACTCATACAAGCTGGTATTTAAATAGTATTGAAAGGTCGTTTTCGCTATTAGGTTTTCGGTTTTATCTGTGTCTTTGTTCCAGTTGCCACTGACATCAAAATAAAAACGCCACAAGCTGTGATCTGAGGTGTAGTGTGCCGTATTGGCAGAAAATGAATAGACAAGACGTTCAGTATCGTCACTCCAAGATTCGGCTGAATAGCCAAATAGAGCATTAATATTCCAACCTAAATTAAGATCCTCTGTACGATAAATCGAGTCGAAGTTGCGTACTTTTACATAGGAATCTTCAAACCACTGAGCTTGAACATAAGGGTAGGTGAGCGTTCTATCTTGTGCAATGGGTAAAGTGGTATCTGCTATCTCACGGAAGGTATGTTGCTCATGTCTAACGCCCGCGATGAGACGGCGAGTCCAACTGCCCGATAGCGCTTTTGAGTGTCCGAAGTAGACTTGCGTGACATCCGTGGATTGACTGAACTCTGAGATTGTTTCACCTTCAGAATATATGGGTTCTTCGCGTTTGTCGGAATAACTCGTAAAACCATAACTATATGGAGTATCGGTTGCAAAAAATGGATAGCTCACATCGATATAGTGGCGCTCACCATCGTCATTATCTGAATATTCTACGCGACCACGATATCTTGAGTTTAAAATATTAGGGTCATCATACACAAACTGATAACCAGAGCGGTCGACCTCTTGTATGTGGGTAAAAGAAAGGCGCTTTCCCCAGCCAAATAAATTACTTTCTCTAAACCCAATTCGAGAAGTGTTTTCCCCACCACTACGACTAAAACTTAAATCGGGCAATAGTGTCCAAAGATCCCGCGTTACAACCGTAACTAAAATATCACCATCACAGTTTTCTACGGCATAGATACGTGCATCATATAGGTATGACTGATTGCGAAGGAGTCGTTCGGATTCACTGAGTTTTCTTGGGTTGTAAGCATCCCCTTCCTGAAATAGGAGCACGCTTTTTAATACTTCGGGCTTGGTTTGAATATGATAACGGTTGGCAAATCGGAATAGGGCATTGTCTTCTTCAGGTTTATCGGTATCGAAAACATTAAGTTGTTTTAGAGTGATAGCGACGACCTTTTTACCCTCTGCGGGCTCAGGATAGGCTTGTTTGCTGTCTAGCTGGCGTGAAAGGTTTTGGTCGCTTTGTGCTTCAACTCGGTTATTACCACAGCTATTAGCAAAATCAACAGCAGGCACTTTTTCAGCTTGCGCAGCTGCATTTAGGCTACACATTAGCACAATACTATTACACGAAATCCTCTTTACATTCATCACAGAGCCTTTAAGTCTAATATTCCTTTAGTATGGATTATATTGTTGCAGCTTGCTTTAGTTCTGCAACAAAAGTAATAATATTTATAGACTTAAAGAGCTTTATGTGGACTTAACGAGAAAGTTGTTGGCGTAGGAAAGGTAGGAGTTCTAAGGCATCAACGCCATCAGGAGCTATCCACACACTCTCACTGTAATGTTCAAAATTTAAATTAAAATTACAGCTTTTATATGAAAAACGCCACTGATGTCTATCCGCTCCAGCAGAGAATTCAATTAATTGAATCTCATCTTGATGTAAGAATATTTGCCCCCAAAGTTCAAATTCATCGTCTTGAGGTGTAATTTCACAGCTGACGATAATCACCTCGTGTGAATTATCCAAAGTGAGTGTAGTCATTATTCTCTTTCCAAATAATTGCGAATGAGCTGCATGAAAGGGGCACCGTACTTGCTGAGCTTAGTAAAACCGACACCAGATACTTGCAAAAACTCACTATCAGTTGTTGGCGTTCTTTGTGCCATTTCAGCCAACGTTCGGTCGTTAAATACAACATACGGTGGTACATCATCTTCATCTGCGAGCTGCTTTCTGAGTGCACGAAGCTTAGCAAATAGTTTCTTATCGTAATTAAACTGAGCCAGTTTATCTTGATAGACATGCTTTGCTACAAGTCTTGGTTCTGCGAGTTGTAGCACATATTCGCCGCGAAGTACGGCGCGGGCGGCTTCTGTTAATCTAAGCGTTGCGCCTTGAGTAATATCTTGACTCAATAAACCATGATGGATCAATTGACGTAAGATACTCAGCCAAAATTCATTGCTGTGCTCTTTCCCGATCCCATAGGTTGAGAGGGTATGGTGATTTTGTTCTCTGATCCTTGCGGTATTTGCCCCACGCAAAATATCCACAATGTAACCAATGCCAAAGCGTTGTTCTGCGCGGTATACGCACGATAACGCTTGTTGGGCAACTAATGTGCCATCAAATTGTTTCGGTGGGTTAAGGCAAATATCACAGTTTCCGCATGCTTCACGTTGATATTCGCTGAAGTAATTGAGCAAAATTTGACGACGACAGGTTTGTGCTTCAGCGAAGCTCGACATCGCCTGAAACCGTTGTTCTTCAACCTTACGACGTTGCTCGTCTGGAATATCTTCAAAAAAGCGCCTAACGCGGGGAATATCCGCAGGATCAAAGTACATAATGGCTTCAGCTGCTAAGCTATCTCGCCCTGCACGGCCGGTTTCTTGATAATACGCTTCTACACTTTTAGGAATATCATAGTGAACCACAAATCGCACGTTGGGTTTATTGATCCCCATCCCAAAAGCAACGGTTGCAACTACGATTTGAATGTCATCTCGGGCGAAGCGGTTTTGTACAAACTGGCGCTGATCATTATCTAGACCTGCGTGATAACCTGCAGCATTGAACCCAGCATCAATCAGCTTTTCGGCAATATCATCAACACGTTTACGGCTACCACAGTAGATTATGCCACTTTGCCCCTTTTGCTCTTTTAAATAGCGGATCAACTGCGACAGGGGTTTGAACTTTTCTTCGATGGTGTAACGAATATTGGGTCTGTCAAAGCTACCGGTATAGATAAATGGTGCTTGCATACCTAATTGCTGGACAATATCTTTTCGTGTCGCTAAATCGGCCGTTGCGGTTAATGCCATCATCGGAACGGATGGAAAATGTTGACGTAATTCTTTTAAACGAAAATAGTGCGGTCTAAAGTCATGTCCCCAATGAGATACACAATGGGCTTCATCAATGGCAAACAAACTGATGTTACAGTTGGATATGCGTTCAATAAAGTCTCGTTGTAAGGCCTTTTCTGGTGCAACGTACAGCAGCTTTAAACGGCCTTGGAAAAGCGCGTCATAGGTATCTCTTTGCTGCTCCCAAGCGACGCTGTTGTTGATATATTCAGCGGCTATGCCTTGTGCTTTTAACTGCGCGACCTGATCTTGCATTAATGAGATAAGTGGCGATATAACAATTGTCACGCCTGCAAATAATACTGCTGGGACTTGGTAACAGAGTGATTTACCGCCGCCGGTAGGCAGTAGTACAAGCGTATCCTGACCAGCTAAGCTAGACTGAATAATATCAAGCTGACCATCTCTAAACGTACTGTAGCCAAACACATCTTTCAGTACTGAATGAGGGTCGTTAATTGGGGTGCTTACGAGGGTATCCATCGGTGTCATTTTAGAGCTTTTTTTGAACCTTGTCTTTGCTTTTTATCTAATCTTAAGAGACTTGAATAAGTTTTGAGCACTTGTAGGCTTTAAACTTTGTGATTGTGAATTCATCGAACTTTCATCGCCGTGATTAGTAAAAATGAGTATAATGATTGACCTCTTAGTTGATCCCTCCAAAGGTTAAACGCCCGTGATTGAAGAACAAAAGAAAGGCCACTTACTCGCTGTACTCGCCTTTTTTATGTGGGGACTTGCACCCATCTATTTTAAGCAACTCGTCCATGTTGACGCGATTGAGATACTCATTCATCGCGTTGTGTGGTCTGTCTTTTTTATTGCACTAATTGTGCTGGCAAAGCAGCAATGGCCCAAAATTAAGGCCATATTGGCTAATCCTAAATTGCTGGCGATGTTGACAATCACTGCGTTGCTGTTGGGTTTTAACTGGGGTTTATTCATTTGGTCTGTGAATAACGGCTTTATGCTAGATGCGAGTTTGGGTTATTACATCAACCCATTACTTAACGTGCTATTGGGAATGCTGTTCTTATCGGAAAGGTTGAGAACGGCGCAAAAGTTTGCTGTGTTATTAGCGATAGTGGGTGTGGTGTTACAGTTAATCAGTTTCGGCTCATTCCCAGTCATTGCGTTTTCACTGGCGGGATCGTTTGCAATATATGGATTGTTGCGTAAGACCTTAGCGGTTGAGTCACTTCCTGGATTGCTGGTGGAAGCCCTTATTCTCACCCCAATTGCACTGGCTTATTGGTGGTGGGTTGAGCCCAGTGCCACAAGCAACCTTTGGAATAATGATTGGTACACCAACACGCTTTTGATAAGTGCGGGTGTGGTGACAACTTTGCCTTTGTTATGCTTTACCGCAGCAGCAAAACGGATACCCTACACGACACTTGGCTTTTTTCAATATATCGGGCCGAGCTTAATGTTCATATTGGCGGTACTCTTTTATGGGGAAGCCTTTGATGCAGAACGAGCAATAACGTTTGCCTTTATTTGGGGAGCGCTGGTGATGTTTAGCTTTGATTCTTATCGAGATAAAAGAAAGCGCTTAGTGAACTAAGCGGTTTCTTCCCGAAGCTTTCGCCTGATATAAACGCTCATCGGCTCGTTTTATCAGGCTTTCTATGTCCGTAGTCACCTGAGCGGCAAGTCCCATTGAAACGGTAAATGAGATCTGCTGTTCAGTCAGTTCGTTACTACTTTGCTCTAAATATTCCCTAAAGCACTCCAGTCTTTCTTTGCAATGATCAGCCACCGTATCTTTAAAATATATCGCAAACTCTTCGCCGCCTAATCGAGCGACTAAATCATTGGGAAAGTATTGAGCAAACGCTTGGCCAATTGACTCAAGCACTGCATCGCCGCCTTCATGGCCATATTTGTCATTTACTTGCTTAAAATGATCGATATCTATCATAGCGATCAGCCCGTAGAGCTCCTTTTTATGTCTTGCTTTTAGGCTTTTCTTTACGGTATCGAAAAAGTAGCGTCGATTTGGCAAGCTGGTTAAATAGTCTGTATTTGCTTGTCGGCGTATCGTTTGAATATGTTCTAGCATATCGACGTTCTGGCTAAGGCGGCAGTAAAACTCTTCAGCGTTAAAGGGCTTTCTGAGGTAGTCATTAGCACCATTTTTCAAAAATCGTGTAGATAAATTTTCGGTTTCAACTCCAGATATACCAATTATCGCTTTATCATCATCAGTGTAGAGTCGCCTAATTTCGATACATAGCTCTTCGCCTCGCATATTTGGCATTTCATTGTCGGTAATGATCACTGAAATATCCGGGTTGTCTTTTAATACCGCGAGCGCTTCTATGCCATCACAGGCTTCTAGTACCTGATATTTATGGCGAGTGAGGAGTGCTGAGACATAGTGTCTCGACGAAATAGAGTCGTCCACAACCAGTACTCTGACATTTTCATTTCTTGGCAGGCGTTCTAATTGGCGACGTAAATAATGATAGGCTTGTTTATTTTCCTTGGTGATATAGTCTATGATGGGGTATTGCTCAACGATTGAGCGAGTCTGACTTTCAAGGTTACCAGTCATCACGATGGTAGGAATATCAGCTTTAACCGTGCAGGGAATAGCTTCTCCAAGCGGCGCATCTGGTAACACAAAGTCTACCACGGCACAAAAATAATCGTGCTGTGATAACAATGCTTTGGCTTCGGCCAAAGACTCTGCAATATCTACATGGTATCCCACAGTGGTCGCAATATGCTTTTGCACCTTCGCAATTGTGGGGGTGTCTTCAATGATTAAGATTTTCCGTAACACAACCTTCGCCAATCATTTCCTGTTTTACTAATTCTTAACCTAACTGCGCTTAATTGCAATGCTTGTGCTAATAAACAGGTAATGACTAAGAACAAAATACGAGACAAATAGAGGCTGATGAGGTAATCGAGGTTGAAATGGGGTTAATAAGTGAAGTGCCCAGACACCAACGACAGAAATAAAGCCACTCTGTTGGCGTCTAAGCTTGATTGGATTTAGGCGATTTTGCTTATAGCTCGTCGTCAATATCTACCGGGATCACCACGCTACCATCGTTTTGAACTTTAGAGCGTCCAAATAGCGTGTGAAACTTTGTCTTACACGTAGTATGCTTCAAATATTTGGTCCAAGCTTTTTCTACAGCGTTAGTTGGGGGGATTAACCCTTCCATCACCTGAACAAACTGAGATTGGAAACTGTTTTGAGGTTCTTCCGCTTTGCTGTATAAGCTTCTTAATGTGGCACCACAGCGTTCAAGAATTTCGGCTTCTTGTAGCGTGAAGTGACCACTGCGTCCGAATCCTCTAGGGAAGTTGGCGTCATCATAAAAGGCTCTGGGGCTTGCAAATGCATTTTTCAAAGTCGCTAAATTATGATCCATAACTGAGTCCTCTAAGATTATCTGGCTGGAGTATGGACCAAGTTTTATAATTTTTTAAACGAGTAATTTTTATCGTCAGGAAGAAAAATGGACATAGATCTATTAAAAACTTTTGTCGAAGTTGTCAAAACCCGTCACTTTGGTCGAGCGGCAGAAAATTTATACATCACTCAGTCAGCTGTAAGTTTTAGGATCCGCCAGCTTGAGCAAAGTTTAGGGGTGAATCTTTTTATTCGCCAGCGTAACAATATTCAGTTAACTGCGCCAGGTGAAAGGTTGTTACCACACGCCAAAATGATCTTAACTGGGATGCAGCGCGCCAAAGTAGATGTTGCATTGGCAAACAATATGCACAAGCAATTGTCATTGAGCGGCACGGCTAATATTTGGGACGCATTTTTACAATTCGGGATTAACCATATTGTATCCGCTATGCCCGGAGTATCGCTTGTTGCTGAAGTGAAAGCACAGCAAGAAAGCACGCGACTATTATTAGAGAGAACATTGGATCTCGCTGTTCTGTTCGATCCGCCAAAAGTGGATGAACTGGTTGTTAAGCCGATCAGCGATCTTGCTATTATTCCTGTAAGCACTTTTGATAACGCAACAAAGGAAGACTTTTTTGACAACCAGTATGTTTATGTTGATTGGGGAACTGCTTTTTCTCTATGGCATGCAAAACAGTTCACTGGCGCAACCCCTCCTTATTTTAGAACCAGCACCGGCAGAATAGCGCTTGATCTTATTCTTCAGTGTGGTGGCTCTGCATTTGTGCCAGAAGCGTTAGCGTTAGAGTCCATTGAGGCTGGAAGGTTGACTCAAGTTGATGAAGTAGAAAGTAACTCAAGAGAGATATTTGTGGCATACCATAAAGACAACGACCAATTAGAGCAAATAGAAACCATCGTAAATTTACTGGGGGCGGTGAAGTAATTCTTATAATGAATCTTTTGTGACGTATTTCTTAAGGTTGGGTGTCATTTTATTTTCAGAAATATTTTATGTGTAATATTTTTGTCATTTACCAGTGTCAAACTGCGCGTGTTTTGAAAATACGTGTTGCGATATTGAGGAAATACACATGAAACTAACTAAGACTGCTTTAGCGCTATCATTACTAAGTGCATTCACTTTTCAAGCAAACGCTGAAGTTGATGTTTATGGTAAAGCGAATGTATCGGTACAATCTTCTGACGATGGTGCTGGCTCGGTTACTGAAATTAAAAGTAACGCCTCTCGCTTTGGTTTCAAAGGCTCTGAGAAATTAGACTCTGGTTTAGAAGTTATTTATAAGCTTGAGTTCCAAGTAGATGTCTCTGACGCTGATTCAAAAGGTGATAAAGACAATATTACTGCACGTAATCAGTATGTGGGTTTAAAAGGTAACTTCGGTGAAGTTGTTATCGGCCGTAATGACACTGCATTAAAACAGTCTCAAGGTAAGTTAGACCAGTTCAACGACCTTGAGGGTGACATTAAGGTACTCTTTAAAGGCGAAAACCGCTTAGGTGATTCAATTTCCTACAAGTCGCCAAGCTTTAATGGCTTTAGAGTACTAGGAAGCTTTATTGCTGAAGACAGCGAAGAAGGTGAAAACGGTTTCTCTACTGCGCTAACATACGGCGATGCTGGATTGAAAGAGTCAGCTGTCTATGCAGCGATTGCGGCAGATAGCGAAGTAAATGGCTATGACACGGTTCGTTTCACTGTTCAAGGTAAAGTAGCTGACTTCAAACTTGGTGCAATGTACCAGACACAAGAAAAGGTGGATGGAAGTGCAGAGGCCGATGGGTACTTACTAAATGCAGCGTACAAATTGGGCAATGCAACCTTGAAAGCACAGTATCAAGTTATTGACTTCGATGCCGGTGACAAAGTAGATGGTGTTTCTGTCGGTGTTGATTACAAGCTTGCTAAAAACGCGAAGGTTTATGGTTTCTACTCAACATTCGATGCAGACAACCAAGTAGAAAAGGATTATCTAGGCTTAGGTATCGAGTATAAGTTTTAATTTATAGACTCTATCCAAGCTTAAATGTAGTAAAACACCCGCCTAATGCGGGTGTTTTTGTTTGTTTTATATCCGGATTGTTTTCTTTTTGCTCGAACAAACGTTTTTTCGCAATTTTCTTTAAAAAAGGGTTGCACTAAAATCGGATCGCCCTATAATGCGACCCCACTGACACGGAGCGCTACGCTGAAAAGCAAAGCAGCAACGAGTTAGCGTCAAATAAAACTTAAGTTCGAAACTTCTTCTCAAGAAATTCAAAATTAAGTGTTGACAAAAAAATGGGAGTGCTTAGAATGCACACCCCTCGAAACAATGAAATGTTTCGAAATGTTCTTTAAAAATATGAAGCAATCATCTGTGTGGGCACTCGTACAGATTGAGTTCTAACAGCAGATTCTAGTTCGCTAGATGACGCAAACAAATTTAGAGTCTCAATTGTAACTGAGTGACTATATAGTCAATTCGTTTTGATTTTACTTTTTTGAAAAGTAGAAACAAACAATCAGAATTCAATGAGCACGAAGCTTAGGCTTCAAAAAAACTTTTAATTGAAGAGTTTGATCATGGCTCAGATTGAACGCTGGCGGCAGGCCTAACACATGCAAGTCGAGCGGTAACATTTCTAGCTTGCTAGAAGATGACGAGCGGCGGACGGGTGAGTA
>NZ_JAKKCW010000056.1:0-1113 GCF_021728455.1 Pseudoalteromonas sp. L23 | reverse complement strand
GCAAACGGCCACACCCCATTCGATTATGTGATGCATTGCTTAAATGAATTAGCCCAGCCACAGTGCGATATCGACAGTTTACTGCCCTGGCATGTTAGCCTCTAGGTGTAGTTCGCCGTACGCTTACCATTGTTTTATATGTTGATGATAAAAAAGCTAAGCGCCTGTCGGATGAAGCGATTGTGATACGATGGCACAAGTTGTTTAAAGGCAATTGGGTAAGCCAAAAGTTTATTGAAGATGAGCCACTCAGTGAGTCGGAACAATTGATACTCAATGAGCATGTCACCAAGTACAGAGAAAGGCTCGCAGATATTAGCTGGTTTATGCGCGTACTTAACGAAGACATCGCCCGTTGAGCAAATAAAGAAGATAATTGTACAGGCCGGTTTTGGGAAGGACGATTCAAATCCCAAGCATTACTAGACGAGGCTGCTCTGGCTGCTTGTCTAGCATATGTAGACTTAAACCCCATTAGAGCCAAAATCGCCGCAACGCCTGAAACCTCAGACTACACCAGCATCAAAAAGCGCATCGACCACGCTAAGCTGGGCAAACAACCAAAAAGCCTACTACGCTTTGCTGGTAGCCCACGAAAACATATGCCTAAAGGCCTGCCCTTTGAACTCAAGTCCTATATTGAATTGGTTGAACTCACAGGCCAATGTATTCGAGTCGATAAACGCGGGTATATCTGTGAGTCTCAGCCTATTCTTACTCGACTCAATATAGAGCCTGAGAGCTGGATAAAACTCACTACGCAATTTTCACGAATATTTCACGGTGCAGTTGGCCGAGAGCGAACAATAACCGCTTACTGCGAAACACTGCAAAAAAGACGGCGGACAAACCTAACAAACTGCGAGCGTTTGTTGGCTTAGCAAAACTCATATTCTCAATTTTAGAATTTCTTACCGCTGTATTTGCAGTGCATTATCGTGCGCGATAACCCAGTTTTAGTGTAGAGATATGCTTGGGCGCTAAAAAATAGCCTAACGATGAACGTTTTTGTACCCAATGGTTGAAGTATTTTTATACTTCTCTTCCTCAGCTTTGATGTTAATAGTGATGGGTGTTAAGTATTCGCTGTCAATGCACGACACGTTTTTAAAC
>NZ_JAKKCW010000055.1:0-1288 GCF_021728455.1 Pseudoalteromonas sp. L23 | reverse complement strand
TCGCGATATAAAATCGCATCTACAAGGCATTAAAAAAGGCCGTACTCTTTATCAGAGAACGACCTTTTTTGCTGGTCGCGATATAAAATCGCTGCTACGAAGATTACTCTTCGATTGTTGCTACAACACCAGCACCTACTGTACGGCCACCTTCACGGATAGCGAAACGTAGACCTTCGTCCATCGCGATTGGTACGATTAGCTCAACAGTCATCTTGATGTTGTCGCCAGGCATTACCATTTCTACGCCGTCTGGTAGCTGGATGTCACCAGTTACGTCTGTTGTACGGAAGTAGAACTGTGGACGGTAACCTTTGAAGAAAGGAGTGTGACGACCACCTTCATCTTTCGAAAGTACGTATACTTCTGAAGTGAATTTTGTGTGTGGCTTGATTGAACCAGGCTTACATAGTACTTGACCACGTTCAACTTCATCACGCTTAGTACCACGTAGTAGTGCACCGATGTTCTCACCCGCACGACCTTCGTCTAGAAGCTTACGGAACATCTCAACACCCGTACAAGTTGTCTTCGTAGTTTCTTTGATACCTACGATTTCTACTTCGTCGTTCACGTTGATGATACCAGCTTCTACACGGCCTGTTACTACTGTACCACGACCCTGGATTGAGAATACGTCTTCGATAGGCATGATGAATGGCTTATCGATGTCACGCTCTGGCTCTGGGATGTAAGAATCTAGTGCTTCTGCAAGCTCAACGATCTTCGCTTCCCACTGCTCTTCGCCTTCTAGTGCTTTAAGCGCTGAACCTTGGATTAGTGGTAGGTCATCACCTGGGAAGTCGTACTCAGAAAGTAGTTCACGAACTTCCATCTCTACTAGCTCTAGTAGCTCTTCGTCGTCAACCATGTCACATTTGTTCATGAATACGATGATGTAAGGTACACCAACCTGACGAGAAAGTAGGATGTGCTCACGTGTTTGAGGCATAGGACCGTCAGTAGCTGCAACTACTAGGATCGCGCCGTCCATCTGTGCAGCACCTGTGATCATGTTTTTAACATAGTCAGCGTGTCCTGGACAGTCTACGTGTGCATAGTGACGAGTTGGTGTGTCATACTCAACGTGTGAAGTTGAGATTGTGATACCACGCTCACGCTCTTCTGGAGCGTTATCGATTGATGCGAAGTCTTTTGCTTCACCACCGTATACTTTTGCAAGTACGTTAGTGATTGCTGCAGTTAGAGTTGTTTTACCGTGGTCAACGTGGCCGATTGTACCTACGTTTACGTGCGGTTTTACGCGTTCAAACTTTTCTTTTGCCAT
>NZ_JAKKCW010000054.1:0-1293 GCF_021728455.1 Pseudoalteromonas sp. L23 | reverse complement strand
GTCTCAACTCGATATAACTTTTGAATATGGTTGAGCGCCCAGTTCGCTTTACCAGTTTTACCCTTGGCCTGCGCATCTGCGGCTTCTTTGAACTTGCGTCTTGCGTGCGCCCAGCAACCAACCAGTGCCGCCTGCGTTTGCTCATGGCCCGCATAACCGTCAACTTGCAGATAGCCGTTGTAGCCCTGTAAAAATGCCATAGGACAGCGACCCGCACGACTATTCTGATAGTCGAACAGGGCAATATTGGGGATGCTCTCCTCTGCCACAGGCGAGTCCGTGCCGCTGCAATACAGCCACATGTAACTGGTCTGTTTGTCTTCTTTCACCACCTTAACCGTGGTTTCATCGCCGTGCACCACCGGTTGCTGTAGCAACACTTCGTGCAGTCTGTCATAGAGCGGCTTGAATAAACTGGCACAGAGGATCACCCAATCCGCCATGGTCTGCCTGCTCAGTGCGATACCATATTGTTTGAACAGGCTTTCCTGCCGATACAGCGGTAAGCCATACTGATATTTACTGGTGATGATCTGGCTCAGCAAACTGGCCGTGGCAATACCTTTCGGGACCGGGCTCGGTGGGACTGGGGCTTGTTTTATCTCAACCCGGGTTTGTGTTTTTTCACAGTGCCGGCAGCTGTATTTTGGTCTGACGTGTTCGATGACTTTGACCTGGGCCGGGATAAATTCCAGCTTTTCGCTCACATCCTCGCCCATTTTGTGCAGCTCACCGCCACAGCAGTCACACTGTTTGTTGTCGATGTCATGCACAACACGTTCGCGGGGCAGATCTTTTGGCAGTGGCTGACGTGTCGGCTTTTTGCGCTGATATTCAATGGTTTCCACGTCTTGCTCAGGTGCTTCTTCAACCAGCGTTTCGGCTTCATTGAACAAGTCAGCTTGTGCAGGGTGCGACTCACTGCTGGCCCCGAAGCGTTTTTGCTGGGCCAGTCTGAATTGTTCTTCGAGGTAGTTATTACGCGCCTGAAGCTGAGCAATGATCTGCTTCAACTACTGAGGATCATCAGGCAGTTTATTCATTTCTTTCATGCAGTCTACTGCATCAGCAGAGTAACTGTTTTTAAATTAATAGCTTAGATTAATTCGTGATCTAAAAACCCCTGTTATGATCATACGTTATAACCATAGCTGAGCGGCTTGTGAGCAATGACCGATAAGCCAGACAATAACCACTGCCATTGTTCGGCGCTGAGTGTAATGACGTCATCGTCTTCTTTGTCGGGCCATTTAAACTTGTCTTTTTCAAGGCGCTTGTACCACAAGGCAAAGC
>NZ_JAKKCW010000053.1:0-1353 GCF_021728455.1 Pseudoalteromonas sp. L23 | reverse complement strand
TCTAGCAAAAAATGTATTCCAACTTTTATCGTTTGATAAGCAAGGTAATAAATGTTTTTCCAGAAGGTTAGATAGAGCAAAGCTCTTGCAAACATTGACCCAATTACCTGCTTGTAATGTTGTTATGGAATCATGCTCAACGTCTCATTATTGGGGGCGGTACTGCTTACAAGCTGGGCACCAAGTTCAGCTTATCCCTGCGCAACATGTTACCCCTTTTGTCCGTGGCAATAAAAACGATAAAAATGATTGTATGGCGATTTATGAAGCGAGCCTTCGACCTAACATTCGCTTTGTTCCTGTAAAAACAGAGCATCAGCAAGCAATCCTAGCACTACATCGCTATCGGGAACGGCTCATACATAATCGAACCGCCTGCATCAACCAAACATGTGGTTTGTTACTTGAATTTGGCATCGTCATCAAGAAGAGCTTAAAGTCTTTTCGTGCAACCATTGCTGATCTGCTCAACCGTAATTTACATGGAGCTTTAAATCTACTCCTCAGAGACGTTTATGAAGAAATGCAAAAGTTAGACGCCAATATTAAAAATGTAGAGGCACAATTTAAGCAGTTTAATGAACAGAGCCAAGCTGCTCAAATTATCCAATCCATCCCCGGAATTGGGATTATCAACGCATCGGCATTGAGTGCCACAATAGATAAAGGGCAAGCATTTTCTAATAAAAAGGAGTTGGCTGTGTGGCTTGGGATCACACCACGTCAATATGCTTCGGGTGAAACCAATAAGATGGGAGGGATCACTAAACGAGGTGATCGTTATCTAAGAAAGCAACTCATTCATGGTGCCCGTACAGTGGTCAATCATGCGCACAAAAAGCAGGATGATTTAAACAAATGGATCAACGCATTGGTAGAGCGTCGCGGTAAAAATAAAGCGGTGGTGGCCACGGCCCACCGATTGGCTCGCTTAATGTGGATATTGCTACAAAGAAATGAACCTTATAAAGCCCAATATACACAAAGTGAGGCGCAATCATGACTCAAATTATGGCTATCAAGGAGCTCGGTTGTGACAAGGGCCTCAAGCCCGAGTGGGTGTTTATGAGCCCTTGATAGCCATATTCTCATTGCTGTAAATATAACGATGAACAAAAGGTCAAACCTACCTAGTTAAACCCGTTATAGGCAAGGCATTCAATGCCGCGTGGGTGTATTCTACTTTTTGGGTGACTAGGTTCGAAACTCATTAGGGGCGCTGAAAGTCAGTTAAGCCCGAATATATGTCAGAGCAGCACCTTATTTAGGGTGACTCAAAGTGACTGTTTATCAATACATACAAATAGTAAATGAGAGATAAATAAAAGAAGCAACAAGGCTGTTAAAACAACC
>NZ_JAKKCW010000051.1:0-1604 GCF_021728455.1 Pseudoalteromonas sp. L23 | reverse complement strand
TTCAGATTGATGATAAACCCCGCTTTTTTAAGCGGGGTTTATTTTTCCCAGTTGTTGGAGCAGTTTTCTCTGCCGTAAGTTTCAGCGCTGTTTTTTTGTGTTGGCTAGGCTAATTATTGTGATTTGGTGTGTCCAAGGTCGTTTTGAGGGCTTTTAGGGGGGAGTTTTCGAGGTTTTTTGCTAGTGTGCAGCCATTAGCGCCATTTTCTTCATATTTTGACACGCCGCTGCTAACAAGCACTGCGCGGTCACTTTTGACAGACCTCTATATCGGCAGTAGCGATGGCCATGATGTTGTTTCGCATCAGCGAAGCTTCTTTCCACCGTTTCTGCTCTTCGCCGATAGAGCTTTTTACCCCAGTCACTTAGTCTAATGGTATTCGCGGTTTCTACACTCGATTGCCAGACGTGCCGCGTAATCACTTTGGTATGATTCTTACTGGCCGTGCATTGATTTCTTACCAGGCAGTTTTCACACTTTCTCGGGTCCGAATGATAGTGGCGATACCCTGTTCGGCTTGTTGTTTTGTAGATTAGAGTTTCACCTTGCGGGCACAGGTAAGTATCAGTATCGGCTTGATATTGATACTCACGTTTGGCGAAGTAGCCTTTCTTTTTATTTGGTCTTCGGTATCCCAGCACGCCAACTAATTGCCTTTCTTCCAGATTGTGGCATACCGCGGCGGTAAAATAGCCTGCATCAAGCCCAACCGCGATAGGGTTGAGTGCAAAGGTATCGAGCGCTCTGTCGAGTCGACTGATAATAGGTTGTGAGTCATGGACATTGCCTGCGGTGGCGTGTGTATCAACAATAATGCCGTGTTTACCATCCACAATTCGATGGTCTAGATAGAAGAACCCTTTTGGCTTTTCATCCCGTACCATAAACCCGCTATCTGGGTCGGTGCGACTGACTTTGGTTGGTTTTGTGCAAGGTGTTTCTTCCTTACACTTCAGGGGCTTTTTTCCTTCATCCTCCCGGTCTTGCAGTACCGCTTCGTTCAATTGCTCTACATACACTGAAGGACTGACTTTTAAGTCTTCTATGTCATAGCGCTTTTTATTGGCATTGGCTTTGAGGTGTGTACTGTCAGCAAATAAGCTATAGCCACCTATGAGTTTTTGCTTCATCGCTTGGCGGACAATGTTATCAAAGATGGATTGATAAATGTTGCTGTCTTTAAAGCGCTTTATGCGGTTTTGGCTTAGCGTCGAGTGGTGGATGACATCTTCAGTTAGTCCCATACCCAAAAACCAACGATATGCGACATTGACTTGGATTTCCTTAATCAAGCGACGCTCGCTTTGAATGCCAAACAGGTATCCAAGAAATAAAATCTTGAACATTCGCACTGGGTCAACCGCTGGGCGACCATTGTTTTTACAGTAGAGATGGGCGACTTCATCGCGGATGAATTCGAAATCAATCGCAAGGTCAATCAGGCGAACTAAATGGTCTTTTGGAACCAATTGGTCGATAGCGACCATTTCTAGTTCATATTGCTGAGGGGTTTTGTCTTTAAGCATGGTGAACTCCCTAAACTCACTACGCTTATTAGATCAAAGGGCTAGATCTGTGTCCAGCCCTTTTTCAACAGTCTGAA
>NZ_JAKKCW010000050.1:0-1696 GCF_021728455.1 Pseudoalteromonas sp. L23 | reverse complement strand
TGCTTTTCGCTCCATGTATCCAGAAGAAGCCAGAGAGAAAATTATTGGCTACACCACACTTGACTCTTATCAACCAGAAGAAGTAGAAGAGTTCATTAAAGATGATAAAAAAGCCTTGGAAACAGGGTATGCAGAGTGTTTGGAGATTATCAATTTCCCAGATGGTGGCGTAAGAACATTATTTACTCGCAAAAAGCGATTCTATGATGCCAAAGGCGCGACGTTTATTTTAGGGCTTTCCAGTGACGTGACCGAAAGGGAGCATCTTGTTGCTCAGTTAAAGCGCTCCAATGAAGCCTTAGACGAATTTGCTTATATTGCCTCTCACGATTTAAAAGCGCCACTCAATGCGATTTCCAAGTTGGTAACTTGGATTGATGAAGACTACGGCGATGAGTTACCCGAAGGCGCTAAGGAGAATTTTGATTTAATTCAGCAACGTGTATCAAGAATGAGTAAATTGCTCCATGACTTGCTGATTTACTCGCGGGTAAATCGAAAGCATAGCGAAAACGAAACGTTTGAATTCAGCGAGTTTACAAAAGAGATATATGACTCTATTGATATTGAGGCGAAGCTGAAATTGGAATGTACTTCTTTAATTGTCACCTTACCAAAAACAGCGCTTGAAGTAGTTACCCGCAATTTAATTAGTAACTCGCTTAAACATCATGATAGTGAAAATGGCTCACTAATAATCCACGTTAAAGAAAGCCCTGAAGAGTATGAAATGCATTTTATTGATGATGGACCGGGGATCCCACCTGAGTATAGAGAGAAAGTATTTGAAATGTTCCAAACGCTTAAACCTAGAGATCAACAAGAAGGTAGTGGTATGGGTTTGGCAATCATTAAAAAAGTGCTCAATCACTATGGTGGCTCGGTCGACATTGTGGATAGCAATGTTGGCACTGAGTTTGTGATCAAGTGGCCAAAAGTTGATACCAGAGTTAACCCAAATTAGGTATTCATTTTATGCAAAATAATGATATTACAGTGCTGGTCGTCGAGGATGATGACATTGACTTTATGACCGTAAAGCGTAGCTTTTCAAAACGCAAGATTATGAACCCTATGGTTCGGGCAATTGATGGCGTTGAAGCGTTAGAATTCTTACAAACTAAAAAAATAGATTATCCATTTATTGTTCTATTAGATTTAAAAATGCCTCGCATGGGTGGGCTTGAGTTTTTAGGTAAGTTGAGGGATGACCCAGAGTTAAAAGATACCGTTGTGTTCGTACTTACTACCTCGAAAGACGAAGATGATATTCATCATAGTTATGAAAAAAACGTAGCAGGATACTTTTTAAAAGAAGAAGCGAGTAACTCAATGATGAGCCTTGTTGATATGTTGGATGGATATTGGCGAATTGTACAGTTTCCAACGAAGTGATGAGGTGGTACATGAATATATTGCTTGTTGATGATGATATTGTTGATCGTAAAGTGATTCGCCGTTCCTTAGTGAAAGGTGGGATTGAACATCAATTGACAGAAGTTAGTACAGTAGAAGAAGGAATATTTGCGCTAGAAGAGCTTTGCTTCGACCTATTACTACTGGATTACAATATGCCGTCCAAAAATGGTTTGGACTTACTCATTGAACTTAAGCGCATCAATCATATTAAAGATCTAACCATAGTGATGATCAGCAATTCACATTCTGATGAACTGGTTTTGAAATGTCTAGATTT
>NZ_JAKKCW010000005.1:79345-299198 GCF_021728455.1 Pseudoalteromonas sp. L23 | reverse complement strand
AGAGCAGCACCTTATTTAGGGTGACTCAAAGTGACTGTTTATCAATACATACAAATAGTAAATGAGAGATAAATAAAAGAAGCAACAAGGCTGTTAAAACAACCTTGTTGGATGAGTATTACTTGACAGCAGCTGAGCGTCCATATATGTCATCAATGATTCACTATAGATTTCATTGATTTGATTGCTTTCAGATATCGCGCTGATCTTGATACTACTCAGTTGACAAACATTACAAAAAATAATCTCCGCTTTGGCAGTTTACTGCGCTTTTTTTGCATCTACCTCCTCCCTTTACCCATCCCCATTTGTGATATCACTCGCTTGGCATTGTCGGCACACGCCATGTCACCTGGTTTGGCTTCTATGTCATTAAGGATGGAGTTTAATTGTCGTTTGTTGTCTGCAAGCTTTTTCTCCATCAGTTCAATATCAGCAAGTTTTTGACGTAAAGCGTTAAGTAACTGATCATGTTTCCAGTCACTTAGATCACTCGGAAGTAATTTACTCAACTCATCTAAACTAAAGCCTGCCTTTTGACCATTTGAAATTAAATGCAATACAGTTTCAGCTTCAGGGGGATAGGTCCTATAACCATTGGCAGCGCGCTTAACTAATTTAAGTAGGCCAATATCCTCATAGAATCGAATTTTCGACGTCGCTAAGCCTGTTCTTTTTGATAATTCACCAATTTTCATAAACTCGAGTTCCTACTGCACTCAGTCTGCTACCTTAAATGAAAAAATCTGTGCTTATCCCAAACAATAGCAGATAACAGAAATTAAGTATTGACCTTCAAGTTTACTTTAACCTTATGCTTGCACAAAACAGATACAAATTAAGGTAATTTTTATGCAAACAATACTTGGAGCAAACGGCCAAATTGGTAGTGAACTCGCCCGAGCTTTAAAGAAAGACTTTACCGATAACATTCGTCTTGTCAGCCGAACACCAAAAAAGATAAACAACACGGACGAATTACTCAGCGCTAATCTACTTGACGGCAGTCAAACGCAAAAAGCAGTAGCAGGCTCTAAAATTGTTTACTTAACCGCAGGACTGCCGATTGACACAAACATGTGGGTTGAGCAATTTCCTATTATGATGCGAAATGTAATCGATGCGTGCGCAAAACATAATGCCAAATTAGTGTATTTTGATAACACCTATATGTATCCGCAAAGCAATGAACGTCTCACAGAAGAAACACCTTTTTTGCCATATGGCGAAAAAGGCAAAGTTAGAGGCCTAATAGCGAATATGCTGCTCGATGCGATGAGTACAGGCCAAGTCAATGCGATGATTTGCCGCGCGCCTGAGTTTTATGGACCGGGTAAAACGCAAAGTATCACCAATACAACGGTTCTTGATAAGCTGCGAGCAGGCGATGCTGCGAAAGTATTTATCAGCGATAATACGTTACGTACCTTGATATACACGCCAGATGCTAGCAGAGCAATGGCGTTACTAGGCAATACCTCTGATGCGTATGGCCAGACATGGCATCTACCATGTGATGACAATCGACTCACTTACAAGCAAATCGTTAACTTAGCGAGCGAAATACTCGGCATTCAAGGCAAGTATTCAATATTAAAGAAATGGCAGCTATCACTGCTAAGCATTTTTAGCAAACCTATAAGAGAAACACGAGAACTGTTACCTCGATATGCAGTCGACAACATATTTGTATCAGATAAATTTAAGCAGCGCTTTACGGAGTTTGAAATTACCACTTACCGAGATGGACTAACAACAACTCTCAAGGAATGACGACGTTATTTAATACCTAGATCATTAGGCGTTAAGTTAAGTGCTACAACTAACACACGCTTTGGCGAGGAACAAACACTTAGATTGCTAAACTTGGACTCTGTACGGGAAATTGCCCCGCACAGAGTTGATGCTTTTTATCTCATCCCTTTAAGAATTTCGACAATTTCTAGGGTGTTTTCAAGTACCCTGATGACCCTACCTTCAACGCTTATCGTTACCAAATCCCGATCTCTGTCGCGATAAATCACTTTGCCATGGTCGTAGATATCTGGATCTAAGCGTTCTCCAACTTGGAGCTTTTTTTGCCAACCTGGTGGAAGTGGCTTGCCCTGCTTCAACTTTTTCTCAAGGCCCGGTGGTAACTTCTTCAGTTTAGCATTCGCCTGATTTAAACCTAAAGTCAGACTAAAGGTAAGTAGAGAAAGTACAATAACTTTATTCATAACAACCTCTCTTTTAGCGCGGCATCATGCGCTTTGTGAACACAATGCCGTCTATAAAGTATTGTTAATAGTTTGAAATAAAGCTTATTGATATAAACTGAACAACAATCACTAATATTTAGACTGATTTAGTTTTGTTAACGCTTTAACGGAGAAACGTTCAATGGCGAGCCCCAACTGAAGTCCAAACTTCTCAGCAACGCCTTTTTTAGCCTTATAAGCCACTTTATAAAGTTGGTGACTTTCATTTAGTGACATGAGTAAATCGTCGCTGGTTGATATTTCATCAACTAGTTTAAGTTCTAACGCTTGTGTACCAAACCAATGTTCTCCAGTGGCCACTTTCTCAATATCGAGCTCGACACGGTTATCAGAGACAAAGTGTTTGAACAGACCATGCGTTTCTTCAATCTCCTCTTTAAACTTTTCTCTGCCTTTATCCGTATTTTCACCAAACAGCGTGAGTGTACGCTTATATTCACCAGCGGTTACCATTTCAAAGTCAACGTTATTCTTTTTCAATAAACGATTGAAGTTGGGGATCTGCGCAATCACACCGATTGAACCAATAATTGCAAATGGCGCTGCAATAATCTTATCTGCAACACAGGCCATCATATATCCGCCACTTGCAGCAACCTTGTCTACACAGACGGTTAGAGGAATACCCGCTTGCTTGATACGCGTAAGCTGCGATGCACCAAGTCCATAACCGTGAACAACCCCACCACCACTTTCTACAGACACAATAACCTGATCCTTTTCTTTATCTGCAATCGTTAAAATAGCGTTGATCTCTTCTCTTAAACCCGAGACTTCGTGAGCGTCCATACTCCCGTTAAATTCAAGATAAAAAACATTTTTCTCTGTTTCTTTATCTTTATTTTTTTGCGCTTTTGATTGCGACTTATTTAGGGCTTTTAGCGCCTTTTTATCAAGCGTTTGCTGCAAAAACTGCTGCTTAGATTGCGCCAAGCTGTCGCTTAAATCGGTAACTTCTATTTCGCCCTTTTTCGATTTTGGTTTTGAGCTTGCTCCCACCATCAAAATAATGACTACTGCAATACCAAAGATAACGGTTACTGTCTTGGCTAGAAATAACCCATATTCAAACAAAAATGCCAAGTCGTTCTCCTCATTTAGCTCATAAAGGGGCCCATTTAACTCAATATTAAATAGACACAAAAAAGGCCGCTAGCTGCGGCCTTTTATAGTCTCGAAAAATGTCTTAGTTTGCAACAACATCCGGGTTAGATACTTGTAAAACCAAACCCTTTGACTTCAAGAAGCTTGCAACTTGTGTTTGCATTTCGAGTGAAGCTGCGGCGTGTCCTGCTGCTGTACCACCGGCTCTTTCATCAAAGCCTGTCGTCAAGATTGAACTATGATGGCCCTGAGAGAACTTCACTACATAACTTCCAGGTGTTCCGTCTTGACTCATTTGCGTTTCGCTTGCAGGCATTAAGCCCATGAAACCAGCAAGTGGTAAGCTACCTGACAAGAAGCTGCGTTCTGTTGTTGGAGGAATAACCAAGTCAGCAGCATTGCCATCAACACCACCCGTAACAACGCTCATATAAACTGGCGTTTGTAGCGCTTTCACGGAAGCTGCATAGTTAAGTGGATCGGCACTGCCTAATGCCGTTTGTGCTGCAAAACCAAACTGCGTCACCGTACCATCAATCAGTGCAAGTGTTGCGGTATCTTCAGCCGCCTCTAGCCCTGCTCTAAAGGTTGCATAAGCACACGACACAAACTCACTTTGTACAGCAACAAGCGTACCACAGTCAGCAATTGCGCCTTCTTGCAGATAGGTATTAAACGCTTGCGATGCTAGGTTACCTGCAGAGCTCAACACTGAACCTTGTACAAACGGGCCAAATGATTTTGATTCAATCAAGAAATTAGCAATACCCGAACCACCACTTGCAAGCGCTGCTGACTCAACTTTAAAGAAGCCATCAATTGCTGGATTTAATGGTGTATTGGTTTGTGCAAGGAAGCTTGGGCCTACAATAGAACCAAGTGAGTGACCTAGGTAACTAACTTGTTGAGTATTAAAGTTAACTTGACCGCCAGATGCTAGATTAATGAAGTTTAAGCCTAAACGTAAACCCATTAAATCTGCTGCTGATTGCTTTAAGTTATCACGCGCAACCAACAACGATGTAAGGTTCATGTAGGATAACACGCTACCTGTCGAGGCATTAAAATCATCAGTGCCATCACCATCGATATCTAAACCGCGAGCACCGTGCATTGGGTGATCGATCGCAACTGTGGCAAATCCTGCTTGTGTTAATGACAACGTCAAACCAAGCATGTCTTCTTTTTTACTCGTGATACCATGTTGCAAGATAACAACAGGCCAGCCGCCTTCTGGGCGCTGAGACTCATCCGCAGGCATTGTGATTTGCACAGGAACATTAGCAAGCCACTGCTCTTTAGGGATTGGATTGTACTTAGTTAAGAACTTAGTACCATCTAAACCTAAATCTCTCAACTTTCCACCCGAAAGTGTATTACAAGCAATATCATTTGGTTCTGTTGGCTCTGGTAAACCACCAGCTTGCGCCGCATATCCAGCGACAGCTACCGCGCTGTCGCAGCGAGCTTGCCAATAGGTATCAGCTAGCGCAGAGATATCTTTATTTTTTGGTTGTGATAAGTACTGAGGTAGTTGTATTTGACCTTGCAATAAACGTACGCTTCTAAAAGCAGGTAAAATAGCATCAGGCACTTTTCCTGCAAGTGCATCTGCAACGGTGATCACCGGTTGTGCAGGTACAGCGACAACAGGGTTAGCACCACCTTGTAATTTAGCGGCTAACAATTGCTTAGTCGCCGCCAATGCGTGGCCTGTCGACTGTGTCGTCATTGCAGCTGTATATATAATCTCTTCTTTACTCACCGAACCCGCTGCAGTTACCGCCCCTTCATAGCTACGAATCACAGCCTGAAGAGACTTCTGAGCATCAGTTACCAATGGCGCGTCTTGGCGCAATAAGGTGTAAGTCGAAGAAGCATCTACACTTTGACCTTTTGAGTCTTTAAGACCTTTGGTCAAAACAGTAATGTACGTAGTTTCAGGTTTGAATGGTTTAACTGGGATAATAACTAAACCGTTACCTGTGCTATTAGCCATGGTAACAAAATCACCATCAGGGCCAAATTGTAATTCAGCAATTGGCTTACAAGCGATACCTGAAGGCACCTGAGCACAGTCTTCGTCGGTCTGTAATGGTCCACCCATTGCAACTTCAAAAATTCGTACAGAGCCCGGGGTCATGACGCTTTGCGCATCGAGTGTCAAACCATTCGGTGTCGTCATGTCGATAACGTAAGGCATTTGCGTCGACCAACCATCTAAGGCGCCAATCACAATACTTGGGTTTGCGTAGCTTGCACGCGTTACCAGAGGGTTACCTTCACCATCTTTCACTCCTAACATTTCGTCAGGTAGGTTTAAGGTACCGTCTTGAGTGCCGGATAAAAGAATATCGTTTGGAACTGAGATCACACCACCTGATGGATCAAATTTAACAGAAATCGTTGGAGAAACGGGTGTAGTATCATTTTTTACATCTTCTAACGTTTCACCGCCTCCACAGCCAGCGAGTGCTGCTGATACTGCGAGTGAGAGTAGCATTTTTTTCATTTTATAGGCTCCGACATAATCTTATTATTATTGTGATAATTCTCGTTAAATCTATGTAATTGCATTTTTAATAAGACATTAGACCAGTTAAACTTAACTCAAACTTTGTTATTTCGCCAGCCATATTTACAATAAATTCGCTAACTTGCTACGGCATTGTGATAAAATAGCCCAAACATCTTAATTGGAGTCCAGAATGCAGACTTATCAAGCTCCTGAAAACGCACTTGCGAATAAAACGATACTAGTAACAGGTGCCGGCGACGGCATCGGCCGTGTTGCGGCAATTAATTACGCCAAATATGGTGCAACGGTTATTCTATTAGGCAAAACCACCAGTAAACTAGAAGCCGTTTATGATGAAATTGTTAACGCCGGTTACCCACAGCCTGCAATTGTACCTTTAGATTTACGTGGTGCAACCAAACAACACTTCCGAGACTTGGCTGCCACTATCGAGCAGCAATTTGGTAAGCTCGATGGCTTGCTAAATAATGCTTCTATTTTAGGCTCTTTAGGTCCAATGGAACACTTTTGCGTTTCAACCTTTGAAAACATAATGAAGGTAAACGTAACAGCCCAAGCGGTGATCACTAAATCGCTATTCCCAGTAATGAGAAAAGCGCCTAATGCTTCTATCGTCTTTACTTCATCGGGTGTAGGACGTAAAGGTCGTGAGTTTTGGGGAGCGTATGCAATTTCTAAATTCGCAACCGAAGGTATGATGCAAACTTGGGCCGAAGAAGTGGGTAAAACCAATATTCGCATCAACTGCATTAATCCTGGTGCAACAAGAACAAGTATGCGTGCATCAGCATTCCCAGGTGAAGATAAAGATAAACTAAAAACACCTGAAGAATTAATGCCAACATACCTGTACTTGATGTCTGATGACTCAATCGGAGTTAATGGCCAATCTTTAGATGCCCAAACCTACTAACTAGTAATATAGAAGGCTGCAGATCCATAGTTGCAGCCTTCTATATTAACCTGAGGTTTGGATAAGGAATGTTCCAACTCATTGTTGCTAAAGCACAACTTAGTTTTTTCCTTGCCTAGCCAGAGAGTTTTAGGGAAAACACCGCTTCCGCGTCCTGCTCTCGCTAAGGTACCTACATCCTGTAGGCAAGGCGAATTTACGCACCAATAGCTGGCTATTGGAAGTGAATTCAACGCAGTTAGCGATAAAACTCGCTGCTAGAAAGGCATTAATTATCCGCAGCTCAGGTTATATTACTTAAGTTAATCTCTCGGCAAGGTTTCAAACGCCAGCACTTGCTCTAATTTTTCATCCCACTTCGCTTTACTCGCGATAAATAGGTGTGCAGTTGGCGTAAGACTCGGCGCATCATCTAAGCTACCGGCAGGTACAACTAAACCAACAGGCTGCTGGTTTGGTAATGCAGAGCCACAACAAGTACAAAAGGCTTTAACGTGCTTAGTATTCGGTAAAATAAAGCGGGTTATTAACTTTTCGCCCGCAAGCCAAGTTAGCACTGCATTTTGAAAAAATAAATTCGCAGCATGTGCGGAGCCTGTGTCTTTTTGACAATACTCACAATGACATAAATAAAAGCCCTGCGCGTTGCCCTCTACAAGATACTTAACCTGACCACACAGACAACTACCAGCAAACATCTCTTTCATTTGCATCTCCTTATCAAATACAAAAACACCAGCTCACTAGGCTGGTGTTCAATACCAATTAGTCTTAATACTTGATCAATTTGAAGGAGCAAATCTGACGCTAACTACGTTAAAAACTTCTCATTTAGAACAACTAAATAGCAAAATTTTTGCCTTGCCTATATGGATGTAGGTACCTTGGCGATAGCAGGACGCGGTAGCGGTGTTATCGACAAGATTTTCTCGCCTCAAAATAGCTCACTTAAATAAGCTAATTGGTATAAAAAGCTTAAATTACTTTCTTCTTGGGGTTTTGACCCTTTGATTATGCTTTTTCACTGCTTTGCGGATCTTATTAATTTTCGCGCGCTTGTCTTTGCGCTTTTCTGGCATAACCGACAACTTAGTTTGCTGCTCGGCCCTCATGCTTACCGATTTACGTAGGTAGTTAACATCTTCTAATTTTAATTCTTCCCATCCACCTTGTGGTAAACGCTTATTAAGCTCCAATTTACCATAGCGGATACGGATCAAACGCGACACTTCAACATCTTGCGACTGCCAAAGACGTCTAACTTCACGATTACGCCCTTCCGTCAGTGTTACATTGAACCACTTATTCAGACCTTCACCGCCAAGTGGCTTAATCTTAAGGAATTTTGCAGGACCGTCTTCTAGCTCAACACCTTTGGTTAATGTACGCAACGTTTGGTTTGTTACTTCACCAAATACGCGAGCAGAATATTCACGTTCCACTTCGTATTTTGGGTGCATCAAGCGATTAGCTAGCTCACCATCATTGGTAAAGAGCAACAGGCCTGATGTATTGATATCTAATCGCCCAATAGCTATCCAACGGTCACCATCTAACTTTGGTAGCCTATCGAATACAGTACGACGACCTTGAGGGTCGCGACGAGTACACAGCTCACCTTCAGGTTTATGATACATAAGTACGCGACAGATGCGCTCTTCTTGCTGCTCTATTTTAACAATATGTCCATCTACACGGATCACCGAAGTCTCTTCCACTCGGTCTCCTAGCTTGGCAACTTTTCCATCTACACTTACGCGGTTAGACTCAATATACTTTTCCATTTCGCGTCTTGAGCCAACGCCAGCTCTTGCCAATACTTTTTGTAGTTTTTCACTCATTCAGATGGTTCTCTCACAGAAGGATCGTTTAATAACTGTTCTATTTTCTCATTATGTTGTTCCGGTAATCGAGGTAATTCCCCAAGACCAGATAATGAGAAGTAATCTAAAAATTGTTTTGTCGTTGCATACAATGCAGGCTTACCCGGTACCTCTTTGTAACCCACCACTTTTATCCACTCGCGATCTATCAAGCTTTTGATAATATTAGAACTCACGGTGACCCCGCGCACTTGCTCTATTTCGCCTCGAGTGATTGGTTGCCGGTAAGCAATCAATGCCAAAGTCTCAAGTGTAGCACGTGAGTATTTTGGTGCTTTTTCCTGCCACAGTTTACTTAGCCAAGGGCTCAAGCTCGGGCAAGCTTGAAAACGGTATCCAGTACCAACCTCAACCAGCCTTACACCGCGAGTTTGATAATGATTTACCAATGTTTCCAGTGCCTGATCAATACGCGGTGATGACACGCTGATATCTTCCAGCACAGTTTCTTTTAAGCGCTTTTTAGATAACGGCTTATCTGAAACGAAAATCGCTGCTTCAACCAATTCAACCAGTTGTTCATCGCTAACGCGTCTTTTCATATTTTATGCTTGAAGATAAAAATGCGGAGTATAGCAGAGGCTGCAGCCATCCCCTAGCCTTTTAAATGCAGGTAAATCGCCGCTGCTGTTGCTGACTGAATATAGTCAACTAATTGCTCCTTAATGAGTTCGAGCATGGCAATAAAAGTAACCACCACACCACTGCGCCCTTCGTCCAAGGTAAAAAATCGCACAAATTCTACCGGCTTATTCTGTTCTCGTAGCAATTGCAATATAAAGCTCATACGCTCTCGAGTCGAAAGTGCTTCTGCGGATATATGATGGTGCTCAAAGGTCTTGGCTCTAGCCATCACTTCCGACAGCGCCAAAAGTAATTCCCTCAGTTCAATGTCTGGGAATTCTGGCTCAGAGTCGGTACTACTGTCTACCAACGCATGAGCGACAAAGATATCACGCTCAACACGAGGGATCTCATCTAAATTCTCAGCAGCTTGCTTAAATTGCTCGTATTCCTGCAAGCGTCTCACCAGCTCTGCTCTGGGATCTTCCTCTTCCTCTAACTCTTCGTGTTTTGGTAGTAGCATTCTTGATTTTATTTGTGCCAGCAAAGCTGCCATCACTAAGTATTCACCCGCAAGTTCGAGCTGCATGTCCTTCATCATTTCAACGTACTGAACATACTGCTGAGTAATACTAAAAATCGGTAATTCTAGAATATCTAATTTATGTCTTTTTATAAGATAAAGCAGTAAGTCCAACGGGCCTTCAAAGGTCTCTAAGATAACTTCTAGGGCTTCGGGGGGAATATAAAGATCTTCCGGCTTTTCAATTACCGCTTCACCGTGTAAAAAAGCCAGCGGTAATTTCTGTTGGAGTGCTTCTGTCATCTCAACATGCGTTATTCAAAAGGCGACGTATCGCCACAGCCACGACGCAAAATTTCAATGGTGTCTTCGGACATATCAATAACGGTGGTTGCTTGCTCGATTAAATAGCCACCATGGATGATTAAGTCTACGTGCTTCTCAAGACGCATGCGGATATCATCGGGGTCAGACTCAGTAAACTGCTCTCCTGGCAAAATCAAAGAGCATGACATCAAAGGTTCACCTAGTGCTTCCAACAACGCGCAAGTAATTGGGTTATCAGTAACACGGATCCCGATGGTTTTTTTCTTCTCATTGAGCAAACGGCGAGGAACTTCTTTCGTCCCTTTAAAAATAAACGTGTACGGACCGGGCGTATTATTTTTAATCATTCTAAACATTTGATTATCGACACGGGCATAGGTCGAAAGCTCCGACAGATCACGGCATAAAAGAGTGAAGTTATGGTGCTTTTCGATGCCGCGGATCCGCTCTATCCGCTCCTTAGCTTGCTTATTACCGAGGTTGCAACCAATGGCATAGCCGGAGTCGGTTGGAAACACCACCACGCCACCTTGTTCAATTATATCAGCCGCTTGGCGAATTAAACGCGTTTGCGGGTTATCTGGGTGAATATGAAAAAATTGACTCATAAGCTTATTCCTCTTTGCCTCCCCAATGACGCCAAACTCCTTGACAATCTTTAGGTAAATACAAGTTACGACCAAGGTCGACCCAAGGCATTGGGAAGTGGAAATCTGACCCTTGGCTTGCTAACAATTCAAACTCTTGACTTAGTCGTCCCAAAAACTGGCGCTCAGTAGGCGCTTGCTGGGGCTGTGCAACTTCCATTGCAGCTCCCCCAACCGCTTTAAATTCAGCAATTAACTTTCTTAGCCACTTATTCGACATCTTATATCGAGCAGGGTGTGCCAATACACTTACTCCACCCGCTGCGTGAATAGCAGAAACAGCCGTTTGTATATCGCACCACTGACTTGGCACATACCCAGTTTTGCCGCGTGCTAAAAATTTATTGAAAACGCTTTGCACATTTTTAGCCACGCCCCGCTCAACCAGCACTTGAGCAAAATGCGCTCTGGTGATCTGCGCAGTTTGGGCAAGTGCAAGGGCATCTTCGTAAACATGCTCATAGCCCTTTTTGGCTAATCGCTCGCCGATTTCTTTTGCTCTGGCTTCTCGCTTTTGCTGCTGTTCGTGCAGCAACTTTGTTAATGCTTCATGCTCAGGGTCAAAATTCAATCCAACAATATGGATCTCAAAGCTTTCCCATTTTGTGGAAATTTCAACGCCATTGATAAGTTCTAACGTGAGATTATTTTGACTAATGTAGTCACGGGCAGGCTGGATCGCATCTATCGTGTCATGATCTGTAATTGCAAGAATATCAACGCCTTTTTCCGTTGCTCGCTCAAGCAATTCATCAACAGCTAAGCGGCCATCGGAAAAAGTAGTATGGCTATGAAGGTCATATTTAATCAAAATGTATTAACTATCTCTATGAATTATCAACGTTTTGATTATATCACAAGTTAACTGATACGACCTTAGGTTATTTTCTGATATTTGCCCTTGACACTTGTAGCAAGAATAGGGTTTACTGTAGCTAATTTAGATTAAACAACGAAATATTCACAAATGAACAAACAAATTCAAAAAAACATTTGGTGGTGGCACTCGAACTAAGCGGGTGTGTTTCGTTATATCTACGATTTATCAACCCGCGCAATGTCGCGGGTTTTTTTATACTTTTTAGAGGCTTATATGAACAACAATATCACAGTAAACACAATTTGGTGGTGGTGGATGCCCTAGCGGGACGGTATTGTTGTGTCTGAACAATAACCCCCGCAGAGCTCAGCTTTCGGGGGTTTTTTTATTTTCTAAACAGAATATCTAGAAATTAAGAGGAATGAGGTTTGATTTTTAGTCATATAACGACCACACCAGGTGAGGTCACCAGCATAAGACAAAGGCGCGATTATATTGCCAGCCCACTGTCTTTATACGCAGGTTTAAACAAAGCAAACTCGTTACTGCTCGAATCAGCAGAAATAGAGTCTAAAGACAATGTGAAAAGTATCGTGCTTGTGGATAGTGCAATTCGATTCGAATGTAATGGCGCCCAAGTCATTGCCAAAGCCTTGTCTAACAATGGTGCTCAGTTGCTACCGTACCTTGCGCAAAAGGTCACAAATTGTGACGTGATCCTCAATGATAATACTTTGACGCTCACGTACAACGCATTGGAAAGTAACATTGATGAGCATACAAAACTAAAAGCGGATAACGCCTTTAGTGCGCTCAGAACCTGTATCAATGAAATTAAACGTAACTCAGATACGCCGTTTTCCGTCTTTTTAGGTGGTGTATTCGCCTATGATATGGTGGCAAACTTTGAGCAACTTCCTGAAGTACCAGATGGGGACAACGACTGTCCCGACTATGTTTTCTATCTCGCTGAAACCTTAGTTGTGATCGATCATCAAGCACGAACTACTGAGCTCATTGGTAATGTTTTCAATGGCCCTGAAGTTCACGCCAATTGTTTTGAAGTAGGCAAACAGCTAGAAGAGCTAAACAGTCAATGTGACCAAATCACTGAATTTCAGTTTGAGCCACAAAGTGGCGCTGCAGACGTCAAAGTCAATGTGAGTGACGACGAATATTGTCAACACGTTGAAAAGTTGAAAACCAACATTATTAACGGTGACATCTTTCAAGTCGTTCCCTCTCGCACTTTTTCACTTCCTTGCCATAACTCACTCGCCGCCTATAAACAGCTCAAACTACAAAACCCTAGTCCTTACATGTTTTATATGAAGGATGAGCGCTTTGTACTATTTGGCGCATCTCCAGAGTCTGCACTCAAATATTGTGAGCAGAGTAACCAAGTTGAAGTCTATCCCATCGCGGGGACGAGACCACGAGGTAAGTTTGCTGATGGTAGTATCAATCCAGATTTAGATAGTCGCATTGAGCTTGAGCTGCGCAACGATCAAAAAGAGCGTGCTGAGCACCTTATGCTGGTTGACCTTGCTCGTAACGATGTCGCACGGATCAGTATTGCAGGTACTCGACACGCAAAAGAATTATTGAAAGTGGACCGCTACTCACAAGTCATGCATTTAGTATCACGCGTCGTTGGCCAATTAAAGCCGGATTTAGATGCGCTTCACGCCTATCAGGCTTGTATGAATATGGGCACTCTCGTCGGCGCACCAAAAGTTAAAGCCGCAGAACTTGTTCGCCATACAGAAAAGCAGCGTCGTGGTAGTTACGGCGGAGCGGTAGGTTATTTGATGGGCAATGGCGCGATGGACAGCTGCATCGTAATTCGCTCCGCGTTTGTAAAAGATAACGTTGCTTACGTGCAAGCGGGTGCGGGTGTTGTGTTTGATTCAAATCCACAAAGTGAAGCAAATGAAACCAAAGCTAAAGCCATGGCAGTGATTAAAGCAGTACAGTCCACGTATGAAGGAGCAAACCATGACTAAGGTATACTTTTTAGATAATTTTGATTCTTTCAGTTATAACCTTGTGGATGAGCTTAGTTTGCTAGGGCTCGATTTGGTCGTTTATCGTAACAATCTCTCTGCCGAAACCATTTTCAATAAAATGTGTGCAGAGGTTGATCCAGTGATATTAGTTTTATCACCAGGACCTGGCGCGCCATCGGAAGCAGGCTGTTTGCTCGCGTTAATTGAGCTATGTAAAGGTAAATTCCCCATGCTTGGGATTTGCCTCGGTCAACAAGCCCTAACCCAAAGTTATGGTGGTAAAGTTGGCAAAGCGGGTGAGACGGTACATGGCAAATCTTCTATTATTGAAGTGGATGAGCATCCGGTATTTGCCGGACTTGGGACGCAATTCCCTGTTGCGCGTTATCACTCTCTGATGGCAACAAGCGTACCACCAGCACTACAAGTGATCGCGAGATATCAGGCCATTCCGATGGCTATCTATCACAGTGAACACAAAGTAATTGGCTATCAATTTCACCCAGAATCAATATTGACCCCCAATGGCGCTCAGCTATTACAACAAAGTATCGCGTACCTTAGCGCTTAGGAGAGCACGATGGAAAAGTTACAACCTCTATTACAGCAACAAGATTTATCGTTCGACGCCGCCAAATCCTTGTTTAGCGATATTATGGCTGGACAACTGAGCGACATCGAACTTACCGCAGCGCTGCTTGCGCTAAAGTTTAAAGGTGAAACAGCGGCGGAAATAGCCGGAGCAGCTCAGGCCATGCGTGATCATGCCACCGCATTTGACAAGCAAAATCTACTCGCAGCAGACAGCTGTGGTACGGGTGGCGATGGCACAAATACCATCAACGTGAGTACCACCGCCGCCATTGTCGCCGCAGCATGTGGTATTAATATGGTCAAACACGGTAATCGCAGCGTGAGCAGTAAATCAGGTTCCGCGGATTTACTAAAAGCACTTGGGATCAACATTGATATGACCCCCGCACTTGCAGAAAAGTGCTTAGCAGAGACCGGCTTTACCTTTTTGTTTGCGCCGCATTACCACGCCGGTGTAAAACATGCCATGCCGGTTCGCACGCAACTAAAAACACGCACGATATTTAATATTCTCGGGCCATTGGCAAACCCTGCTAAGCCTGAGGTGCAATTACTCGGCGTTTACGACCCTGCCCTTGTTTTACCCATGGCTGAAACGTTAAACCGTTTAGGTACGAAACGAGCGATGGTAGTTCACGGTAGTGGCACAGATGAAATTGCCCTACACGGCGAAACGCTAGTCGCAGAAGTAAAGCAGGGTGAAGTGACGCAATACACCGTTACCCCAAGCGATTTTGGACTAGAAAACTATTCACTTGAATCTATTGCTGGTGATACGCCAGAATATAACGCGAAAGCGAGCCTTGCGATTTTAAATGGTGAAGGCGAAGCAGCACACAATGCAGCGATTATTGCAAACGTTGCAGCCTTGTTGGTATTAACCGATAAGGCGTCAGATTTTAAAACCGCAAGCCAACAAGTACGCGAAGTGCTTGCTAGCAAGAAAGCCATGACAACCTTGGCTAACATTGTAGAGGTGAGTAATGGCTAATGTATTAGAAAAAATTGTTGCCGATAAAGTCGAAGAATTAAAAGCGCGCAAGGCGCAGCGTCCGTTAAGTGACTTTATCGATGAAGTAACCCCCACCACGCTTAACTTTATCGCTGCGTTGGCGCAAGCTGGGACCCAATTTATTTTAGAGTGCAAAAAGGCGTCACCTTCAAAAGGCCTTATTCGCTCACATTTTGATTTGACTGAAATTACCAATGTTTATCGTAAGTACGCGACGTGTATTAGTGTGCTAACCGACGAAAAATACTTTCAAGGCAGTTATGAATACCTTGCCACGGTGAGAAAGCTGGTTGATCAGCCTCTGATCTGTAAAGACTTCTTTATTGATGAATACCAAGTTTATCTCGCCCGCTTACACGGTGGCGATGCCATTCTTTTGATGTTGTCTGTATTAAATGACGAAGAATATTTGGCACTAGCGAGCGTGGCTAAATCACTTAATATGTCGATTTTAACGGAAGTAAGCAACGAAGAAGAAGTGACAAGAGCGCTTGCGTTAGATGCTGAACTTATCGGTATTAACAATCGTGATCTCAGAGATTTATCAACGGATTTAGCAACAACAGAAAAGCTACGAGCGTTAATCCCCGAAGACAAAGTGGTGATTTCAGAGTCTGGCATATACACGCACCGCGATGTGAAACGCTTATCACCGATTTGTGACGGCTTTTTGGTTGGCAGCTCACTGATGGCTGAACAGGACTTAGAACTTGCTTGCAGACGCTTGATTTTGGGCGAAAACAAAGTGTGTGGTCTTACTCGAAGCCAAGATGCGCAAGCAGCTTATGAAGCTGGAGCGGTATACGGTGGCCTTATCTTTTATCCAAAATCGCCTCGTTATGTCGACATTGATTGTGCGAAGGCCGTCGCCGATAGCGCACCGCTCAAGTACGTTGGTGTGTTCGTTAACGCACCGCTTGAGCAAGTTGCTGAGTATGCGCAAATATTAAAACTGAGTGCAGTGCAATTACATGGCAATGAAGATGCGCTGTACATCGATACCCTGCGAAAACAACTTCCAGTTACCTGTCAAATTTGGAAAGCACAAGGTGTGGACACAGCACTGCCAAGCCCCTTCGCTGGCGTAGACAAGCAATTGTACGATACCAAAACCGACACCGCATTTGGTGGCACGGGACAAGTGTTTGATTGGCAGCTATTAAATCGTAGTTCGAGCAATTATATGTTGGCTGGCGGCCTAAACCCCGACAACATTCACGGTGCCGTCAATATAGGTGCCGATGGTTTTGACCTAAATTCAGGCGTTGAGCAATCGCCTGGTAAAAAATGCGCTCAAAAAATCGCAAACGCGTTTACACAAATTCGAAAATATTGAGGTGGACATGAGTAATTCAGCTTATTTTGGTGACTTCGGAGGCATGTTCGTGCCCGAGTTACTCGTACCTGCGTTAAAGCAGTTAGAACAGGAATTTTATAAATCACAAAAAGACCCAGAATTTCAGCAAGAGTTTTATCAACTTTTGAATGAATTTGCGGGTCGCCCAACACCACTGACCAAGACACGCAACTTAGTTAAAAACCCTAAGGTCAAACTGTACTTAAAGCGTGAAGATTTACTTCACGGTGGTGCACACAAGACCAACCAAGTGTTAGGTCAAGCGCTCTTAACCAAACGTATGGGTAAAAAAGAAGTCATTGCTGAAACCGGCGCTGGACAACATGGTGTTGCAACCGCCCTAGCCTGCTCATTACTCGGCTTAAAGTGCCGAGTATACATGGGGGCTAAAGATGTTGAGCGTCAGCAACCAAACGTATTTAGAATGCGTTTGATGGGTGCGGAAGTTATCCCAGTTACCGCTGGCTCAGGCACATTAAAAGACGCGGTAAATGAAGCATTACGTGACTGGTCTGCAAACTACAAAACGGCACATTATTTACTCGGAACGGCTGCAGGTCCTCACCCGTTCCCGACGATTGTCCGAGAGTTCCAAAAAATGATTGGTGAAGAAGCGAAACAACAAGTACTAAAAGCAGAAGGTCGTTTGCCAGATGCGGTTATCGCTTGTGTGGGCGGCGGCTCAAATGCTATTGGTATGTTCGCAGATTTTATTGACGAAAAAGGCGTGAAATTAATCGGGGTGGAACCGGCTGGTAAAGGCTTGGATACTGACGAACACGGCGCAGCATTATGTAAAGGTACTAAAGGTATTTTACATGGCGCCTATACCTATATCATGCAGAACAAAGATGGCCAAATTGAAGAATCTTATTCTGTCTCAGCAGGTCTTGACTACCCAGCTGTTGGTCCACAACACGCCTACCTTCATGAAACAGGCCGCGCGCAATATGTTGGCATTACCGACACTGAAGCATTAAATGCCTTTCAAGCGCTTGCTAAACACGAAGGTATTATTCCAGCCCTAGAGTCAAGCCATGCTCTGGCATACGCACTAAAATATGCAGAAGCGCAAACGGAAGAAACGGTGATTGTTGTTAACTTAAGTGGTCGCGGAGACAAAGACTTAGCTCACGTCCACCAGGTACTATCTGAGCGAGGTGAACTATGAGACGTTATGACGCGATGTTCGCGCACTTAAATGAAAAAAACCAAGGTGCATTTGTTCCTTTCGTGACGATTGGTGATCCCGATAAGGCACTCAGTATTGAGATCATCAAAAGCCTGATTGACGGTGGCGCTGATGCATTGGAGCTCGGTATTCCGTTTTCCGATCCCATCGCTGATGGTCCTGTTATCCAAGCGGCTAACATCCGTGCATTAGAGCAAGATGTTAATACGCAAGACTGTCTTGAGATCATCGCTGAAATTCGTCGCTACAACAGTGATATTCCAATTGGTTTGCTGCTTTACTCAAACTTGATTTTTGCTCGTGGTATTGAGCAGTTTTATCAAGACGCCAAAACTGCGGGTGTGGATTCTATCTTAGTTGCTGATGTGCCACTGCACGAAGCCAAACCGTTTAGGCTCACTGCAATGGCAAATGACATCGCGCCCATTTTCATTGCCACACCGAATGCCTGCGATGATACGTTACGAGAATGCGCCACCCGAGGTCGTGGCTATACCTATTTACTTTCGCGTGCAGGCGTGACAGGTACAGAAACGACAGCACAAATGCCGGCAACAGAGATGATCACCAAACTTATCGAATATCATGCTGCGCCTCCACTGCTAGGGTTTGGTATTTCTGAACCGGAGCATGTAAAGCATGCGATTGGCTCAGGTGCAGCAGGTGCGATAAGTGGCTCTGCAGTGGTGAAAATCATCGAAAAACACTTGGATGACCCTAGCACCATGTGCTTTGAGCTAAAAACCTTTGTTGAGCGAATGAAAGCTGCAACGCAGAAGTAATATTACTTTCAAGCCAGTGTTTAACACTGGCTTTTCTTAGAATTAACGCAAGTTATCTTTTAAGGCTTTAGCAGGCTTAAATAATACCTTATTTTGTCCCTCAATGGTGATGGTCTCACCCGTTTGAGGATTACGTCCTTGCTTTGGGGGATGATAACTTAACGCGAATGTCCCAAGTCCATTGATTTGCATCTGATCGCCTTCTGACAAGCGCTTTTTAGTGGCCTGTAAAATGACATTTAACACCGTCTGTGAATCTTTCTTTGTTAATCCACTAATTTCCGCCATTTTTGTAACTAAATCGCTCTTATTCATGCAAATACCTCTGAACCATTGAATGAGCGCAGCAGGCTATGGGTTTCGTCAAAGAAAGTCAATGTTGATGTTCTCGCCGTATCTTGGTAAAACCCTTACAACCAACTTTGTTAGGATAAAAAATGTCATTTTTAATTGAGTACTTACCGCTTATCCTGTTTTTTGCGGTTTATAAGTTTGTCGATATTTTTTGGGCAACGGGTGTGCTAATCATCGCTTCTCTTATACAGGTTGCACACCAATACATCACTAAGCGCGAAGTCGCAAAACGTCATTGGGTATTCTTAGCGATTGCGTTGATCCTCGGTGGAATGACGATTTTCTTCCATGATGAGCAATTTATAAAATGGAAAGCCACTATTATTTATGCAATTTTAGGTGTGGCTTTACTCGTATCGAGGTACTTGTTTAATAAAAACTTGGTAAAAGGCGCACTCGAAGGGGTATTAAAGTCAGTAGCTGAGAAGGAAAAAAGCGAGATTGATATTGATTTACCAGTAAAAGACTGCGACCAATTAAACCTATTTTGGGCAGTATTACTTTTCTTCATCGCTGGCCTAAACCTTTACGTTGCGTACCACTTCTCTCTTGATTTTTGGGTGAACTTTAAAGTCTTTGGTTTAATTGGGATCACCTTCGTTGCACTCCTCTTTACCATGTTTAAAATTCAAAAATATTTACCTGAAGAGTAACCATTCAAGGTTCATCTACAGCTGCTATAGTTAACGAGTAAGAGCTAACTATAGCGGCTTGTAGCCGCCAAATATTTTGGGGAACCAGCCTTGAACGCAAGCCAATACCGGTGGTGTGAACTCGTATTTGTATTCTTTGTCCTGCCCATTGTCGCTTATCAATTCCGTGATCACCTCAACAATTGGCTTTTTCCAGCACTGATCATTTTAATGGCAGTCTGTACCCATTTACTACTAACCGACCCCCATTTCAAACGATTTAGGTTAACCAGTTTGGGAGAGTTTTCGTCCGTCAAAAAACGTTTATTCACCACGTTTTTCGCAGGTGCGATGTTTTCAGCCATGCTCTATGGTTTAGTTAGTCAAGGAAATTGGTTTTCCCTGCCGCTCAATTCACCCAGCGACTGGTTATTATTATTATTTGCTTACCCTATTCTTTCTGTCTTACCACAAGAGTTAATTTTCAGGAGCTACTTCTTTCATCGCTATAAAAGGATTTTACCAAATAAAAACAACCGAGTTTTGTTAAGTGCATTGGTGTTTGCGCTTGCTCACTGCGTCTATGACAACTGGATAGCCGTGGCGTTATCTTTTGTTGGAGGACTACTATTTTCTTATACTTACGCACACAGCCGTTCCCTTGCCGTGTGTGTGTTAGAGCATAGCCTGTGGGGGCTGTGGATGTTTACAATAGGAGTTGGGCAGTACTTAGATTCGGGCGTAAAATTTTAGTGGCTTAGTGAAGAATAAACATCGGCGCATTAATACGCCGATGTCATCGTGCCCAAACCAAATGTTCCGTTGCTAGAAGCCAAAGATACTAAATGCAAAATATTTAGTTGCAACGGTATTAATGAAAATAGCTAACAGGATCACCGGGATGAATGTAGATAGGGAGAAATTAATATATTTCTCAGTAAAGCTGCCTACGTACCCCTCTGAACCTTGCGCAAGTTCTTCATTCAAACCAGATTTTTTCCAGCGATAAGTAACAAATAGACACAACAGCAGACCATTCAAGGGTAAAATAGTGTCGTAAAACACATCGTAGATTAGGTCAAAGAAGCTCTTCTGAGCATCGCCATAACTTACAAAACTTGTAAGCCAATCCACCATTCCAAAAGACATAGTAGATAGCACAGTCAAGATACCTGTGGTCAACGCTAAGATAATCAATGCCTTTTTACGTGAAATACATTTTTCTTCCATCAAAGTCGCTGTAGGCACCTCGACAATTGACACTAGCGACGTTATCGCAGCAAAGAAAACCAGTAAAAAGAAAGTACCTGCAACTATTGAGGCACCGACGTAGCCAATATCATCTTGTAAAGCCAATAACAATTTCGGCAAGTAATCGAAAATCATAGATACAGAAGAGTCAGATAACTTACTTGGATCTGTATTCGGATTGAAACTGAAGATAGCCGGAAGTACCATCAGACCTGCGATAAACGCCACTAATGAATCTGTAATAGCGACCATTTTAGAGCTACCGACGATGTCGTCTTTCTTAGAAATATACGAAGCGTATGTGATCAATATACCCATCCCCAAAGACAGTGAAAAGAACGCTTGTGACAGTGCGCCATTTAACACACTTGCATTCATCTTTTCGAAGTCAGGAACGATGTAATAGCGTACACCTGCCATCGCGTTATCAAGAGTTAATACGTATGCGACAAGGCCAATTAACATGACAAATAACGCTGGCATGAGTAACTTAGCTGCTTTTTCAATCCCTTCTTTTACACCGCCAACCAAGATAAGATTCACGATCACACCCACTATCAACATATAGATGAAAACATTGGTATCGTTGATAAAAGTGCCAAAGTACTTCGGAGAGGCGAGTGCATCTAAGTTACCTAAAGCTGTTTGCGCTAAGAAGCCAAAAATCCAAACGGTAATAACCATATAGAAGACGGCAATCATAAACGGCGTGAGTACAGCCAAGAATCCAGCTATTGACCACTTTTTATCATGATTAGATAGCAGCTTATATGCGCCAAACGGGTCCTTTTGGGCTTTCCTACCCATTGCCATTTCGGCCATCATGACAGGTAAACAGATAAACACTACAAATAGTGCATAGATTAGTAAAAATGCCCCACCACCATTTTTTGCGGCGGAAACAGGAAAGCCGACTAAGTTACCAATACCAACAGCAGAACCTGCAGCGGCAAGGATAAACCCTAATCGGGAGCTAAAATGCTCACGGTTTGCACTCATTGCAATCAACCTTATTATTATTTTCTACAAATATCCGAAGGACTCTACCAGTCAAGCTGAGTGTTTTTCAAGTTTAAATGTCTAATCACTGAAAAACTCTGTGTACATTTACTTTTGCACTGAGGGCGTTTTATCATAGTATTGATAAACGGGCCTGAACAGCCGACAAAATACGTAAAAATAACAATAATAACCTAGAAACCAATCCGGAACTAATACTTATGCTTTACATGATCTATTCAACCGACGCTGAAAACTCATTAGAAAAGCGTCTTGCTGTACGCCCTGCTCATCTAGCTCGTTTAGAAGAATTAAAACAACAAGGTCGATTGTTTGCAGCAGGCCCGTTACCGGCGATTGACTCGGAAGATCCTGGTGAAGCGGGTTTTGCGGGTTCTTTGGTTATTGCTGAGTTTGAAAACCTAGAAAGTGCACAGCAATGGGCGAGCGTCGATCCCTATATTGATGCTGGTGTCTATACTGCTAGTATTGTAAAACCGTACAAGCGAGTTCTGCCATAAAAGTTTACTGAACGTTAAGTTCAGCAAAGGTTAATTACAAAAGCACTAAATTTGTTTGAGATTTATGAAGTTTAGACACTTAGTATCTATGAAACTGTGGAGCTTAAAATGCGATTGCAACTCACTCTTTTAGCGTTGATTTTGGCGTTCGCTTCGAGTGTAGCAGACGCCAATAGCCGCAATGATAAAAATGTAAAGACAATTACAAAAAAAGAAGCTGTGTCTCTGGCGCTTGATAAGTACGCTGGGAAGACGCTTAAGATTTCTGAAGAAAATCAGTTTTTTGTGGTAAGAATTCTCCAACCAGATGGTCGAATTGTTGACTTAAAAGTAAACAAGAAGACAGGTGAAGTAAATAAGGACTAAGGATGCGTATTTTAGTTATCGAAGACGATATTCAACTAGCAGAAAACCTGCGAAATGCATTAGAGAAAGAAAAATATAGCGTTGACTTGTGTCATGATGGTGAGTCTGGATTATTTCACCTTGAAGAATATCCGTTAGATATGGCAGTAATCGACCTCGGTTTGCCAAAACTTGACGGTATTGAAATTATCCGTAGAGCACGTGCTAACGGCGTTAAGATCCCTATTTTAATCTTAACGGCACGCGACCGCTGGCAAGACAAGGTGGAAGGCCTTGATGCAGGTGCTGATGACTACCTCACTAAACCGTTTCATGTTGAAGAGCTAATTGCGCGCTGTAATGCACTTATTAGACGTAGCGCTGGACAAGCAAATCCAGAGATTTGCATTGGTCCAATCAAAATCCATACTCGCTCACAGCAAGTCTGGGTTAACGATAACGAGCTATCACTAACAGCCTATGAATATAAAGTTTTAGAATACTTAATGGTTAACCCACAAAAAGTCATTTCTAAATCTGAGCTCACTGAGCACATATACGATCAGGACTTTGACTTAGACTCTAACGTCATTGAAGTGTTTGTCTTAAGGCTGCGTAAGAAACTTGATCCTGATGGCACTCTGAACCCTGTTGAAACCCTTAGAGGACGTGGATATAGGTTTAAAAATCAGTGGTAAACAGCTCTCAAATTTCGCTTAAAATAAGACAAGGATTTATCCTTGTCTTTGTGCTTATTATTGCCCTTCCCGCGCTATTTTTCTCCGTGGGCAGGGCTTATTACTCTTCTTTAGTCGATGCGACTGAAAAAACATTGGAAGCCCACCTCTACTCACTTATCTCTGAAGTCGAATTTGTCTCTAACGGACTCGAAATGCCTCGCAGTATTCTTGCACCTGAGTTAAACAGATTGAATTCTGATACTTATGCACTGGTCTATCAAGATAACTCCCTCGTTTGGTATTCCGAGTCGGCTGTAAACCTCTCAATTTCACCTGACTTTTCAGAAAACCAGGCTGGAGCATCTGAGTTTAAGCGAGTTGAATATAATGGCGTACTGTTTTGGCAACTTAGCCTGACCGTTATTCTCGGAAATGCAGAGCAATCGCAGCAAGCCCGCTTTGTACTTTTAAAGAAAAATGACGCGCTGATGGAATTAATGTCAGGGTTTAGAAACACCTTGGTCAACTGGATGCTGGTTATGGGTGTAGTGATAGCCGGATTGATGGCATTTGGGTTTGTATGGAACGCAAGGCCGCTGCAACGACTCGATAGAGAAATTAAAGAGATTGAAGCTGGCGAGCGCGATAAGATCACAGGTCTTTACCCCGTCGAACTCCTAACAATCAAATCCGACTTAAACCTACTATTAGAATCTCAAAAGCGTCAAAAAGAGAGATATAGAGCTTCACTTAGCGACCTTGCGCACGCGTTAAAAACTCCCCTTGCGGTGATCAAATCCAGTCCACTGGCAAAAGATGCAGACGCTCAGGAGCAACTAGACAGAATCAATGCAATGATCGAACATCAATTGAAACGTGCTGCAACGGGCGCATCCGATACATGGAAGAAACAAACATCAGTAAAACCCGTACTTGACTCAATACTCAACGCCATGACTAAAGTGTATCACGACAAGCACATTCAATTTTCATCCGAATGTGGTGAGGAGGTTGCATTTTTAGGTGATAAAACGGATTTAATGGAAATTCTTGGTAATATTATAGATAACGCCTGTAAAGCATGTGGTTCCTTGGTCGATATAAAAGTAAGTGCACCTAAAAAGCGCCTACTAATCATAGAAGTAGAAGATGATGGCCCTGGCATTCCAGAGCATCGCCGCTCAGAACTACTAACCAGAGGTGCAAGATTAGACACCTATGAAGCTGGCCACGGCGTAGGAATGGCTATCGTATCTGATTTAGTTAAGTCCTATCATGGCTTGATGCAAATCGGTACTTCCAGACATGGTGGCGCGAAATTTACGATAGAGTTTAACCATGAAAAGAATAATTAGCAGTCTATTGGTATCGGGATTAACCTTTTCTGTGATTGCAGACGACGATGTCACACTACAAGACTGTACGAAGTATGAGTCAACGCACCCGGAAAAGGCAAAAAAATTCCTCATGTGCCTGGATGGCAATATCAACTTACTTGAACGTCATCGTCAAACCTGGATCACTAAGTTATTGCTCGATACTAAAAAGTACCAAGCGGACACTGGTAATACACAGATCTTGCCAATTATGGAACGTGCCCTTCGCAATCAGGAGGAATATATGGAAGACAGCTGCCGGTGGCGATACTTACTAGACATGCCAAACGCGACGCGCTCAGCGACAGCTTATAAAAATTGCAAAATTGCATTTTTAAAAGCGCACATCATCGAGCTAAAGAGCAGTAAAGTATTGAAAGAAGATTTGAATCTCTAGCGACATTTTTGATTGGATTATTAGGTGCTAAGCTTTAATAACCTGAGCTTCAGATAATGACGAGTAAACCTTAGAAAGGAGCTGTTTATAGCTCCTTTTTATTTGCCGGATCTCAGCGTTGTTAAGATGATCTATTATCGGGTTGTTCTGAACCGAGAAGGATTGCAAGCCATTTACCCTCTTCGCTGGTTTCAAGGGCAATTTTCACAACCATGGTAAGTGGCACAGAAAGCAGCATTCCAACAGTTCCGAGTAACCACCCCCAGAAGATTAACGAGAGAAACACTACCAAGGTCGATAAACCTAACCCTCGACCCATAAACCTTGGCTCAATAATGTTGCCCATCAAGGTATTAATACAAATGTAACCCACAGCAACAATGCCGCTCACCAATGGCCCCTGTGTCACTAAGGCCAGAAAAACAGGCGGCACAGCCGCAATGATTGAACCTATGTTTGGAATATAGTTAAGCAAAAATGCAACTACGCCCCAAAGCACGAAGTAATCAACATCTAACGCCCATAAAAAAACGGCCGCCACGACACCAGTCGCCAGTGAAACAAGCGTTTTAATCGCCAAATAGCTATTGATAGAATCTAAAAATCTATCAATTTGCTGCATTTTCATCTCTGGATCGTCTAGTGCGAGATGCACTTTGTGGCCCAAAGAAGGCGCTTCAAAAAGCATGAAGACGACGATAAGCAGAATTAAAAAACTATTTGCCATCACACCACCAAAGCCAGTCAGCATGTTGGTGGCCACATCGATTAGCTTATTTGGGTCTAGCATGCTAATAAGTTGTTGTTTATCCAATAATATATTGTAGTTCGCTGCAGTATTGACCAACCAAACGAACTTTTCTTGTAAGTCTTCTTTATAAGTTGGCAGCTGCTTAGAGAAATCATTGACTGATTGCCCAACAAGCCCACCAATGCTTGCACCAATTAAAATCACAAGTGCGATAATCACCAGAATGGCCAGACCTTTTGGTATCTTAAAACGGGCCAAAAGCTTGAGCATGGGATTACAGATAATCGCAATGAATGCGGCTAATATAAACGGCACAACAATCTCAGACGCAAGCTTGATCCCACCTAACACTAAAAATAGCGAGGCCAAAACCACCAGCGTTTTGTTAATTCCAGTCAGTGAAGACACAGTTCACTCCTTTTACTTTTTTACCATTCTAAAACAAACCACCTATAATGAAAATGAGTGATCTAACTCCTTGCTAAAACGTAAGTTTATTTTATTACAATAAAGAGTATTGAGAATGAATATATTCATAACAGGCGCTACAGGATTAATTGGTAAAAAGCTATGCCAATTTTTAGTACACAAACATAATCTGGTTGTACTGACCCGTTCGCCTTCAAAAGCTGTAAGCCTATTACCAGGAGGGGTTAGCTGCGTCACCGATACTGATGATGTCGACTTTAATGAGCTTGATGCGGTCATTAATCTTGCGGGTGAACCAATAGCCAATGGCCGGTGGAGCAAAGAAAGAAAACAAGAGATCTACAATAGCCGGATAAAAATCACTGAGCAAATCGTTACAGCGATAAACACTGCGACGTCACCGCCCAAGGTGTTTATTTCAGGTAGTGCAATAGGTTTTTATGGACGCCAACCGGATAACTTGACCATCACTGAAGATTTCAAGGATTACCATGATGAATTCTCCCATAGGCTGTGCCGAGATTGGGAAGATACCGCCTTTAGAGCCAGCTCCAGCCAAACTAGAATATGTATAATAAGAACAGGCATTGTGCTTTCAAAATCGGGAGGTGCTTTAGATAAAATGTTACCGCCTTTTCGATTTGGCGTTGGCGGCCCGATTGGTTCTGGAAGACAGGTGATGTCTTGGATCCATATCGACGATATGATTCAGGCGATAATGTATCTACTTAAACATGACGAGATCTGCGGTGTTATTAATGCAACAGCCCCAAACCCGGTATCAAATAAGCAATTTTCTCAAGCCTTAGCACGCGCTATCTCACGCCCTTGCCTATTTACCGTACCACCGTTTGTCCTCAAATTGGCATATGGTGAAATGTCAGAATTGCTATTGTACGGCCAATACGTCGTACCAAAAAAACTTCTCGATGCAGGTTATCGATTCCGCCACGATCATATTGAAGATGCCTTGAACGCACTTAACTTATAACTTTGTGCAATACTTTATTCAGATGGTATATAGAGCTTTTCCCGCGTTAAGACTTTATCCAGGTAATGTTTGGTTTCATCATACGGTAAACTTTTGTCTAGCGCTGCTAGTACGTTTTCTGGCGAGAGTGAATTAATTATCTTTGCTGCTTTTGTAATTGATCTCGAATCATCAGCATTAAAAACGCGAGCAACATTTCCAGCACCGGTGTTATAAGCCGCAATCGTGCAATACTTACGACTAAGTGGGTTATGTATTTTACTCAGGTAGCGCTTATCTAGAATATTCAGGTAAGCCGTCCCCGCTTCAATATTATTATCCGTCACATATAGATAAGGTGCCGACATCGGTTCATCGCGATTGTACAACATACGATTCACATCAACACCCGCACTCGTCGGTACTATCTGCATCAAACCAAACGCAGGAATGTGTGACTTTGCCATTGGGTTAAAGTGGCTTTCGGTGTGCATAACCGCAAAAATTAAACTAGGTTCAATGTCAAAGCGCTTCGCTTGTGCATTCACTTGGCTCACATAACGTTCTGCTCGATGCTTGGAAAGTTCAGTCTGCTTGGGTAGCTTAAGCACGATTTCAGATACGACAGTTGCTTCACTTTTACCAGTATTACTAGCTGTTTCTAATAGCTTTTTAAGGCGTTTTTGCTTTAACAACTCCAACTTTTTCTGTTGCGCTTGTTGTTGAGCCTCTGCTAATTTTGAATCTTCACCGTCAATGATGGCCTCATCCGTCTGACGTTCTATGTACCGTTGCTGTTGTTCAAATTGGCTATCTATTTGCTTTTTCGCTGCGATCAACGCTTTTGCACGAGCAGCGTTATCCACTTCACGTTTCGTTGTTTCACTTTGGTTTATCGCGAGCGTATCAACATTAAATACATCAATTACTGCACGGTCTTTTGCGGTAAATTCCTTGTATAGGGCTTGAAGTTGAGCCTGAGATACCTTTTCATCTTCTGCATGCCTAATGCTTACTACCAACTCATTGGCTTCAAAGTCGACAACCATTCTGGATGATAAATCGTCACTGTAGGTGACAAATGCAGCTTGATCAGCAACAGTTATATCTCCCCACTGTTGGATCACATTATCACGAAAGGCATCGTACTCTTCAAAATGCTCTTCGACATAATCAGCAAACTCACTTAATTGTTGGCGTTTATATTGCTCAAACTCGCTCAGCTCTTCATCATTAGGCTCGGAGGTTTGCCAACGTGACATTTTCTCTGATAGCTCTTCAAAAAGCTGGGCTTGACTCGCCACCGCACTTGGAATGGCACTTAACGCCATGACTAAAAATGAGTATATCGATTTGCGCATAGAGCGTTCCTTTCAAAAAATTAAAGCGTGAAACTCACGCTTTAATTAGTTAGCCTTGCAATTTCCTTCTCCAGATCTTTTTCTGCTTTGTAAGCTTTAAATTCTTGATATAAAAACTTTTCATCTTGAGGGTTTACACTGCGCTTACTTTCTTTGATCAAATCTTTGAAAAGTTCTTTAGTCTGATCAGGTGATAACGTCGTCAATGCACAGAAATAATCTTTACCAGAAATATCGATAACATCGGCCTTAACGATACGAGAGCCATTTAATGTTTGTTTAGTCAATTGTTTGGATACAGAGCTAAAGGTTGCGCCTACCGTTGTGTCATCGTTTGCATCTGTACGGTTCGCGAATGTCTTATCAAGGCCTTCAACACGGGTTTCAATTTGCTGAGCTAACGCAAGACGTGCATTTGCAACCGCCATTTTTTGATCGATTGAAATGTTGCCCGAGTATTTCACACAATCTGCTGCAGCTATACCATCTTCGATTGTTGGATTGAGAACCCATTCTGGAATATTAACTCTTGGGCTTGAAGCCGCATCATCTTTACTTGAACTACAAGCCGATAGCATCCCTATAACGGCCACTGATATAAGTAGTTGTTTTGCTTTCATGTTGGGTTCCTTAATTGCCCTGATTACGGAATAAAATTTATCAAAAAAATTATTGATTAACAGTAATAAATTGTAAAAACGATTTTTAACAATTTAGCACTTTCAATTCAATTTTTTACTATTTAATTTATTGTTATATGATTGAACACCACAACACTGCCATTATAAGAACAAGTATGCAAGGAATGCGATTCCAAATTGATTTATATAACTTCATGATAAAGCTCTTTATCTTTACAGGTTGCTTGATGCTGAGCGGCTGTAACTTGACCCCTAAAGCCAACAAGCAGGCCATAGAATACGCGGAGCAAGGAGATTTTATCTCAGCCCAACAGCGTATTGACGATGCCTATAAAAATTCATCTAGTGACGAATTATTGTATTACCTAGAATCAGGCATGTTAGCTCACTTACAACATCATTATGAGTTAAGTAATCAACATCTTTCTCACGCAAAAGAAATTATTGAAGCCGCTTACACTGTCAGCATCAGCGACCAGCTTTTTTCTGCTTTTACTGGTGCGAGTTACAAAAAATATACTGGCCGTGCTTTTCATAAACCTATGATCCATACATTAATGGCGCTTAATTATGTATCGTTAGCAAACGCATCAAAAGTGAATCGTGTTGCTATGTATGACTCTGCACTGACAGAAATGCGTCAACTGGATTTATATCTCTCTCAATTACAGCAACAAACCGGAGGCTACGTAAATCAGCAAAAGGCAGGAAATGATATTGAGCAAATTTTTAAAGCGATTTTTAATCAACCATTTATCAGCGGTGAACTTGAGTATAAAGACGATGCATTTGCACAGTATTTAAGCGGCGTTCTATATGAGCAACAAGGCGAGCTAGATAGTGCTCGGATCCAATATGAGCGAGCGGTGAGCGCATACAAAAATGGCTTTAGTAAACAATACAAACTAGGTCAATATGCAGGCCAACAAGCACAGCAAGACCTCAACAGAATGGTTGCAGACAAGGAAGAAAACTACTTCACATTAGTTCAAAGCTTAGGTGTATCACCGCAACGCAAAGAGTTTAACCTTTACCTTAGACCTGATGAAGAGGCACAAGCATTAGTGATTACGCCAATTTATTGGGGAACAAAAGAAGAACGCCAAGCCCAGTTCGCATGGTTTAATTTAATGTTTGCTGATACCAGTCTGTTTGATCTCATTCAAAACTATGCAACAGGCGACTTTAGCGATGTTGTATTAGGCACTGTCACAAAACGCTTACCTCTCGGTGATAAATTATGGCAAAAAGCGGTAGACGAAGGGGTGATTGATGCACTCAAGTATGGCAGTAGAATCTCGGTTACTTACTTACAACCTCATAAAAATGATATTCAACATGTTGCGCTTTTCGCCAACGGACAAAAACTTACAGAATTACACCCCTTTTATTCGGTAAACTTACTCACACTGTACGACGCGCTAGGTAATGCCAATATGGAAATTTACACCGCTATTTCACGAGAAGTGTTAAAAGCAGTCACAGCAAGTAAAGCTATAAAGCAAGTTGGCATCCAACAGAACTCGCTGTTGGCTGGGCTTGCTCAGCTAACATCATCTGTCACCAACGCCATTACAGCAGCGGCAGACACAAGGCAATGGCAATCTTTACCGGGTGAGATTAGAGTGGCTCGAGTGAAATTACCCGAAAATACCACTCACCTGCAATTGCAAACCCAATTAAGGACTGGCAGAGTAATTAAACAGGATATACCGCTGACTCAAACAGCACCATTGCTCAGCCACATTCGCACCTTCACCGGTGTAGCTGAACCAGAAAAACAAAATTATTTATCATCTCTAACTAACATGGACTGAATACATGAAGCCTAAATTTGCAGTTAAATTAGTTGTCCCAATGCTCATCGCGTCTTGCGCAGCTATGACGGGTTGTTCTTCAACAACCAAAGTGAGTCGCGTGGACGCCAATGAAGAAATAGCGCTTTCAGATAAATGGAATGCCAAAGACTCTCAGTTAGTTGCTGAAGCAATGATAAGCGATATGCTCGGCTTCCCTTGGGTACGTGAACACCGTGCCAAAGAAGGCACTCGACCCGCAATCATTATTCAATCTGTTCGTAACAAGTCGCATCAGCATATTGCAGTTGACACTTTTTTGAATGACCTCAAGCGCGCCATATTGCGAAGCGGGCAAGCTGACTTCGTCGCAAACCGCTATGTACGAGATGAAATTCGTGAGGAAAGGCGAGACCAAGAGCTTAATTCAAGCCTCGAAACTCGTAATGAGATCGGCCAAGAGCAAGGTGCTGATTATGCACTATCCGGCACGATTAACTCATTTGTTGATGAACAAGGTGGTAGTCGAGTCACTTTCTACCAAGTAGATCTTCGATTAATAGACATGACGACTAACCGAGAGGTGTGGAATGGACAGAAGAAAATTCAAAAACTTCAAGAGCGCAGCGGGTATGGTTTCTAAACGTCTAGCGTTACCTCTGTGTATTCTACTTAGTTTATCTGCCTGTCAGTCTACCAAGCAGGCTGTTGCAAAGGAAGAAAGCTTGCCCATTTGGGCTACACAGCAACCGAGTTCCGATTATCTAGTGTATGGCGTTGGTTCAGCGAGTCATATTGTAGATAGGACGGAAGCCAAACTTGCCGCCCAAGAAGCAGCTAGATTGGCGATTGCCAAACAGTTAAATGTGGAAATTGAAGGAACAACACAAGTTGCTCAAAGTCAAGCTAATGGCGATTTTTCGTATCGAGTGGATGAGATTTTATATTCTCGAGTCCCAAGTATACAATTACAGGGGATCAATATTGAGCAGGAGTTTTACTCCACAGAGCAAAAAACGGCCTATGCCCTTGCCTCATTTAACAAAATTGAGTCAAGAATGCACGCTGAGCTTGATATTAGACAACTTGACGAAGAGATCAGTAACGCGACTATTTCGGCACTAACCAATTCAGAAAAATTAAAAGAAGCGATGGCAATTAAGCGACTAATTGCTAAAAGACGCAAAGCAAACGAATATCACAGGCAATTAGGTGGCGGCAGCATTGCCATACCAACCTCAGTGAGCAACAAAAACAAAATGCTGAATGATTTTATTCAGTCATTAACTTTTAGTATTTCATCAAAGTTTTGGGGACAGGAGTCTATCCGCAATCAGTTAGCCGAGAGCCTGACTAAGCAAGGTCTTACTGTTGTGGGTGAAAAACAAAGTGCAGACTTTCAAATTGATTTTAGCGTTGATTTCGAAGACGTGAAGAAAAACAGCACTTATTATGTTTTTGCCAACTCAAGTTTAAAACTCATGGAAAACGATAAAGAAAAGGCGCATGTTTCTGCACAAATAAAAGCAGCGTCTAGTTTTGAGAACATGGCTAAGTCTAGTGCTGAAGAAAAGTCAGCAAAAATGCTAAGCAAAAAACTGACGATGTTAATCATTGATAGCAAAATCTAAAGTAAGGCCCTTTTATAGGGCCTTACTTATCTCTTCCTAAAATGACTTCACCACTTTAACGCTGCTATCTGCAGCTCCCGAAGATACAAACCCAATTAGGTTAGGGTTACTCGCAACGAGTTTAAGTACCTCAGCATCATCGGCGGCTTCTTTTGGTGGTGTCCCTTTTCCAGTAAATACTAATTTTGACCAATAAGCTTTAAGTTGGCTTGATGACTTATTAAGTACCTTTTCATTAAACTCATCGGTTACCGTCGAGCCATCAGCCTGAGTTATCGGAAGTGCTTTAGAGCCATCGGAGAATGACTTTGATTTACCAATAAAAATTTGCTTAATTTCATTTTCATCAAGTGTAGAGGTATTGGCAGGATTGACAATGACATCCACGGCTAGGCAACTAAAAGCGCTGCAAAGTAGAGTAAGTAAAAATAATTTTTTCATGCTTCTCTCCTTAAAATACCATGTCGATGCCAATTGTAATGGCTTTACTATCACCTGCGACCGCTAAACCAACGGAGTTATCCTCGACCTCATCGTACTGAATCTTGAAAGCAGCGGAGGAATGAAAATCCCAACGTACTCCAAACGAAGTGGTTTCATGGCTTTCGGCATCGTCGCCCTCGCCTTCAAAATCTGCGTAAGATACGAATGGCGTGATATTGTCAAAGCGATAGCCCAGTGTCAGCATCTTAGTGTCTAGATTGCCGTCTAAGTCCAACCGATTTAGCTCAGATAAAATAAAGAAATTTCCCCAGTCTGCATTTACTGCTAAACCATAAAACTTACCATCTCGCTCATCACTCCCCTCCCATAAAACAGGCTCTCCAGAGCGATACCGCTGGTTGGTGTAACGCATATGGGTTAAACGCACTTCAAGCCAATCATTACTGGTTTGAATTACGCCGCCTAGGATGTCTTTCCAGATTTCTCTAGTTGGCTCTTGAAAGAAAAACTCGCTCAACAGCTTATTGTCATCATCGTCTTCTTTACCGGCGTAAATATTCCCGCTTAATGACCAGTCGCCTATACTGCCGCTGTAGAGCATATTGATGCCATTATAATTAAAGATTTGCCAGGTGTAGTTGTCCGCGGGTGCACGCATCCAAATATAGGCGTAACCCACATCATAAAAGTCGGAGTAATAGAATAGCGGTAAGCGCTTTTTACCTGCTTGGAACGTCCAATTCTCATTAATCTCATAGGACAAATAAGCCCACTCGAACTTTGCATCAAAATCGTCTGCGCCGCGCGCAACAATTTGACCAGTAACACTTAAACCTTCTGTTAGATCAGCACTAAATTGAAGGCCCATCAGTGTTTCAGGTTCAAATGAGATATCCTCGTCGTAAACACTGACGATAGGATAATCGGCGAGAAATATTGGATCGTTTATTCCGAATTGTGGAACACCGCTTCCGCTCAGCACCTTACCAGCATTGATACTTGCGAATCCGGAAAAGTTAACCTCTGCATGCCCTGAAAAACAGGCAAGGCAAAGGGTACAACCTAAAGCTAGTTTCATCTTCATTGTAATTCATCCCAATTGCTTGTTCTACAAGTACTACATTGCAAGTATAGTTAAATTTAAGAAAATGCTAGCAAAAGCAGCAAATTGATATAAATATTTGCAGAAAAAGGGATGAAACAGGAACAAAAAAGCAGCTTACGCTGCTTTTTATAAACTAAGATTCGCCATTATAATAACGTTCAATTTGGTCCTTTAAGTTAGGCGGTACACCTTTAATCGTAAGTGTATCAGTCGCAGCATCATAAATAACCCGCTCACCCAAATGCTTACGTTCAAAGCCAACGCTTACTCCACCGCCAAGCCCGGAAAATTTCACCATACTCGTTACTGTCTTTTTATCGACAGGAAAGCTTTCTTCCAGCTCATAGCCCTGCTCTTTATAAAAGTCTTCAAACTTTACGTCTGAAGACTTAGAAAGCGTCTCGGACAGTGTATTAACATCTGCGTCCTCGCCGCTTGAAACACAGTCGTTACAGTAATCAAAAATTTCCTTGCGGATGTCGTCTTTTTCAGACTTTTCAAATTGCTGTGTAGACAAATAATCCTCAACCGCGTGTAACATAGTTTGTGATTGCTGCTTTGGATCGATCCCCTCTTCACAACCAAGAAAATCTAAAAAGAAATCAGCAACTTTTCGACCAGCACGCCCCTTAATGAAGGAAATATAACGGTTTTCTTCTGCGGCTGTATCCCAAGCATCTAAATCGATTCTAGCAGCCAATTGCATACGTGAAATATCTAAGTGTTTTGCTGCGGATAAGTCTAAGTCTGAGGTAATCGTGTAATGCTCTTTAATATTAATCAGTGCAATCATAATAAAATTGCTGGCAACATACTGATAATGACAAAACACTAAATACCCAGTTTCATGAAATGCATATTTATTAAGCTCTTCTTTAAGCACATTGGTTGCTTCTTGGGTTAAATTCCAAAAGTTAAGCTCATTATTTCTATAACTCTGCATCGCAGACGCGACCACACTGCTTTTTTCGCCGCTAAAAGCACAGAACCCTTTACCCGGTTTGCCATTGTAGGCATGATGCAATTGTTCAATGAAAACATTAACTTTGTCATTGACTTGCATTTCATCGTCACGTAGATGTATTTCGGTATCTTCGTCTTGTTTGTCTACATAGTGAACAACTAGTTTTTTTACCTCAACGCTCATCTTTGTTTTTCACGCCTCTAATGTTAAAATGTAAAAATTATTGCTTTTATAAATTGAACCAACTGATGCCTATCCAATCAAAGTATTCCAATAAACAAGTAGAAGAAATTGTTGACCAATTAGTTAATGTATTAAGCTCGCAAAACGCACCAGTTGATCTCAGCTTAATGTGTTTGGGTAATTCTATCACGCACATTCTAAAAGAACATGTTCCAGAGAGTAAGAGACAATCTGTTGCCGAAAATTTTGCCAAAGCACTTACACAATCAGTAAAGTAACGGAATGAATCTTACACCGCACAGTCCTTTTTCATCAAAAGCAAGTCAATTACTCAGCTGGGGACACTGGTTTACCTTTGCTAACATTGGCTTGGTTTTATTGATTAGCTCAGTTTATTTGTTCGCCGACAAAGCGCCAAGTACCTTTGTCGGTTGGTTTTATATGCTGATCACGTGGATAAGCCATACCAGCTTTATCACTTTTTGTGCGTTTGTATTAACTATCTTTCCGCTTAGTTTAATATTCCCTTACCCGCGACATATTCGCGGGATGGCTGCAATTATTGCCTCGGTTGGTATTGTTGTACTAACAGTGGATGCCTTTGTTTACCTACAACTTGGCTACCATATAAACCCAGCTTCGCTTTCCGATATTTTTGTTTTATTGTGGGAAACCTTAGTCGGATCATCCCTCATTAATCTCATTGTTACCATTGCAATGCTTGGACTGGTGCTCACTTTTGAACTACTCGCAGGTAATTATGCTTGGCGTCATTTGGCCGAGCTTAAATCCTATAAATTCCCTCGCTATGCAACGGGGACCATTGTTACCTGCTTTGCGCTCAGTCACAGCCTGCATATTTGGGCCGATGCGAATGCCTTTTTCGATATCACTAAGCAAGATAATGTATTACCTCTCTCATATCCTACAACCGCAAAGAGCTTACTCGCCAGACACGATTTACTTGATATCGAGCAGTATGAAGAAGCGCACTCACTAAGCATTGGTGATACGCATTCAAAATACAAAGCCCCTGTAATTTCGGCGGTATGCAAAGAAAAGAAAGATACCACAGAGCAACCTATCAACGTTTATGCTTACACAGATGAGGCGCTTTTCCAAAAAACAGCAACAGCACTTCAGAGCAACGGTAAAAATAACGTGTTCCGAATGGATTCTGTTTTACGCGCAGGAAATAGCAGCGATGCACTATTCAGCCTGGTATACGGTCTACCGAGTTATTATAAAGAGTCTGTCCTGCTACAGCAGCAAGTTCCGGTATGGTCAATTAATAATGACTTAATGAGTGTTAATGCTAACGGCGAGTTCTCTTTTGTACCCTCTCATCAAACAAGTAAATTAACAATCATTGAAGTAAGTGACGAAATTGACATTGATAGTTCAAAGCCGTTCGTGGCAATTGATATTAGTGCACAGCAAGCGACGGTATTAACCAGTTCTGCGGTAACGAACATTGAGCTGTTTGCTCAGGCTTCTGGTCTTGTGCAGCCCAATGACATCACCTACACCCTATTAAGCTCTTATCTAGGCTGCGACCCCCTTGCTCAACAAAGTATGCTGGCATCGAACATTAAAACTCGCTCTCATGCAGAAGGCGTTAACTTTACGCAAGGTGTCTTAGTTGCCTTCAAAAAAGACAAAATCACCTTAGTCAATCAAGATGGTAGCTTCAAGCAGATGTCAGCAAAGGAAGGCTTTGTGTTAAACGGCAATCTAGATATTCCATTTTTAATACAAAGTATTAAGACATTAAAAAAATTCACAGCCCCTGAAGCGCAATAACCTTGAACAAAATGGGATGTCATCTATGGTTAAGTAGATATTAACTGTTACAGCAAGGATGCCAGATGCAATTATATCTAAAACTACTCGTACTGATTTTTGTCTCTACTCATTGTTTCGCCACAACAACGGTAAAATACTTTAAATGCACGACCGACAGAGGCATCGTTTTTAGCCAATTTCCCTGTTCGGCCAATGCGACCCAGCATACGATAACCACATCCGATCCTAAAGCCTCGGCTCCCTCAGAGCAGCACTATAAAACGTTAAACAATTTGGAACGTAACCAAATTGCGAAAAGGACAAAGCGTGCACTCAGAGCCAAACACCATGAAAAAGCCGTGCTCAATCGCAAAAGAGATACCGCAGTTAGAGAGCAACAAGATCAATTAACTAAACTGATGAATGAAGACAGGCGCAAAAAGGTCGTCAGACAAGTTAAAAAGGAAATAAAGGCCATTAATAAGGCACATGCTAAAGCGATTAAAAGCCTAGAGAAAGAGATTTCAAAATTAGAAAGGCAACTCAAAGAATATGAGTGATATAACCGCTCAATTACATTGGTTGTTTTTTGAGAATCACACTTGGTCTATGCGCATTCGCTATAGTTATGCAAACACCTTAACTGGTATTACCAGATGACTTTTCGCACATTACCTTGTAAAGTGAAACCACTCCGCGTGGATAATTTATGAGGGATGTAGATGCAAGCACAGCAGTTAGCAGAGCGAATTTTATCAGGTTTTCAAAACCACTATCACGCATTTGTAAAAATTACCAAACTGGCACCCATCGCTTTTGCTGCTCAAAATTGGGGAGAGATAGAGCGGATAAGTAAAGCGAGGATCAGCCAATACGATAGTAAAGTTGATGAAACCGCACAGAAGTTAATACAACTCTATGGCTCTACGCAACTGGATGAATCGCTATGGTATAAAGTAAAACAGGCTTACCTTGAGCGTCTTACCTTTCACCCTCAACCAGAGCTTGCTGAAACTTTCTATAATTCAGTTTTTTGTCGCCTCTTTCACCGCCGATATTACAATAGCGATTTCATTTTTGTTGAAACCCAGCTTGCTAACGCCACATCACTCCCTGTAGAAGCAGAGTATCGAAGCTATTTTCCAGTCGTCAGTGGCCTCAAACCCACCATCAAAAGAATCATTGAACACATTGACTTTCATTGTGAATTTGAAGATTTAGATAGAGATATTCGACTACTCGTTAAGGCGTTTCTTAAACAAGCACCTAACACGCATCATCAGGCACACTTAATGCGCTTCGACATCCTCAGCGCACCTTTCTATCGTAATAAAGGCGCCTATATTGTCGGCCGAGTGGTATCTAAATCTGGTGTACAGCCGTTTATCATTTCGGTATTACACGCACAAACTGGGGGCTTACTGATCGATGCGCTGCTTACCAACAGCTCACAAATGCGGGTGATTTTTGGTTTTGCGCGGGCTTACTTTTTAGTAGAGACCCACGCCCCATCTGCGCTAGTTAAGTTTTTAAATCAACTCATGCCAAATAAAACAAAGGCTGAGCTTTATAACGCCATCGGCTTTCATAAACAGGGGAAAACCGAATTTTATCGTGAGTTTTTACACCACTTAGCTAATTCCGAAGAACAATTTGAAGTCGCTCCAGGTACGCCCGGCATGGTAATGATGGTATTCACTCTGCCAAGCTTTCCCTATGTTTTTAAAGTGATCCGTGACCAATTTCCAGAAAGTAAGCCATTTACAAAAACAACCGTTCTAGAGCGGTATCAACTTGTAAAACGCCACGATCGCGTAGGTAGAATGGCAGATACAATTGAATATTCCGATGTGGTGATCCCACTTGCACGTATTTCACCAGCCCTTTATCAGCTATTGCTGGACTCTATCTCTCAAAGTATACGTATTGAGGGGGATAATATGGTGATAAAGCACTTGTATATTGAACGCCGTATGACACCGCTCAACCTCTTTGTACAGCAAGCCGATGAAGAAACGTGTGAGCAAGTCATTAGAGATTACGGCTATGCGCTCAAAGAAATGCTCGCTGTAAACATTTTTCCAGGTGACATGCTGTTAAAAAACTTTGGCGTGAGTAAACACCATAGAGTTATCTTCTATGACTATGATGAGGTGCAATATCTCACGGAAATGAACTTTAGAGCGCTGCCAAAACAAGGGCTAGATAATATGTACGACTCTGGCGATATTTCCAGTGCACCACAAGACGTCTTTCCTGAACAGTTGTGTACATTTGTTCTGACAAATCCTACACTAAAGGAAATGTTTCTGCGCCATCATGCTGATTTGGCTGAGGTGTTGTTTTGGCAGCAAGCACAACGAGATATTCGTGAGAAAGTCGTAAGACATATTTACCCTTATCCACATGACAATCGCTTTCTCCAAAATGCCAAAAAAGAAGAATAATACAAAGGAAAACTGAGTGAACATTAGTAAAATTGACCTTAACCTGCTGGTTTACCTCGATACCTTACTTCGAGAATGCAATGTAACACGTGCCGCAAATCAATTAAGTATTACCCAACCGGCAATGAGTAACGGTCTTAAGCGTCTCAGAAACCTCTTTAATGACCCTATTTTAGTACGTACCAGCGAAGGCATGGTGCCAACAGAGCGCGCGCTTGAGCTACAGCCTGTGATCCGTGGCATACTCATGACTTTGGAAGAAACCTTAGCCCCTAACAGGGAGTTTGAAGCAGCGAGTAGTAATCGAGTGTTTAGGATTATGGCCAGCGACTATGCTGCAAGTACGCTTGCGCCGAAACTTCTAACTAAACTTCATGAGGAAGCCCCAGATACGACCCTTGATATTCTCACGCCGAGTGATGTTACTTTTCATGATGTAGAAAATGGCAAGGTAGACATGGCAATTAACCGCTTCGAAAATCTACCGCAATCGTTTCACCACAAACGAATTTGGAAGGATAGTTTTTGCTGTCTGGTGAAGTCCGATAACCCCGTTATTACCAACTTTACGCTTGATGCCTATTTAAAATCTCGCCATATTTGGGTAAGTAAAACCGGATTTGGTGTTGGGGTCGGAATGGATCCCGCCGATGTACAGAAACTTGGCTGGGTTGACGAGGCACTCGCACACTTTGGAAAACACAGAAACATCGCAACTTTTACACGTAATTACCACGTTGCAATTCACTTAGCAAAAGAGCAGAACTTAATCGCAACATTACCGTCAAAAGCCGCGAATATCTATCGTGATGATCCGACCTTAACAGTTTTGGAGCCGCCATTCCCTATTCCGCCGTTTGAGTTAGATATGATTTGGAGCCCGCTATTACACCGTGATGCAAGCCACATTTGGCTGAGACAAAAAATCGCTGAGGTAGCTGAAGAGCTAGCATAGCGATATAACTAAGCTTTGCTTTGGTGCGCTTTTTGAAATTGGTATCGCCAGCTAATTGAACTATCCTTTTATCTATATGCATAAAAGGTGCAATAGAGCATGGCAAAATTCTCTTATAGAGCAACGGTTGATAGTAAAGAGAAACTTATCCACGCAGCCGCATACGGGGAATGCGTGGAAGCCAATATCATCGAGATGTACAAAAATTTAGGGCTTGCACTTAAATCGAATCAGCTAAAAAGTTTAGTTATCGACGTCTCTCAATTACATATCACCTACGACTATCCAAGCGTGCTAACCGTTTTACAAAAACTCAATCAATTTGTCGATGGGGTTACTCTTGCCCGAGTTATCTCCCCCTCAGACACCAAAAGTGGATTAATTGAAGCATTTGCTGACAAGCACGGCTTAGCGATTAAAAACTTCGAGAACTACAACGACGCAGTAGCTTGGGTACATGCTGTGAATACATAAAATAATTAAGGAAATTCAGAATAAAGTCATGAAATTAGTGATATTATTTGCCGTTGGTCAATAGCAGATGGCCAACCATAAGTAATACCAATTGAATTAATTCTCTAATCAATTTGAAGGGTGAAATAGCATATTAGCTTCGTTAAAAATTTCTCATTTAGAACAACTAAATAGCAAAATTTTTGCCTTGCTACTAAAGCTATTTCCCCGCTTCAAGATAGATCATTTACTTAATACAACTGGTATAATTTGTGAACAACCTTTATTTCATAATAGGGAACTATGGAACACTATATCTCAACGTTCATTTTTTTCTTTGCGGTCATCGACCCCATTGGCACTATACCGGTATTTATCGCAACCACCACAGGCTTTGATATTGCGACGAAACGAAAAATAGCGGTAAAAGCTACACTGGTTGCAGCCATTGTGTTGCTGTTTTTTATTATTGCGGGCGAAATCATTTTAAACGCAATTGGTATTCCCCTACCTGCATTCGCGATTGCCGGAGGCATCGTACTGTTCATCTTTGCCATGACAATGATTTTTGGCGAGGGTAAGCCAAGTGAAGAGATTAAGTTAGACAGTAAAGCATCCGATACCGCTATTTTCCCTTTAGCAATGCCTTCTATCGCAAGCCCAGGGGCAATGCTAGCAGCCGTTTTGCTTACTAAAAACAGCGAAAACAATGTATTTGAACAACTCCAAACGTCGATTATTATGCTCAGCGTATTGGCTATCGTGTTGATATTTCTACTGGTTGCGACAAAAATTCACCAATGGATTGGTGATAGTGGCGCAAGTATCGTCAGCCGAGTAATGGGACTTATTTTAGCTTCAGTTGCAGTATCTAGTGTATTGGCGGGTATTAAAGAATATTTTATGTTGTAATAGAGAGTAACGAGAGGGTTAGCCCTCTCTTTCGATGTCATTGTTTCAAAATAAATTTCTTCACCGCTTTATTATGTTCAGTCAGTGTTTTCGAAAAGTGGTGTCCACCATCTCCTGACGCAACAAAGTACAAGTATTCGGTTGTTGCTGGATTAAGTGCCGCATGGATCGCAGCACGAGACGGCATTGCAATGGGTGTCGGTGGCAAACCATCAATCCGATAGGTGTTATATGGTGTCTTTTCACGGATATCTTCACGTTTAATATCACCATCAAACTGCTCACCGATACCATAGATAATGGTTGGATCTGTCTGTAAACGCATGCCCTTACGCAAACGATTGATAAAAACGGAGGCAACTTTATCTCGTTCTGCGACTACACCCGTTTCTTTCTCAATAATCGAAGCCAAGATCAAGGCTTCATAAGGCGTGTTTAAAGGAAGATCTGGCATTCTATTTTGCCACTCTTCTTCAAGCACACTCTGCATTTTGGTATGGGCACGTTTAAGTAAGCGCTGTGCTGAATCATTTCCATGATAGTGGTAGGTGTCGGGGTACAACCACCCTTCAGCTGAACTTTGCGATATATTCAGTTGTGCTGTCAGCTTATCAATGTCTTGCGTTAAGTAGGGGGCGCTGAGGAGCTTGTCTTTGACTTCCCAAATGGGCATCCCTTCAATGATTGTAAAGCTAAAGTTGTGTTGCTCCCCGCGACTAATTTTGCTGATGGCATCTAGTACAGTTAGCCCTTTAAGATCGTAAAAGCCCGCTTGTAACGCGAATAACTTAGGCTCTAACTTACTATAAAGTTGATAAGGAAAGCAGTTAGATAACGCCCCGCTACGCTGCCATAGATGACATAGCTGATTGAATGTTTGCCCAGCCTTTATCTCAACTAATGGCTCAGAGATATTAAGTGGTTCAAATTTAACCTTATTTATTTGCTGAGATAACCACCATGACGCTGCTGCTATCAAAAATGCGACTATGATGAACAGTTTTTTCATTTATATTATTTCCCTAAAAATCGCCTTTTCAATTCATGTAAGTCGGCGATATCGAAATGTTTATTCTCAATTCTTACTACAGGTACCAACTGCATTAAACTATTACAAATAAATACACCATCAGCCGCTTGTAACTCGTCAAAAGCAATATTTTTGACCCTAATATCGTGTTTACTTTCAAGTGCGGTTAAAAACACGCCTTTAATGCCTGAGCCACTAAGTTCTGGTGTATACAGCCTGTTGTCTTTAATCATGATGATATTTGCCGCTGACGCTTCAATCACCCTATCATTGATGTCCGTCACAATGACATCGTCACAAACCAATGTCTGAGCATCTTGTTTAATAAGTACTTGTTCTAACCGATTCAGTGTCTTTAATCCAGCGAGTAACGGCTGAATACCCAGTTTAACCCGGCTTAATGCGACTTCAATCCCACTCTGCTGCCAAGTTGTATAGTGTGAAGGAAAAGGTAATATCTGAATACTCACACTCAGCTCAGGCGTCTCAGGAGCTTGATAACCACGGCCCCCTTCCCCTCGAGTGATAAGGAGCTTTAGCACCGCTTCCCTTTTATCTTTAACTTGCTCTTGAACCAAAGACTCGATTTCGCCTAGTCGTAACTCAGGAAAGCCCAAGCGCTGCTGACATTCCACCAGTCGGTTTCTATGAAGTGGCCACAAATCAACATTTCCATCACGGACTAACGCGGTGGTAAAAAAGCCATCGCCATAGGCCAATCCTCTGTCAGTGTTAGAAAAAAGCTGTTGATTATCCACATCACTTTCCTTTTTAAGGGTATCAAAAACATAAAAAAACTCGGCAATGCCGAGCTTTTTTATCATAACCTACTTTGCTATCAAATTACTAAGGCTGATCTACACCTTTTTAAATAGCAACGAACCGTTTGTTCCACCGAAACCAAACGAGTTACACAAAGTGTACTCTAGTTTCGCATCACGGGCAGTATGAGGCACATAATCTAAATCACAGCCTTCATCTGGGTTATCCAAGTTAATGGTCGGCGTTACTTTTTGGTCTTGCAGCGCAAGAATCGAAATAATTGATTCAACTGAGCCTGCAGCACCAAGTAAGTGACCCATCATTGATTTAGACGAGCTCACCATCACATTTTTTGCCGCAGAACCAAATACCGACTTAACAGCATGCGTCTCTGCAACGTCACCCGCTGGAGTAGAAGTGCCGTGTGCGTTGATATAGCCAACCTGCTCTGCATTGATCCCTGCATCATTCAATGCATTAACCATGGCCTGTGCAGCACCTGCACCGTCTTCTGGTGGTGATGTCATGTGATATGCATCGCCACTCATACCAAAGCCAACCAGTTCAGCATAGATCTTCGCACCACGAGCTTTCGCATGCTCATATTCTTCCAGTACGATCACACCGGCTCCATCAGCTAGCACAAAACCATCACGGTCTTTATCCCAAGGGCGAGAAGCCGCTTGCGGATCATCGTTACGCGTAGAAAGCGCACGAGCCGCGCTAAAACCACCCATACCAATTGGCGTTGACGCTTTTTCAGCACCGCCTGCTACCATCGCATCCGCGTCGCCGTACGCAATCATACGTGCCGCATGGCCAATATTATGAAGGCCAGTTGTACATGCAGTCACAATCGAAATATTTGGACCTCTCAAGCCATGCATGATGGACAAGTGGCCAGAGATCATATTGATAATGGTAGACGGAACGTAAAACGGAGAAAGCTTGCGTGGACCGCTATTTAATAGCTTAACGTGGTTTTCTTCAATAAGCGTCAAGCCACCGATACCAGAGCCGATGGCCACACCAACTCTAGCGGCATTCTCTTCGTTAACTTCAAGACCTGAGTCTTTTAAAGCCTGTACACCTGCAGCGATACCATACTGGATGAAAACATCCATTTTTTTAGCATCTTTAGGGGAAATGTACTCAGTGACATCAAAGTCGTTCACTAAACCAGCAAACTTAGTCCCGAAACCTTCTGTGTCAAAATGCGTGATATTGCGAATACCACTACGGCCTTCTAATAAGCCCTGCCAGGTAGATGCAACATCATTACCCAGCGGCGTCAACATACCTAAGCCAGTTACTACGACTCGACGTTTAGCCACGGTGTCCTCCAAAAAGGGATTATTATAATAATTGGGGGGTCTAGAAAGAGTTAGGGCAGCGAGTGCTGCCCTAATAGAAAAGCTAGTTACTCAGCGTGAGCAGTAACGTAGTCGATAGCTGCCTGAACAGTAGTGATTTTCTCAGCTTCTTCATCAGGGATTTCTGTATCGAACTCTTCTTCTAGCGCCATTACAAGCTCAACAGTGTCTAGAGAGTCAGCACCTAAATCATCAACGAAAGACGCTTCTGATTTAACTTCTTCTTCTTTAACACCTAGTTGTTCAACAATAATTTTCTTTACGCGTTCTTGGATGTCGCTCATTCTTCTTTCCTTTATTTAAACGCTACTGCGTTAATTTTCAGATTGCGGCGCAGTTTACGACGCATCATTCTGGGATTCAAGGATTGACCCGTACTTTTTTTTCTGGTCAAACCTGTTACAAAGCTTTGGATCTTTTTATCGCCTATTTTCGTGACGATTTCAAGTACGTTGTCGACAAGATCACAAAAATTTCAATTGATTTGTGATCTTAGCGGGTTAAACCATGTACATCGCACCATTTACGTGCAAAGTTTCACCAGAAACATAAGCTGCCACATCTGATGCTAAATAAACCACAGCCGCTGCGATTTCTTCAGGCTGACCTAAACGACCTGCTGGTACATTCGCCAAAGTCGCTGCTTTTTGCTCATCAGTTAGCTCATCCGTCATGTCTGTCTGAATGAAGCCCGGTGCTACAGTATTTACCGTAATACCACGAGATGCAACCTCACGCGCCAATGATTTTGTAAAACCAATTACGCCCGCTTTTGCAGCAGCATAGTTAGCTTGACCCGCATTACCCATAGTGCCCACTACTGAACCAATGTTAATGATACGGCCATTTTTCTTCTTCATCATTGGGCGAAGTACCGCTTTTGATAAGCGGAAAATGGATGACAAGTTAGTATCGATGATGTCATCCCACTCTTGATCTTTCATGCGCATCAGCAAGTTATCGCGTGTGATACCAGCATTGTTTACCAACACATCGATATCACCTAAGTCTGCTTTGATTGCATCCAAAGTTGCTGCGATTGAGTCGGCATCTGTCACGTTTAGCGCATAACCTTTACCACTTTCGCCTAGATACTCAGAGATACGCTCTGCTCCAGACTCACTCGTTGCAGTACCCGCAACTTTTGCACCTTGTGCCACTAAGGCGTTAGCGATTGCTTTACCAATACCTCGGCTAGCACCCGTTACTAGTACTACTTTTCCTTCTAAAGAAAATAAATTACTCATAATACTCTCGTTATTATTCTGCTGCTGCAATGGCAGCTAAATCATTTACCGACACGCACGACACTGAGCGGTCGATGCGTTTGACAAGACCCGAAATCACTTTACCAGGGCCGAACTCAAAAGTTGTTGTAACACCTTCTTTTGCAACCGCTTGTACAGTTTCAGTCCATCTTACTGGACTATAAAGCTGGCGAATAAGCGCATCTTTTATTGCTGCAGCATCTTTTGCAACAGCAACGTCAACATTGTTAATCACGTCAAACTTTGGCTCTGAAAAAGCGAGTATCTCAAGATCTTTAGCTAATTTATCAGCTGCTGGTTTCATTAATGCGCAATGAGATGGAACGCTAACTGCAAGTGGTAATGCGCGTTTAGCTCCTGCTTCTTTACACGCTTCAGAGGCTCGATTTACTGCTTCAACATGACCCGCAATCACCACTTGACCTGGTGAGTTGTAGTTTACCGGCGAAACAACATCCCCCTGTGCAGATTCGGCACACACCTTAGCAATCACGTCATCATCTAAACCAATAATTGCCGCCATTGAACCCGTACCAGCAGGAACTGCTTCTTGCATGTATAAACCACGTTTTTCAACTAACTTAACGGCATCTGCAAGGGTTAATACTTCTGCACATACTAATGCAGAGTATTCGCCTAGACTATGGCCTGCAAACGTCAGTTCAGCTTCAACACCTTTCTCTTGCCACGCTCTAAAGATAGCGACACTTGCGGTCAATAATGCTGGTTGAGTACGGTGCGTTTGGTTTAATTCTTCTTCAGGACCGTTTAGCACAAGTTCGGCTAAATCGTAGCCTAGTGCTTCTGACGCTTCAGCGAACGTCGCTTTAACGATGTCAGAAGATGCTAATAATTCTGATAACATGCCCACGCTTTGTGAGCCCTGCCCTGGGAAAAATAATGCGATTTTTTGTGACATATTGTGCTCTTATTTTCTCTGTTGTCGCCACGTCCTCATGTCACTTAGAAGTGTTAGGGATGCGGACCTGACGGTTGTTTTTCTGTGTCGACCTGAGCAAACACCGTTTGGATCTTTTCAGGGATCTTACGTTGTACTTCTTGCGCAGCTTCTTCAATCGCGGCTAAAAATGCCTTCGTTGTGGCATTTCCGTGACTTTTCACAACAATACCGCGCAATCCTACCAGACTTGCACCGTTATACTGGTCGGGGTTCACCCTTCTATACAATTTTTTTATAACGGGTCGAAGTAAAAAGGCCAACGCTTTATAAAAAAAGTGCTTTTTTAACGCTTTGCTAAACTTATGCATGATGAGTTTGGCAATCCCTTCACAGGTTTTCAAGGCAACGTTGCCGACAAATCCCTCACACACAATAACATCGGCTTTGCCAGAGAACATATCGCTCCCCTCACAATAGCCTTGATAATTAATAACAGATGAGGATTTCATTAATTTTGCAGCTTGCTTGATACCATCATGACCTTTGATTTCTTCAGAGCCAATGTTTAGCAAGCACACTTTAGGTGAAGGAATATTTAATGCCTCTCCAGCCACGATTGAGCCCATAATACCAAACTGATAGAGGGTCTCAGGGTCACAATGCACATTCGCACCAAGATCAAGCAGATAAACGGGCTGTTTTTTCTCTGTTGGAACGGCTGAAATTAACGCGGGACGCTTGATGCCAGGCAACATTTTTAGCACATAGTGGGCCATAAAAAAGAGCGCACCTGTATTGCCTGAACTTACACAAGCCTGCGCTTCGCCAGATTTCACCAAATCAAGCGCAATACGCATTGAAGACTGCTTTTTATTTCTAAGTGCAGAGGCAGGTTCACAACCGTTAGTGACGACTTCTTTACAGTGTTTAATTTTGAGTCTTGGATGATCCAGCATATTTGCTTTAGTCAAAGCACTTTCAATAACTTGCTGATTACCACAGAGGATTAGATTTAAATTTGGGTGCTTAAGCACAGCAGCGATGGCTGCGGGGATAGATGAACGGGGGCCGTAATCGCCCCCCATCATATCTAACGCAATGGTTAGATCAGTCAGCATAAAGTAATCTCTTACTTAGAAATTACTTTAACGCCTTTGTAGTAACCGTCAGCAGTCACGTGGTGACGACGATGAGTCTCGCCAGAAACCTGATCTACAGTTAGAGCTGGTCCACTGATCGCATCGTGTGAACGACGCATACCACGACGTGCGCGTGACTTCTTGCTTTTTTGTACCGCCATTAGCCTTCTCCTAAGAATCTTTCTTAAGTTGTTTCAAAATTTCAAATGGATTTGGTTTGCTATCTTCTGCTTCAATTTCACCAAAGCTCTTTGGCTTATCAGAATAAGAGCATAGTGCTTCATCATGCGTCGGGACTATCGGAATCGCGAGTAGCAGTTCATCTTCGACGATTTGTCTTAGATTAACTTCACCCTCTTCATCCAGTTCCAACACATCATAACGCTCGGGAAGATCATCCGACTCTGCACCTAATCCGACTGGCGAATACGCAAAGTCTTGTTCCAAATCCAACCCTAATTCATCATTACAACGCTGACATACAACAGTTAGATGGGCTCGGACTTTGCCTTGCACAACAACCAAACCTTGTTCGTCGATGTTGAAATGAATGTCTACCGCTATTTCACTATTTTGATCACGCACAACTTGCTGCAATCGAGAAAGTTCTTCAAGCATTACAACACCGTCATAAGATGCTCGACGTTGCGCTGCTCTGCATGGATCAATAGTGATGGGAATTTTCACCTTTTGCATAGGGGCTGCATCATATAGATAGTTACTGTGTTAGTCAAAGTAAAAATACACTTTCCCTTTGTTTTTCGCGTTATTGCGCATTATCCTGTTGGCAATGTTGTCACAAAGATAAAAATCTCATGAAAACGCCCCTTATTCTAGCCTCAAGTTCGCCATTTAGGCAGTCAATTTTGAAAAAATTAATGCTTCCTTTTGCATCTTTTTCACCGGATGTAGATGAGCAAACACTCGAAGGTGAATCAGCGCAGCAACTTGTTGCACGGTTGAGCGAATCAAAAGCCAAAGCAGCAATAGCAAAATATCAACAAGGTGTGGTGATTGGTTCAGACCAAGTCGCGCTGTTCAACGGTGAGATCCTAGGAAAGCCGCATAATAAAGAGAACGCGATTAAGCAACTAAGCCTATTTAGTAATAATCGCGTGACTTTTTTGACTGGTTTAACCGTTTTCGACATTGAAAGCGGCAAAACGGTCACTGAAGTAGTACCGTTCTACGTTTACTTTCGCCAACTTACCCAAGCACAGATCAGTAACTATTGTGATGCGGAAACACCTTACAACTGTGCTGGAAGCTTTAAAAGCGAAGGATTAGGGATCTGTCTGTTTGATAAACTTGAAGGAGAAGACCCCAATACCCTGATTGGCCTTCCCCTTATTCAACTCACTAAAACACTGCTCACATTTGGTATTGATGTGCTCGCTGAGCAATCAGGCCAACAATAGGTTAGACAAGTCATGATAGTTATCGCAAATATGGGCAGCCGATGTTTGCGATAACAGCTCTCTTGTTGCAACACCCATAGTGACGCCGATCGCGTCAATGCCTGCATTCTCCGCTAAATTCATATCAATTATCGTATCGCCTATCATGACAGCCTCTGTAGCTTCCACATTTAGTTCAGCCAAAATCTGAAGCAACATATCGGGATGCGGTTTAGACTCCGCCTCACATGCTGTCCGTGTCGTGACGAAAACATCACTCAACCCGCTTTCTGTCATCAGACGGTCAAGCCCGACTCGGCTTTTTCCTGTTGCAACCGCAACTTTGACTCCATTGCCATGTAATTGCTTTAAAAGTGTTTCAGCGCCTTCAAATAGAGGCGCTGGAGTTTTATCTTGATGTTTATAGATATACTTATAAGCCGCTATTAAAGACGCTAATTTGTCTTCATGATTTGGAAAAAGTGTCAGTATCGCTTTATCGAGAGACAGGCCGATAATACTTTTCGCCGCTTCGTTACTGACGGGTGCAATTCCACAAGATTCAGCAGCTTGATGAATAGTGTTTACGATTTTTGGCACAGAGTCCATGACGGTACCATCCCAGTCGAAAATTACACACTTATAACGCATGTTACTTCCTTAATTTAACTAAGCATGCTTCCAAAGCCCCATCCAATGGCGCCTCTACATGGTGTGTCGTTTCTGTTTTTGGGTGCATAAATCTGAGTTCTTTGGCATGCAAAAACAGCCTATTTAATCCCACTTCACGCATTTTGGCATCAAACACCTGATCGCCATACTTATCATCACACGCAATCGGATGTCCTTTACATTGAGTATGCACTCGGATCTGGTGCGTTCTGCCTGTTACTGGTGACGCCTGCACTAAAGTTGCGGACTCAAAACGCTCGACGACTCTAAAACGAGTATGAGAAGGCTTGCCTTGCTCATGATCCACTCGCACCACTCGCTCACCTGACTTTAAGGTATTTTTACGTAGCGGTTCGGTGACATTTTTATGTTTGGCATCCCATTGCCCTGAAACCAGCGCAAGGTAATTCTTCTCCATGGTCTTTTCTCTTAACTGTTCATGAAGTCCTTTAAGCACAGCGCGGCGCTTTGAAATCAACAAACAACCCGATGTGTCGCGGTCCAAACGGTGCACCAACTCCAAACTTTGCTCTTGTGGGCGTAATGCTCTTAATGCTTCAATTAAGCCATAGCTTAAGCCGCTGCCACCATGTACCGCCATACCGGCTGGTTTATTTATAACTATCAGATACTTATCTTCATAAAGAATGGCATCTTCTAAGTTTGCGACTTTATCTAGATTTTTAGGCACAAACTCTGTTTTCTCCGCAACACGCACAGGTGGAATACGGATTTCATCATTGATTTGTAGTTTATATACAGGCTTCACCCGCTTTTTGTTTACGCGCACTTCCCCTTTACGAAGAATTTTATATACGGCGCTTTTTGGCACCCCTTTCAAATGCGTAACTAAAAAGTTATCGATCCTTTGACCTTCTTGGTCTTCCGTCACGGTAACGAAGCTAACTTGTAATGCGGGTTTCTCTGACATTGCCTAATCACTGATTTGAGTAATAATTTAGTTGCTATCTCGACATTATTAGTGGGATAATCAGGCCGCAAATTTTTGCGAGGTGCTTTTTATCGCAAAAACAATATCGTGATGCACATCTTGGATGGCAGATCATACAGATTAGAGCTAATATTTCCAAAGCTTTTATCATGCATCTAAGATAAACACGTGCGAACAGTCAATGCGAAGCGCGTAATATTTCGTTTAATGACTGGACACGATGAACAAACCAAAAAGCAAGAAATTAAAATTTGTCTGATACGTTTACCACAGTTGCAGTAATACCCGTGCATAGCAGGCCGCAACTCGTGAATAACCACAAAGCAATCAAGTCAAAAGATGGTGATAGCCAAGCTTGGCAAACCAAGCTCAACTTGCCCCGTGCATGACTACTTTGTGAAACGAATAAACGTGCAAAGAGCGAACGTTGGATCAGTGATTTTACCCTGATTTAAAGCGGAAACTGTGAATATGTTCCCTTTCCCCCAGTCGTGAGACTGCATCATTTAATAGGAACATCCAAGGTGTAGCACGCTGTCGCTGGCAAGACGTATCAGGCGCTGTAAATAATTAAGTAGAGAATTACAATATGAAACGTATGCTGATCAATGCAACGCAGCAAGAAGAAATGCGCGTGGCACTGGTTGACGGCCAGCGTCTATACGATCTAGATATAGAAAGCCCTGGTCACGAACAGAAAAAAGCCAATATCTATAAGGGTAAAATTACCCGTATCGAACCATCCCTAGAAGCCGCATTTGTTGATTATGGCGCTGAGCGTCACGGATTCCTTCCTTTAAAAGAAATCGCTAAAACGTATTTCCCAGATGGCTATACATTCAATGGTCGCCCTAACATCAAAGACGTGATCAAAGAAGGTCAAGAAGTCATCGTTCAGGTTGATAAAGAAGAACGTGGTCAAAAAGGCGCGGCACTCACAACATTTATCAGCGTTGCAGGTAGTTACTTGGTGTTAATGCCTAATAACCCGAGAGCTGGCGGTATTTCACGTCGTATCGAAGGTGACGAGCGCATTGAGCTTAAAGAAGCATTGAGTCGCTTAAACGTACCTAAAGGTATGGGTCTTATCGTACGCACCGCGGGCGTAGGTAAATCTTTCGAAGAACTAGAGTACGACCTTAAGGCGCTACTCGTTCATTGGGACGCAATCCAAAACGCAGCAAATAGCGGTAAAGCACCTTTCTTAATTCACCAAGAAAGTAACGTGATCTTCCGTGCTATTCGCGATTATTTACGTCGTGATATCGGTGAGATTCTAATTGATAAACCGCGTGTTTTTGAAGAAGCGAAAGCGCATATCGAGCGTTTCCGTCCAGATTTCATCAATCGTGTTAAGCTTTATCAAAACGATGTGCCGTTATTCACGCATTATCAAATTGAGAGTCAGATTGAGTCAGCTTTCCAGCGTGAAGTGCGTTTGCCTTCAGGTGGTTCTATCGTTATTGATCCAACAGAAGCACTCACTTCTATCGATATCAACTCGTCAAAAGCGACGAAAGGTGGCGATATCGAAGAGACTGCGCTGAATACTAACCTAGAAGCGGCTGACGAGATTGCACGCCAGTTACGTTTACGTGACTTAGGTGGATTAATCGTTATCGACTTTATCGATATGACCCCGCCTCGCCATCAACGTGAAGTAGAAAACCGCTTGAAAGAAGCCGTTCGTACTGACCGTGCTCGCGTGCAAATCGGTAAGATTTCTCGTTTCGGCTTATTAGAAATGTCGCGTCAACGTTTGCGTCCGTCTTTAGGTGAAGCGAGCCAACATACGTGTCCACGCTGTGACGGCCAAGGCACCATTCGCTCAAACGAATCCATTGCTTTGTCTATCTTGCGTCTAATCGAAGAAGAAGCGATCAAAGATAATACCGCTCAGGTCAACGCCCAAGTGCCTGTCGCTGTTGGTGCTTATCTATTAAATGAAAAGCGTCGTTCTGTGCAACGCATCGAAAAGCGCCACGAGTGCCACGTTGTTATCATCCCTAATCAACACCTAGAAACACCTCACTATGAAGTGGTTAGGTTGCGTAAAGATGAAACAACAGAAGCTGCAAGCTATGAGCAGATCACCGCGCCAGAGCCTGAAGTCGTTGAAATTGCTCGAGCTCAAGCGATTGTGAAAGAGGAGCCTGTGTTAAAAGGTGTCGTTATGCCTGATGCACCAGCACCGGCGCCTGCGCCAGCCCCTACTCCAGCTCAAACAGCAAAACCACAAACGCGTAAGCCACAAGCACAACCTGCTCAAAACGGCACCAGCCTGTTTGCAAAGATTGGTCAATGGTTCAAGAGCCTATTTGCTAGTGACAGCGATAACCAAGAAGAAAACAAGCCTTCTGAAGAAAAATCATCACGCGATAACAACCGTGATAATCGCCGTCGCAATAATAACAATCGTCGTCGTAACAATAACCGCCGTCGTAACGATCAACAAAAAGACACAACGGTTGAATCGAAAGACGAAAACAACAGTAACGAGCAACGTGGTGATAACCGCAAACGCCGTCGTCCAAATAACAGAAAGCGCCAAGATCAGGACAAAGCAAACCGTCCAGCTAAGGAGCCTGTAAACGATAACGTTGAAACGGTTCAGGCTAAAGACGCGCCAGTTAAAGAAGCGACAGTAAAACCACGCAGACAAAGACGTAATCTTCGCAAGAAGGTACGTGTGGAAGAAACCAATGCGCAGGATACTAACACGTCAGAGCAAGCTAGCACTGAAGAAGTGAAAGTAGAAGCAAAGCCGCTTGAACAACCAGCGAAAACGGCAGCTGAGTCTAAAGCTGAACAAAAGCCAAGGCAAAGAAAAGCGAAACCTGTCGCGGACAAATCAGAACAAGAGTCTGCAACTAACGAACATGTAGCAGCACCTTCTGAACAAGCTGACGTACACGCTCAAGCAAAGCAGCAAGAAACTGCTAACACTGAGCGCCACGAACAAAACGATGTTACCGAGGTGGTATCTGCCGAACTTTCAGAATCGCAAAATGATGACGAAAATAAAGAAGGCCGCACTCGCTCTAGACGTTCTCCGCGTCATCTGAGAGCGGCAGGTCAACGTCGCCGTCGTCAGGATACGCCTGAAAAAGGTCAAGCTGCTGCATTTGTGCCCGTTGCAGATCAAGCAGCTGCAGAATACGAAGCAGAGCTAAAAGCAAAATCTTCTTCTGACATTGACGTTCAAGAAGGTGTACAGCAAGAAGCAAATACAGTTGAGACTCAATTGTCACCTGAAGCGGTAACTGAAGATAATGCGCCAGCGGCAGAAGTGACAGTTTCTGAGACACACACTGATGCAGAGCAGCATGTCGAAACTAAGCCAGCCGAAGCACAGGTTGACGAAAATGCAGCGCAAGAAGCGGAGCCTGTAAAAGAAGTTGAGGCAAGTACTGCTGAAGCACCATTGCAACAAGCTGCACAGCCCGAAACATCCGCAAGCGCTGACGAAGTAGTCGCAGAAGCAGTAGAAGCTATGCCGCCAGAAGCAGCAAAAGAGGTGAAAGCTGAGCCAATCGCTGACACAGTAGAGGCTGAACAAGTTGAATCGACAGAGGAAAAAGTTGAGGCTGAAACTGCAGTTGTAGAAGAAACTCAGGCTTCTGACACTGAGGCAACACCTGAAGTTCAGGAGCCAGCAGCCGAGGCACCGGCAGCAGAAGCGGTTGAGGAAACAACAGCTGCTGAAACTGTTACTGAATCTTCAACTGAAGATACACCAGTCGCTGAAACAGTTGAAGCACCTACTCAACAAGTAGTAAACAGCAATTCAGTACAAAGCCGTATACGCTTCAACCAAACGGCTGCCGCGCCAATGACAAAAGCACAAAGTGTGATTGAGGATGTCGTGGTAGAAACACCATCTGCGATGCCACATGAACAGCGTCAGACTGTGGCGAATAGCGGATCAGGTGTTGGCTCTAAGTCACCAACAGGCAGAGCAAGCGCCGACATGGCCTCTCCTGCTCAGGTTGACTAAGCAGTAATTGAAAAGCCAGTCTTTTTAGACTGGCTTTTTTGTGTCCGAATTTTACTGAGCAGACAAATGGTAATACCAGTCCTTCGTAGCACTCCGTGTTATTTATCAGTAGAATGCCGTCAATTCTTTGATCGTTAAAGTCAAAAGTATGATCACACTTAAGAGATTTAAAAACGCCTCTTTAAAAGGTGACCTATTCGGTGGTGTAACCACTGCAATTATTTCTTTACCACTCGCACTCGCTTTTGGTGTTGCCTCTGGTGCTGGCGCAGAAGCTGGGATGTGGGGCGCAATTTTAGTTGGCTTATTTGCCGCGCTGTTCGGTGGTTCAACCTCCCTCATTTCTGAACCAACCGGCCCAATGACTGTTATCATGACAGCAGTACTCACCGCCATGATGAGCAAGTACCCCGAGAATGGTCTTGCGATGGGCTTTACTGTTGTCATGATGGCAGGTGCTTTTCAGGTTTTACTCGGTACGCTCAAGTTAGGTAAATACGTTACCTTGATGCCTTACAGCGTCATCTCCGGATTTATGTCTGGTATTGGTGTTATCCTCATTATTTTGCAGCTTGCTCCTTTACTTGGACATCAAGCGCCTGCAGGTGGTGTTGTTGGCACTTTGTCTAACTTGCCCAGCCTGCTGATGGACTTACACTTTTCTGAGTTGTTCCTCGGGGTGATCACACTTGCAATCTTATTCAAAATGCCAAGTAAGTGGCGCCAGTACGTGCCAGCTCAACTGGTCGCACTCGTCGCCGTTACACTGCTTTCAATTATTATTTTTGATACCGATAGTATTCGCCGCATCGGAGAAATTCCAAGTGGCCTGCCAAGTATTGTGTTGCCAGTATTATCACCAGAGCTCTTCGTTGAAATGCTTATCGACGCATTGGTACTGGGCACTTTGGGTTGTATAGATACGTTGCTAACAGCAGTAATAGCCGACAGTTTAACGCGAACCGAGCATGATTCTGATAAGGAGCTCAGAGGCCAAGGTATTGCCAATATGATAGCTGGCCTTTTTGGTGCATTGCCAGGTGCTGGCGCAACGATGGGAACTGTGGTCAATATTCAAGTGGGCGCTCGCTCGCCCATCGCTGGCATATTCAGGGCACTAATTTTGATGGCCATAGTCTTTATCGCGGGCAGTTTGACCGAGCCAATCCCAATGGCGGTGCTTGCTGGTATTGCAGTGTATGTTGGTTTTAATATTCTGGATTGGAGTTTTATCCAGCGTGCTCATAAGCTTAGTGTCAGTCAAATGGCGATTATGTATGGCGTAATGCTCCTTACCGTTTTTGTTGACCTGATTGTTGCCGTGGGCCTTGGCGTATTTATCTCTAATGTGATGATCATAGAGAGATTAAGCCGAGTGCAAGCTAATCATGTTAAAGCAATTAGCGACAGTGATAGCGATGAAGATGTGCCACTAACAAAAAAGGAAAGCGAGCTGTTAGATAAAGCCAACGGTAAACTATTATTCTTTTATCTTTCCGGGCCAATGATTTTTAGCGTCTCAAAAGCAATCGCAAGACAACACCGCAAGATTAGTGAATACAAAGCCATGGTATTAGATTTAAGCGACGTAGCTATGATTGATGTCACCGTGGGCTTAGCCATTGAAAATGCGATTACAGATGCGCTTGATGCTGACTGTAGCGTGTTTATCTATTCACCGAATTTGGAGACCACCGATAAGCTCAAGCGCTTAAACATTCACGACCGTCTAGGCGACCGTGCATTTTGTGATAGTCGCGAGATAGCGCTCAGCCAAGCCATTGATACTATGGCTAAAACTTATTAAAGTGCGCACTTAAGTGATCCAGTAATAACCGTAAGCTGGTCGCGACAAATTGTCTGGGTGGATACAGCGCCCAGACGCCCTCTTCCTCAGGTCTAAAGTTGGTTAGTACCTCCGTTAACTCACCACTCTCTAGCGCCTCTTGCACGTAATAATGTGGTAACTGTACCAAACCTAAGCCTTGCTTTGCTGCTTCCAAGAGCCCCCAACCACTGTTGCAACGCAGTGGCCCCGCCACTTTAATTTGTCGCGTTTTACCGTGCTCAACAAAGCGCCATTCGCTACTATTGCCAATCAAACATTTATGATTGCCAAGCTCAGCGAGCGTATGCGGTTGGCCAAATTGATTTAAATAGATATTCGCGCCACACACCATGGTTTTACGTGTGGTTAGCCGTTTGGCGCGCAGTGATGAATCCTGTAACTTACCGAGTCGAATTGCCAAGTCAAAGCCCTTATCGAGCAAGTCGACTTGATTGTTCGTCAAATGCATTTCAACCTCAACTTTTGGATACAAACGCATAAAGTCAACCACGGCAGGCATGACATAAGATTCGCCGTACATTACCGGTGCGGTAAGCTTAAGTTTGCCTGTTGGCTGTCTATCACGTTGACGGATTGCAGCAGTGGCGTCATCTAATCCATGCTGCAAATGCTTTGCGTGAGATAAAAACACTTCACCTTCCTGAGTCAGCGCTAATTTTCGGGTGGTGCGCGTCAAAAGTTGTATGTTGAGCCGCTCCTCTAACATTTTCACTCGGCGACTAATTTGCGCAACCGAAGTATTTAACTGAGTTGCAGCCCCACTAAATGAGCCATTACTCGCGACCGCTACAAACTCATCAATGCCAATCCATCTATCCATTATTACATATACGTAAAAGTCTTTATGATTTTTATAGATTATCAAAAATCATAATGTAGTTATACTGCTTTCAACTTTTAAGAAAGGAACAAACCATGTCTGAATTTATTAAATCTAAAGCAGCAATCGCTTGGGGCCCAGGTCAACCGCTTAGTATTGAAGAAGTTGATGTTATGCCACCGAAAAAAGGCGAAGTCTTAGTTAAAATCACCGCAACAGGCGTATGTCATACCGATGCTTTCACTTTGTCTGGCGACGATCCTGAAGGCGTATTCCCAGCAATCTTAGGTCATGAAGGTGCAGGTATTGTTGAAGCGATTGGTGAAGGCGTTACTAGCGTTGCCGTTGGCGACCATGTGATCCCATTGTACACACCGGAATGTGGCGAATGTAAGTTCTGTAAGTCTGGTAAAACGAACCTTTGTCAGCAGATCCGTGAAACCCAAGGTAAAGGCTTGATGCCTGATGGCACAACCCGCTTTTATAAAGACGGCCAACCAATTTATCACTACATGGGCACGTCAACGTTCTCTGAGTACACTGTGCTGCCAGAAATCTCTTTGGCTAAAGTAAACAAAGCAGCGCCTCTTGAGGAGATCTGTTTGCTTGGCTGTGGTGTCACCACAGGAATGGGCGCAGTAATGAATACCGCTAAAGTGCAAAAAGGCGATACCGTCGCCATTTTCGGCCTAGGTGGTATCGGCTTGTCCGCTATCATTGGCGCGGCAATGGCTGGCGCGAGTCGGATCATCGGTATCGACATCAATGAAGATAAGTTTGAGCTGGCGACAAAGCTTGGGGCAACCGATCTTATCAACCCGAAAGACTTCGACAAACCTATCCAAGAAGTGATCGTTGAAATGACCGATGGCGGTGTGGATTTCTCGTTCGAATGTATCGGTAACGTAGATGTTATGAGAAGTGCCCTTGAGTGCTGTCACAAAGGTTGGGGTGAGTCTGTCATCATCGGTGTTGCAGGCGCTGGACAAGAGATTTCAACACGTCCATTCCAATTGGTTACCGGTCGCGTATGGCGCGGCAGTGCTTTTGGTGGCGTAAAAGGTCGCTCAGAGCTTCCTGAGATTGTTGAACGCTATATGGCTGGTGAATTCAAACTCAATGACTTTATCACTCATACCATGAAGCTCGAAGATATTAATGAAGCCTTTGATTTAATGCATGAAGGCAAGAGTATCCGCTCAGTGATCCATTACTAGTACCCGCTCAAGGACGCACAGGTTGCGTCCTATTTCGCTTAATTAAGGAGCACTTGATGGAACTGATTTCCAGCAACAAAGTATCCGGCGGTTGGCATAAGCGCTACACACATACCAGCCAGTCGACACAGTGTGAAATGACCTTCGCCATTTTTTTACCTGAAATTGTCAACGAGGGACAACAAGTCCCGGTTTTATATTGGCTCTCAGGGTTAACCTGCAGCGATGAAAACTTCATGCAAAAAGCAGGCGCGTTTAAAAAAGCCAACGAGCTTGGTATCGCTATTGTCGCGCCAGATACAAGCCCGCGTGGAGAAGGCGTTGCAGATGATGAAAATGGCGCTTATGACTTTGGTCTAGGTGCGGGGTTTTACGTCAATGCGACACAGGCACCGTATAGTCAACATTATCAAATGTATGACTACGTGACCGAAGAGCTGCCCCAGTTAATCGAAGCGCACTTCCCTGTTAGTCCGCAAAAAGCCATTAGTGGTCACTCCATGGGGGGGCATGGTGCGTTAATTATTGGGCTTAGAAACCCTGATGCCTATACGAGTATCTCAGCGTTTAGTCCAATCGTGAACCCAAGTAACTGCCCCTGGGGTCAAAAAGCGCTAACAGGATATTTAGGGGACGACAAACAGCGCTGGCAACAATATGACGCGACCGAATTATTGTCGCACTATGTTAGTCCAACGAAACGTCCGATACTCATTGAGCAAGGTTCAAGTGACCAGTTTTTAGACGAGCAGTTAAAGCCTTGGTTATTCGAACAAGCTGCAGAAAAAGCAGGCTACCCTATCACGCTAAACATGCATGAAGGTTACGATCATAGCTATTTCTTTATCTCGAGCTTTATTGAAAATCATCTTGAGTTTCATGCTAACTATATGAGATGAGCCTGACTGCCGCTTGCGCTTTGAGCACTAAGCTAAAAATAAAAAAGGCGTACTCCCTGTACGCCTTGCTTGCTTAACATTAGGGCCTGTTTATCTTCCAAGTTTGTTTTTGCAGCAGTTTGATTGGTATTTATACAAGGCAGAGCCTGCGTAGCATAGTTGTTCTATGTGAGTCAGGCGATAACACAGTAGAAATGCCAATCAAGCGCTGCCCTTTGGGTTCACCTGAGTGCGCTTTGTTCATTGTTGCTCAACTTTTGCCTAGATTACTAGGTGGCAAGTCGAGCGTCGCGACCAAAACACACTCAGAAGAACAAAAATCAAACAGCAAAGGTCAACAGGCCCTATTCTTTGTATCAAATCATCAGATTAAATCGCCGTATGGATTCGTTGGGCAAAGCTGTATACTTTGCTCGAACCCAGGAATGGCTAACTCTTGCTGACTTAAATTCAATTCAGACTCATCAATCATGCCATTGCCAAAACGGTAAATGAGTTCGTACTGACCATAATCGGCCGCTTGCTGATATGCAATTTGCCTTTGTGTTGTAATGGCAAGTTGTTGCTCATAATTTGCAAACTCAGCTTGGCTATAGCGCTTGCTTAGTAGCTGCTTCGTGAGCTTTGGAGAAAGTACAGTTGCCGTTGCATTGTTGCCGCCAAAGCCCTTGGAGTTTATAAAGGCGATATCCATTGGCTCGCACTCATAGTGCTCGGTACGAATATCTAAATGCTCGGCGTGAACATCTTCTGCTACTGCATTGATTGTGGTGATCCCGGGCATAATATTGTATTCGAACACCCCAAGTGCCATCGCAAGCTGGTCGCCAGACGCCGGCGCGATGGTATGACCAACATAGGCTTTTGGCGCCGCCACTTTCCAACCATTAATCGCAAAGGTTTCTGCAACTTTGTGATAGATACGCGACTCAGTGACCCGGTTTTGTGGTGTGCTTGAGCCATGTGCCAAAATAAAGCTGCGTTTTACTAAAGCCTCTGTGCCTGCGATTTGCTGAGCCAGCGCGACCGATTTTGCCATGGTTATATAGTTACCAGGTCCAGGTGCCGTAATCGACTTTTTCACGCCGTCTGCATTGACATATACGTCAGCCACAGAGCCCATGATCTGCGCGCCAAGTTCAATTGCTAAGGCGTCATCCATCAAAATCGCCACTTGTGCCCCTTCACCAATCGTAAAGCCACAGTTTTCACCAAAAGGACGACTTGTTTTGCGATAATCTACATGCTCAGTACCATCAAGTTTACGCAAACCTTCTTCATTTGCGAGTGCGCCCATATTACCGAAGCCTTCGATGATCTCTGGTGTAATGGCACACTCAACACTGGCTACAATCGCCACTCGAGTACGGCCAGCCTGAATATCATTCACTGCAGCGCGGAGGTTATATAGAAACGTCGCACAGGCACCTGATGTCGTAAACGTTGTGCCAACGCTGCCAGTAACATAAGCATTGATAAAGTCAGTGGACATGGTGTTGAGTCCTAGCGCTAACTGCTTAGTGCTTACTCGGTCGCCACGCAAACGACTACGTACTAATCCACCTAAGCCCTCATCATTCATTTGCCCTGCCACAGAGGCGGAGTAAGTGCCGATTTGGTCCGGTCGCACGCAGTTCATTACCTTGTCCCACTCAAGACCCGTTGAGCGGATAGCGTCGGTTGCAGCAAAAATCGTCGCCTGAAGACCGCGTGGTTGGTAACGGCTGTTATACATGAGTGACGGCTCAAAGCCTGTTGGTAATTGACCAGCGGCTTTAATTGGATTGTCTCTATAGCTATCGTGCTTAACTTCAATCTGGTCCGCAATGGTTACTTCAACCGTTTTTGGATCAAGCTCAATCACTTGCCAAGCTGCAGGAACAGGCTCTGGTAAGTCACGTTTACGACAACTGAATACTATCTTGCTGTCATCATTTGCTTTCATTGTGAGCTTTTGCTGCCAAGGGGTCGCATCTACATCAAAATGGTTTTTTTCGATTTTACGGATCAACGTTCCCGCTATGATCTGCTCACCAAAACGCGACTCAATCTCCACCTCTTGAACAACTTGGTCGTTTTGGTCAATCAGCTGGCCATTTTCATAACGCACTAAGTTCATTAAACTCGCAAGGCCCAAATAGGTCTCTTGTCGGTCTTTAGCATTTAGCTTATCGAGTACAATACGTTTGTAGCCTTGATGGAAAGAGGTGCGCCCCGCGGCGTTAATACCCCCCATTCCTACAATAATTGGCAATGCTGTCATGTCGTTCCTACTTCTGAACTAAGATAATGACTTGATTTTAATTGCATTCGAATTTAAGTTTTTACAAAATACGCCACATATAAATCATTTTTCGCCAAAATTAAGAGGTCGGAGCAGATGAAATCCTATACTAAGGTCGCCATTGTGCTTTACAAGCATATGCTCGTTACCAGTGTCACCTTACCGCTGGAAATGCTCAAAGCCGGACAAGCCTTTGCTAAAGTACATCTAAAAGAGGCTTATGTTCCTTTAGAAGTTCTCCTTTGCAGCAGCCAAGGCGAGGCGGTCAACGCCGATAATTACCTGACACTTGAGGCACAAAGTGACTTTAGCTCATTGCCTTTATATGACTACATTATTGTGCCAAGTATATGGCGAAATCCAAGACCTATTGTAAGACAAAACCAAGCGCTGAGTGAGTCACTTGCGGATGCATGGGGAGCAGGAAGCACACTGATAGGTGTTGGTACAGGTGTTTGCTTTTTAGCAAGTTCAGGCCTGCTTGACGGGCATTCAGCAACGACCCACTGGCATTTTGCCAAACAATTTTCTCAGCTATACCCCAATGTTGAATTAAAACCGGATTACTTTATCACTCAATCAGAGCGGATCTACACTGTAGCCAGCTTAAATGCGCTGGCTGATGTTATTGTACATATTATTGAACTACTGTACGGGATAGATGCCGCACACCATGTGCAGCAAAACTTTTCTCATGAAATTCGTAAACCATACGAAGAACAGCGCTATTTAGAAGGGGCTGTGGACCGTCATGCTGACGAGCAAATTGCCGCAATTCAATTTTGGCTGAAAAATAACGCCGCATCGGAAATCTCTTTACCCGCTGTCGCGGCGCAATTTGATTTGAGTTATCGCACCTTTAACCGCCGCTTTAAACAAGCAACAGGACAAACCGCCGTTGCCTACTTGCAACAGGTGCGTATAGAAATGTGTAAAGAGCTACTCGCGAGCAGTAACCTCTCCATTCAAGATATTGCCCTTGCTTCTGGATTTAATTCACAAGGGCAATTAAGTAGAGTATTTAGGCAATTAATGGGAAAGTCACCAAGCACATACCGGGCAATAGTAAGAAAGAAATTGTTCTCGTAGCAACTCGTAGCAAAACGAGAGTAAACTACTCTACAGTATTTGCATCACGGTTAACGTTTGCTGTTGGCCGTTGAAGAAAAACGAAATATCTTCGTCTACCGTTAACCCCTTTAGCCGCTTGCCAAGAGGCGCATCAAACGTTAACACCAACACTGGTGTTTCTTTATGTTGGATTTTTAGCCCGCCTTCGCAAGGCGCAAAATAGAACCAATGACAGTTGCCCTGCTCGTCTTCAATTTCAACTAGTGCGTTATGTGCAATTGTATTGCTTACAGCTAGAGCCAACTGATTCAATATTGTTTGTTTTGCCAAATGCATGGCATCAACGCGCTCACTTTGTCCTTCTGCCAAATACCCATATTCGATACTCAACGAGTCATATTGTGTTTCAGCAGCACTTTGTTCATGGGTAGCATCAGCACGTGCACTGTTTGCCGCTTCAGTGGCTTCAATCAGCTTTTGTTCAAGTGCAAACTTGAGATATTCGATAAAAACAGATTTATTCATTGGTAGTTTACAGCTATTGGATGACTGGTAGTAACAGACTGGCCGTTAACGGTTAGCGCCAAACGTAAAATCCAACGCATAGATTTATCCGTGCAAACACCGACCATGGTTTTTGCTATCAGTGTGTTTTGGTCAAAGAACACGGGAATTCTCCCCATGTTCATATTTTCTCCCTCAAGCCATGCCGAAACGACCTCTACTTTAGTCGCACTTTTTAGCCCAATGGTAAATTCTGTTTCAGGTTGAACCTGCTTTGAGCCTAGATAAATCTGCACTTGTGGAGTTAAATCACAGGGCGTTGAAAAATTACAGACATTTCTTGTTACTGAACTTTCACTTTTTTCTGAACTTTCATGTATAATAATAGTCGGGTCTGAACAGGCCACGAGGAAAACACCTAGCAACCCGATTGTTAATTGCTTTGCAATCATGAGGGATTTACCGTCACTTCTGAATCCTGCGCAGTGTACGCAAGTTTCAGGGCAAATGCTAGGTTGCTTAAGAAGCGAACAAAAAGCGCGTGAAAACTTGATTGATGTCATAATTTTAGGCGTTTTAGGTATCTTTTCATAAGCAAAAAAATTATCATTTCCTCGCAAAAATAAAGGTTTCTCGGGCTGGTTAGGTTTTCACTCATCTTTTGAGTTAAAACATGACGGGCTTGAAGAAATATAACTAGGGCCTGTAATTCAGGTAATTCATTTCTAATCGCAATAAATTGCAGCGGAATCCAGAAAATGAGCCAAACAGTAGCATCACAAACTGAGTACAATTATAAAGTTGTACGCCAATTCGCTATCATGACAGTGATTTGGGGCATTGTTGGCATGGGTGTAGGTGTATTTATCGCAGCGCAACTTGCGTGGCCTGCGTTAAACTTCGACATTCCATGGTTAACTTACTCTAGACTTCGTCCGTTACACACGAACGCAGTAATCTTTGCATTTGGTACAAGTGCACTATTTGCAACCTCTTACTATGTTGTTCAGCGCACGTGTCAAACGCGCCTGTTCTCTGACAAACTTGCCGCATTTACCTTCTGGGGTTGGCAAGCCATCATCGTATCTGCGGCTATCACGCTTCCTCTAGGTATTACTTCTTCAAAAGAATACGCTGAACTAGAGTGGCCGATTGATATCGCAATCGCGGTAGTATGGGTTACTTATGCTGTAGTATTCTTTGGTACTCTTATCAAGCGTAAAGTGTCACACATCTATGTAGCAAACTGGTTCTACGCTGGTTTCATTATCACTGTTGCAGTGCTTCACATTGTAAACAGTATGGCTATTCCTGTATCACTTACTAAATCTTATTCAATCTACGCAGGTGCTGTAGATGCGATGGTTCAGTGGTGGTATGGTCACAACGCAGTAGGCTTCCTACTTACCGCTGGTTTCTTAGGTATGATGTACTACTTTGTACCAAAACAAGCAGGTCGTCCAGTTTACTCTTACCGTCTATCGGTTGTTCACTTCTGGGCACTTGTTTCTCTATATATTTGGGCTGGTCCTCACCACCTTCACTACACAGCACTACCTGACTGGACACAGTCTCTAGGTATGGTGATGTCAGTTATCCTATTCGTTCCTTCTTGGGGCGGTATGATCAACGGTATCATGACGCTGTCTGGCGCTTGGCACAAACTACGTACTGACCCAGTACTGCGTTTCTTAGTTGTGTCTCTATCGTTTTACGGTATGTCTACGTTCGAAGGCCCAATGATGGCTATTAAGTCTGTAAATGCGCTTTCACATTACACAGACTGGACAGTAGGTCACGTACACTCTGGTGCACTAGGTTGGGTTGCGATGATTTCTATCGGTGCAATTTACCACCTAATCCCTGCCCTATTTGGTCACGGTAACATGTACAGCATCAAGCTAGTTAACACGCATTTCTGGCTACACACTGTTGGTGTTGTGCTTTATATCGTTGCAATGTGGATCTCTGGTGTTATGCAAGGCCTAATGTGGCGCGCAGTAAATGCTGACGGTACATTAATGTACAGCTTTGTTCAGTCACTAGAAGCTTCTAAGCCTTTCTATATCATGCGATTCCTAGGCGGTGTATTCATCGTAGTTGGTATGCTGGTAATGGCTTACAACGTATTCCGTACGGTTACTGCAAAAAGTGGTCAACTTGCCACTGATGCAAACCCGCAAGTGGCTTAAGGGGTATTGAGTATGAGCAACAATAACTCAACAAACAAACACGAAATCGTTGAAAAGAACGTTGGCCTGATGGCTATCCTAACGGTATTCGCGATTAGCTTCGGTGCACTAGTTGAAATTACTCCACTAATGTTCCAAAAAGATACCACTCAGCCAGTAGAAGGCTTACGCCCGCTTACCGCGCTTGAAATGGAAGGTCGTGACATCTTCGTACGTGAAGGTTGTTACAACTGTCACTCACAGATGGTTCGTCCATTCCGTGATGAAGTTGAGCGCTACGGTCACTACTCTGTAGCCGGTGAGTCAGTATGGGATCACCCATTCCAGTGGGGCTCTAAACGTACAGGTCCAGATTTGGCACGTGTTGGTCAGCGTTATTCTGACGACTGGCACTATGCGCACTTAATGGATCCTCGCTCGGTGGTACCTGAGTCAAACATGCCAGGCTACCCTTGGCTTGATAGCACTAAAGTAGATACCACTTATACTCTGAAAAAATTACAAGTGTTCCGTGATGCATTTGGTATTGATAAGTCGTCAGACCGCTACAATGGCAAAGGCTACGGTGATGATGCTGAACTACAAGCGCAAGTGGATGAAATCCACGCGATGAACGGTGGTGAAGGTGCGACAGAAATGCAAGCACTTATCGCTTACTTACAACAACTTGGCACACATTTGAAGTAATTGTTATGGATTACGGCACATACAGAGGCATTTTGACTCTGGTAATTTTGGTACTGTTTATAGTGATTGTTGTGTGGGCATATAGCAAGCGCTCTAAGCGCCGTTTCGACGACGCTGCTAATGCCATTTTTGAAGATGAGAAAAAACATAACAACACTATCTCTAACGAGGAAAAGGAGTCTGAAAAATGACTAGCTTTTGGAGTATTTGGGTTATTGTACTAACCCTAGCGTGTCTAGCTCTGATTTTCGGCCTGCTAATTTGGAACCTGAAAAACTACACAGGTGTCAAAGAAGGCGAAAGCTGTGGTCACGAGTTCGACGGAATTGAGGAATTAAATAATCCACTACCAAAGTGGTGGACTTACATGTTCTTCGCGACTTTTGTTTGGTCAGTATATTATCTTGCTGCTTACCCAGGTCTTGGTAACTTTAAAGGTTTCTTAAACTGGACGAGCTCTAACCAAGGTATTACTACCTTGGCAGAGTCTAAGAAAGCAGTCGCTGAAGCACATGAAAATGGCCAGTGGGTACAACTTGATAAAGAAGTTGAAGCAGCACAAGACCGTTTTGGCCCTATCTTCCAAGAATTTGCAAAGCAAGACGTACTTGCGCTTGCAAAGAATGAAGAAGCACTTGAAATCGGTCAACGTTTATTCTCGCAAAACTGTGCTCAGTGTCATGGCTCTGATGCTCGTGGTGGCGCAGGCTTCCCTAACCTAACTGATAAAGACTGGTTATATGGTGGCACGCCTGACAAGATCAAAGAAACACTGCTTAACGGTCGTGTTGCAGCGATGCCAGCTTGGCAAGATGCACTTGGTGATCAAGGCGTAAAAGAAATGACTGCTTATGTACTAAGCCTTTCTGGACGTACTGTTAACCAAAAAGATGCTGAAGCAGGTAAAGCTAAGTTTGCAATGTGTGCAGCTTGTCATGGTATGGATGGTAAAGGTTCTGTTGCACATAACCTGCCGTTCGGTGCACCAAACTTAACCGATAATATCTGGCTATACGGTGGTTCTCAACGCGCAGTTGAAGACACACTTCGCCACGGTCGTGCGGGTGTTATGCCAGCATGGAAAGATATCTTAGGTGAAGATAAAGTACACCTTCTAACAGCGTATGTTTATAGCTTGTCACAAGACCAATAAGCTTAGCTTTTAGAACATTATTTGAGATCAAAAAAGCCTCCATTTGGAGGCTTTTTTTTAGGTATTTACCGCAACTTACGGTAGAATACGAGCAAGTTTTATAGCCATGTGAGCAACTATGAACCCTACCCCTTGGTATAAGAATTTTTGGCCTTGGTTTTTAATTTTTTTCCCACTCGTTACTGTCGTTGCCTGTGTTTTTCTCATCACGTTTGCAGTCGGTAATGGTCCTGATATGGTCGTTGATGACTACTACAAAAAAGGTAAAGCAATCAATCTAGAGCTGAGTAAGTTTGATAAAGCAAAAGCGCTCTATTTACATGGTGACCTGCAAGTAGCAGAGCAAAAAGTCACCTTTAAATTTACCAAGGGCGACGCTTCTAAAGTTCATGCATTAAAGCTTTCGTTTTACCACCGCACTATTGAGAAATACGATTTTGCAGTCACGCTGACTAAAAACGCCAGCGGCGAGTTTACGGGCTTATTTGATGAACCACATAGCGGTGTGTTCACGGTATTTATAGAGCCTATGGACAACAGTTGGAAAATGAAAGAAAAAATCCAACTGCCACATGATGGTATTATCGCGGTCACTCCACAGTATAAGTAAGCTGCCATGGCAAATTCGTGTTTTCATTGTTTGGAGCCTATTCCTAAAGGGTTTGTAGGCTCGGTTACCTTTGAGGGTAGCGCACAACCGGTTTGCTGTATTGGCTGTCAGGCCGTTGCCGAAACCATTATTTCTCAAGGTATGAGTGACTACTATACTTACCGCACAGAAAGTGCAGGTAAAGTTGAAGAGCTTGTACCTGAACAACTCAAAATGCTACTCAGCTATGATAACGACGAGATCCAAGAGGACTTCGTCGAAATTAGCGGAGAACATAAAGAGGTACTGCTCAGTGTTGAAGGAATAAGCTGCGCCGCTTGTGCTTGGCTTATCGAAAAGCAACTGCTGGCGCTCGGTGGTATCGTTCGTGTTGATGTTAACACCTCCACTCACCGCGCCATGATTGTATGGCAAGATAAACACGTTAAGCTTAGCGATATCATTAAATCTTTGATGGAAATCGGCTATAAGGCCTACCCATTTCAAGCCGATGAAGAAGCTGCACAGAAACAAGCCGTAGCGAAAGCATACATCCGTCGTTTAGGCGTTGCTGGCCTCATGACTATGCAAGTGATGATGTTTGCATTTGCCATGTACTTTGGCATGTTTTCAGGCATGGAAGAGAACTTTGAACAGTACTTTCGTTGGATAAGTCTCGTGCTTGCCTCTCCTGTTATTCTGTATTCAGCGATGCCATTTTTAACGAATGCGGTTAAAGGGCTGAAAGCTAAACAACTGAATATGGATCTCCCTGTTTCACTTGCTATATTCGGAGCTTACGGCGCCAGTACTTACGCGACTTTTATGGAAGTCGGCGAAGTCTATTTTGAATCCATCTGTATGTTTACCTTCTTGCTGTTGTTAGGTAAATACCTTGAGTTCAGGGCCAGATTAAAAGCCAGTGAGTTTACTGCAAACCTGCAAAAGCTGCTGCCATTGACCGCCAGAAAGGTTGATGAGAATAACAATGAGCAACATATTGCCGCCAAAAAGCTAAAACTGAACGATCTGATATTAGTTAAGGCTGGAGAAACTATCCCTGCGGATGGCTTAGTGATCAAAGGCCATACCACAGTTGATGAGTCGATGATGACAGGCGAACATTTGCCAGTTAAGAAATATCAAGGCCATCAAGTGTATGCTGGAACCGTGAATCACGACGGTATAATTACGTTAGAGATCAATAAAATTGGGCAAAATACCCTGCTCAACCAAATTATTCGACTGCAACATAACGCACTAACCAAACGCCCTAAGTTGGTGGAAATCACCGATAAAGTCGCGCAGTGGTTTGTTGCCTGTCTATTAGTTTTTGCCTCAATTACCGCCATCGGCTGGTATCCCATTTCACCAGATAAGGCTTTTTGGGTCACGATTTCGGTGCTAGTAGCAACCTGTCCTTGTGCATTGAGCCTAGCTATACCCACCGCGCTGACTTGCGCCGTGGCGTCACTTACAAAGAAAGGGATCTTGATTAAAGAGGCCCATGTATTAGAAACGGCAACCAAATTAACGCGTGTTGCCTTTGACAAAACAGGCACACTGACCGAAGGCCGTTTCTCAATCAAACATATCGAATTGCTACAAACTGACTATAACGAGCAACAAGTCTTGGATTTTGCAGCAGCGTTAGAGCGGTTTTCTGAGCACCCTATCGCTCGCGCATTTGCACATATCACCCCAACCGAAAACCTAGTCCAAGATGTTGAAGTTGTGTCTGGTTCAGGTATCCGTGGTCACTGGCAAGGAATCACTATTGCCCTTGGGAAAAGCCATTGGTTTGATAACCACGCGTCATTTGCTCAAGCAACCTTGTTCATTGATAACAACGCAGTCGCTGACTTTTACTTCAATGACAAAGTAAAAAGCAATGCAGAAACAGTTGTTGAACAGTTACAACAAGCGGGCCTTACATGCCATATGCTAACTGGGGATAGCTCCAATGCAGGTAAAGAGTTATCGCAGCAGTTAGCATTAGATAGCTACCAAAGCGCTTGCACACCAGAGATTAAGCAACAAGCCGTTGAGGCTTGGTCCAAACAAGGCGAGATTGTCGCTATGGTAGGTGATGGCATCAACGATAGCCCAGTATTCAATAGCGCTCACTTGTCAGTTGCGATGGATACCGGCGCTGATATCTCAAAAAATACCGCTGATGTAGTGTTGTTAAATAGCGATTTGAATGCCATTCTAGCCCTTCAGCAAGTAGCGAAACAAACGCGCAGAATAGTAAAGCAAAACTTAACCATATCACTTTTGTATAACGGCTCCATTTTGCCACTCGCTGCACTTGGCCTTATTCCACCTTGGATAGCAGTTATTGGCATGTCAGCCAGCTCGATCATCGTGATCGGTAATTCATTAAGGTTATTAAAGCTATGAGTATCATCTACGTATTAATACCTATCGCCATTTTATTCGTCATTATTGCTATTGGTATTTTCTTTTGGGCAGTAAAAAGCGAACAATTTTCAGATTTGAATAAACAGGGCCACAGCATCTTATTCGATGATGATAAAGCGCAAACGGGTGATAAGTCCGTAAAACCATCAAATGACAAAAGTAATAACGACAACTAGCATGAATGAGATAAGCTTGCTGAGTGCATTTGTGATGGGGCTTGCGGGAAGTGGCCACTGCTTGGTGATGTGTGGCAGTATTGCCAGCTCGCTACAACTGGCGAGCAAGCAACTTTCTGCGGTGGTTGTTACCCTGTTGTATAATATCGGACGTATCTCCAGCTATGCGCTTGCTGGCAGCCTTGTTGCCCTACTCGGGGCAAGTCTCGCCAAGCAAAACACATCTCTCGCCATTATATTACAATTGATGAGTGGTATTTTTATGGTGCTTGTCGCTATCTACGTAATGCGCTTAGCCAGTACCTTAAAATGGCTAGAGTCGTTTGCTAAAAGCTTAATTTGGCAACATATTGTTAAGCTCAATCGCTACTTAGTCCCGGTCAACACAAAAACCAAAGCATTTTGCTACGGCGCCTTATGGGGCTGGCTACCCTGTGGCCTAGTTTATTCGGCTTTAACATGGACATTACAAGCGAGATCAGCAACTGAAGGCGCACTCATTATGCTCGCCTTTGGTGTCGGCACAATGCCTGCAATGATTGTAATAGGACAATCGGCTCAGCTGCTACAAAAGTTTATAAATCATTTAGTTACACGTATTATTATGGGTAATTTATTGATTTGGTATGGTGTTTATTTAATTATTATTGCAACTGATAAGTTAGTACATTAACCTATCCTTATCTAAGCAAACTCATCATTTAAGATTATTGGTTAGCGCTTTGAGATTAGGAGCTCCAATTGATAACCAAATTTTCTTTTGCGTGTCATATGAGTTTGTGGCGATCTGTAGTACCAAAGCCGTTATGCTTTGTACTAGGTTGCCTTCACGTGCGTCATAGACTTATGGAAATTTTATGGACTTAAGTAATCAAAACCGCTCAAAGAGCCAATGCACAATCAGCTGCAATAATTGCAGTATCAGTCAACTTTGTCTCCCATTTTCGCTCAATGGCAGTGAAATGGACAAGCTAGATGAGATCATTGAACGTAAAAAGCCGCTTCATAAAGGAGATTTTCTTTTCGAGTCAGGTGCGCCATTAAATGCTATCTTTGCCGTTCGTTCCGGCTCATTTAAAAGCTACACACTGTCTGAACAAGGTGATGAGCAGATCACAGGATTTCACCTTGCGGGCGATCTTGTGGGTTTTGATGCCATTAATAAAATGCAGCACCAAAGCTTCGCACAAGCTTTAGAAACCTCTATGGTATGCGAAATCCCTTTTGACACCCTTGATGAGTTAGCTGGTAAGCTGCCAAAACTGCGCCAACAGATCATGCGATTAATGAGCAGTGAAATCAATTACGACCAAGAAATGTTGTTATTACTGAATAAAAAGACTGCTGAAGAACGCTTAGCAACTTTTATCTATAACCTTTCAAATCGCTTTGGCGAGCGTGGTTTTTCTCGTAAAGAATTCCGCTTTACGATGACGCGCGGTGAAATTGGTAACTACTTGGGTCTTACTGTAGAAACCATTAGTCGTTTACTCAGCCGTTTCCAAAAAGCTGGAACAATAAAGGTCGAAGGCAAGTTCATTACCATTATTGATGCTGCAGCCCTAGCTGAAACAGCCGCGATTGCATCTTGATTTAGAACAAACTATTTATCGTTAAGACTTTATCCTTAGATAGGATCGGTTACACTCAATAAGGTCAGAGGTGAAAAGCTTCTGACCTTATTTGTATACCGTTTTAAGGAGATAGTCGTGGATAAAATCAAAAGTATACTCACCGTAATTGATCCAACTAAAGAGCGCCAAAATAGCTTAGAACGCTCTATCAATCTTGCCAAGCGTACCGGTGCAGCCATCACTGCATTTATGTCTATTTATGACTTCTCCTATGAAATGACCACGATGTTGTCTAAAGACGAGCGTGAAGCAATGCGTGAAGCGGTGATCAAAGACAGAGAAGCATGGCTTGCCGATATGGTTAAGGACTTTTCTGATGTGAGTATCCAAACTAAAGTGTTGTGGCACAATCGCCCCTACGAAGCGATCATCAAAACCGTGCTTGCGCATGATTATGATTTGGTCATTAAATCTACGCATCAACACGACACCCTGAAATCAGTGATCTTCACCCCAACCGATTGGCATTTAATTCGCAAATGCCCTGCGCCTCTATTACTGGTTAAAGATCACGCTTGGCCAGATCAAGGCAACATTATTGCAGCGGTAAACTCTGTCAGCGATAACGAGCAACATCAAGAACTTAATAAACGTATCATTACGGATGCTCAGTTTTTATGTGAATTAGCCAATGCCAAATTGAGCCTGGTAAACACCTATCCAGCAACGCCTGTTAATATTGCCATTGAAATTCCCGAGTTTAACCCATCGCAATACAATGAAGCCGTGAAAAAACACCATGAAGACGAAACGTTTGCACTTGCAGAAACTTATTCAATAGATAAAAGCGACTGCATCATCAAAGAAGGTCTACCAGAGGACGTTATCCCCTACGTTGCTAAAGAAAAAGACGCTGAGTTGGTGGTCATTGGCACTGTCGGTCGCACTGGACTGAGTGCAGCGCTGGTTGGCAATACTGCTGAACATGTGATTGATAGCTTAGATTGTGATGTCTTAGCACTAAAGCCTGATGGCTATAAATCCCCATTAGAAGACTAAGGCGTAGACTCGGAATAACAGCTGCTAGAGAAAAGAGCTGATCACAAGTTTAGATTGGAATGTGCGGCAAATACACAGCCACACATTCCATTTACTTGAGCTGTGCAAGCCAAAAAGTAAAATAGTTAAGAAGTATAAGACTATTTAGGCTAGTCTGGGTAAATCACTATTGAGAATTAAATATTGGTTACATCAATGAACAATGATTCATCAATGTTTGTCGAGGAAACCACTGCTTCGTTAAAATCATAAGCTTCTCGCTCACCGTCTCTATCTAGAGGCAAACTTTCAAAATCAAAGAGTTCAGTGTCAGCCAGTTGGCTTGGACTAACATTCTGAATTGATTTGAAAATATTCTCTACTCGACCTGGCGTCTTCTTGTCCCACTCAACCAACATAGATTTAATATTTTGACGTTGCAGGTTTTCTTGCGAACCACATAGGTTGCACGGAATAATAGGAAAATCCTTGTGTTCAGCGTATTGAATAAGATCTTTTTCACGTGCATAAGTGAGTGGGCGGATCACCACATTACGACCATCATCAGAACGTAGTTTGGGTGGCATCGCTTTCATTCTCGCACCGTAGAACATGTTTAAAAACAGCGTTTCAACAATATCATCTAAGTGATGACCCAGTGCGATTTTTGTCGCGCCAATCTTTTCAGCAAATGAATACAAAGTACCACGGCGCAAGCGTGAACAAAGGCCACAAGTCGTTTTTCCCTCTGGTACTTTTTCTTTTACGACTGAGTAGGTATCTTTATCAATGATATAATAAGGAATGTCTAACGTTTCGAAGTACTCTGGCAAAATATGCTCTGGGAATCCAGGCTGCTTTTGATCCAGATTGACCGCGACCACATCAAAGTGAATTGGTGCCGCTTTTTTTAGGCTAAGTAAAATATCCAGCATGGCGAATGAATCCTTACCACCGCTGATACAAGCCATCACCACATCGCCTTCTTCAATCATATTGTAATCTTTGATGGCGTTGCCGACATTACGGCGCAGACGCTTTTGCAGCTTATTAAACTCTAAAACTTCTTTGCGATTATCTTGCTCTGTCATGGTGTTAGGTGCCGTATTCATACTTACTCAACTGCGTACTGTGCGCGTTATCGCGCTAGTACATTACTACATCAATTATGGGGCGCCGATTATACGTGAAATTAAGATGAGGTAAAATACAAAAATGGCGCCGCTTTGGGCGCCATAGTTGGGAACAAATAAATTAAAGGCCGAACACTACCTTTTCACTTTTTAGCATACGACTGCTTAGGTAGGTGAAAATAGCAAACAACCCCAGTGTGACCGCGCTCGACAATAATAGTTGTGGTACCGGTATCGCATTGCCTTTAATGATTTCAATCATTGCATTTTGCTGCGCTGCGATCGGCATCCACTGCATAATGTCAGTGGCAATGTCATAGGTCGTTGCCATACTCATCATTACCGGGATGAACAGCGCCATCGCCACATAAGATTGCGCTTCTTTAAATGATTTAGCTAAGAAAGAGATAAATATCAATAAACTGGCAGACATTAACGCAATAGGCAGGCCAATTATAATTGCTGAAATAATAAATTTAGGACCAATGACCACTGTAAAGCCCATCATTTCCCATGGCACCATATTATAAGCAAACTTAGATACTATGGTGGTTAACACTAAAGCAATGATAGAAAAACCTGCGATTGCCCCCACTTTAGCTAACACAATATGCATGGTGCTGATCGGATGGCTAAGTAATAGCTGTAATGAGTTACGTTCACGCTCCCCTGCACTACTGTCAATCGCCATACCCATCGCCGCATAAAATAGCGAAATAATAATAGATAATGTTGCAATACCTAATACGAAGCCACCTTTAGAGGTCGGTGTCGCTTGGTCATGAGTTTGGACATCAATCGCACGTGCAATAGTCGGATCGATACCACGCGCGACTAATCGCAATGAAGCGACTTCGCTGTTGTATAACATGAGGTTACGCTCTAGCCGGTTAATTGATGAACGTAACTTTTGCTCCGATTTATCAGCAATGATAAATACCGTCGCACTCTTACCTTGCATCATATTTTCTTGGTAATCTTCGCTGATCTCCAAGGTAATGGCTTTAACTTCTTCGCCTTCACCATGTTCAATTTCTTTACTCGCTAAAAATTGTACTAAGTTTGGTGCATTTTCTGCGTTATTAATGGTGATTTTGAGTGCTTCAGGCGAAGCCATTTGCTTAAACATGACGGTAAACAATACACACATTAGAATAGGTGCACCGATACAATAGTAAAGGCCAGCCATCACTGAACGTTTGTCGCGGCTTGCGTCTAACACTTCTTTTTTAAATAAAACTGAGATTAATTTCATCATGCTGCAATTCCTTCATCTGTACCTATCAGGGTAATGAAAGCTTCCTCAAGCGACGCTTTACCTGTTTGTTCACATAGGGCCTCTGGAGAACCTTCCGCGACCACTTTGCCTTTCGCCATGACCACCACATGATCACAAAGTGCTGCAACTTCTTGCATCACGTGGCTAGAAAATAAGACACAGTGACCTTGCGCCTTAAGCATCATCAACAAATCCCGTAACACTCTGGTACTCATTACATCTAAACCACGTGTTGGCTCATCAAGTACAATATTCGTTGGTTTATGCACAATTGCCTGTGCCAACGCCGTTTTCATTCTTTGGCCTTGTGAAAAGCCTTTACAGCGTCTATCCGCGATATCCAACATTTGTAGCTTTTCTAATACTTCTTGCGTCGCTGTAGCGGCCGATTTTGCGTCCATTCCACTTAGTTCAGCGTAAAATTGGGTATATTCACGCGGCGTCATGCGCTCGTAGAGCCCACATGGGTCAGGGAACAATCCTAATTGTTGTTTTGCCCTGGTTGGCTCTTTGGCAACATCAATACTATCGATAGACGCCATACCTTGATCAGCTTGAAGCAGGCCAAATACGGTCCGTAAGCAAGTCGTTTTACCAGCTCCGTTGGGTCCCAATAGTCCCGTAATTTGACCATCACGAGCGGTAAATGACAGCCCGTCTAGCGCGTTCACTTCACCAATCTTTTTATGTAAGTTATCTACTTGGATCATGAGTTACTCCTTATCAGCTGTTGCAGGGCCATTGATGTTCATAAAGAATTGTTTGCGTGTGTCTTCTTCAAGACAACTGGTATCAAAGTCTCCCACTGTCTTTTCATCGTAAAACTTAGCAATAAGCTTATTAGCACAGCTTTGTCCTGCGACAATATGCGTTGCCGTTGGTGCAACTAAGTGTGTGGCATTGCTTAGTTTTTCCATCGCAACTTCGGCCCACTGAGCAGGCGTTGCTGGGTCTAATCCGCCAGAAAGTAGTAAGGTTGGAATATCGGACGCAACGGGTTCATAGTAACTACTCGACACCGGACTCACATTCCAAATTGGGCACGTCGCATCCAATCCTGTAATCATCATCTTACCCATATAGTTTTCACCATATTTCGCTTTGTCCGCAGCCGTTAATCGTGGCCAATCTTCTCCACATACAATTGCCTGATGCATCCCCATGGCCAATCCAAGGCCGTCTTCACTTGGTGCCATCATGCCAACTAGAGGAGCAAGGTTACCTTTAGTCGCTTCACTAATCGCAAGCGGCACCAATGCTCGGGAGGTATGAGAGTAAAGCGCCATCCTAATCGCGCTAAATAGCTTCATTTTGGTCATCGTCATTGCGAGCGGTTTACTGGTTCTAGGGTGAAGCACAGAAACCTCTATCGGCGTTTGCCCAACTTGCTCCAGCAAGCTTTGCCATTGCTGCTTTAGATTAGGATAATTATTTGCACACTTTTTATCGGCTTCACATTGTGCAAATAGGGCGTTCAATGACTCTTCTATCGCGCCACCAATCGCCATTAAACTTTGGTTATTGGGTGCAAGACCATCTAACACGGCCGATGCAACACTATCAGGGAACTGTCTCATATACTCAAGTGCGATGCGTGTTCCATATGAGCCACCGTATAAGTGTAACTTGCTATAACCGAGTGCGGTTCTTACCGCGTCAAAATCTTTTGCTGCCGCAACAGTTGTGTAATCGGAAAGATCTGTGTCTAGTTTTTCTTTGCACTTTAGGGCATCTTCTTTGTAAAAATCGAGACCCAGCAAGGTATCATTTAGCGCAAATTGTTGTTCAAGGTTATCCATATCACATTGCAATAGATTGGATTTTCCGGTTCCCCGTTGGTCAACAAGTATGATGTCTCTACTTTCTCTAGCGTATTTAAGGATCCTTTCAAAATTTGCTGCGATTTCGGTGGCTGATTGTCCAGGCCCCCCTGCAAACGCAATAATCGCTTCTTGTGGGTAAAGCTGTTTTATTGCAGGAATAACCATAAAGTGAATATCAATTTTTTGTTCTGTTTTGGTTTCACTTAATGGTTGTGAGATTTTGCCGCATTGTGCTCTATCATCGAGCCCCTTTGCATAGCAAGCGGATAATTCTGCTGTTGATGCTGCTGCTTGTAATGGCAGCACAGTTCCTAAAACGAAAGGAAGCAGCGCTAGCTTTACTAAGCTTTTCTTAAACTTAAATGGCTTTTTCATAGTTATTTCCTTGTTGACTCACGGTCAGTATGCTAACTTTAAGTGAGTGTATCAGTGTATTATTGTATTAATACAGTAGAATTAGAGTAATGCTAGATCTTATTCATGTCAACCCCAACAGCGCAGAGCCGATTTATAAGCAGCTATTTGATCAGGTAGTGCGTTTAATTGTGTCAGGTAAAGCACAAGCCGGAGAAGAGCTACCTTCTGTAAGAAAGCTAGCTGAACATTTCTCGGTAAATCCGATGACTGTCTCTCGAGCAATCGGGCAACTTGTCGATCAAGGTTGGCTTGAACGAAGACGCGGTCAGCCGACACGAGTAGCACAACAGCCAACCACACAACAGACCGATAGTCTGCTCAACAAAAACCTAGATATTTTAATTAATGATGCGAAACAACTTGGGATCACCAAGGTTGAGTTGATATCATTGATAGATAAAAACTGGGGACAAGAATAATGACAAGCCCACTACTACAATTCACCAAAATCCATAAACAATTTTCCGACAAGTCTGTTCTTGAAAACATAAACCTTACTATTGAACCTGGTATGGTTATGGGTCTACTGGGACGAAACGGTGCAGGTAAAACTACGCTACTGCGAATTGCACTTGGACTAATCGAACAAAATAGTGGTGAAGTTAGCTGCCTCAACAGCAGCAATCTAGAGCTGAGTCCTACATGCAAGAGCCAAATTGGCTATGTGCCACAGCAACCCTGTGGTTATCAAGGTTTTAAAGTCAAAGACGCCCTCGCACTGCACCGCAGCTTTTATCAAAATTGGGATAATACGCTAGAACAAGAGTGGCTTTCTCGCTTCGAGTTAGACGAAAACAAGCTAGTAAGTAACCTTTCAGTTGGTCAGCAACAAAGCTTAGCGCTGATAATGGCGATGTCGTATCGACCTAAGTTACTGATCCTTGACGAGCCTGTTTCAAATCTCGACCCCATCGCACGCCGAGAATTTATGTCGGACTTATTTGAGCTAGCGCTTGAGTCCGGCTCTGGTGTACTTTTCTCCTCGCATATTACATCTGACGTTGAGCGCGTCGCGAGTCATATTGCTATTATTAAAGATGGTAAGGTATTGGTTACTGGCGAACTAGATACACTGAAGGAACAGATTAGACTTGTTCCGCATCACCTTACAAGCAACCTTCCATCAGCAGAGCTGCTTCACCAATCTGAACGTTTTAGCATTTACCAAGCTCAAGACGGCTCAAATTGGCCAACGGACCTACAGCAAAGCCATAGCAACCTTGAACAACTTTTTGTGGAGCTACACACATGAGCACGTTAACTCGGCGCAATTGGTGGACAGGGTTTTCCGGCTTTTGGTTACGAGAGTGTGGCTCTGCAAATTTTTTCATTCCGGGGATCTTAGCTTCTATTGCTACACCATTATTAACCTTAATAGAAGAGCAAAACATACAAACATTTAGCTTGGTCTTTGCTATCAGCGCCTTATGGATGGCTTTTTGCTGGCAGTTAGTGAAATTACAAGCACAGGAAAGCGCATTACTATTCCCTGCAATTAAACGGCACGTATACTTACAAGGACTTGTAATACTAGTCGTTGGCTACATGTTCAATGCACTCGCTCTTTTCAACCGCCCCGCGCCAGAAGTTGCTTATGCCATGTTGTTTGCAACAAGTTTTGGTGGTAGTTTCTTTTTATTATGTATTCGAAATAGCTTTTATTTCAAACATAATAGCTACGTTTTCATGCTCGTACTCATGCTCGCTATGTTTTTTGGTGATACTCCACAAGTTTTAGCACTACTCGCCATTCCCTTCATATTAGTGGCAGTTTATCTGCTGATTACACGAAATAATAACTGTCAATGGCATCATTTGGCATATCAAACCTACATAAATAATATACAGACTGGCTGGCTCCCGAGTAATACCTTTACCCCTGATTTCCTCACTCAGCGGTTTAGGCAATTTTTTATGCCGATGAGCTATTTTTCAGGCAACCTGTTGATACAAACTTGTCAAATATTTTTTCTCTCTGGGCTTTTAGCCATTGTGGCAGTCGGCTTTTTTGGAGTCACAATTCAATTTATCACTGGCTTTACCGATATGCTTGTTTTGATGGTCGCTATTTTTGTCTGTTGGTCCAAACTACAAACAAAAATGACATGGGACCAGCTCTATCTATTACCTGTCTATTCAAGCCTAAAATCAATTAAACAGGCCTATCACGTTGCAGCAGTTAAGCTTGGCTTTTGCTTATCTTTGTTTCAACTTACAGTACTGCTGGTTTGCAGCTTCCTTACCACATTTGAGACTGTGGTTTTCTACCTTATGATATTTATCGGCTCGGTTGCAGGATTTATTCTTTGCGTTGCACTAGGGAGCATCATAACGAGCGCCCTTACGTTGTCACTTTCGTGCATGTTCGTAATCATTTTACATAGTGCGTTTAAATCTTACCTGTTAAATCACGAACACTCAGTTGCCACTCTATATCTGTTATTGGGCTATGTTGTGGTAGCCACTTCATTGCTCCTTTACAGTAATAGAAAGTTTGACTAAGACGTGCTCGGATCCGAGATGTTGCTCATATAGGCGTAGCACGAACCAAAGACTGTGCTAATAAGAATAAAAGAGTGATAGTGAGCATAAGTCGATTATCACTCTTTTTATCCGCTATATTTAATGGGAGTGGGTTCGACTATTAATAAAGTCGGTAACCGAAAACAACACCCCAGAGATCACGAAAGTAATATGTATGCCTACTTTCCAAGCAAGCTGCTCACTGGTTAAGTCTTGAGAATGGATAAAGACTTTGAGTAGTTCTACCGCAGATATTGCTACGATGGCACTGATCAATTTGATTTTAAGGCCCGAGAAGCCAACCTTTCCCATCCAAGTCGGCTTATCTTCTTGGGGCTCAACATTGAGCTTAGAAACGAAATTCTCGTAGCCACTAAAAATAATAATGATCAACAACCCGGCCAGTAAAGCCGTATCAACCAATGTTAAGATACCAATGAGTAACTCTTGGTTTGTCGCCGTAAGCGCACTGATGGTCATCACATAAAGCTGTTTAAAGAACTTAAGTAACAACAACACAATCGCGAGCAGTAGGCCAACAAAGAAAGGCGCTAACAGCCATCTTCCTTTAAATAAGGTTCTTTCTAAGAGATATTCATAACGATTAAATTGCTCATTCGCAGACTTAGTTTCTTGCTCCATGTTTTTGATTTTCACCATGTTTAGTTAGTTTTACTTAACCTTTAAATGTAGCATCAACGCTTGTATTTCTCACCATTTATTAATGTAAATTTGAATCAATTTTCTGCTCTTAAGGAGAAAATTAATTCGTTTTCCTTATTTTAAATTTTGCTTTAAAACATGCTTGTTCTTTCAACTAACAGGTAACACGAATGAAAACCTTAGTTTCATCATTAATCATCGCTCTATCTCTTTTTGCTTGTGTACAAGTACAAGCGGATGAAGAGTTACCAGTCGCGCCTGCAGATTTGGTTCAAGAGTTAACTCAAATGTGCCTTGATTGGGCAAAAGATGATGATGTACAAGCATCTGAGATGAAAAAATATGTTTTGAATTGCGTTAACGACGAGCTAGAAGCAACTGGCTATCAAAAAGTCAAAGACGTAAACATTAAATAACACCATTTGTTTTAAGTAAATGAGTTATTTCACCCTTCAAATTGCTTGGAGAATTAGTGTAATTGGTATAATACCAGTTCGCTTAATTAAGTGATGGCATTCATGATGAAAAGGCCGCTCAATACGTTGAACGGCCTTTTGTTTTTAATAACATTTTGGACAAAATATCCATAGCATCCGAAGACGCTTATCGATGTTTGGCTAGCTGTTAAGCTTTCTTTTTCTTGGTAGTTTTCTCTTCTTCTACCCATTTACCATTGCTATACGTCGCTTTCCAACCCGTCGCTTTACCATCCACTTCTGTCATCACATATTGTGTCTTGGTTTTTCTAGAGTAACGAACAATCGCAGGATTACCATCCGAGTCTTGCTCAGGCGCATCAGCCAGATAATAGAATTTAGGTGAAATTCTATCTCTAAAGCGTTTTAGCTCTGATACTTTAGGAGCACGTGTTTCACGTGATTTCGGGAATGTGTGCGCCGCTAAGAAAATACCTGAAGCGCCATCTCGAAGCACAAAATGCGCGTCCGATTTTTCGCATTCTAGTTCCGGTAGCGGAACTGGATCTTCTTTCGGTGGCGCAGCTTCGCCGTTTTTCAATAGTTTACGTGTATTTTTACAGTCTTCATTTGTACAACCAAAATACTTACCAAAACGGCCAGATTTAAGCTGCATATCCGAGCCACACTTGTCACACTCAATCAGTGGTCCATCGTAGCCCTTGATCTTAAATGCACCTGTCTCAATGACATAGCCCTTACATGCAGGATTATTACCGCATACATGGAGTTTTTTCGTTTCATCAATAAGATATGAATCCATTGCTGTTTCGCAAATTGGGCAACGTTTCATATGACGAAGAGATTCGGCTTCCGCCTCTTCATCCGCATCCGCGGCAACCGCTTCATCACCTGACACGAGATTAATTGTCGTAGTACAGCGCTCTTTTGGCGGTAAGTTATAGCCTGTACAGCCAAGGAATACCCCAGTAGAAGCAGTACGAATACCCATCTTACGTGAACATGTAGGACAATCTATGTCTGTTTCGACCATCACATTTTGTCGCATGCCGCCTTCACTTTCATCACCAGCTGCAATTTCTAGCTGGTTAGAAAAGTCGGCGTAAAACTTATCAAGTACCTGCGTCCATAAGCGTTCACCTTCTGCGATATCATCAAGGCGACCTTCCATTTTGGCGGTAAAGTCAAAGTCCATTAAATCATTGAAATTCTCAACGAGTCTGTCAGTAACGATCTCGCCCATTTTTTCAGCGTAAAAACGGCGGTTTTCAACTCGAACATAACCACGGTCCTGAATCGTCGAAATGATAGCAGCATAGGTAGACGGACGACCAATACCACGCTTTTCTAATTCCTTAACTAAGCTTGCTTCGCTGAAACGTGCTGGTGGTTTAGTAAAGTGCTGCTTAGGATCAATTGCAATAAGATCAAGCTTGTCGCCAACTGAAACACTTGGAAGCGCCTGCTCTTCTTCATTCTTCTTACGAACGGCTGGTTGTACACGTGTCCAACCATCAAAACGTAGCACGCGCCCTTTCGCTTTTAACGTGTAATCTTCCGCAGCGACGGTCAGCGTCGTTAAGTCATACTCTGCAGGCATCATCTGACACGCCACAAACTGACGCCAAATAAGCTCATAGAGCTTCTTAGCATCAGCCTCTACGCCGTCTAAATGACCGGATAAGATTGTCACATCAGAAGGACGAATTGCCTCATGCGCCTCTTGTGCGTTGCCTTTTGCGGAATAACGCAGCGGTGCTTCTGGTAAATACTTACTACCAAATTCACTATCGATATAGCCACGACACATTTCTAACGCATCGTTTGATAAATTCGTCGAGTCTGTACGCATATAGGTGATGTAACCCGCCTCGTATAGACGCTGCGCTAACATCATGGTTTTCTTTACGCCATAGCCTAAACGAGTACTTGCCGCTTGCTGCATTGTCGAGGTAATAAATGGCGCACTCGGCTTACTCTTACTTGGCTTTTCTTCAACCTTGACTACTTCGTAAGCACTGTTTTCAAGCACTTGTACGGCTGTATCAGCTTGCGCTTTATTTACTGGCTTAAATGCTTCGCCTTTAAACTTAGTAACCGCTAGGCGAATATCATCTTTTGTTGCTTTAACATCAGCGTGAATATCCCAAAACTCTTCTGGAATAAACGCTTTAATCTCACGCTCTCGTTCAACAAGTAATCTCACAGCAACAGATTGTACACGACCTGCCGATAACCCTCTTGCTACTTTTTGCCAAAGCAGCGGGGACACCATAAAGCCAACAACACGGTCAAGGAATCGTCTTGCCTGCTGCGCATATACCATGTCGGTGTTAAGGTCGCCAGGCGCCTCAAACGCTTGAGTTATCGCGTTTTTGGTGATCTCGTTAAAGACCACACGCTTATACTTGCTCTCATCGCCACCGATAATCTGCTCAAGGTGCCAAGCAATGGCCTCCCCTTCTCTATCCAAATCGGTTGCGAGATAGATATGGTCAGCATCTTCAGCAAGCTTTTGTAGTTCTTGAACTACTTTTTCTTTACCCGGCAAAATTTCGTAATGCGGTTCCCAACCCTTCTCAGGATCAATCCCCATCCTCGCAACTAAATTTGCATAATCTTTTTGCTTTTTATATTGCGCTTTTTCTTCAGGTGACATTTTACGTACTTCAGCTGGCGACTTAGTTGCCAAGCCTTTCGTTTTACCTGCCCCTGAGGTAGGAAGATCTCGAACATGGCCTACACTGGATTTAACAATGTAATCCTTGCCGAGGTATTTATTGATTGTTTTTGCCTTCGCGGGAGACTCTACAATTACTAGCGATTTGCCCATAGCTGCCTATTTTTGACCGATTCTGTCTGATGTTTGCCCTTACTTGGGCGTTAAATTACTTATAGGTATATCTACAAACACCTATTGTTACAAGCTAAAAATACTAACTTTTCCCTGATCACCGAATTATTATCCAATTTGTGTACAATATTCAGCCAATTTAGGGACGCATTCATATATATAAGGTTAAGGCACGGGAATATAAAGGAATAGAAACAAAAATGCCAACCCGAAAGTTGGCATTTGTTGAATTATCCTGCGTCTGTAACGCTTATTCCTATTGATTGTGTCTTTCGTTCGTCATCATCATCTCCCAAAGCTGGAAAAGTAAATTTGATCCCTAATACACCAGAAAGTTTGTTGTTTGGCTCAGCTTCCCTCGCCAACGTAACGTTGAAGAAGTTTGGCTTGTCACTTGTGTAATTCCCTAAGGTGCCAGACACACTTCCACTGGTTAATTCACCGTTATTTGTTGAAATCTCGACTTCTGTGCCAGCCGGAAGCGGATTACCAAACTCATCAGTGAAATAAATTGTAATAGGAACAGCTGAAGGGCTACCTGCTGCCGTAAAATCTACACCGGCGAGATCGCACATTCCCTCTACTCCAGATGGTTCAAGCACTAAGCCATTCCCACTTGGGCACGTATTCGAACCTGCAAGCGCAGCCGGCACTGTAAATCGCACAAAAGCATTATCACCAGACATTATCAATTCAAATTGTCTGTATACATTAACTAGCTCTTTCGTACATTCTCCTGCAGCTTCAGCGGCTTCTGAACAAAGCAAGCCATTATACTTGCCGTCCCCTTCATAAACACCGTTACCATCGTTATCAAAATCAAAGCGACCATTGTTATTGCTATCCATCCACCAATCGTCATGACCGCCATTTACAGTTCCGGTTGGAGAACAAGGTCCAGTGTTTGCGGCAGAATCACAATTCTCTTTATCAAAGCGACCATTTTCATTGGTATCTAGGAATGCTTCTGTAAGGTCAAACTCTTGGCGATATTCGCCAATATCAAATCGACCATTACGGCGCTCTACACCACCGCTTGATTGCTCATCTCTGAAATTTTCTTGGCCTTTAACAAAAGCCAACACACTTACACGCCCACCCATTACAATTCGTCTAAGCGCAGTTGCAGCATCGTCACCCGACGAAGCGTCTTTTTGTCGTAGCATGCCATTAATACATGGTGCAGCACTACCAAAATATGGGTCACAGTTCCAATTAGCTGAGTCTTGCTTTTGAGTATTTGATAATGTAGCTGCTAGCCTAGGCGCTACCGCTTCAAAGGTATTCGCATTGCCATCTATATCACCAATGCGGTTACCCCAACGATATTCATAGAAAGGTCTATCTCCTTGGCTGCGCCATACCACAGTACAAGCAGCATTATTCGTTCTACAATCATAAGTGTCCTCAGACTCAGTACTACCAATAGCACCGGCTTCAGCAATCACCGTTGCAGCGACACCATCAGCATTAAACTGATTGAATTGATCACCAAAGAACAAGGTAATATTTGTCGTTACCCCATTATAATTAAGCGAGTTGGTATTGAATGTAACAGGGGAGGCATCAAACGTATCCTGATCTGTGACACCTGAGCTTAAAATTAACCCTGACGATACGCCAAATATTTGCTCACTTAGCTCAATAGTATGCATTACGCCTGTAGGACAACGAGCATCGTCGTTTGATGCATCTGCATCATTACATGCTTTGGCGATATCCGTCCAACAGGTAATCGCATCACCATCAGGTAAATTCGCGTAAGATTCTTCAGGGATATAACATGCACTAACAACGAGCGGACCTGGCACAATACCAGACTTAACAGTCGTTCTTACAATACCATTTGCATTGGTGTTTCCGGTAATTTGCGTCAGCGATGCAAGACCTTGCTCATCTGACAACCTAAAGTCGACTCGAGCACGTGGAATTGCAAGGTTATCTTCATCTACCAGTTTAAAGCTCACAACAGATTGGGTTGGTAAACCGCCTTCACCTGGAGGTAAAGCAATAAACTGATTAAATCCATCTTCCTCAGGTAAAAACTGTACCGCTTGTGCAAGTGCACTATCCACTTCAATAATTGTTTCTTGATTTATTGGAGAGCTGCCGTTTTGAATAGTAACAGAAATTCTATCTTCGCCTTGACAACCTTTTGCACGGTAAGTAGAGCGGGCGAAGCCATTGGAGGTATTTACCGTTTCATCTAATTCGGCCAGCGCAGGGGTTGCTATAGAACAAGCTGAGCTAAATGCAACTTCAACAGCACTATTGATTAATGCCCCATTCTGATCTTTCAGTGTCACAGTAATAACCGTACTTCCACCTGCGGAAAGCTTTTGTTGGACGCCATTGCTATCCACCAAACCGTTGTCAATCGTAACATTCAACTGAGCAACACCAACATTAAAATTGATAGCCTGAGTGACATCGACATAATCTGGAGAGTTTACGGTAATGGTACCTGCGCCACCTTGGTTACCAGGCTGAAACTTTAAGATTGCAATACCAAAAGAATCCGTCAACGCAGTGCCTGTCGATGGTAAAATAGTCCCTAAAGTAGTTTCAGCGCTAATTAACCCATTGGCAATAGCATCGCCAGTTTGGCTAGATGTCATTTTGATGAATACATCAGCCGTCTCGTTTGACGATACTTGATTGACGCGAGTACACCCAGCAGCGATAGGATCTATCATGGCCTGATCTCGGCTATCATCCCATCCAGCAGGGCATTTACTTAATAGCATGACCTCAAGTTTTGCAGACGCTGTTACATTGCCGTCATCGCCGCCACCTTGAGAGGTAAAATCAAAAGATCCCGTTGCACTATTATCGCCTTGAGTGTAAGTCGCCGTAATACGTCCAGCACCTACAGTAGCAGTTACTTTTAGAGTAATTGACGCTTTACCCTCATCATTGGTAAGGACAGACCCTGAGCTGGGTTCCATGGTTGCAAATTCGTCGCTCTCAAAAACGACTCGACTATTTGCCAGAGGGCTACCATCTTTTGTTAACGTGGCAGTGATTACTAAAGGAGATGAAGATGAAAGTGTATTCGTAGAATTACCACTAGTATCCGCTCCTGAAAGCGTAATGGCATAAGTGCCATCGCTACCATCATCACCATTATCTGTATCTTTTTGAATACTGCCACCGCCACCGCACGCGGTCAGTAAGAATGCTAGCATCAGTATGCTAAAATAGCGCATCAAGGGCATTCACCTATCTCCCTAGCTAAGTTAATTTTATTATTGTTCAATAGTAACCCAATTTTATCGATAAAATCACAATTTTTTATTAGATTAGGTAGATTTTCTGTCGTGAAATGCTGTTCATCTGCGCCAAGCCTGTTAAGCTTTAGCAGTTTTAAGATACATAGTGTTAGGGCAATGTCAGAAAATAAAAAAATGGGCCTAACGGCGCGCATTATGATAGGCATGGTGTTGGGGGTTGTACTAGGCCTCACCCTTCAAGCCATCCTAGGTAAGAATAAAGAAATACTTATTCCTTTAGGTCTCTTTGACCTCCCCATTAAAGGTTTCTTCGTTGACGGTTTATTCCACATCGGTGGGCAGATCTTCATTGCAAGCTTAAAAATGCTTGTTGTTCCTTTAGTGTTTATTTCCCTTGTATGTGGCACATGTAGCCTTAGTGACCCAAAAAAATTGGGCCGCTTGGGTGGTAAGTCCATTGGTTTGTATCTCATTACAACAGCAATCGCAATCACGGTAGCGATTACGCTCGCACTACTTATTGCACCGGGTGGTGGCGTTGAAATTCCAAACAGCGCGTCATTTGACGCAAAGCAAGCGCCGACACTTGTGCAAGTCATAATCAACATGTTCCCGACCAATCCAATTGACGCGATGGCCAACGGTAACATGCTTCAAATCATCGTCTTTGCGCTACTATTTGGCATCGCTATGGCGCTCAGCGGCGATGCTGGTGCTCGCCTAGCAACCGTATTTGAAGACCTAAATACAGTGGTGCTTAAGCTAGTCACTTTATTGATGAATGTCGCTCCATATGGCGTATTTTGTTTAATGGCTAAGTTGTTTACAACCATCGACATGGGGTTAATCGCCGAGCTCGGCAAATACTTTATGGTAGTGTTGGCAGCTCTGCTAATTCATGCATTCATTAACTATTCAATTTTGTTCAAGCTGTTAACAGGCTTGAGCCCTATTATCTTCCTGAAGAAGATGAAAGACGCATGCATGTTTGCCTTTAGTACGTCAAGCTCAAGTGCAACTATGCCCGTAACACTGGAGACCGCGACTAAGAAACTAGGTGCGCATAACTCAGTTGCCTCTTTTACGATCCCTCTGGGTGCAACCATTAATATGGATGGCACGGCTATCATGCAAGGTGTTGCAACGGTCTTCATCGCTCAGGTATTTGGCGTAGACCTCACCATCAATGACTATCTCATGGTTATCTTGACTGCGACTCTTGCCTCAGTTGGTACGGCAGGCGTGCCTGGTGTTGGCTTGATCATGCTTGCAATGGTGCTTAACCAAGTTGGATTGCCTGTTGAAGGTATCGCGCTTATCATTGGTGTAGACAGACTATTAGATATGACAAGAACAGCAGTTAACGTAACAGGTGACTGTATGGTAACTTGTGCTGTCGCTAAATCTGAAAACGAATTTGATATTGATGTTTTCAACGACCCTGATGCTGCAAAAGAACTGGAAGAAACCACTTCTAAAGCAAAAGCGTAAATATCAATAACGCAGCTAGTTATAATAGCTGCGTTATTCTCCTCAATAAGCTAACTCAATACTCTCCTAGCGACATATCTGCTATCCATACCCTTTTCTTCATTGCCATTTTTTCCTAAGTACAGAATAAGATTAAGCAGAAGATTCTCCGTGCCTATGCATATGAGTACTTTAGTTATTGCAGGATTTGGACATGGAGTTACCGGTAAGCCTTTCCATCTCAAAGCTAGGCCACTTAATTAAGCGAATTGGTATAAGAAAAAGCCGCGCTATAAAGCGCGGCTTTCATCTTAATAAACGTTAACGAATTAGAATTGGTATGCAAACTTCACGTATGCTTGACGACCAAGGATACTGTGCGTTTTATTGTCAATTCCCATTGACTCTGAAGGAGCAAGCGGCGCTTCTTCATTGAACAAGTTAGATGCACCTAGAGTTACTGTCAGCTTTTCTACGCCAATATAACTGACACTTGTATCTACAGTAGTCCATGAATCAATCTCATATTTATTGCCATCACTGTCAGCAAGATCTTTATAAGAATCAACATAGTTTACGCTGATATTTGCAAGCCAATCGTTTTTAGCCCAGTCCATACCCGCTGTCCAGCGGAACTGCGGATGCTGATACTCTCCATTGAGATCTTCAGCAACATTGAATGTGTTACCTTGTTCGTCACTTTCAAACGACTGTTCTTCAAAGTTAAGCGCGTAAGTTAAGTTGTAATTGAACTTAAACTCACCCATTTCACGAGTAGTTAATGCATAGGCTAAGTTAACATCGAAACCGTCTGTTTCACGACCACCAATGTTAACAAAGGTGTCGTTAATGGAGAGAATACGACCAAGTGTGCTACCTTGATTAGGCGCACGAACTACCAGATTAGGATCGGTACCACAACAATCAACTAACTTCTGTGCTCCAATTTTCTTGATGAGATCTTCCTGATCATAATTCCAGTAATCTACACCGATACTAAAGTCATCAGTTGCTTGCCACACTACACCTAAATTGTAGTTTTCTGACTCTTCTGGTTGTAGGTTTTTGTTACCAGACACAATCGCAGTGTATTCATACGGGCTACAATCATCATCAGCACCCGTTTGGCGACAACGTTCACGGTCTATCACGCTTGGTGATTCGTCTGTTCTACCAAGATGTAGCTGAACAAGAGAAGGCGCTCTGAATGCTGTCCCCCAAGAACCACGAACCACTAAACTATCAAGCGGTGACCAACGGAATGCTACTTTTGGATCTGTTGTAGTTCCAAAGTCGCTATAGTCTTCATAACGCAAAGCTAATTGCAGCTCTAGTGTATCTAGCACTGGTACGCTAAATTCTGCGAATATCGCAGTATTATCGCGATCTCCGTTAGCTTGCGTTGCTTCTGTACCAAAGATTTCGCCTCTGATGTATTGACTATCCGGGTTATCTTCAATTTTCTCGTAGCGATGTTCAAAACCAAACGCTGCGGCAACGTAGCCGGCTTCCAATTCAAATAATTCGCCCGAGATAGTACCATCTAGTGACTGCATGGTTGATGCACCATAACGCGTAGTGGTAGTTTCAAAAAACGCCAAACCGGCTTCTGTATTAGTGCTTGGTTCAAATGGGTTCCATAAACCTTCATCAATCGCTTGCTGCGCTCTTAGCTTGTTAGGAAAACCATCAAAGCCTTTTTCAACTGCACTTGAACGAATAGCAGAGTACGCAACTTCCCAAGACCACGCGTTCCACTCACCACGTGCTCCAAGGACTGCACGATAGTATTCTGAATCGACATCTTTTTTACGGTTGCCGATATCAACCGTTCGACGACGCATTGAAATATCTACACCATGTAAGAAGTGGTCTGGATCGTTAAATAATGGGTGGTTTGGGTTATCACCATCCATAAATAGTTCTGTAAAGCTCGGGCTACCTGCACCTTGAATGAAAGTTGAAGAGTGCTGCGCCGAGATTTCGGCAAAACCTTCAATACCATCGATGATTTCTTGTACGCCATTGTAGTTAAAGCTAATACGTTCCGTCGACGGAATAGCAGTCATGTACGGTGCATAATCGTAGCGACAGATATCACCAATATCTAAAGCAGGGTCGCATTTGTCATTCCCCCATACGTCCGTAAAGATAGTCTGCCTTACCTGAGTGCCATCATCTTCAACACGAACGACTGGTAATCCTGCCCACTGTTCGTCTGTTAGCATGCTTCTCATCACCTCAACGCTGCCGGGAATACCTGCAGAGCTTAATGAGTTGTTACCACCGCGAAAACGTTGATCAGCAGAAGCTGTGTAGTCACGATCGGCATAAGTTAGGTGACCGCGTTTGAAATAATCGAGTGAGAAATTATGATGGCCATTTTGCGTTGACGATCCCCAAAGAAGAGTAAAGTTCTGTTCTTCAGCCCCACCATCGGCGGTGTTGGATAATTTACCAGCGACCTCGAAACCGTCTATATCGTCACGTAAAATAATATTAATAACCCCTGCGACCGCATCAGAACCATAAGTTGCAGAAGCACCGTCTTTTAAAATATCAATACGTTTAACTGATGAAACAGGAATGGTATTTAAGTCCACAAATGATGTTTCTATATCTTTTGCAAACGGGCTCACGGCAACACGACGACCATTAATAAGAACAAGCGTAGATGATGCTCCTAATCCCCTTAATGCAACACTTGAACCGCCATTTGCGGTGTCATCGCTGGAGTTACCTTGTGTACTAAAAGTACCAGTACCCGACACAGGCAGCTTTTGTAACGCCCCAATAAGGTCGGTAGATCCCGTTGAAGCTAGGTCAGCAGCTGACAAGCTTTGAATTGGTGACGGACCTTCTAAGTCTGTTCTTTTAATGTGAGAGCCTGTCACTTCAATACGTTCAACTTGCGTCGTCTCTTCGGCCTTAACTTGTTGATTCATGCCGATTAATACGGCAATTGAGAGCGCACTGAGTGGTAATTTATAGGTCATCCTGTTTCCCCTTAAGTTAATAATTACACTGTAGTTTTTTTAATAATCCAGCCATTATTAGCATACCAAAGCAACTTTAACAATGCATTTATTTAACATTAAGTTTCCATTTTGGGGGTTTAATAGCAGAAATTCGCGACGAAAGAATATCGTTATTTATCAGTATGAATTATTGTTGAAATTGGGATTACAGGGAGGAGAAGCGTTTTACAAACAGCTTCAAAAAGTTGATAAGACGCCTAAAATCTTTACTGAATAAGAGCGGTTTCTTAGCCTAAAGTTTAAAGACGTCAATGATCGTGTTGTAACTACTTAACTATAATGCCAACCAAGGTTGCACTGACTTCACATTTGCAGAGTCGGCAAAGTGAGTATTGTCGTTTGACCACGTCTTCGGGACACTGATTCGACAGACTTGCGACTCACACTTCACTGTAGCATCTGTGACGTTTTGACTTCTGCCAAAGGTCACGATGACTCCCTGTTGCTCAGGCAGCAAAAATGACAACAGGTTTTTAATAAAGAAGCCTGATAGATCAGCCAGCAACTCTTCAAACTCCTGTTGCATTTTATACAGATCAGACTTGCTTAGAGATCTCGTATTAAATAACTCGGCCTCAATCTGCATTTTTAGCTGGCAGTCCGAGCTTTCGCCCTTCGTTTCAATTACCACTTTAGCTTTGTCTTTGTCCAATTCTTTGTCAAATGGTAGCAATAATTGCGCTTCATTGGTGTACGACAATGGAAAGCTCGCTTCCTCGGTCACAATATTACCCGCCGTGATTTTACACGCCTGCATGCTAAGTGTATCGACAAGGTAAAATCCCACACGTGCAAACTCAAACTCGCCTTTATTTACCACTTTCAGTCTGTCGTAAAAGCTGTCGTATGCAAAGGTGACCGTTTTAGCGGACGCTATCGCACTCCAAAGTGTCATTATCAGGACAAGTACAATCTTATTCTTCATCAAAATACGCTCGGTTATGCCTTATCATATCGTTAAGTTCATTTACGTAGTCTTCACCACGCTCTGAATAACTCAAAAGGCCACTTGTTAATACTGTAGCGTCAATCGGTGCTTTTTGAGCTCGCAGCTCTGCTCGTACCGCGCGCAAGTCTTTGTATGCATCATTAGTATTGATATTCCTAAAGTACGATTTGACCGCGGCTCTTACCGACTGAAAGGCTCTTACTTCGTGATCGGCCGCATCTTCTCGCCGTTTCGGCACCATACCGCAGCCTTTGGTGTAACACCATTGACCAAAAAAGTTTAACCCAATTCGCGCAAATCGTGACGTACCCCAAGCAGATTCATTAGCGGCCTGCATCAACGCCAGCTCTTTAGGAATAATATCCACGCGGCGTAAAGCACGTTTAAGCGAAGATTCATTGATGGCTTCACCTTTTAAATCATACTTTGTGAAAATCAATGCAACCTTTTCTATTTGTTTGCGTGTCAGGGTTTCATCAAATTGCAGCATCATTAGGGCGATTTCAAGTGTTGCCCGCTGCTCTAAGATCTGTTTATTTTCGGCTTCTACGTGCGGTTTAATAAAGTCGAAAAATGCCGTTTTCTTCTCCTTGATATCACGAATGGCTGCAAAATTAGGTAGTTTTACGCTATGGAGTGGCTTTTCGGGCACCTTAGGTACAACCTCCGCCCCCGTATCCTCTTGATCTAATACGGTGTCTTGCGGACTTTTATCTTGGATAAAAGGGAATAAGAGTGCCCAAATAGTCACTAGGGCAACAAAGAGTTTAATCAGTTTAGCTTGCATACTTCTCCTCGCAGCGGCGGTGTTCTGGAAACGGAGTCTCTTTCCTTAAGTCTCTAAGAACTTTTATCAAGCCCACTCTGTAACAGAATTATTCTGTTACTATAGTTTGATAGAGCGTTGATAAATTACGCCAAAATAACAGTATTCAAAAATAGCGGCTGATAATATCAAAAGCCGCAATTAAACGCGAATTTTCGTTCAGTTATCGTACATAGTTTAGACGAGTTTAAGATATAAAGAAAAAGGAACAGAAGTATGACGTCTAACGCTTGGCAGCAGCGTCTGCTATCGCAGCAAAAAAACCGCCCTAACGACAATCGTTCAGCATGGCAAATAGACCGTTCTAGGATCATACATGCCGCGGCTTTTAGACGCTTGCAAGCCAAAACCCAAATTATGGCAATCGGCGTTAACGACTTTTATCGGACTCGCCTAACTCACTCTTTGGAAGTATCGCAAATAGGCAGCGGTCTACTGCGCCATTTAAGAAAACAACACCCTGAGTTTGAACACTTTCCTTCGACTAGTCTTATTGAAACTTTATGTCTAGCGCATGATATCGGCCACCCGCCCTTTGGCCATGGAGGAGAAATAGCGCTTAATTACCTTATGCGTGATCATGGAGGGTTTGAAGGAAACGCTCAAACCTTGCGCATTGTCACCAAATTGGAACCATACACTAAAGGTTATGGCATGAACTTAACACGCCGTACCTTACTAGGTTTTATTAAATATCCTGCATTAATCGACACACTTTGGTATCACCAACCAACGCAAACACAAAGTCGAAAATACATTTTATCTAGTGATTGGCTGCCAGCAAAAGGTATTTATCAATGCGACCAATCGGTATTTGATTGGATCCTCTCGCCATTTTCTCAAAACGACCGAATAAAGCTGCAAGAAACCGAGGTTAAAGACACCTTCCGTCGCAAGACTAAGTTTAAATCGTTAGATTGCGCCATTATGGAATATGCCGATGATATCGCCTATGCAGTTCATGATTTAGAAGATGCGATTGCAACCGAGACCCTTAACGAGGCAGCATGGCATGATTTCGCTCTACCTGAATTACAAAAGTTAGACTCACCTTGGTTAAAGCACAACTTACAACGCGTGAGCGAGAGTTTATTTTCAGAAGATGAATCTAATCGTAAAGATACCATAGGTGAGCTCGTGAACCTGTTTATTGTGCACTGTAAACTCACCGTTCAAGACTCAGATTTTGACTCCGCCCTACTTCATTTTACCGTTGAGATGGCACCCGAATTTCAGGAAATCCTGCAAGTGTTAAAAGTGTTCGTATATCGAAGATTAATTCGTGAACCTAAAATGCAGCAAATTGAGTTTAGTGGTCAAAACCTGCTTATTGATTTATTTGAAGTTTTTGCCAGTGATCCCATGCGATTATTGCCGTATACAACCCAAACACTGTACCAGCAAGCAACCGATGAAACGCAGCAAATGCGCGTGTTAGCGGACTATCTTGGTGGCATGTCTGATGAGTATGCGCGAAAAACGCATCGACGCTTATTTACCGGGGAACTGTAAGTAACCTGAAGTTGACAGCTGGGAACTTGGTTTATCAATGGAAACTCACTTTTAAATAGCGCTTCAAAGGATCAATGTAAAGGTGATGGTGCTCCCTTCCAACGCAACAGTGAGTTCCGCATCAATGGCTTCAGCAATAGGCAACCCTAACCAAAGCAATCATTCGCACTTCTCGAGTGTCGTTCTTCTGTTGCCTTAGCGCTTTAAGCACACTTATGCTATCCAAACTGGGCAACATGATATCTAAAATAATTACATCATAGTGATCCATCAGCGCCATACTCAAACCGCTAGAGCCGTCCGCCGTATCATCTACCGTAAAGCCCAGTTTAGAGAGCCCTAAGGTTAAGCTGCGACGCAAGGACTCAGAATCTTCAATCAGTAAAGTAACACATTCATAAATAAACCTTTGGCTAGTGCTTAATGTCACATAGCTTAGTTGCTCAAACTTAAGATTCGCTAAAGAGAACTTCAACTTTCATCAATTCCGAAGGATTTCCTAAGCTTTTCTTAAGTTTCGCCGGATAGTCTTGTGATAAATGCAACTATTCCTAACATTCTATGAATAAAGTACACTTTTCAACTCCTTATGCAAAACCTTTCATGGTGTTTTTCCTTTCCTTGTTGATGATTTTGACGCTTAGCCGTTTAGGACTATCAACTTGGATGTTAGAGAGAATGACTGGCTCTGATCCTTTGACCTTTGTGATATCAGGCCTGCGAGTTGATTTGAGTACTATCGCATATCTCGCGATACCACTCTTATTGTTAATGGTCACGCACTATTTTATGCCCAAGCCACTGAAGCCTTTACTTACTGCGCTAGTAACGGGGTATATTGCGTTGGGTATTGTATTTGTCCTACTACTCGAAGCTGCAACTCCTGCATTTATTTTGCAATACGACATCAGACCAAACCGTTTATTTATTGAATATCTGATTTACCCCAAAGAAGTCATTTCAATGTTGTTGAGTGGTCACTTGGGCACAGTGATATTGACCCTACTTTTATGTACTTTGGCTTTAATAACCACCTTGAGATATTTTCCTCGCATTAGCAACGATGCGCCATCAAAGCGGAATATGGCTATCTCTACTTTTTGTAGTCTTATCTGTTTAGCGCTGTTAGCAAGAGGCACTCTGGGTCATAGACCACTTAACCCTGCTACCGTCTATTTCTCACAAGATGCATTGGTTAATTCGCTGACCATCAACTCAGCTTATAGTGTTGCGTTCGCAGCAAAAAATATGGGCAGCGAAAAAAGTGCCAGTGCGCTTTATGGTTCGCTATCCAAAGAAAAGGTTTTTGATACAGTAAGAAAAGCAAGTTACAAACAAGGTTTTATCTCAAATACACTTCCTACCCTAGCCACTAATCCGGCATATCATCAGGGCAAAAAGAAAAACTTAGTGATTATCTTAGAGGAAAGCTTAGGCGCACGTTTTGTCAGCTCGCTAGGGGGAGCAAACCTAACCCCAGAGTTAGATAAACTGTATCAAGAAGGCTGGGGACTGGAGAACCTCTACGCAACGGGCACCCGTTCGGTTCGCGGAATTGAAGCCGTGATCACCGGCTTTATCCCCTCACCATCACGCTCCGTCGTTAAGCTTTCAAAGTCTCAGCAACAGTTTTGTACGTTGGCGGATATTTTAGCCAAAGAAAACTATACCACACAGTTTATTTATGGTGGCGAAAGCCACTTCGATAACATGAAAAGCTTCTTCTTAGGAAATGGCTTTCAACGTATCGTTGACTTTGATGATATTGAAAACCCAGAATTTGTTGCGTCTTGGGGCGCCAGCGACGAAGATCTGTTTAATCAAGCGGATAAAGAACTAACTCAGCTGAGTGAAGAAGAAAAGCCATTTTTTAGTTTGATCTTTACATCTAGCAATCACGACCCGTTTGAAATTCCTGACGGAAAAGTAATGTTACCAACAAATCATAAAAGTGATAAACCTGCGCGAGATCTCGCTATCAAGTACGCCGACTATGCGCTCGGAAAGTTTATTGATAAGGCCAAGCAAAGCCGATATTGGCAAGATACTATCTTTTTAGTCGTTGCAGATCATGATGTCAGGGTGTATGGATCCGAGCCCGTCCCTATTAAGTCTTTTCATATTCCAGCCGTTATTTTGAATTCAGGCTTTAATCAGAAACAAGATAAAAGGTTGGTCAGTCAAATTGATTTACCTGTCACTTTGCTTTCTTTAATAGGGGTTGAACGCCCAACGCCTATGCTTGGCTTTGACTTAACCAAACAATATCCAGTGCAAAGAGCGATGATGCAATATTACGATAATTTTGCCTACATTGAAGATGACAAAGCCGCCATTTTGATGCCAGGCAACAAAGTGAGTTATTGGCAATATGATACGGCGACTAAGATGCAAAAACCACTGGTGAATACAACGCACACCGCTGATTTGAAAGAAAAAGCACTATCTCATGTATTATTTAGTAATTTGGCCTATCAGGAGCAAATTTATCGATTAAAAGAGTAAAGCATAAGGTTGTCTTAAGTATTTCTATAGAAAATAAAGATAATTTAGTTTTTATTTTCTCGTCAGGAGTTAGACTGACGAATTAAGCCTATGTTTGGATAAAAGTGAGTCCAAACATAGGCTTTTGCTCTCACCCTGGTTTAGCCGATTGCTTTAGAGTGCGTTGCTTTAACATCATAAACCAAGGTCGCGCTAACCCATTACTTCCTTCTACGCTTGGTTCTTGCTCCTAGAATACGCTTTTTGTCTCTTTGCTTCTTAGACTTACCAGAATTACGGCGAGTGTCTTTAGGCTCTTTGGTCAAATCAGGTTCATAGCCTGGCAGCCATTGCGGCGCAAACCGCTCATCTAGGAAAATTTCTATTTCTTCCAGTAGCCACTGCTCATCAATACTCACAAGCGAAATAGCTTGGCCGTTTTGTCCAGCACGACCACTACGGCCGATACGGTGCACATAGTCTTCAGCAACATAGGGTAACTCAGCATTGAAGACATAGTTTAGCGAGTCAATGTCAATGCCACGGGCAGCTACATCCGTTGCGATCAAGACGCGAATTTCATCTGATTTGAATTGAGATAGCGCTTTGTCACGCGCGCCTTGAGACTTATCACCGTGGATCGCTGCGGTTTTAAGGCCATCCTTATTCAATTCTTTTGCGTAGCTATCAGCACTATTTTTTGTGCGAGTAAACACCAGTACCTGATGCCAATTATTTTTGCCAATCAAGTGGGAGATCAATTCACGTTTGCGGTCTTCGTCTACCGAATAGAACGTTTGCGTAACTGTACTTGCGGTGCTGTTCTGGGATTCAACACCTACTCGCTTAGGGTCGTTCAACCAAGGCTTTACTTGGGATAACACAGCATCGTCAACCGTAGCTGAAAATAGCAACGTTTGACGCTTAAGCGGCATAGTGCGCATGATCCGCTTAATTTCCCCCATAAACCCCATATCTAACATGCGATCTGCTTCATCGAAGACCAAGTGTTGAATATTTTTGAGTGTTAATGTGCCTTTGATTAGGTGGTCAAGTAAACGCCCAGGTGTCGCAACTACTACGTCTACACCCGCTCTTAAGCGCTTTTCTTGCGGGCCAATATTTGCACCGCCATATAAGCACACGACATTTAAACTGGTGTTCACCACTAACTTTTCAGTGTGCTCTGCAACCTGCTGTGCCAGCTCACGAGTCGGCGTTAATATCAATGCCTTAACCGATTTCTCACCTTGCGTGGCGCCTATCAGCATGGAGTGCAAAATCGGCAGCATGAAGGCGGCTGTCTTACCGGTTCCAGTTTGGGCACTTGCAATTAAATCACAACCACTGAGCAGAAGTGGAATACTCTTTTCTTGAATTGGTGTGGGTGACGCAAACCCAAGCTCAGTAATTGCGCTTAGTAGTTCAGGGTGAAGTTGTAACTCGCTAAATGTCATTGGAGATCAGTGTCTATTACCAAAATTGTGCAGATTATAGCAAAGGATTGTAAGGAAAAAACTGGGAGATAGTTTTATTAAGCTAAATAAGTAAAGGTAATTAACTGATACTATTTTAAGAATCTAATTAAAGCAAACAACTCATTATTAGATAAAAAAGAACAAAACTATTTATAGCTCAGACTTGACAAACACCCAAATTGAAACAAAATTGTAAACCAGGTTAACTAAAGGTTCTCCTGCTTAAATATTACGATTATTAATTTAAAAAAGGATTTAATATGAAATATCTGTTTTCAACTGTCATTATGGCAGCATTTTTGTTCTCTAGTTTTACCTTTGCTATGAATGATAATACTACAATTTATCTCACTGAAAACGGGATTAAAGGAGTTATCCAGGCTCAACATAGCGTTAAAACAGAGTCGTTTGATCAGAAAGGCATGCATTCTCCAATCGAGTTTTCAGTATCCAATGACTTGCTTGATACTATTTCCGCATCTATCACATATCAGGGCAATCACTATGCTTTGTTACTCAATCAAGTTAAAAAACAAGTTAAGATAACTGGTACTGATATCAATAATAAACCTCTTATTAATACCCCAGCACTTCGTGCCGACATAAAGAATATGCTACACGACGTAGAGCTTAATAGTGGTTTGATTATGAAAAGCCAATCAACTCTAGATAAGGAGTCGAAACTTGCACTCTTAAAATTCTTCGAATTTTTATCTACCTATCCATTAGGTGAAGCAATTGATCAGCAAATAGAGAGCAAAATCAGTGCACAAGATTGGACTGATCTCTGTGCGTATATGGGTAAATCAAAGACTGCTGTTTGGGATATTACCAACTCGTCTGTAAAGACAAAAAATTATATCGTCGGTGGTCATGGCTTTTGTGCAGCTAGATGTGGTGCGGGTTGTCCAATGTTTGGTGATGGTCAATATACCCAAGATTGCTTGAATCACGATGCCTGTGCCGATGTTGAAGGTGAGCAACTAGGTGTATGTGGTGACGAATGGACTTCAGCCTCAGACGACTTTTGGTTTTCTCCTGACTGTACAACTCCACCACCATCATTACGTTAAAATAATAATTTTTGGCTGGTATGCTGTTTTGCAAGCGAGATCACTACATCCATATAGGCATTGAGCATGACTAAGTGAAATCGGTATTATCAGCCTAGGTTAATCTATCGGGGGCACAGTCACCTGAAATGACTAATAAGGAAATGTTCATGTCACGACAAAGATTGAAGCTATTAACGATAGGTCTTTGCTTAATAGCCTTTACACCTTTGCTTGGTTTACTTCTTGCGGAGCTTATCGCTGAAATTCTTCACTGCCATGTTGCAGAAAGTGCTAGCTCAGATTGTATTGTCGCCGGCTATGATTTTGGTATGCCACTAGCAATTTTATACACAGGTGGTTGGGTAAGTATGATTACGGTCCCTGTTGCGGGCTTGGCAGCTTTAGTTTGTTACATCAAATACCGTGATGCAAAACTAAATAACAACCAATAAAAAAGGGGCTTAACGCCCCTTCTATTCACATCAACTTGATTAAATTGCTGCGTTTCTGAATTCTCTTACAAATTGCTTAACAGGCATATCGTTACAACGTAAGTTGCGAACCTGTTGGTTATTCAAACGTAGGTGATTAACGCCGTGACGTACTGCATCTAAGCATAACTCAGTTGCTGTATCTGACTTTTCAGCAATTAGCTCCACTTTCTTTTCTTGCTTTTGCGAGCGCTTCGCTGCTTTTGCAAACTCACGAATATCTTCACCATTACAGTGGATGCTTGGTGAGAAGCGAGAAATAAATAGGCCTAGTGATGCAGCTTCTTTACGTGCTGCACTGAAACCTTGCTCTGCTGCAACAGCACATACTTTTGTCGCTGGTGATGCGTCAGCTTGAGTGAACTCAACCTGTGAAGCGAAAGCTGTTGTAGAAACCAAAGAAACAAGACCAAAGAAAGAGAGAGATTTAAGCATAATATACCCCAATTGAACGATTCGGCGCGGATTATAATTACAACGACGAATAAGTAAACAGCTAAATCATGCAATTTTGGTTATTTAATGATCTATTTACACTAAGCTAAAATCCTCGTTATCCTCTCGCTAAACTTGTGCAAAATTTAACAACTGCCAACATGCTTGTCAGCTGACTAAATAAGTAATTTCACCCAAGCGCTGACCCTCTCGTTTTTAAGTGATAAACTTTGCCAAATAACAGCAAGAATCTAAAGAGAGCGCTATGAAAATTGTTTCGTTTAATATAAACGGCCTCAGAGCTAGACTACATCAATTACAGGCATTGATTGAAAAACACCAACCTGATGTCATTGGACTGCAAGAAATTAAAGTCCATGACGAAGCTTTTCCTATCGACGATGTAGAAGCACTTGGCTACCATGTTTACTTCCATGGTCAAAAGGCGCATTACGGTGTGGCACTACTCTCCAAGAAACCTGCAAAAGCTATCCAAAAAGGCTTCGCTACGGATACTGATGAATCACAACGTCGCATGATCAGCGGTACGTTTGAAAGTGATTCAGGTAACGAAGTTACCGTTATGAATGGTTACTTCCCTCAAGGTGATAACATCAGCCATGAAACAAAATTTCCGTATAAAAGACAATTTTATGCAGATCTCATGACCCACTTAAATGATTTTGCCGATCCTCAATCTAACCTTGTAGTCATGGGCGATATTAATATTTCTCCATTGGATGTGGATATTGGTATTGGTGAGCAAAACCGCAAGCGTTGGTTAAAGACGGGTAAGTGCTCGTTCCAACCAGAAGAGCGCGAGTGGTTAAAAACACTGCTAGATTGGGGCTTTAAAGATACATTTAGAGTGCTGACACCTGATGCAACCGAAAAGTATTCGTGGTTTGACTACCGCTCAAAAGGGTTTGATGATAACCGAGGTCTGCGCATAGATGTGGTTTTAGCAACCGCTCCATTAACGGCGAAATGTATTGAAAGTGACATAGATTACGAATTGAGAGGAATTGATAAGCCCTCTGATCACGCACCAATTTGGGCAACTTTCGACATTTAATCATCTGCTTTTTCCGCCGAGACTGTAAATACAGTGCTCGGCATAGAGCAAAATCACCAATTTTAAAAACTGGATAGAAACGTGACGTTTATCGCTGCCCTTGGGTTATTTTTACTCAGTTTTCATCGCAAAGAATACCTGCAATTACTACAAGTACCAGCCAGACAAACCGGCGTATTAAGTTGTGCGGTTATCCTCACGTTACTGTGGCAAATAAAAGCAGGCATTTTACCTGAGCTGAACATTCATATTCTTGGAATAACAGCAGTAACGTTAATTTTAGGTTGGCGACTGGGTGCGTTGAGTGCAACTTTGGCCTGCCTCGTCCATAGTTACTTTAGTGCTTTTACCTTGGTGGAGTTTGGTAATTTTTGGCTGTTTACTGCACTGATACCTGTCTACTTAAGCTATGGACTTTTTGCCCTTTGCTATCATCATTTACCGCGGCACTTTTTCGTTTATATTTTTGTTTGTGCATTTATTTTCGCAGGTACGGTGGGCTGTTTAAAGATACTTCTAAGCGCATTCTATTATTATGCAATCGATGCCTATACTTGGTATCAGTTGGCAGACAATTATCTCCATTTTGCCGTCATAATGTGGTTCCCTGAAGCCATGTTAAACGGCATGGCCATCACCTTACTCATTACATATCGCCCACATTGGGTAAAAACTTTTTTGATAGGGAATACTTAGACAAATGATCTCCCACTACCGCTGTCCACTGTGTAAACTGCCTTTATATCAAGGTGGTGCAAGCTACAGCTGCAATAATAATCATCAATTTGATATTGCCAAAGAAGGCTATGTCAACTTACTACCCGTGCAAAATAAAAAATCAAAACAGCCGGGCGACAACCAAGAAATGGTCGCAGCGCGTCGGGCATTCTTCGAAACCGATCATTATCATTTTCTACGTGATAGGCTTGCACAAATCGTCTCTGAAAAAGCGCCGGCTACCCTGCTGGACTTAGGGTGTGGTGAAGGCTTTTACACCCATGAAATCGCAAATCGCTGCGAGAATGCCAAAGTCTACGGGGTCGATATCGCAAAACCTGCTGTCCGCTATGCAGCTAAACGCTATCCTCAAGTAGAATTTAGCGTAGCCTCCATCAAAGAGGCTCCTTTTGAAAATGAATTTGCAGATGTGATTGTGAGCATTTTTGCGCCAGTGTTCGCCGAAGAACTCGCCCGTCTATGCAAACCATCAGGCAGTTTGTATGTCGTCTCACCTGGTGAGCACCATCTATTCGAACTCAAGTCTTTGATTTATGACAATGTAAAGCTACACAAGGCACCAGAAACACCACAAGGGTTTGAGTTGGTTGAACGGACTAAATTACAACAAACACACAGAATGGAATTTGAGTGTGTTGAACACTTAATCATGATGACGCCATTTGCATGGAAATTTAAGCAACAACACATGGACAGATTACAAAAGATGGACCATATCGAAATCACGCTCTCGTTTTTGATAAACCAATATCAGCGCATGTAACCCAACATCAGATCACCCATTATGAGCAAATCGCTGCCTACTTGCTTGGTAGGCAGGCAAACAGAAACTACAGATTTTCTTGCGTAAACGCTTTGTCCATTTTATCGAACATATCTTTTAGCAATCGCGCTAAATCTCTATATCTAGGCTTTCTTGAGGACAGGGGTGCATCGTAGCCATTGGCAACCATCTTTTGATGCAGTTCTGTATACCAAGAATACAAAGCCGGATTTAACGGCGTTTCAGCTCTTTTACCAAGCCATAATAACCCTTGGACAGGAAGCGATAAAAAGAATAAAGCAATCGCAATGGCTTGCGGCAGATATTGAAAACCCAATTGGCTGGTCTGCAAAAACAGAGTAAACACCGCCAGCATAGGCATTGTATTTAAAGCAAGTTCTGTCGCCTTGATCACCCTAAATTCGGGGAACAACGGTGCTAATTCCTTGCGCATAGGCCACTCTTTCGAGTATTGACGTCCAAGTTGCACTTGCGAAATAAGACTTTTTTGCATCATAACTCCTAGGTGCTAACTTTTATATAAAAAATGAGGTAAAATCGACGTCTTTACTGTCAACTATACCTTAGTCTAAATGCGTAGCTTATATGCGCTATAGCTTTAAGCTTAATACGCAATAACTGTTATTGTCAAAACGGAAAGTCATTATGTCATCTCAGCATGTTTTGGTTCTTAATTGTGGAAGCTCCAGTCTTAAGTTTGCAATCATCGATAACGCAACGGGAGAGGAGATATTATCAGGTCTGGCTGAACGCCTAGCTGAACAATCACCACAAATTAAATATAAGTTCCAAGGCAACAAGGAAATCGTGCCCCTCAATAGTGGTGATGCGCACCAAGTTGCGATCACAACGCTTGTAAAACTCATCAAAGATCTCGCGTTAGACGCAAATCTTGTCGCTGTCGGCCACCGCGTTGTACACGGCGGTGAGCGCTTTACACAATCTGTCATTATCGATGACTCCGTTCTCACAGCTATCCAAGAAACGGCTAGTCTGGCGCCTTTACATAATCCAGCTAACCTACTTGGGATCCGCGCAGCTCAAGCCGCATTTGCACATTTACCGCAAATTGCTGTCTTTGATACGGCTTTCCATCAAAGTATGGATCAAACAGCGTACCTTTATGCCCTACCCTATTCACTATATCGTGAGCATGGTGTTAGACGTTACGGTTTCCACGGCACCAGCCATGCTTATGTATCGGCGCAGGCCATCGAGATTTTAGGCTTAAAAGATAAGCCATCTCGTATTATTACCGCACACTTAGGCAATGGTTGTTCCGTTACCGCAATTAAAGACGGTAAATCGGTGGACACCAGCATGGGCTTAACTCCATTAGAGGGTCTAGTGATGGGCACCCGAAGTGGTGATATTGATCCGGGCTTATTCTCGTTTTTAGTTAATCACCTCAACTATTCAACACAGCAAATTGACACCTTGTTGAATAAACAAAGTGGCCTTTTAGGGATTAGTGAGCTTTCTAACGATTGCCGTACTATCGAAGAAGCAGCGCAGGAAAACCACCCTCAAGCAACACTGGCGCTGGATATTTTCTGTTATCGTTTAGCCAAACAAATTGCTAGCTTCTTGGTACCACTAAACGGTTTAGATGCACTTGTATTTACCGGTGGAATTGGCGAAAACTCTGATGTTATCCGTGAAAAAGTAGTAAACCAGCTTAACTTCCTTGGAATGCATATCAATAAAGAGTGTAACCTCAACGCACGCTTTGGTAATCAAGGTGTGATCACTGATGAGTCTCACTCTCCTGTCGCTATGGTCATCCCAACCAATGAAGAGTGGGTGATTGCCAACGATGCAGCCACGCTTGCTAAAGGAGTGTAATGATGGGTCGTCGTATTATGCTTATTCCCATTTCTACGGGCGTTGGTTTGACGTCGGTGTCTGTAGGAATCGTCCGAGCACTGGAACAAAAAGCGGTAAAAGTAAACTTCTTTAAGCCAATTGCACAACCTCGCAAAGATGAAGTCGGCCCTGAAAAGTCAACACTCATCGTTCAGCAAGGTTCTACTATTGCTCCACCCACGCCGTTTGGGCTGAGCTACGCTGAGCAAATGATAGGTGATGGTAAAGGCGATGATTTGTTGGAAGAAATTGTGGAGCGCTTTGAAGGCACAGTACAAGACGATGAAGTTGCCATCATTGAAGGAATGGTTCCTACCCGTCGTCAACCTTACGCTGGCCGTGTAAACCGCGAGATTGCGCAAACACTAGGTGCAGATATCGTGTTTGTCTTAACGCCGGGTAATGACTCTATCGACGAGCTTGAAGACCGTTTAGAGATTGCTGCAGGCAATTATGGCGGTGTAAACCACCCTCGCGTATTGGGGTGTATTTTCAATAAAGTGAATGCACCGCTGGATGAAGATGGCAGAGCGCGCGCCGATCTGGTTGATCAATACAAACCAGAAGAGCTTGAAAACGAAATGAATCGTTTGGCATCGCTGCCTATTTTCAGAAAACACCCATTTCAACTTTTAGGTGCCATACCATGGGACTTTGACTTAGTAGCGCCGCGAGTTATCGACTTAAGCAATTATTTAAAAGCCGAAATCATCAATGCGGGTGATATGGAGCACCGTCGTCTGCGCCGTGTTACTTTTTGTGCAAGAACGGTATCGAACATTCTTAACCACTTTACGCCAGGTGCCCTGTTAGTTACTCCTGGCGATCGTTCAGATATCTTAGTCGCTGCGTGTTTATCGGCCATGAATGGCACCAAGATTGGCGCTATCTTGTTAACTGGTGGATTCAAACCAGAAGAGAAGATCATGACCTTATGTGAGCAAGCGATGGATACAGGTCTACCTATCCTTGCTACTGAGGCTGATACTTGGCGCACTTCTTTGCTATTACACAATTTCAATATGGAAGTACCCAGCGATGACGAGCAGCGCATCGAGCGCGTAAAGCAGCACAACGCCCGTCACATCGATAGCGAGTGGCTGGAAAGTTTGGCCAAAGGGGTCGCAAAAACCCGCAAACTCTCCCCTCCTGCGTTTCGTTACCTGCTGACTGATTTAGCTAGGCGTGCGAGCAAAACCATTGTGCTGCCTGAAGGTAATGAGCCGAGAACAATTAAAGCGGCTGCTATCTGTGGTGCGCGAAATATCGCTAAAACCGTACTGCTTGGAGATAGAGAAGAGATTGAACGTATCGCACAGCAACAAGGTGTTGAGCTTAATGAAAACGTGACTATCTTATCTCCTGAAGAAGAGCTGCAAAAGTACATTGCGCCTATGGTTGAGCTACGTAAAAACAAAGGCCTAACCGAGGTCGTTGCGGCAGAGCAACTGCAAGATAACGTCGTGCTCGGCACCATGATGTTAGCCGAAGGCCAAGTTGATGGCTTAGTATCTGGTGCGGTAAATACCACCGCCAATACTATTCGCCCACCCCTGCAGTTAATCAAAACGGCACCAGGCGCGTCGTTGGTAAGCTCAGTATTTTTCATGTTGCTACCGGACCAAGTGCTAGTATACGGTGACTGTGCAATTAACCCAGATCCAACGGCAGAACAGTTAGCAGATATCGCAATTCAATCTGCAGATTCCGCTGCAGCATTCGGCATTGAACCTCGCGTTGCCATGATCAGCTACAGCACAGGAACATCTGGACAAGGTGCAGATGTAGAAAAAGTGCGTGAAGCCACCGAGATCGCACAAAAGAAACGCCCTGATCTCGATATTGACGGGCCGCTGCAATATGATGCCGCCATTATGGAAAATGTCGCACGTAAAAAAGCGCCAAACAGCAAAGTCGCTGGTAAAGCAACGGTATTTGTCTTCCCAGATTTAAATACAGGTAACACCACATACAAGGCGGTGCAGCGAAGTGCTGAACTTGTTAGCATCGGACCTATGTTACAAGGTATGCGTAAGCCTGTTAACGACCTAAGCCGCGGGGCTTTGGTTGATGACATAGTATACACCATTGCCTTGACTGCTATTCAGGCAACACAAATCGAAGAATAATCTTTATACCAAGGGCTCAATGCATGAGCCCTTTTCTTTTTCATCTCACTAATCCTTTCTTTTGCCTAGAATTCAGGCGAACGCTCTGGTCTTTAAATTGACTTCGCTATACTATGAATTATACCAATTGGTATTTTTCCAAAAACAAGGGTTGGTAATGTCAAAGCAAACGCTGCAATTGCTCAAACAAGAATTTACGATACATAGCTTGGATTGCGATGACGCTGTTCCACAAGCAGTGTTAAACAGTGAAATCTTTTTTATTGCCAAAACTGAGGATGAACTCTCTATAGTTTGCGCGTCAGATATCGCAGTCAGTAGCCTCGCGGCTGAAAGTCATTGGAGAGCATTGGAAGTCGTGGGCCCGCTGGGGTTTTCGCTTACGGGAATTATGGCCAATATTTCTGGTGTGCTAGCAAAGTCCAACGTCTCTATTTTTACGTTATCAACGTACGATACCGATTACATTCTGGTAAAAGAAAGCCAAATCCAGCAAGCGATGCAAGCACTTAAAAAAGATGGATATTTATTACTTTGATTGAACTCTCACCACCAATCCAATATCGGCCAATATCCCAAATCGCAAACCCTATTGCCCATATTCCAAGTCCCTTTTCTGGCAAAGTCTTACCGCTAAGTACATATCCAAACGCGGCGATTGCGTCAGGTATGTTAGGGATTGGTGTTTGTGTACAAATGCGCGTGCCTTTGCTGCTATCTCCTTGTAACGGAAAACTAATCCAGATCAGAAAAAATAACTGCGAATACATTTTACACGCCAATAACGGCTTAAAAATGTTACTGAGCTTAGAAATCGGCAATGAGTTTGCCAAACCCGAATATCTCAAAGCAAACAGCTTTGGCAAAACCACGGTAAAGCTTGGAGAGCCGCTATGCTTTTTTGATATTCCACTCAGTGAAGCAAAAACCATGGCCGCCATTGTGCTACTCAATGCACAAAAGCTTGGTGCGTGTTATTATCCTTTAAAACAAGTATCTGCGGCCAAAGAGCCGATAATCACAATTGCAAGGGCGTGTGCTTTATGACAATCACAATGTATGGGATCAGCAACTGCGATACCATTAAAAAAGCCAAAAAATATCTTCAAGACAACAATATCGAATTCACCTTTCACGACTACCGCAAAGATGGATTAGACGAAGCTCTACTCACCGCTTTTATTGACCAACTTGGCTGGGAAAACGTGTTAAACAAACGCGGGACCACATACCGAGCTCTTAGTGAAGAACAAAAACAAAATCTCGATGCGCAGTCAGCGAAACAACACCTTTTGGCGACACCAGCCATGATAAAACGTCCTATTTTGCAGTACCAAGGTCAATATCACTTGGGTTTTAAAACTGCACAGTATGATGAGATTTTTGCCTAATGAGCGAAGTAGTTAAGCTCGCTCAAGCTCTGATCCAAAGGGCTTCTGTTACACCTGATGATGCTGGTTGCCAACAATTAATAAATGAACGCTTGGCAAAGTTTGGCTTTACCATCGAAGAACACTTCTTTGTTGATACGCTCAACACGTGGGCACGAAAAGGCGACAGCGGACCACATTTTTGCTTTGCTGGACACACAGATGTAGTACCGGTTGGTGACGAGAGTCAATGGCAGCACCCGCCATTTGCTGCAGAGATTGAAAATGACATGTTACATGGCCGCGGAGCCGCTGACATGAAAGGCTCACTTGCAGCTATGGTCGTGGCAACGGAAAGGTTTATCGAAAAACACCCCAACCACAAAGGGTCATTGTCTTTTTTGATAACCTCTGATGAGGAAGGTCCTTTCGTGAACGGCACAACTCGAGTTGTAGATTTATTAGAAGCCCGAAACGAAAAAATTGATATGTGCTTGGTTGGTGAACCTTCGTCACGTCATGAGCTTGGCGACGTAGTAAAAAATGGTCGTCGCGGTTCACTCACCGGACACCTAAAAGTGATTGGAAAACAAGGTCACGTAGCCTACCCTCATCTCGCTAAAAACCCCATTCACTTGTCTGCGGCGGCGATTGCTGAACTCAGTCAAACCGAGTGGGATCAAGGGAATGCATTTTTCCCCGCAACAAGCTTCCAAGTTTCCAATATCAATGGCGGAACTGGAGCTGGCAATGTGATACCGGGCTCTTTGCAAGTACAGTTTAACTTTCGCTTTAGCACTGAAGTTACAGCCGATGAGCTCAAACAACGTGTTATTGCAATTTTAGACAAGCATCAACTTGATTATGAGCTTAATTGGATACTGAATGGGCTACCGTTTTTAACAGAGCCAGGCCCATTGCTCGATGTGACGATTGCAGCCATCAAAGAAGTGACGGGAATGCAAACCACACCGGAAACTTCAGGTGGCACATCTGATGGCCGATTTATTGCCCAAACGGGATGTAAAGTAATTGAGTTTGGTCCAATTAATGCCACAATCCATCAAGTCGATGAATGCGTGAGTTGCAAAGACTTAGATCAATTGGCCTTAGTCTATGAAAAGATCTTGGAGAAGTTACTTGCCTAGCCGCTATATGCTTACAAGCGCTGAATGCAGCGCTTGTGGCGTTAATGAATCACATCTGGTTTTTTACCATGGCCGCCATGTGCATAGCGCAATCGTTTCCGATCTCAACGCCCTCTCACAAGCTGCAAAAAAGGCAGGTTTTGAATTCTACATGGCGTCCGCATATCGAGGGTTTGAAAGGCAAAAAGCGATTTGGAATAGCAAGTTTGCGATGCGCCGTCCTGTTTTTGATATCTCTAACCAAGAGGTAGAACTGAGCAACCTCTCAGACATCGACAAAGTAAAAGCAATTATGTTGTTCTCCGCCCTACCTAGTGCTAGCCGCCACCATTTGGGTACTGATCTGGATGTGTTCGCCAAAAACCTTGTACCGACAGGACAATCACTACAACTAGAACCATGGGAATACCAGCAAGATGGACATCAGCACGAATTTTCACTGTGGCTTGATGCGCATTTAGCAACTTTTGGTTTCTACCGGCCTTATGATTGCTATCGAGGGGGAGTTGCTGCGGAGCCTTGGCATATTAGCCACCAGCTAACGGCATCAAAACTTGCCACGTTGCAGTCCGTTGATGCGATTGATGCCGTGCTGAAACGCAGCGATATCAAAGGTAAAGGCGCAATATTGGCGAATCTCAGCGCACTACATCAGCAATTTATCACCAATGTAGCGCAGCCATAACGACTGATCCGAGCTTAAGTTACTTAGACTAGGGCCTGTTGATCTTTCAAGTTTGTTTTTGCAGCAGTTTGATTGGTATTTATACAAGGCAGAGCCAGCGTAGCATAGTCATTCTATGTAAGTCTGGCTATAACACAGTAGAAATGCTAATCAAGCGCTGCCCTTTGGGTTCATCTGAGTGCGCTTTGTTCATTGTTGCTCAACTTTTGCCTAGATTACTAGGCGGCAAGTCGAGCGTCGCGACCAAAACACACTCAGAAGAACAAAAATCAAACAGCAAAGGTCAACAGGCCCTAGAAACGAAAGGTTATTTGTTTTTGTCGTGGATAGCGTCAAGCCTAGCCAGTAGACTTGAGGTATCAAAACGGTTGCCGCCAAGCGCTTGAACATCCGCATAATATTGATCCACTAAAGCTGTAAGCGCCAAATTTGCGCCGTTACTTCTTGACTCGTCTAGTGCAATGCCTAAATCTTTTCTCATCCAATCGACTGCAAAACCAAAGTCATATTCGCCTGCCAACATGGTTTTATAACGATTCTCCATTTGCCAAGAGCCAGCAGCACCCTTAGCAATCGTTTCAATTACCTTTTCACCATCAAGACCCGCCTTTTTAGCAAAGTGTAAGCCTTCTGCGAGCCCCTGTACCACACCTGCGATACAAATCTGATTGACCATTTTACAAAGCTGCCCAGCCCCCACTTCTCCAATTAATTGGCTAAAGCGAGCAAACGCGGCCATGATTGGTTGTGCTTTTTCAAACGTACTTTCGCCTCCTCCAACCATCACCGTTAACACGCCATTTTCTGCACCTTTTGCGGACTGCATCATCTATCTCAAAAAGTTGTCAACCATATCTGCTTAAATCTTAACTGTTGAATAAAGATTAAAAGTTAAACCAATCTTTTTAATAGGCTAGAAGTATCCCAACGATTGCCACCCATTTTTTGTATATCCGCATAAAATTGATCAACAAGTGATGTTAATGGAAGTGTAGAACCATTTTTCTTAGCTTCATTAAGAGCTATAGCTAAATCTTTACGCATCCAATCAACAGCAAAACCATGCTCATACTCATCTTTAAGCATGGTTTTGTGTCTATTCTCCATTTGCCAAGAACCCGCAGCACCTTTAGAAATAACTTCAATTACAGCCTCGCAATCCATTCCTGCATTAACCCCAAATTGCAATGCTTCTGCAAGGCCTTGGACTACACCCGCTATACATATCTGATTCATCATTTTTGCCAATTGGCCTGCCCCAGCTTCACCTAATAGTTTTGAATACCGACTGTAAGCTTTCATCACATTTTGAATTTTGTCGAAGTCTGTGTCTTTTCCACCACACATGATGGTTAAAGAACCATTGATTGCTCCTGCTTCACCGCCAGACACTGGAGCATCGATAAATCCGACTTTATTTTCCTCGCATTTATGACTCAATTCCCTTGCTATATCAGCCGAAGCTGTAGTGTGGTCAACAAGAACACTACCTGACTTCATTGAATTCAAAACCCCATTCTCTAGTAGTGTGACCTCACGTATATCATTGTCATTACCCACACAAAGGAAGACTATGTCCGCTCCATTAGCAGCCTCTTGTGGAGTGATAGCAATTTGTCCTTGGTATTCTTCGGCCCACTTTTTAGCTTTTGCGCTAGTTCTGTTATAAACAGTAACGCATAAATCTTTTTGTTTAGAAAGGTGGCCTGCCATTGGGTACCCCATGACTCCAAGGCCAATAAATGCGACATTTAATTTATTCATATTTATATCTTTTAAATTTGTAAAATTGATTTGATAGTAACACCTACAGAGAAATAACTCCCCCTTGGTTTAGTGCTATTTTTATTAACTTCAATCATCTAAACTAAATATAATTGAAGATAACAAGTCATTCTTCAGTTTACCTAGTGGCTCATCCCCTGGAGATTCCGAAATAAGGTTCTCGACAAAAACTCTTCTTAAAGATTTTTCGTCTTCCTTCAATAGATTAGCTATAGAATTGATTGCACTTACAGGGTACCGTTTAACTAGATTCAATGTACGCTCAATATCCTTGTAGTGGTCTCTATAATAGCCTACCAACTTTCTCTCACTATTATCGAAAGCTAAGTTGTATATTTCCATAGAATTCATAACCTTTGTTCTAGCTCTACAGTCTTCTGTTATCTGTATTTTTCCATTCAAAGAAAAATCATTATTGACTAAAAACGACAATAAATCTCCTTCATGCTCTGTTGTAAACAATTGAATATCAAGAACATTATCCGTTAAAATATTTGGATGCAAATGGGTATATGCGGCTGTGTTATCCAAGATTTTGACAACATGTTTGTCTAGCTTTGCATGGTTACATGAGTGGCAAACAGGAATTAAGTTGTAAATAGAAAGGGCAAAAAAAGGGAAAACAGATTTCGACAAAAAATGATCAAGCTCAGGTCTTCCTCCATACACATCCCCCTCAAAAACAGAGTGGGTATAACTCCTGTTGCAATATGGACAAACTGTATTTTCAAGCAGTTCAATTAACGGGTATGGGCCCCAATCACCACGTTGTCTTGAAAACTTTCTGTAGTCAAAATTATTGCTACAAAAGGCTTCAAACACATCGAAATCATCATTATCTACAAACTTTCTTAGTGGCAGTTTTATAAGACTGTCCGGCGGGAAATATTTTTTAAACTTGCTTATTAGTAGCCTTCTTGGGCCATCTTCAACCGCATCACTTACCTGTTCTAGAATATTTAATTCACGCAGTGAATTTTCTAGATTTGCATTGTTTGCAGCGTTAGCTCTTCCTCTGCAAAGTTCTCTAATTCTCAAAAACTCTGGTGTTTGTGGCCATTCAAAAACACAAAATAGAATATTAGTATTGTTATTCTTATATCGCTCCCAAAATAGAAACCTGTAACCACATAAGGTATGAAAAAGCTCTTGGTTTCTCATAACACTTTGATTGAAAACTTGAATTAAAGATGTGAGACTGTCTAACATTTGTTCAGGTGAACATGTATACAACTCATCTTTTACTGAATATAACCAATTAAAAAATTCATTTTGCGCATCAGGATTCTGCTCCGGCAATGGTGAATTTGTTTTACACCACTCTTGATGCATTTTTTCTATCTTGGGGTAATCACGGTAGTTTAGATTAAACATTAGGATTAGCACCTAAAGAGTATCGTCTAGCCAATTCCCTAATTTCTCCCTTTAACTCAGAGTTTTGTTTACTTGTAGAAAGCAACGATATCAGTTCTTCACCAATTGGAGATAAAGCGAGCTCAAATTTATTTAATTTTCTACTAAGCTCTCTCTGTAATACATTATCTCCAACATATTTAATGACATCCCTAGCTAATTCTATTTTCATGGCTATTCCATTATCATCGGATAATTCTTCTAGAGGGGTGTTAATAAGATCTATTATCTTAGTAACTTCTTTTTTAGCAGCATTTCCAATTGTTTGATTCAAGAAGAAACCATCAGAAAGCAAATCATGAATATTTGCAGCAAAGCAGTTATCCAACCCTTTTTTATCGCCTAAAAATAGTACTTTCCCTGGCAGCATATCTGATAGAATAAACGGGCTATGAGAGGATATTATTGTCTGAGGAGCTACATTGAGCTTGCTGTATAGCTCGTCCATTATTGAAATCAAAATTCTTTGCCACTCAGGATGAAATGAGTTTTCTGGCTCATCTAAAATAATAAGTGCGGATGAGCCATATTTTTCAATTTTAGAGTGTAATTCACTCAAATAGTGAATAGCACTTATTTCCCCAGAGCTAAGGCCATCTATTTTAAGAGGTATTCCCGCTCCTTGGAATGCACGGGGCTGATTTGGAAAATCGAACCAATCCTTTGAGCAGATGAGATCCAATACTTTATTTTCTTCAACTTCGGTCAACTTAACCGATAAATGGCTTCCATTTAACTCATTATATTCCACAGAAAATAATTTTATATCTTCACGAAATTCATTTACATGATTCCCAATTTCTTCCCGAAAAGTCTCCAGCCCCTGCTTTTGTATATATCTATTTAATTCTTTTTGAAAAGGTTTAATAAATTCTACTTCTTCGACAAAAAGGCTAAAAGACACCATCAGAGCATCTAAATACGGAACATCTGAATAACGCTTATTATTTTGCACAGCGCTAAATGTGATAAAGAATGCATAGACCAAAATAAAAGAGCTTACTGGATGGACATCATTTTTGAGCATTCCAAGGAACGCATTATATAGCTTAACCTGCGCAGTTCTCTTACTAAATATACTGAATTGATTTTGTAAGAGTACATCTTCTTCAATTGCAGCTTTAAAATCACTAAAAAGCAGAACTAACCTAGAATATTTATTGTTTGAAATATGCTTAAAATCTTGAAATTCAATAAGTTTCTTTGAGTTTTCAGCAAATTGTTTAGCTAACTTACTGTCTGCAATTCCGATTGAAAGTTTCTTAAATGGATTCGAAGCAATTTTTTCCGTGTTAAAGACAACATTAGACGTTGTTCCAGCGGATAAGTCATTGAGAGGGTGATATAGAATTGTCTTACCAAATTCATTATATTCTTCCAGCTTTGTACAGAACGCAACTCCGATGGTCTTTGAAAATTCTGTATTGTAGTGAGATATATTAGGTGTGATGAGATAAAAGCTTATATTACCACTCACATTTTGTTCAACAACTGCATAACTATTGCTAGTCTTGCCAACTAAACCTTCGGGGAACATACCTGTAGTATAAATATAGCTAATTAATTCTATTAAATTAGACTTTCCAGAACCATTCTCGCCAACCAATGCAGTAAATACATCCAAGTGCCCAAGTGAATTATGTCTTTTATCTTTTAAATGAGAAAATTTTGACTTAACTATTTCCAGTTTTTTCCCAATTTTATCCTCATGAATTTCATAGTCTAGCGTGAACCGTACGTCACGGTCTTTTATGTTTTTATATTTATCAATCTTTAAATAAATTAACCTATAAGTACTAACGTTATTCATTACATCCCACCATAAAACGTGTTCACAAAGCCCTTAAACTTCTCAGCAAGCCTTGGTATAACTTTCTTGCGTTGTAATACACTTGGGGGCTTTTCCATCGTCGCTACTATGTCTTCACGCAGTGGTTCTTGGTTGTTGAAGATCATGCGTTCGACCAGCTCTTTTACGTTTTCTGGAATAAGCTTTTCTTCCTCAGCCATTTGTTGAGTGGCTTTTTCTTTTTCTACTTCCCAGTAAACTGCAAACGCGTCATCCACTTCTTCGGCTGACTTCACTTCTGGTAAGTTTTCTTGGATGAATTTATCAATTAATTCTTGTTTGCTGCGAAGGTTAGGATCACCACCAATAACCTGCATAAGTGCTTTATACTGATACTGGTATTCTTCTTCAGTGTCTGTCTCTTTGAGCTTGCTAAGCAGTTTTAAGATGTAGGCAACGTTTACTTCATCCATTGCCAGTAGCTCTAGTTCAAAGTCGACTTCTTCGAGAATAGATTCTTTTTCAGGTGCCGTATTTGTCTTAACTTTGTCATAAAGGTCAAGATACTTGCTCTTATAGTCTTCGAACTCTTGTTCACTGATGTCTACGTCATCAAACTCAAAGTCGGCGAACGTTGAAAGCACATTACGCAAGCGCATTAATTCTCTAAAGGCTTTAACGTATTCCAGCTCCATATGCTCATCTAGCAATGAATCAACACTATCTACCTCTGGCGCAATCTTTTTAAGCTGCTCTAAAGCCTGGTTAAACAGCTTCAGGAATTCTTCATACGGCGGCATTATCACCGTATCTCTGGCGTCTTTGTTTGAGAACAGTGCTAAGGCTTCGTCTGTGCGCTTTTTAAGGTTACGGAAACAAACAATATTACCCTGAGACTTTTGCTCATTCAGAATGCGGTTAGTGCGTGAGTACGCCTGAATCAACCCGTGATATTTAAGGTTTTTATCAACATACAAAGTATTAAGTGTTTTGCTATCAAAGCCGGTAAGAAACATATTCACGACTAGCAGAATGTCGATTTTTCGTTCCCGAACCTTTTTGGAGATATCGTTGTAGTAGTTATAAAACGATTCGCTGTCTTTCGTGGTATAGTTACAGCTGAACAGTTCATTGTAATCACCAATGAACTGTTCTAGCTTATCTCGGCTATGGCTATACGCGACCTGAGGCTCGGCAACCTTATTCAATACGGCCTCATCTAAGCCATCAGCGTCTGGATCTTCTTCATTAGCAGCATAAGAGAATATCGTCGCAATTCTAAGGTTGTGTTTACCTTCAGCCTTTTTCTTGGCAAACAGCTCATAATACCTAATTAAGGCAGGTACGCTCGACACACAGAACATGCCGGTAAATTCTTTACTATGTGTTTTGCGTTTATGTTGAGCGATAATGTAATCAGCGATCTTTTCTAACCTAACATCAGATTCCATCAGCTCTTTGGTATCAATGCCTTCAACCTCAATATCCACCTCATTAGCGCTGTCTTTCTTCTTATAGCGGCCAACGTACTCAATATTGAATTTGAGCACGTTCTCGTCCTTAATCGCATCAACAATGGTGTATTTATGAAGTGGCTTATGGAATAAGTCTGTCGTGGTGTATTTACGAGATGACTTTGATACCGCATTCTTTTCAAGAATAGGTGTACCGGTAAAACCAAACATTTGATGATTAGAGAAGAACTGGGTGATCTTCTTATGGGTATCGCCAAACTGACTGCGATGGCATTCATCAAAAATAAACACCATATTTTTGTCTTGCACCGGCTCCATCCGTTTGGAATAGCGCTTATGGCTAATGGCGTTATTGAGCTTTTGTATGGTAGTAACAATCAGTTTGGTATTACGTTTTTCGTTAACTTTGTCCGCTGGAATTGGCGCGTCAGTAAACTGATCCACTAACAACTTTGTGTTATCAGTGCTATCAACACAACCTTTAGCAAAGCCATTAAATTCTTTACTGGTTTGATAGTCGAGGTCTTTACGATCAACCACAAATACCACTTTATGGATGTTGCTATCGCCGGTAAGAAGTTGTGCTGTCTTAAACGAAGTTAGTGTCTTACCAGAGCCTGTGGTATGCCAAATATAACCGTTGAGCTCATCGGTTGCTTGATTTTGAGCTTTTAACTGTTCACGTTCTGCAACTCGTTCAATAATGGCTTCAGTCGCGTAGATTTGATACGGACGCATCACCATTAGAATGCGGTCAGTTTCGTTCAGCACCACATACTTAGTGATCATATCCGTAAGATGGTGTGGCGTTAAAAACTCGTCAGCAAACTTAGTTAATTCAGTATAACGCTCATTTTTAACATCGGCCCAATAGAAGGTTTGTTTAAAGCTTTGTTTGCGATTATTGGCGTAATATTTAGTGTTTACGCCATTAGAAATAACAAACACCTGAACATACTGAAATAAGCCATCTTCCGCCCAATAAGAGTGGCGTTGGTAACGGTTAATCTGGTTAAATGCCTCTTTAAGCTCTAGTCCTCTTCGCTTAAGTTCAATTTGAATTAGCGGTAAGCCATTAACTAGTATGGTAACGTCATAACGGTTTTTATAATGGCCTTCTACCGTTACTTGCTGAGTTACTTGGAAGTGATTCTTACTAAAGTCATCATCAAGAAATCGAACATAACCAACCGTGCCATCGTCCTTGTCGATTTGTAGCCTATCACGTAGCGTTTTCGCTTTATCAAACACGTTGCCTTTTGATAAGGCATTGCGAATTTGCTTGAGCTCGTTATCACTAATTTCAAACCCATTAAGTTTTGAAAGCTGCTTTTTGAGGTTAGTTCTAAGTGAATTAACATCCGTAATTGTTGCTTTTTCAAAGCCACATTTATTTAGCTGTGCTACTAAGTTATTTTCTAATTCTTGTTCTGACTGATAGGCCACAATAACTCCTTTTACCTCTATCCCTTAAACAAACATCTGTTGTAAAAAGCTCTTTTTTAAAGTTCTCATCATGCTTAGTTTTTTCTCCTCTGAAGCTAATTGACGATCTAGAACTTGAAAAAGATTTACTATTTTGTTTTGCTCTTCTAGAGCTGGAACATGAATTACAAACTGAAGAAATGTATCTGCATGTACTCGCTTAGCTTTCCTTCCTCCATCAGCCAGAGAACCAAATTTTTTATAAAATTCCTGACGCTTTACGTACTCTAAAAGAAAAAGCGGATTTAGTTCCTTTTTAATATCAAAGCATGGCAAATCAACAGTAGACTCAAAGTTATCTAACTTATCCGGAATCACACCAAAAGCACAATTTAGGAAATCCAGCTTACTATAGATAAATTGTCCTGCTCTTCTTCTATAATATTGTGTGTTTTCACTACCTTCATGAGTCTTTGTTTTTTCTACTACGCCTTTTCCCCATAACTTTACTGTCAGCTTTTTAGCTTTATCTCCTTTTGTTCCTGTACACCTACTTTCCTTTAAAAACATTTCTAGCTTATTTGGCGACCAACATGGGTACTCATTACCTTTTATATCTTTAAAACGAACTTCTTTTTTAAATACCTTTTGCACTATTGACTTCCTTCTCTGATGAAGGAGTTCACATCTTTTCTCAAGTAAGCCAATATATTTATCAAACGACTGAAAAAAATCTCTTATTTTTAATTGTTCGTCAATTGATGGAGTAAATATTTGGTCAATCAAGACTCTTTCCGCACTGATTTTCATATCATTTTTGGCGCCTTTGTGAACTAATGGCCTCAAATAACGATTTAGATTATCTGTTAACTCGAAGTAACGACTGACAAACCCCCCATCAACTTTTTCTCTTACTTTATAGACAGCATATAATGTAGAAACGATCCCATCTTTAAATGTATTTTCCTTAATTATTCCATACGGTGCAGTTTTAAGAGGGCTTTTGGTGTATACGATGTCACCTACTTCTGCAACTCCATAATTAGTTAGGTCTTTACCTGCAAAGGAACGGCCTAAGTATTCTATTTGATTTACAAGCCCATACTCTTGCGTTACAGATAAGACATCATTTCGCGCAAACTTACTATTCTTGTTTTTCTTTTTGGAGGGAGAAAGTAATTCACTAAGTTGAACTGGCTTCCAATCTTCTTCAAACTCTTTGAATCTAACTTTTGGTTTTGAGGCGCTTAAACTCATAAGTTGTCCCCACTAAGACCTAATTTAGTAAAAAGTTCCTTAATTTCTTTTTCCGTTTCATTAAGTTCTTTACTATTTTTCTGTATCTCATTCATAAGTTTGGAAAAATCGATTTCTTCTTCTGGTATGAAAGTGTCTACATACCTAGGGATATTGAGGTTATATCCGTTTTGTTCGATTTCCTTTAACGAAGCCAAATGAGCAAATTGTTTAACATCCAACCTATTTTCTAGAGTTGATATTATTTTATCTACGTGCTTTTCATCCATGTAGTTTTGACCGGTACCTTTTGTGAATTCTTGGCTTGCATCAATAAAGAATACACCGTCATCTAAGCATCGATCTTTTTTAAATACCAACACCAAAGTGGGTAATTCAGCACCATAGAAGATGTTCGCAGGCAAGCCAATTACAGCATCTAGCCAATTCTTATCTTTGACTAAAAACCTCCTTATGTGCTCTTCTGTAGAAGGCCTAAACAACACACCATGAGGGAGTACTACCGCCATAGTACCGTCGTCTTCCAATTGATAAAGCATGTGTTGTACAAAAGCAAAGTCTGCTTTTGAGGCAGGCGCTAACTTGCCATAGTCTTGAAAGCGCTCATCAGTTAAAAAGCCAGCCGATGCACTCCACTTTGCTGAAAACGGAGGGTTTGCCACAACGGCTTCAAAGCGCTTTTCTAAATGATGTGGCTGCTCTAATGTGTCGTCTTGCTGAATATCAAATTGGCGATAATGAACCCCGTGTAAAATCATATTCATTCGAGCAAGGTTATAGGTGCTAGGGTTTGACTCTTGACCGTAATAGTTACCAACTTCTTTTACTTCTTTTGCTACCCGAAGTAATAATGATCCTGAACCACAAGTTGGGTCGTAAACGCTGCGCAGCTTGTCTTTGCCCATAGTAACGAGCTTTGCCAGCAATTTTGAAACCATTGGCGGAGTATAGAATTCACCGGCTTTTTTGCCGGCACCTGAAGCGAATTGCCCGATTAGGTATTCGTATGCATCGCCTAATACATCGATTTCTGTTTCGTGGTGTAGGAAGTCGATATCATCAAGATGAACAAGGATTTTTGAAATCAGCTCGTTCTTGGCTTTTTCCGTTTTACCTAGCTTGTTTGACGTTAAATCTAAATCATCGAACAGACCATTGAAGTCATCTTCTGATGCCGTGCCCATAGTGCTTTGTTCGATATGGTTAAGCACTTCAGATAACGCTTCAAGGATAAACTCACCGTTTTCACCTTTTTGAGCAAGCACATGGAATAGCTCGCTTGGCTTTAAAAAGTAACCTAAGTGATCAATGGCTTCTTCTTGAATAGCCTCTAGATATTCTTTGCCTTCATCGGTGCTTTCGTCAATGGCATCAAACTTAATACCATCCTCTTTTAATAGCTCGTCTGCATATATATCCATACGCTCAGACAAATACTTGTAGAAGATAAACCCTAAAATGTAATCACGAAATTCATCAGCACTCATGTTGCCACGTAAGGCGTTGGCAATATTCCATAACTGTTTTTCGAGTGCTTTTTTGTGTTGTTCAACCATCTTGGTTACTGTTCCTAGTTAAGTTGTTGGCCTGGTGTTATTGAGAAATCGATTAAATCGACCAGACTATTTTTATTCTTCAAATACAATTGGTACTCGTCGCCCGTTAATGCTGCGTCATCAGTGCAATCTACATTCCACTGACGGAGTACGTAATTTGCTAAAGCTACTCGAACTTCTAGTTCAAGTATGCCCTTTGTCATGCCGTAATCCATTTCAATGGCCTTGCTATGGCTAAGCCTTGGATGAGGTGCTAGCTGCAATTCACATAGCGTATTCCAAGCACTATCTGCTTCGGCCAATTCTTCGCTTTTGGGCTCTGCTACTAAAAGCTCGACATGCTTGAACCGTGTGCAAACAAAATCTCGAAACTCTTTGCTCTTACGGTCAAATGCTCGCACATGCCAGCGATGACCATTGTTAACAATGGCGTGTGGCACTAACACCCGCTTGGTTGCACCACTGCTAAGCGACTCATATTCACAATGAATCGCTGAGTTAGAGTAAATCGCTCGCATGATGCCCGAAATGATTTCAGCGTTTGGATGAATCAGCCGAATCGCATAAAAGCATGCCGATGACTTCTCTTGTGGCAACGAGAAGCCATCTCCAAAGCCTTTTGCCAATGTTCTAAGTACAGACTCAGGTTCGTGCTCAAAAATGGCTCTGAATGCGCCTGAGCGCACATAACGCTTATTCTCATGCATGAGCACAGCATTATCTGGTGCCAATTCTCTATACAGAGAAAGATCGCGAGTACATGAAGCTAAGCCAGTTCCAAATTTTTGGATCAAGTCAGCCCTTGCTATTTGACCAAAGAATTCAAGGCTAAAGTCAATAAAAGCAAGGCGTTCACGTTGTGCATGGTTCAGGTTTTCGAGCTGCATACTTTAATAAAACCAAGTTTTAATCAAAGTACTTTAGCTTAATCAGAGCAATGGAACAATCAAATTGATGTAATCATTTTGATTATTTCAGGGTTAATGGTGTAGTATAAAGTGAATCAGAGCATTCTAATTTACGTTTAGCTGCACATATCTCGATGTATTTAAATACAGTCACATTAAGCAAAAAGGTGAGCATATGAACAAAGATGTTAATGATGATGAATTTGTATCTATGATGAGACTATGGGTCATTAAGAATGGTACTTACCCGCTCGAATTAATCACATTTCTGCGGGCAAAGAATCAGGAGAAAATTATTGCAATTCCTCAATACGTCGCTCCAGATGAATACCTTTACCTGGGGGCAAAATCGTATGCAACATATCAGTCAGCATTAACTAAAGTAGGAGCGCTTATGGATAAAATGAATTACTCAGAAGCACTACATATATTTAAGGAAAACCACCCCCTAAGTGTGTCCGAAGCCGCTCAGAAAAATGATTTTTATAAATAGAGTACCTGCTTTAAATGTTTGAAGTTATAGTTAATTTTGAAGTAAAAGATAATTTATTAACTATGGATGAGATAGATGATGCCCTCTTTGAAGCTGGATTCGATGATGCGATTGTTAGTCATCCAAGAGACGGAAGAGTTGCAATAGAATTAAGTCGAGATGCAACTAGCTATTCTGATTTAGTCGAATCAATTGTTGCCGAGGTAATGAATGCTATCCCGCTTGCAAAAGTCATCGGGGCTTCGTGTGAAAGTTGGCAAACAAGCCAAAAGGAACAACCAAACCCTTTCAATAACAACGGTTTGGATAACCCAAGAGTTGATGTTACGACCTCTAGAATTCGCAGCCAACAAAAGCTTAAATATATTGCTGATATTGAAGACGATGATATTGTGAATGTTCCAGATAACAAAGAGGTGCTACATCCTGCTAGATATTTCGAGGCTCTGTACTTACATAAATTCCGAGCTCAAGGACTGGGCAATACTGACCTCAGTAAAATGTTAGACCTCCCGATCGAACAATACGATGATTTTCTAAAAGAGAAAATAGGCGTAACAGTTTCTTTAGCTGAACGACTTGAAGTGGTAAGCGGAATGCCGCGTGAATTCTGGTTACGCGCACAACGAAAATTTGATAATTCGCGTAAATAAAATTGTTGATGATCAAAATGAAGGCTTATTTCAAAGTTTGACCTTATCTTCAAGGCTTCATTTCAGTACTGCGATCAGAATGAAGGCTTATTTGAATATTTGAGCTTATCATCAAGGCTTCATTTTAGTATTGAGATCAGAATGAAGCCTTATTTGAATATTTGAGCTTATCATCAAGGCTTCATTTCAGTACTGAGATCAGAACGAAGGCTTATTTCAATATTTGAGCTTATCATCAAGGCTTTATTTCAGTACTGCGATCAGAATGAGGGCTTATTTCAATATTAGAGCTTATAATCAAGGCTTCATTTTAGTATTGAGATCAGAATGAAGCCTTATTTGAATATTTGAGCTTATCATCAAGTCTTCATTTCAGTACTGAGATCAGAATGAAGGCTTATTTGAATATTTGAGTTTATCATCAAAGCTTCATTTTAGTATTGAGATCAGAATGAAGCCTTATTTGAATATTTGAGCTTATCATCAAGTCTTCATTTCAGTACTGAGATCAGAATGAAGGCTTATTTGAATATTTGAGTTTATCATCAAAGCTTCATTTTAGTATTGAGATCAGAATGAAGCCTTTTTCAAAAATCAAGAGCTGATTCAAGGCTAATTAAATACCATGCGCAGGTTGATATATGATTGTGAAAGTAGGTAAAAATGGGGCTATTCCGCTACCTGAAAACGAAGAATGCAAGTTTGCTATCGGTGATATTATATTATGTAACCTTACTGAAGATAAGTGCTCAATTGAGCTTGAAAAGTTTTCAGATCAATCTTTAAATGATGAACAAATAAAAGCCCACGGCTCTTTAGTTCGTGTTGAGCCACTAAACCCTGATGACTACAAGTAAGATACTCTAATTAAATAACATACTCAAAGATTACTGTCAGCTAGTCTTCTCAAATCAAAAACTCTAGAGCAACAGTTAATTTTTAGCTGATAAAATTATTTCCAATAAACCATCAAAATTAATGAGTAATTCTTCTTTTGTCATTTTAGAGTTTTGCAAATCAAGTTTTATACTTTGTAATTCTCTATAAGTAGCTTCAAGTTTTGAACGTATTGCCAAAACCTTATCTGCTGTTTTCCATGCATCAAGTTCCGCAAACGCTATATCAATATATGGTTTTAGACTAGCAGGATCTTGATGACCTGATAAGGATGATACTTTTGTTAATATAGTGTCAATAACATCTATTGGTAAATTTTCTTTTTTAAAATCTTTAATTCTAGTAGCCACTTGAATTGTTATGAACCTATGTCGAAACATATGTGCACAAGTTTTTTCAGAAATATTGGCCGACAACTTTAATTTTGACATCATCTTTGTGATGTAAGTTTCGGATAACTTTGCCCCTGTAGATAAGTTAATAAACAAATAATTAGGGTTATTTTTTAATTTCCTTTTTTGATTAGTTCTTTCACTTTTTTCTTTCGATGCGTGTTAATATAAAGAGAGATTGGCTCTATCCACTCTTTCGCAACTGGCACTTGCCTAGGCTCTATTTCATTACTTTTAGCTGATTGCAAACGTAAGATTCCCGTCGAAAGTGCTAACGCAATATCCTCAAGCGTAACTTCACTAACTTCGACTCTGCGACCACCAGATGCCTCTAGCAATTTAAGAATACATTCGTTTCGCTTTCTGACGTCCACGTTAGCCTCTGTCTCTCTCAATACATCGTAGAGCGTTGTTATTCGCTCGTGACCTATCGCGAAGACTTTACTCGGAGTATTATTGTTGGGAATGTGACGATGGTTAACACTAGCTTCTTTACTAGAGTTGCCCCTTTTATTGGCGCCTTCGAACTCGATAGTAATTTGATTGCCGATTTCTTCTCCAATCAAGTTATTGTGAGGAAGCATTACTTTCTGGTACCAAATAAGAAAACTTAACCCAGCCCTCATTATTCTGCCTATTTGAGTATTTTTTCTCCGTTTTATTAAAGGGTTTTTAGGATCCTCTTCGTTTTCTAATGATTTTTTCCAATCACCAATATGATCATCATTCAGAGAAGCGAAGTTTTTATTATTTTTATTGAAAACATACTTAACAAAATGAGTAATTAGACTAGCTCTAGTAATGACCGTACCGCTACTATTGCCTCTAATTCCCTTTTTACCGGCTTTACTGTAATAGAATTGTGCTTTTTCTATTAGCCACATAGTTACAGGCAAACACACTTTATCATCCGGCCAAAACATAACAGGTGTGTTAGGCGCTGATACTAGAGAAGACTCTTGGCCAACAGAGTAATCTACAAGCTTGCAATTTGCATCGGTTGTCTTCCATAGTTTAGTCATCGTTGGCAGCGCTAACATTTTGAATTTGATTAAACGGTTCAGTATCAGCATACCTTTTTAAATGTCTGCAAAATAAATCTTTAAAGTCATTATCTTGTCGAGCATGAATATGGCATATATGTAAGAGATGCTTATATTGTTCTGAAAATCTAACAATTTCGTTTAAATAAGATTGAGAGGTGCACTTTTCTTCTTCAAGTTTACGTTGCAAATATTTTTTTGAACCTCGTGAGTGATTTTCTTGCTTCAAGCTTTCAGACTTAATTTTACTTAGAGCCTGTTTTCTCAATTTATCGAGACCTCGCCAACCAATTGGTATTGCATCATCAGCATATTTTTTCCATCGGTTCAAACTCATAGAGACTATATTTCTTTCTGGTAGGTTCAGTTTAGCAAAACGCGTCTGATCCTTCAGACATAAAATATTGAAATCGGAAAAAGAGTGAGGTTTAGCAATAATAGCGCGCAAAAGTTCATAAGAACTAATTACGCTTCTAATCTTGATAGACACACTATCCATTTAAATTGCTCTCTTTCAATATTTCAAAAACCATCTTGTACTTCACTTTCTGTTCGGTTGTGAAATAGACTGGCCTTATCTGATAAATTCCTCCTTCAATAAGCTCTCCCATGTAAAGCTCTAAATCTTCCTTTTCAACTAGCGTTATGTCATCACAACCGAAGTGTTTTAAAGCCAAGTTTCGAAGTCGATTCAAAGCACATTCGTTATCATCATCAAATTTTGCCGCTAGAATACTATCGGCAGAATATGCGGCTTCTACTTTCGTTAATTCCTTTCCTCCGATACTTTCACGAATATATACATAAGTGTGCTCTATATTTACATGGCCTAACATCCAAGAAATAGAGGCTAAATTTGCAAATTTGAACTGCCAAAAAAAGACTATTGCAAAAAAACGACGAAACTCATGAGACTTCGGGTACCACCTTCTGTTGTGTGAAGTCTTTTCTAAGTTTATAAAGTCACAAAAGCTATGAACAAAACGGTCTATGCTCTTGATTGACGGCTTATTGCGCGTATGATCTTTAAAGCTATAAGGAGCAGAAAATAAATAAGGTTGTTGAGATTTAGTGTGTATATTTCCAAGCCCATTGTGAATTTTTTCTAATAAAAATATAGCCTTAGCTAAAATATTTGGAATAGGCCTTCTTAATATAGTGCGCTTTCCCGCAAACTCAGACTTTCGCAAAGCAAATTCAAGTTCATATGACCCCTTATTGCCCTTTACACATCCACATCGTAATTCGCCTAATTCCATTCTTCGTCTAGCTGAGAGTGAAGCTACTAAACAATATGCAGATGCAAACAAGAACTTAATAGCATCTTCTAAGGACATTTCTTTTCTGCAAGTACTTGCTCCTGGATGTCCCCCGAGTTCATTTCGGATAAAGCCTTTAGAATTTCCCCATGCAGAGTGCTCTTTAACAATATTTAAAGGAGCTAACGACGGGGGAATTATCAGCCTCTCAAACGCTTGTAATTTCAACTTCTCTAATGACCAATTCGACAATCCTGAGTTTTTTAACTCAAGCTCATTTAATTGTTGCTTCCAAATTAAAAAAGTATCAACTAGTTCATCTCCATAATTGATAATATAACCCACGCTTGAGTCGATTAGCTGCAAAGCTATTTGCACTGGAGTTGTTCTATGGTGTTTATCACCTCCTGCACCATAACTTTTTGCTAAATTAGAAAAGTTCAATGAAGCCAATACAACAGGCTCTGGTAATCCTGATATGAAGGGCGATAACTGTTCAAACACATCTAGTAAATCAGTCAAATGTCTACTTGACCCTAAAGTGGATGTAGCTAGTGACTTCTCTTTTAAGGATAAGTAATCGGATGGAAGGAATTCTGTAGTCTGATAGCGATCTGCCAGCTCAACTAGTTCAAAATCTCTTGCCATTTCGAACTGACGCAAAAAAAGCTTGGCCTTGTTTCCAATTTGGTTGCTACGTGCACCTATTAATTTACTGTATATATTAGAGTTTAGGAGATAAGCGACATCATCATTATCACTCAGTGAAAATTTTTTTGTATAGGCTTTCCGATAAAAACCTTTTAAGTAGAGCCAACTTCTAAGCTTTTCTGATTCCTCTGCTGTAAACGTAATTAAAGAGCTATCAACCCAATCAGTGCGAGTTAAATTTTTTGGTATTAAGCTAGCATTTGTCTGGACGAAATCCATCTCACACTTATTTTCAAGAATAGAAGTCAATTTAGCTTGAAGCCTAACAGTAAGTCCTTGAAGGCCATCTTTCCCATGCTCAATAAATAATCGAATTAAGCCCTTGATAGCATCACTGTCTAGTCTGGAAAATGCATATTTTTTGGGGTTATACAAATCTTTATTTAATATTATCCACTCAGCAACACAAACTAAGATATGGTAGTAAATTTTTAGCCTTTTAGAGCTGATCTCACGTCTAAAGTAATAAGGATTTTTCAAATTGAATAATGTGCGCCTGCAAGCTTCAAGTAGTTTTTCATTTTCTTCGGCTAACATAGAGGTTTCATCAGGTAACAGAAAGTCCCAGTTCAGTTTTACAAATCCATTTCCTGACTTAATTATCCATGTACTTGCGTAATAGTTATTTAGCCAATAAGCCTCTGGTAATTGCTCTTCGCTTGGTGGCTTTTCATTTAAGAAATCTAGATCTGCTTTGTACACATTCAGTCCCCAACCCTAGCACTTAACTTTCGGAAAGGTTATCTTTCCTCTTAACTCATCTACTTTTGCCATAGCTTTGAAATAAATTGAGCTAAACTCTCGTTGCAAAGGATGATTGGGTAATAACTGATGAAGCGTTTTTGCTAACTCAGACCAAAAGCTAAGATTATTTTGACCCTGGAAGCCTTTTGAGAAAGAACAGGTATTATCTAAATGCTCTTCAAAGAGAAAAAGGGCCGCTAAGCTTTCAGCAGAAATTGAAACATGGATTTTTTTTGTGATTTAGCAACTTTCAAGGTAGAAGTTAATCTATCTGTTTCAGTAGGTTTGATATTTCGATTTGCCATTAAAATTTGTTTGATTGTGAGTGAATATTCAGTATCTTTCCCACCGCTTCGTTCCACCAAAAGCATATCAGACAAAAACTTCTGTACGTCATCAATACTCGAAAAATCTGTTGCCTCTAACATATAATCCCTGCCTGTAGTTGCAGCACAAATAATCAAATTTTGAAAACGTCTTATCATCCTAATATTCATCAAGTGTTGGATAGGTTTAGGAATATAGCTTTCCATAGTCTTTTTTTTAGTATTTCCAAGAATTGTTGCTGCTTTCGCAGAATCACCAAGAGATTCAAACCATGTCAAAATCCCCTGAATCGGCGGGAGTTTTTTTAATGTTGCTGTGCCTATATATGGCGAAAGTTCGCAATGGGAAGCTAAAAATGACTTCTTTGCAACAGCTAAATCGTTTCTTGCTAAACTACCTGTTTCTATGAGACGAGCATTTAGCCCAAATGTTCGTCGCAGCGCTTTTTGATTCATGGGCCTAGGCAAACCGTAACTATCTCCACCATTAACTACTAGCCAAAGCTTCTTGTAGTTTGGGGCTTTCTCGTATTTAAGCTTCGCTCTGAATGGCGTTGTTAATTCAATGAGTAATTGAAGTATTTCTTTAGCTTCATCATCTAAGTAACCCGACTTTTCATCATGTGCACGCAGTTTATCGATAGTGAAACGCAATGTTTGACTGTTTTCGCCAACAGAGGTGTAATTACTCATTAGGCTGGACTTACCCTCTATTTCCGCATCTAATAGCGAGTAAACACGGAAACTTGGATACCTAATCAGAAAATAGACAAAAAAAGGAGTTAACATTCTAGTTGTTACTCTTCCTAAGTATCCACCAAGTTTTGATGCGGAAATACCTCCACATGCACGATGGATGTATTTAAGTGCGTCGTCAGCTTCGCTATCTAACCCGCAATTTTGATACCCCAAAAAAAGCCCATGGTGCTTATTTTTGATATAACAAAGAACATTTGATATGAATTCGGGATGGTTTTGCCTAAACAGATGTATTGGTGTTGAGTTTTCAAAGTCATGGTATGGACTACCTTTTTTTTCTGCTAGCTCAATTTTTTTCTGTAAGCTTTCCCAATTAACCCTTTTAGCGAGGGTTTTACCATAGTTAAATGCTTTTTTTATTTCATTTATTTCACGTAATGAAGCTGATAAGAAGGCCTCTTTAACATCTATAAATTTTGACTCAAGCTCATCGAGATATTCCTCGTCATTTAAAGATAAATTAATTGATATTATTGATTTTTCGTCGTATGGATTGTCTGAATTAATCTTCTCGATTAACTGGCTTTCTCTAACTAGAGAACGGTTATTTAGCTTTTTACTTCCTGGTGGTATTAAGCCTTTTGCAATGACTCTTTCAAGCATCAAAAATTGAATATACCTACGAAACGTCATCCAATAGTTATTTCTAGTAGGTAGGTTAGAGCGCAAATTTGAAGTTGTAAAAAGATAAGTACGAAAGCCATATAGGAAATCAGTAACAGATTTTACGTCGGTAAAATCGACAAATGAGCTTTTTGCGAAAATGGCCATTTGTAAAAGTACAGTTCTACAATTTTGATACGGGGGTTCACCGTTGAAGCGAGAAAAATAGTCATTATATGCTTTCACCATTTTAACCCCTACCTCTCCAAACACTTTGAGAGATGATAAATCTGGTCGCCTAACGGCTCTACCATCATTTACAAAGGCTACAAATAAGCTTTTACGATCCTCTCCCATATTTTTTAACTCATTTAAAAACTTCTCACATGATAAAAATATAGCAACACCACTAAATAATATAAACACCAAAAAGGTCGTTAACACATTGTTTTAAATATACATTTAACTATTCCCCCGTAAACTCATTAGGTTAACAAACGAATTAGATTTTATTTTTTTTCTAATAACATCATTTCTGTTGTAATTAAGTTAATAATAGAAAGTACATTTAATTTAAATATAGAGGACAACCTTCTAAGTCAGCCACAATGAGCTCTGTAGGCTAAGAGATGAAATTATTAAGGGGAGTTGTTCAATTTGAGAAATATTGACAATTGTCAACATTTTTAAATTTTCATATTTCGAGAATTACAAACTCTAACACTATGAGTTTAAATGTTTTAACTAATAACATTAAAAGGATAATCTAGAGTTGATAACATGTGTCAATCAGCAAAAAGCCCCAGCCTGACCACCAGATACAGGGGCATCTAAGAATTCAACTTGTAATTTTCTGGCTTCTTGCGCTATATCACGGGCAACTTTTGCAGATGTTGTCGTATGGTCAACTATCACCGCTCCCGGCTTTACCCCCGCTAACACACCACTCTCGCCATATACGACTGAGCGTAAATCGTCATCATTGCCAACACACATAAACACAAAATCACAGTCAGTCGCTGCATCTTTAGGTGTAACTGCAAAGTTGCCAGTATACTCAGCGGCCCATTTTTCGGCTTTGCTGGTGGTACGATTGTATACCGTGACTTGGTAACCCACCTTTTGCAAATGCCCAGCCATTGGATACCCCATGACGCCTAATCCTATAAATGCGACTTTCACTGACATATTTCTGTCCTATTTCGTTGTTATCTTAATAAGAATGGAGTTTTTATACCCGACCACCTCTGTCATAGCAAATGAAAAAACCGCTTTGATACCGAATAACATGAATAAATCACACGGAGCCTGAAAGGATGGAGAATATTTATCGTTTTAGTGCACAGCTTATTGATGGCCAAGTTTTGCCATTACAGTCCTTAGCGGGAAGACCGCTATTGATCGTTAACATTGCGAGCAAATGTAGCTTTGCTCCGCAACTGTCTGCACTTGAAAAGCTATACAGCAAATACAAACCTTTTGGATTTGAGGTATTGGCCTTTCCTTGTAATCAGTTCGGTCGCAATGAACCACTTGAAGATGAAATGCTTAAAGAGTTTTACAATACACATTTCAATTTAAGCTTTAAGATCTGTACTAAAACACAAGTCAACGGACCTGATGCACATCCATTATTTAGCTATTTAAAATCTCACACCCGTGGTATCGCGCAAAACCGCGCAATTAAATGGAATTTTACCAAGTTTCTAATAAACTCTGAAGGCATGCTAGTATCAAGATATGCCCCAAGAACAAAACCAGAAACGCTTAAGTCAGTGATAGAGAGCCACATTAATCATGAGAATCGCCCTATTCAGTTCGCAAAACTATGAAGTGCCGTTTTTTGAGCAAGCCGTAAATACCTACTCAGAACTTGAAATAAGTTTTATTAGTGAGTCACTCAATGAAAAAACGGTTTCGCTGTGTCAGCACTATGACGCGGTTTGTGTATTTGTAAACGATACTGTAAATGCACAAGTGATTGATGAACTGGCTGACTATGGCGTTAAAACCATCGCCCTACGCTGCGCAGGTTTCAATAACGTTGATATTCAACAGGCAAAACAGCGTGACATAAAGGTTGTCCGTGTTCCAGCCTACAGCCCAGAAGCGGTTGCAGAACACTGTATCGCGTTGATGCTAACGCTCAGCCGCAAGACACATAAGGCCTACAATCGAGTTCGAGAAGATAATTTTGATCTCAACGGCTTACTCGGTTTTAATATTTACAATAAAACGGTTGGTATCATCGGCTGTGGCAAAATTGGCCAAGCCTTAGTCAGTATCTTAAACGGCTTTGGTGCCAATGTCCTAGTTTATGACCCAAACATAGGGGAAGGTCCTTATACCTTGGTCTCTCTAGATATCTTACTGGCGCAATCGGATATTATTAGCCTACACTGTCCGCTTAATGAACATACCCATCATATTATTGATGATGCTGCGTTTGCCAAAATGAAAGCGGGTGTCATGCTTATTAACACTAGTAGAGGCGCCCTGTTAGATAGCAAAGCCTGTATCGCCGCGCTTAAGTCTAAACGACTCGGTTACCTCGGCTTAGATGTATATGAGCAAGAGTCAGAGCTATTTTTTAAAAACCACAGTGAAGAAATAATTCAAGACGATGTTTTCTCGCGTTTGGTTAGCTTCCCCAATGTGCTAGTTACTGGACATCAAGGTTTTTTTACCAAAGAAGCACTAAAACAGATTGCAACAATAACCTGTGAAAACCTCGACGCAGCAAGACTTGAAAGGCCACTGACAAACCAAGTAGTCTAATTTCAGAAACCAAAAAAAGAGCATATCAGCCATGATGTGCTCTTTTGGTTACTTCAAAGTCGGGGGGAAGTAATTTGATTTATGCTTTACTCTTCAATTCAGCCGTAACCTGAGCCAAACCTACTTCTGAGATTCTCATCGTGATTTCTTTTTGCTTAGCACTCAATAAAGAAATACCCTCAGCAACCATGTCATACACTTTCCAGTCTCCATCTTTGCTTTGACGAAACTTAAAATGCATGTCTATATCTGGTTTTGATTGCTCTCTTATTACCACCTTTACCGTCGCAAAATCAGCACCATCAGAAACTGGTAACTCTTCAAACAATACGTCTTGGCCTTTGTACTGTAAAAGTGCATTAGCGTAGGTAGATACAAGATAGTTATCAACCGCACCAATAAACTCGATGGCTTCGTCTCTTTTTAGCCCTTTAATATGTTTACCAAGCAATTTAAAAGATACAAACTTCACATCGATGTGTGGCATCAAGCGACTACGTACTATGCCCTTCATCTGAGTTTCAGTTGCTTTGCCATCTTTATTAACCGTTTTTATATCAGCAAATAGCTTATCGCCAACTTGGTTAATTAATTCATAAGGTGTGTCATTCGCAAACGCAGCACCTGAGAAGATGAGAAAACTGAAAATAACAAGTAACTTTTTCATTGTTTAATCCTTATTAAACTGATGACACTAGTCTATCCAATTTGACGAGTGCAAATAAACATATCAATTCGCACCAAATTGATGCCCCTCCGACATCAATTAACGCAATGTAAAATTTCGCCTTACGATGACAATGACTATTTATGAAGTCGTAAAGGAAATGCGTATTCCCTTCATGGCGAGGCCTGGAGGGAAGTATACGGTGTTCAAGCGATGAAAAATGTCAGAAATTGTATCAATTTATTTGGACGCTGAGCCCAGCGAATATTGCCAGGCTCAGTATTGTTGCGTGAAGAGGATAAATTATCGCTACTGATGGGGGCTACAGATTCATATCTGCCGCAAAAAACGTGATGTTATCGTTGTTTTCTAGCTTTTTCAGCGTTTCAATTATCGCATCATGCTGCGGTGAAATTGATTCAAGTTGCTGCAAAGTAATTTCATTTTTTTCAAGCTTTTCAGCCAGAGTATTTCCGATGAATGCCATTCTCTGCTGCGCACAAACACTATTGGAAAGCCAACTACCACACAAAGAAACAATGCCTATGTTTGGCGCTTTCTTCATTAAGAGGTGTTGCTCAATAGCAGGTAATCCCGCTAAGCAACTTACTCGACCACAAAATATCAAATGCGCAATCAATTGTTGGGTATGTGTACCTGTTAAATCTAGTGCGCCTTGCACCTCTGCTGCGCCAAAATGAAGCTGCAGAGCATCGGCTAAGCCGGCAAAGTCAGACTGGGTATACACGAGATCTGCACCTAGCTTTTCAAGCAGCTTTTTATATTTAGACTCGGAACATGCCGCCACCCCAAGCCCCACCTGTTTGGCAAATTGTATTGCCATTTGGCCAACTGGATGATGAGCTGATTCGATTAAAATCGTATCACCTGTATTCAGTTGAAGCTTAAATAGCGCAATCAATGCACACATAGCAGGTGCGATTGCCGCTGAGGCGAGCTTACCATCAACATTTTCTGGTAGTACAGTAAGTGCGTGACTTGGCACCAAGGCAAATTCACTCATCGTGCCTTGCTCTCGAATGTCTCCATGCCAAAAAACCCGCGTACCTGGTTCTGGAAATCCCGTTTTACATGCTTTTTCCACAACACCCACAGCATCCACACCAAACACTCTATTCGGTGTTTCTTCACAGGGACAATTCGCCACTTTGGTATCGATAAAGCTTAAACCAACGTATTCAACTTTGACCAAGACTTGATCATCGGTTGCCTCAGGTAAGTTAATTTCTCCCTGCTCGAAGGTAAGTCCATTTGTGTGATTGAATCGGACTGCTTTCATCATATGCCTTTGCGTTAGGTTAAAAATAAAGTAGTGAGACTAAATTCATTAAACCATTGTTAGCATGTTGCCACAACTTTATTAGTGTAAATATGCCCCTCGCAATTCCAATTGTTTAGTGTCACAATGGCATCAGTCTTAGTGAACTTTCTCGCATTATGGATATTAGCAGCAGATTATTAATCTTTTTAGACGTTGTGGAACGTGGTTCCTTTGCCAGTGCCGCACAACTGAGAAATATCGATCGCTCTGTCATTTCTAAGCAGATGACCAAGCTGGAAGAAGAACTCGGTGTAAGATTAATGAATCGTACGACTCGTTCCTTTTCGCTCACCTCTGCAGGTTCCGAGATGGTAAAAAAAGCAGAAGAGCTAAGGCTGCTACTAAACGACACTCAGCGCATCGCACAGAATTATCACACCGAGCCTAAAGGTTTGCTTAAAATTGCCAGCTCTACTGTGGTAGGTCGACGCTACGTACAACCTGTTATCAATGACTTTCAAAAACGTTTTCCTCATGTTGAGGTTGAACTTAGGCTTGAAGACAGACTCGTGGACTTAGTGGGTGAAGGCTTTGATTTAGCTTTTCGTGTCGGCGAGCCGAAAGATTCATCACTTATCGCCCGCAGAATTGCACGCAATCGATTGCTCATATTAGCAAGCCCGACGTTCTTAAAAACTCATGGCACGCCAAACTCGCTTGAGGAGCTCAGCGAATTACCTGCAGCAACCTACGCCAGTGATGCGTTAAGGTTTACCAGTATCACCTATCAAGACGAGCAAGGCATCGAGCAGCAAATGCCTGTAAAGAGTATCTTCAGAACCAACGACGGAGATACATTGATGGAAAGTGTGCTGTCTGGTACCTGTTATATTGTTGCACCAGCCTTTCTAGTCGGTAAAGAAATTACTGAAGGCAAATTACAACCGATTTTAACTAACACAAAACTGGTCGATTTTGCTGCGATGTATGCGCTCTATCCTCATCGTGATTTACCAGTCAGAACTAGGCTGTTTCTTGATGCATTCCGTGCATATATCGGTGAAGAAACCCCAATATGGGAAACAGAGATCCCTGGATTTGAACAAATGTACGGTTTTATCCCACCTAAGCCGATGTTAACTTTCTAGTCGACAGCAATTTATTCGTATATCTGGATATCAAGCTTTTTGCAGAGAGAGGTTATAGACCTCATCCGTCTAACCTTTTCATTGCGCCTTTCACCATATTCTGGGAATTAATCCACTTTACGCATTCGCTTAGCGAAAGTGGTTCACATATCTGAAAGCCCTGAATATACGGACAATTCAAGCTATACAAATACTGCAAACAAGCATCGCTTTCAACACCCTCAGCAACAATACTGCAGTTCAATTTACGTGCTAAAAACATACTGGTTTCTACTATGGCTTGATCTTTTTCACTTTCATGACTTAGCCTTACAAACGAACCGTCTATTTTGATCTGCGAAATTGGTAACTCTTTTAAAATAGAAAATGAAGAAAAACCAGTGCCGAAGTCATCAATACTCACTGCAAATCCCATATCTATTAATGTTTCAATTAGGCTTCTCGCTTTTTCCACTTCTTCCATTACGGTGCTTTCTGTAAGCTCAAATACTATATGAGTTGGGTCTACTCGGTGAGTATCCAGTAGCATGGCAAGGGTATTAATTAGATTCTGTTCAGCAAAATCTTGGCAGGAAAGGTTGATATGCACAACTAACTTGTCATCTATTTCAATCAATATTGCAAGGTCTTGGAATACACGGTTAATCACAAATGCACTCAGCTGCCGGATAAGATTATTACGCTCCGCTAACTCAATAAACTGATCTGGCATTATCATTGTACCGTCGGGCTGAGGCCACCTTAATAGCGCTTCTACTCCATGAATATCACCACTTTGAGAACACACTATCGGTTGATAATAGAGCGCCAATTCACCTCGAGCGAGCGCAACTTTGAGATTAGCTAAAAGTTGGAACTCGGCCTCAATTCCCTCATGAAGCTCTTCATCAAAAATGACGATGCTTTGACGGCTATGCTTGGCCGAATACATGGCGATATCAGCTTGCTTCAAAAGGTCAAACACATCAAGTTGGCGCGATTTAGTCCATAAGCTTGCTCCTGCGCTGTAGGTCACATCCAGTTGTAACTCCTCAATTTCTATCCCAGACTTTAACTCGCTCAGTAGTGCATTGTTTTGAGAGTAAATACAGTTTACGTCTGTAACGTCCATCAGGATAATGAATTCATCGCCGCCCATGCGATATAACTTGCTACGAGGAAGCAGTGCTGCACGCATTTTGTGTGCAAGTTCCACCAACAATTTATCACCAAAGAAGTGCCCTTTTGCATCGTTGATCTGCTTAAAATTATTCAGATCAACCAAGATAACACTAAAGTCGAGCTGCTGATGCTTACGTTCATTAATGGCGTCAATGCAGCGCTGGCGATTCTCTAAATCCGTTAAAAAATCATGTTCAGCGTTATATTTGGCCTGCGTTGCAATTTCATTTAATTCTTGCAGACTTGTTAGACTTAGACAATTCACCACAAAAACAAAAATGGAGCCAAGAAACAGGATTAAACTTAAGCCTTGCTCAATGAAACTAGCGCTATTGTGATCGTACAGAAAGTAGGCAAAGCTCAAGTATCCGAGTTCAAACAGAGCCATAAGAATTAACAACACTCGCCACCCGACCGAAGAGGTTAATCGACATATTTTAAAGGCCGGTGAAAAAGCTAATCCCATGATAAAGCTGCCAGCTAATACTAATATAAGTGCAATCAAAGGAGTCGTCGTGCATGGAATACAATGGTTAGAGTATAGATTATAAATCTGCCCTTGCTCGGGACAGGCTAAATTATTCAACAATTGGTGGGGAATTTAGTAGCGGACTTGGCAGCCCGCTCACATAGACCAGTTGGCCTTGATTAAAAGTTAGTCTGCACTTTTTAGAATTCGGTAAAGTTGATCTTTTAACCACAGTCTCTTTTTCTTCAGTGACTCAAGATACTCATCACTTGAGTGCTCTACACCGTCTTCAATTCGAATAACTTCATTGTCTACTTCATGATAATCTTTAAAAAGTTTTGAGAAATGTCCATCAGACAGTTTTAATTCATGAATTCTGTCTTTAAACTCTGGCAGTTCTTTAGCTAGGCTGTGGCGTTCAATATTCATCGTTTTATTCCCATAAATAGCTAGGTAATCTGAGTTTGGGTATAAATCTCAGATTAAGGCTGAAAATGCATTTGAGTTTAGGGTAGACCCAATCAATGCGCCGTTAGTGACAGTGATTTCGAATACATTTTTTGAAGTTACTGTCTGATTGGGCCTGTTTCCATAGTACGCTGCCACCTTCTTTGAGTATTGATCTAACGCAAATCACATTCAGTTATAAACAATCAAGTTTTTGTCGTTTCTTTATACTGTTCGAGATACAAAATCGAGGACCTTTGACCACATTCTTAGGGTTTCTCGCAAAGTCGCTAGCCGCCTAGATGCAATTGTTGTAAAATGTCGGCGTTTCTAAGCAAATCTATCTAGCAACTTTTGAGGAAAACCTGTGAGCGAACAAAAACAGTCTCTTAGTTATAAAGACGCTGGCGTTGACATCGATGCGGGCAACGCATTGGTCGAAAGAATTAAAGGCGTAGTGAAAAAAACTCGTCGCCCAGAAGTAATGGGTGGCATTGGTGGTTTTGGTGCACTATGCGAACTCCCAACCGGATATAAAGAGCCTGTTTTGGTTGCTGGCACTGACGGTGTTGGTACTAAGCTACGCTTAGCTATCGATTTGAAAAAGCATGACACAGTAGGTATTGACCTAGTTGCTATGTGTGTTAACGATCTTATTGTCCAAGGCGCTGAACCCCTATTTTTCTTGGACTACTATGCTACAGGCAAGTTAGACGTTGATGTTGCGGCAGATGTAGTATCTGGTATTGGCAAAGGATGCGAGCTTTCTGGTTGTGCGCTTATCGGTGGTGAAACGGCTGAAATGCCAGGCATGTACGAAGGCGATGACTACGATATGGCTGGCTTTTGTACTGGCGTGGTAGAAAAGTCTAAAATCATTGATGGAACTAAAGTTGCGGCTGGCAATCAGCTAATTGCACTAGGTTCAAGCGGTCCGCACTCAAACGGCTACTCTCTAATCCGTAAAGTACTAGAAGTATCTGGCGCAGACACTAACGCAGAGTTCGAAGGCAGAACCCTAGGCGAGCACCTGCTAGAACCAACGCGTATCTACGTGAAGCAAATCTTAGCGCTATTAAAAGAAGTTGATGTTCACGCACTTTCTCATATCACTGGCGGTGGTTTTTGGGAAAACATCCCTCGTGTGCTACCTGAGTCAGCAAAAGCGGTGATTAAAGGTGATAGCTGGCAATGGCCTGCAATCTTCAACTGGTTACAAGAAAACGGTAACATTGCAACGCACGAAATGTACCGCACATTCAACTGTGGTGTTGGCATGATCTTAGTTGTTCCTGCTGATAAGCTTGAACAAAGCCTTGAAATCCTGAAAGCACAAGGCGAAAACGCTTGGCACATCGGTGAAATTCAAGACGCTCAGGCTGGTGAAGAGCAAGTTGAGATCTTAGGTGGTGCCGAGTAATGGCACCCACTCGCCTTGTTGTTCTGATCTCTGGTAGTGGTTCAAATTTGCAAGCAATCATTGATGCTTGCAAATCTGGCTATATTCAAGGTGAAATTGCAGCCGTTGTTAGTAATAAAGCGGACGCATACGGCCTAACCAGAGCGCAAGAGGCTGGTATAGCGACTTCTGTTTTAGACCATAAGCAATACGCATCTCGTGAAGAGTATGACGTTGCGCTTGGTCAACTAATTGATAGCTTTACACCAGATTTGGTTGTATTAGCTGGATTTATGCGTATTCTAACTCCAAACTTGGTGCAAAAATTTAGAGGAAAAATGTTGAACATTCATCCTTCTTTGTTGCCTAAGTATCAAGGGCTGAACACCCACCAAAGAGCAATCGATGCAAACGATGCAGAACATGGTGCTAGCGTTCACTTTGTCACAGAAGAGTTAGATGGTGGTCCTGTGGTCTGTCAGGCCAAGGTCGCTGTTCTTCCAGATGATACGGCAGAGTCACTGGCGCAACGTGTGCATAAGCAAGAACACATTCTTTATCCTTTGGTGGTCAAATGGTTCAGCGAACAAAGACTAACAATGGAAGCAGACTATGCTGTTTTTGATAACAAAACCTTACCAGTTCAAGGTGCGCCGTACCCAGAAAAATAAAAAATGGAGCGCTGTGCTAATTGGTATTAGCGCTCTACTTTCCACTTCGACATTTGCGAACTCTCTCACTGAATATCACGCCGAATACCAAGTTTCACGCAAAGGTAAGGTTCATGGTAGTGCCACGCGAGACCTCACAAAAATAGCGGATGCAACATACGCTGTACGTTACAAAAGCGATATCGAATGGATGATTTTTTCAGATGTAAGAACTGAAGAATCATTGTTTAAAGTCGCTGAACATACCGTCAGCCCACTACATTACAGTATGACCCGTGAAGGGACTGGTCCAGATAAAAGCTACAAAATTAAGTTTGATCATCAAAACCAAGCAATTACCTCCAGTGAAGAAAAGTATCCACTGAAAGTGAAGTGGCTTGAGAATCAGCAAGATTTAATTAGTTATCAAGTACAGCTGCGAGAGGATTTAAAGGCGGGAAAGACCAAGTTTAGCTATCCTATCATAGACAAAAAAGGCGACCAGCGAAGCTATGATTTTGAGGTGGCTGGCGAGGAAATGATCACTCTACCTTTTGGCAACGTCAAAACCATCAAAGTTAAACGCGTTTATGATGATAGCGATCGTCAAGCCATTGCTTGGTTTGCACCAAGTTATGATCATATGCTGGTTAAAATGTACAAAGGTAAAGATGGTATGGAGCAGTTTCAGATAGAGCTTAAAACCTACCAACCCAAATCAGAGAGTTGATAGCTACATCGTTAATTCATCAAGGCGGCTCAACTAGGCCGCCTTTGCTTGCAAAAACTCAGAACTACACCTTCTCACCTAATTTGAATAAAGCAAACTCGCCGGGCTCAAGTTTCTGCCACTGTTCATCATTGGTCAGCGGTCGAGTCGCAATAACAGTGACAACATCATCTGGTGTGGTTTCCTTTTGAAAATCCACCACCATATCCGCATCAATTAAGGTAGCCTTACCAAATGGGGCTCTACGGGTTATCCAATGTAGATTATTGGTGCAATACGCCAACACATAAATACCATCGGTTATCAACATGTTGAATACCCCTTTGTCTCTCAATGTGTGCGCTAGCTTTGCGATATACCTGAAAACTGAGACCATGTTTGACGGACGACTTGGGTATTTTTCTCGTACTTTGTCCAAAATCCAACAAAAAGCAAGTTCACTGTCTGTATTCCCAACTGGTCGGTAGAAATCAGTTTTTAAGTCTTTATAGTCCGAAAGCTGGCCATTGTGGGCGTACGTGATCTCCCGACCCCATAATTCTCGAGTGAATGGGTGGGTATTTTCAAGACAAGTTCGTCCCCTATTTCCCTGTCGAATATGGCTTATTACAGACACGCTTTTAATCGGATATGCTTTGACTAGTTTAGCAATTTCAGACTGACAGCTAGGCTCTGGATCTTTAAAGGTTCTACATCCTTTCCCCTCGTAAAAGGTGATACCCCAGCCATCTTTATGAGGACCCGTATTGCCACCGCGCTCCAACAAACCAGAAAAGCTAAAACAAATATCTGTCGGTACGTTCGCCGACATCCCCAAAAGCTCACACATAAATCACTTAAACCCTAAATATCATAAAGTTATGATTAAAATACACATCACAAATATCAAAAGGTCACACGTTTGGTCACACTTATGACTAGTAGCTCGATTATCTTAGATAGTCATACTACTGAATTATTGGGGGTAAGTTTATCATGTATCTCTGTGTCTTTACTTTTTTAAATTCAACTACCTTGAGAGCGATATTAATACGATTATTTTGAATGACTATCGGGCTGTTCTCATCTAGAAAGCACTTTATTGGTTGAAAACCTTAATAACCACCCCAAGTTGACTGATAGATGGATCACATAGACACAAGGTCGATTACGAACTGAGGATTACTTCGCAATATCTATCCAAGTGCCACCCGTAAGCGTATCTAGATCATGCGCTTTTAACTCAAAAACCGAGTTGGGCGTGCCTGCAGCAGCCCAAATACGATCGTATTGCTTTAAATCTTTATCAATTATCGTCAACACAGAGTCAGTGTGCGCCACAGGAGGCACACCGCCAATGGCAAAACCGGTTTTTTCCCGTACAAAGTTTGCATTCGCTTTTTCGAGCTTTACATCAGGGCTTGTAGACCTTTGCTGTTTGATTTTTGTTCTTCTGAGTGTGTTTTGGTCGCGACGCTCGACTTGCCGCCTAGTAATCTAGGCAAAAGTTGAGCAACAATGAACAAAGCGCACTCAGATGAACCCAAAGGGCAGCGCTTGATTGGCATTTCTTCTGTGTTGCCCCACAAGGATGTGGGGTAAGGTGACTTTGCAGGAGCACAAAGTCTTTATCGCCAGACTTACATAGAATGACTATGCTACGCTGGCTCTGCCTTGTATAAATACCAATCAAACTGCTGCAAAAACAAACTTGAAAGATCAACAGGTCCTAATTGCTGCTTCCACTTTTTTCACGGACACTTGGTTGCTACCAGAAGCAATTATCAAGACCGCCTTTTCAGTATTGCTATCTTTAAATATCAGAGACTTGGCGATTTGAGACTCAGTGCAACCAATCGCATTTGCAGCATCTTTCGCGGTACGAGTAGAGTCTGCAAGCTCTGTAACGGTGAAGTTATGCCCATGACTGGCTAGGAACTCTTGAACACGTATTGATGAGGATTTTAACGGCTGTGACATTCAATTGCTCTTCCATGCTATGGTAGTTAAAACCAATCTAACAGCTAGTGAGCGGATTTTAAACATCATGTATGTTTTATACTATTTGTGATATCAGGCTAACCCTATCTCGGGGGTAGCATTGAAAAATATCCGAGTATCCCATTAAGAGAAACTCGGATCATGGCTGTATATAAACACTCAAGATATTAAGTTCAGTAAAGTCTATATTGTTACCACATGCCATTGATACGCAAGGCTAGCGCCAGCCAATGAGCATGCTAATAAAAAGTTCATTACCTCTTTTGAGCTAAGTGAACGAGACTCCCGAGAAAAATGCTTAGCATGTAATCTCATACCTAGTGGTTGCAATTCTTTTTCATGTTTTGGCAATGCTATCAATCCAGCAAGTAGCATGACTAAACAAAGCATATAACTACCTTGCACGATAAAGAATAGAGTAAGTGAAAATGCGGTGACAGAAAAAATCCAAGAAATGAATTTGAACATAGCAGCTCCGTTTGCTATCAGTGTTACCAGTTCGATTTTACAATCATCAAGCTGGCTAGTTTCTAATTTTAATACGGAGTTTAGAGTTATTAGTTTAAAAGCACAAGCAGACTAAAGTATTAGCCCTTATTTTCGAACAATGCCTTCATAAATTCATAGAATGCCTCTGCCTTGCGTGTCTTCAGCGAGTGCTGAGACCTGACAAACCAAATAGGTGCGTCGTCACTTTCGAGACAACCTGGAATTATAGGCACTAACTCACCTCTTTTTAGGTTATCTCTGATGGCAATGTGAGATTTAACTGCAATACCATGCCCAGCTAGGGCAGCAGAAGTCATATTGTCTGAGTTTGAAATCGTAAAACGAGTTTTTGCGTTAAAGTGTACAATTCTACCGTTTGGTTCTTTTAACTTAAATTCTCGTTGCCAAGGTAAGCATACAAAAAAGTGGTTTTGTAATTCGCTGATATTATCAGGCATGCCATAGCGGTCAATATAGCTCGGCGCTGCACATAATATCCGATGGTTATCGCATAGTTTTCTCGCCAACAACCCAGAATCAGCCAATTGTCCAACGCGTATCGCTACATCTTGAGCACCTTCAACTATGTTTACAAACTGATCGTTGATCAGGAAATCGAGTGCTAATTGCGGGTGCGCTTGCTCAAATTGACTTAGATTTGGCATCACAAATTGTGAAAACACCCAAGGCGGCATAGTGACACGAAGTAACCCGCTCACCGCTGAGCCCCTTGCACCTATTTCGTGCTCAGCATCATAAAGCGCCTCTAATATATGCTCCACCCTCTCTCTAAAAGTACTTCCGGCTGGGGACAATGTTAGCGTTCGACTATCTCTAAACAGCAAAGTCATGCCTAAATGTTGCTCTAACTTGTTAAGACGATGACTAACTGTCGCAGGCGAGAGTCTCAATTGCTTCGCAGCATTAACCACTCCTTGATGTTTAATAATAGCTAAGAATGTTTCGAGTTCAGCGATTGAATACATGTCGATTTAGTTTTTTCGAATCTTGCTTTCGAATATGCGCGCTTTGTTTAAATTTATCAAATAAATATACTGCTTCTCATCGCAACTAAATTGGAATTATCAATGAAACGCACCTTAATTAGTCTATTCGTTATGTTAGGAGGCCTAATGCCGAATATTAGCCAAGCCAACTCAAAGGTTGAACGCCCGGAAGTTATTTTCTTCGATGTCAATGAAACCTTACTTGATTTAGAGTCAATGAATAAGCCGGTTAGCCAAGTTTTAGGTGGCGATGAGCCCCTATTACCCCTTTGGTTTTCCACTATGCTACATCACTCGTTAGTGACTACAGTAAGTGGTGATTATCAAGATTTTGGCAAGATAGGCGTTGCCGCGCTACAAATGGTTGCAAAGAACAAAGGCCTAACGATAACTGACTCACAAGCTAAACAAGCAATCGTGCCCGCCCTGCTCTCTTTGCCCCCGCATAAAGACGTCATTCCCGCGCTAAAACGGCTCAAGCAAGCTGGGTTTAAACTCGTGAGTTTAACCAATTCATCGAATGCGGGGGTTAAAGCGCAGTTTGAAAATGCCGGTCTAATTACCTATTTTGACCAACGCTTGAGTATTGAAGACATCAAAGTGTATAAGCCCGACCTTAGAGCCTACGAATGGGCGTTACAGCAATTAAATATTCGTCCAGACCAAGCGCTAATGGTGGCGGCTCACGGCTGGGATGTTGCCGGCGCAAAAGCCGCGGGCATGCACACAGCATTTATTGCAAGACCACAAAAGCAGCTCTACCCACTGGCAAAGACACCAGATTACGTGCTACCTGACTTAACAAGTTTGGCTGACGAGCTCATCACTTCTGGAAACGAGTAACATTGGAAAGTATCAGCTGGCACCTTGATACCAGCTGATAAAAATGCTCAGCATGCTTTATCTACATAATAAATGTACTAGATTTAAGGAGGTGAATCGAAGGAATAGCCTCCATGAATATAAATAAAAACACCCACATTGTGATCTGGATAATCATAGGTGTTAGCTTAACTATCCACGGCGCATCCCTTTTACTGAGCAATACGCTTCTTAATAATATAACTTGGCCGCTGATAGAAGCGCATGCAGTGGTTGAAACCTTCGGCTCCGCTGTCGCCCTTTTCATTGCATTGGCGTTGTTATTTTTTGAAAAGTACAACACCGGTACAAGTTTTAATATCGAAATCGCCACGGCGCTGCTGGTAATGGGGATCTTAGATGGATTCCATGCCGCCGTAAATGTTGGCCAAACCTTCGTTTGGCTTCACAGTATCGCGACTTTCTTTGGTGGTCTCACTTTTATCACCCTGCTTGCTCACAGCCGATTTACTTGGTTTAAAAACCGCTATTGGCTGATCAGCGCATGCACAGCCGCTATCATCATCGGCACCATGAGCCTAGCTTACCCTACGGATTTACCACACATGGTTGAGCAAGGTCACTTTACTGGTACGGCGATGGCGCTCAACGTCATTGGCGGTACTATGTTTTTTGTCGCCGCAGTTAAAATTCTCCTTGTATATCGCGACTCTCATAATGTGAGCGATTTGCTCTTTTGCTTACATTGTTTCCTATTTGGCGCAGCCGCTATTATGTTCGAGCAATCCAAGTTGTGGGATACCGCTTGGTGGGGCTGGCATATTTTAAGGTTAATGGCCTATATCGTCGCTTTAGGGTTTTTACTAGTTGAAGGAATGCAAATCTTACAAGAGTTAAAACAACATAAAGAGCAGTTAGAAGAGTTAGTGAGTGAGCGCACTCGCTCACTAGTCGAGACCAATCAAAAGCTAGAAGAAACCGTTGCCTATCTCAACCGTACTCATACGCAATTACTTGAACGAGAGAAAATGGCATCGCTTGGCGATTTGGTTGCGGGTGTTGCACACGAAATCAACACCCCCATCGGGATTGGCATAACTTCCACCACTTATCTACAGCAGCACTTAGACGACCTCACCATGAAGTACCAAACCAAAGTGCTCTCTACCGGAGTATTGGAGGACTTTATTTCAGATTCTACTGGCGCTTGCAAATTGCTATTAAAAAACCTCCAACGCACCGCTAATTTAATTAATAGCTTTAAGCAAGTCGCTGTCGATCAATCTTGCGAGCAAGTGAGGGCCTTTAATGTCCATGATTATGTTCAAGAGATCATCGCGGCGCTCAATCCAGAGATTAAAAAGCATGACCATAAAATCAAGTTTCATTGCGATCCCGGCCTTATCGCCACGACCTATCCCGGTGTTATTTTTCAGATCATTTCGAATTTAGTCGCAAATTCCATTGCACATGGCTTTAAAGAGTCGGAACAAGGTGAGATCACCATTGAATTCTTTAAACATGATGAACACATTGAGCTTATTTATAAAGACAATGGTAAAGGCATGTCGGAGCTTGAATTAAGTAAGTTATTCGAGCCATTTTATACCACCAAAAGAGGAAGTGGCGGTATGGGACTTGGCGCTTATATTATCTATAACTTGGTGACTCAAGGGTTAGATGGAGATGTACACACCGTCAGCGAGCCCGGCAAAGGACTCGAATATAGGATAGCATTTGCTAATAAACAAGCGACGCCATTAAAAGTCGTTTCTTAACCGGGTGACTGGTTGAGTACTGTCACAATGGTCAGTACTCAATACTTCTATAATAATTAAATTAGAAAAAGCCTAAAGGACTGGTGCTATAGCTCACCAAGAGGTTCTTGGTTTGTTGGTAATGATCCAGCGCTTTTTTGTGAGTTTCTCTGCCAATACCTGATTTTTTATAACCACCAAATGCCGCGTGTGCAGGATACATATGATAACAGTTAGTCCACACGCGACCCGCTTCGATTTGGCGACCAAATTGATATGCGCGATTCATATCTCTAGTCCACACCCCAGCACCTAAACCAAACTCAGAGCTATTCGCCAATTCCAACGCCTCCGTTTCATCTTTAAAAGTACATAAAGAGATCACCGGACCAAATATTTCCTCTTGGAATACCCGCATTTGGTTATGCCCTTTTAACAGCGTCGGCTGAATATAAAAGCCTTTATGATAACCCTCGCCAAGCTCTGCGACTTCGCCACCGATTAACACTTCAGCCCCTTCCTTCTTGCCAATATCAATATAGCTAAGAATTTTATCAAATTGAGCTTGTGAGGCTTGTGCACCAACCATGGTTTCTGTATCAAGCGGATTGCCGCGTTTAATCGCCTTAGTGCGTTCGATGACTTTGGCTATAAAGTCATCGTATATATCTTCTTGCACGAGCAATCGCGATGGACAAGTACATACTTCTCCTTGGTTAAAGTAGGCCAGCACCGCGCCTTCAATACACTTACTTAGGTAATCATCGTCAGCTTGCATCACATCACTAAAGTAGATATTAGGCGACTTACCCCCTAGCTCCACCGTTGAGGGAATGATATTTTCAGCAGCACATTTTAGGATGTGAGAGCCCACAGGAGTCGATCCTGTAAACGCAATTTTTGCGATACGTGTACTCGTAGCAAGCGCTTCACCAGCCTCTTTCCCGAAACCATTTACAACATTAACCACACCACTTGGTAATAAATCAGCGATTAATTCCATCAACAACAAAATAGACGCAGGCGTTTGCTCCGCAGGTTTTAGCACTACGCAGTTTCCAGCTGCGAGAGCGGGTGCCAGTTTCCAAGCGGCCATAAGTAATGGGAAGTTCCATGGGGTGATCTGCCCCACAACGCCCAGAGGCTCATGAAAATGATAGGCCACGGTTGACTCGTCAATTTCACCTATGGCTCCTTCTTGAGCACGAATGCAACCTGCAAAATAGCGGAAATGATCAGCAGCAAGCGGAACATCAGCGGCTAGCGTTTCACGTACAGCTTTACCATTATCCCACGTTTCGGCTACCGCTAGATATTCAAGGTTTGCTTCTATTCGGTCTGCGATTTTGAGTAATATATTGCTTCGTTCAGTGACCGAAGTTTTACCCCACGCCGCCTTTGCAGCATGGGCGGCGTCAAGCGCCAGTTCAATGTCTGCATTATTTGAACGCGGGATCTGACAAAACACTTCGCCATTAACAGGACTAATATTGTCGAAGTACTGGCCGTCAACGGGTGGCGTCCACTCACCACCAATAAAATTTTGATATTGCGACTTAAAGTTGACGACTGCACCTTCAGTATTTGGATTTGCGTATATCATTTTTACCTCTGCAACTTGTGTTATTTATTTGGGCTTCATTCGTCCCAGTTTTGTTTTTACTAATATTTGACATTAGTCAAATTCACCTTTAAAAACTTAACTTAGGGTCTCGGAATGTATACGCACAGTCCAAAAGTAACCGAGAAGGAGTGCATTGTTTGCAGATCTCTAAACATCGCAGTCGTATCGAACGCTTAGTTGAAAACAAAATAAGTTTTGCCGCCAATCAGGTAGAGCTTAGCGTCTATGACACATACGAAAGTACCAATAGAGTCAAACTCGCCTCTAATGAAGTGTTGTTTTGTGCGATGATCACTGGTAAAAAAGTGATGCACGTAGACAGTTGCGACTATCACCAACCCTTTTTACCTCATCAAAGCTTCGTATTGGCACCAGAACAAACCGTATTTATAGACTTTCCCGACGCCAGCTTATCCGCTCCCACCACCTGTTTAGCAATTGAGATCAGTCGAGAGAAAATTAATACCGTGAGCGAGAAGTTAGCGCTTTCGCTTCCTAGTGATTTTAATTATCAAAAGCAGCTGGTGCACACCGAGCATAACTGGCAAACCCAGCACTGTTTGGGGCGATTGCTCCATCTGTTCAGTGAGAATGAGGCTGAGCGGGGATACTTTATCGATTTGGCAATGGACGAACTAATTGCAAGACTACTACAGCAACAAAGCCGAGATCTGCTGTTAGGCGCAGTAAAACAAACGCCTGATCAAAACGGTTTGTATCAAGCGGTGCATTATTTGGAGACTCATTTAGACGAGCCATTAGATGTAGAGAAGCTTTGTAAACTTAGCTGCATGAGTAGAAGTCGCTTTTTCAATCAATTTAAAAAGTCATTTGCGACGACGCCACAGCAGTGGCTCCAAGCACGTAGACTAACTGAAGCAAAGGCAAAACTAAAAGCAGGAATTCAGATCACCGCAATTAGTTTTGCACTCGGCTTTAAGCATCCAAGCCAATTCAGTCGAGCGTTTAAACAAGCCTTTAATATCACACCAAAGGACTATCAACTTCAGGCACTAAAAGCCGATAAAAACGACTGGTTACTCCGTTAGTCCAGCCAAAGCCCTGTTGCACCACATATTCTCCGCCACTTGCCTGTTTATCCGGTTCAACCACATTGTACTTTTCAAGCAAACAGCCGGTTTGCTCAAAACCGGTTTCAACAGCATAAAGCCATGCTTGCATAATCTTATTCGCGAGTTGATTTTGACCATATGCCCTTAAACCTGACACCGCAAACCACTGAAGTGGTGCCCAGCCATTAGGACTGTCCCACTGCTGTGAAGTAGTGACTAAGGTACTAACCAATCCACCTTGCTGCAAAAACTCTGCCTCGAGTTTTTTGCCAATATGCTCTGCCTGCTCAGGTGTAACCAGCTCTGCAAACATAGGCACAACGCCCGCTAGAGATTCAACGGAGGTACGCGCATAATCATTAAGATCTACATCGTAAAACCAGCCTTCTTTATCACACCAACAATATTTCTGTATCAGTGCACTGCGATTTGACGCTAAATTGGCATAGTACTGCGCTTGCGTTAGCTCGTTTAATTTCTCAAAACAACGTGCGATTTGCGACTCAAGCAATACTAGTAGTGCATTTAAATCCACAGGGATAATGTCTGTTGTACGAATGCTCGCTAAATCGTCAGCGTTTGCTAACCAACGGCTACTAAAGTCCCACCCCGACTCACAAGCCGCACGAATGTGCTGATAAAAGGTTTCGCTGTCCGTAACCGCTGCGGCTAATTCTATATCCTCAATAAAAGACTCTGGGCGCGGCGCTGCAAGCGGATCCCAGTAGCGATTCAGTTTGCCCCCACATGGCATGTTGACGACTCGGTACTGCGCTTTTTTATCCGTGCAACTCAAATCCTCTCCGGTCTGCCAAAACTGATGCTCTTTCAGTAATGCCTGAGTAACTCGCGACAGCCACTGCTTATCATGGGATTTTTCCTGCCACAGTAAATCAACCATTAATGCCGTTACAGGTGGCTGGGAGCGACTTTGGTAATAATCTCGATTGCCGTTAGGTACATGTCCAATACGATCAATAAGACTCACAAAGTTATCTAACATTCCCTCAACGAGATCGCTTCTGTTCGCATCTAAAAGCCCAAGTGCCGTAAAGTAGCTATCCCAGTAATAAATCTCATTAAAACGTCCACCCGGTACAACATACGGATGGGGTAAAGGTAGCAAGGAGCCCTTAGCAACGGTGCTCGGCTTTCTAGATAAACGCGACCACAGCGCACTGATATACTGCTGTGCACTCGTAAAATCGGGTAAGGCATTTAATTCTTTGTTGGCAACAAAGTCAAAATGCGCATGCACAAATCTAAGTAATGCCTCTCCCGTCGGCTTTTGCATCACATACTGGTTTTCTATCTCTGCAAGCGGAATTTTTGCGATGGCATCTGCAAAAACCTTACTGTCTGAAAACAGGCCAGCGCTTTGCACCGCCTTAAAAATCTCTGTGGAATAAAAGTTTGATTGGTACTGCATGTAAAACCTCAGCTCACCTTTTGTTGACTTGGCGTGTGAGCATGATTTGATTGGCTAGACTCACTCATCGATTTAAAGAAATATAAACACACTGCAATCACCAGCATGGGAATAAGTGCCCCATAAAACGCTTGTTGACCACCAAAATGTTGAAATACTAAACCTGTGATCATTGAACCCGTGCTACCACCCAGCGCTGAAAATACAACGATTAGCCCTGTCATCGACGCGTGCTGTGTAGTGGGTAAACTACTTAGCATTACCGAATTAATCACTGGATAAATAGGCGCCATAAAAAGACCGATCAGCGGCATGAGAAAAGCCACAAGGGGTGCGTCAAATAACGAAGAAATAAGCGTTTTCTCAATACCCTCAGTCATCGGTAACGTTAAAATCACTAATCCTGCCATAGCGGCAAGGCAAACATTTAACACCACATACCAATGTACTTTGGTGAGCACAACGCCGGCACCGAGCCGACCGAGTGCTAAGCAAGCAGCAAAAACACTGGTAATTTGCACGCTAATATTCACCGGTAATGACAAGATCTCATTATTAAAAGTAGGCAGCCAAGTGCCTATACTCTGCTCTATCAATACGTATAAAAATGCGGAAATCACAAATACCAGCACAAGGGGCTTAGCCACAAGCTTTAACATCGCTATAAATGCAGAGACACTAGACTCGGTGGCTTGCGTTGGCTCTGGCTTTGCAATTGGGGAGATCCAAACAATAAATGCGGTGAACGCGCTCAGCACAGCTAACACGAAATAGACGTTTAACCAGCCAAGAGAGTTATCGCCGCTGTCAATAAACGCCGCAAAAATCCAATAACCGCCGAGGACCCCTAACATAAACACGCCCTCAATAAAATTAAGCAGGCTTGAATGTTGGTTGCTTCCTTCAGTGACTTGGCCAACGAGCGCATAAACCGACACTTTGACCACCGCAAATGCCGCACCCACGCAAGCAAATACTAGTTTAAGAATCCAAAACTCAGCGACCATAGGTGTGATACTGCAAATCAATGCCACGCCCGCGAGCACTGCGGTCAAAGCAATTTTAAATCCAACCCTGGGGATAACCGACGCAACCAGAAATGAAACGATGGCGATGGGAAGATCTTTAAATGCCTCTAAGGTGGCGGCCTGCGCTTTTGTAATGCCAAAGCTATGAATAGACTGCAAGATGACCGTCCCTACGCTATTGAGCAAAATAGCAAATAGGAAGTAACTAACGGCCATGGCAAGTATGATACGTGCTCGATTCATTGTTATTCTCGTTAAAACACTGTGATTCCTTTTTAGTCTAGACAGACTTTCTTATTTTTGCAATCGTTTGCATTTCAAATCACATCAAAACAATTTAAGCTAATGATTGTTATCGCATATTGTGCTGCTTTAACTAGACTGTCTGATCACTAATAATGACGGCACCTCTTGAGACGCACATGTCTCACCACTTAGCTGAGAGAGCAGCTTTTCCACCAATAACTGTGCCGCTGCATTGGTGTCTTGTTTAATCGTAGATAGCGCAGGGAAGCTGATCTGTGCCATGGCTATGTCGTCAAATCCGACTATTCGTACGTCATTTGGTACGCTAACGTAACGCTCTTTTAGCGCTTTTAGTGCCCCAAGCGCGACCATATCACTACACGCAAAGATCCCATCAAAGGTTAATCCTTGTGCTCGCAACAAAGCGTTTATACTCGCGTAGGCAGCCTCTGAAGTAATGTCGATTTTAATCATTTGCGCTTCTACCTTGGCTTTTTCCACCGCATGGCAAAATCCGCGATAGCGCTCACCGAGTTCGGCATGGCCCGGATCGCCCAAAAATAGAAGTTTAGACGCTCCCTTGGCAATTAAGTGCTCCGTTGCGCTAAGGCCACCAATAAAATTGTCACTACCAACGATAGGATAATTTGCAGAAGTTTTAGGGTCGCCCCATACCACGATCGGCGTGCCAGCTCTTGCAGCACGTTCAATTCGTGCTTGCTCCTTGCCTTGCCCGACAACGATAACTCCATCGGCTCGACGGCCAGAAATAAAATAACCATGCCAGTCTTCCCCTGCCATATAAGAATTAGAGAGTAATAACTCGTACCCTTTTCGGTTCACCGCACGATTAATATCGCTCACTACTTTAAGTAAAAATGGGTCATCGACGGATTGTTTGGTTTCGGCTTCGAGATTGATAATAACGGCAATGACTTTGGTTTTTTGCATCCGTAAGCGACTAGCCGCCGCGTTAACGCTAAAGTGATGCTCTTTTGCAAGCGCCTGAATGCGCTCTCGAGTTTCCTTTTTTATCAGAGGGTTATCATTGAGTGCACGGGAAGCTGTGGAGGTAGAGACTCCAGCTAGCCTTGCTAGATCCGATAGCTTTAATTGTGTTGTTCCCATCGCAAACCCCTTCTTAGCACACGTTATTACATCGCTATTCTTACAATTTTTTGATACTTAAACCATAACTAATTGAATCTCCTACCCTAACCAAGCAGAAAAGATAAGCAATCACTGTAAATTTGTAACGCCTTCCATCATTTTATGACAAATTTTTAAACAACATCATTGCAAACGTTTGCATTAAGATCTATTTTAAAAAATAGACAGTCGTTAAATACCAGTCTATGACAACAACAAGAGGGCTTTAGCCGTGATAAAAACTAACTCCTTAAGCTTGATCGCTGCAGCTATAACGCTTGCGTTAAGCGCATCAGCTCAGGCTGAACAACAACCGAACAATAACAAAGAAAAAGTAGAAACCATCATTGTGTCAGGTACACCTGGTGGCGCAGGGATCAGAAAAATTGATGCAAGCTTTGCTGTGACTAACATCGATGCCGTGCAAATTGATAAGCTCGCCCCCAAAAGTACCGCTGACTTGCTTAAAGCGGTGCCTGGGATCTGGGTTGAAAGTTCAGGAGGTGAATCCGGTGCCAACGTTTTTGTTCGCGGCTTTCCAGGCGGTGGGGATGCACCATTCTTAACGGTTAGTTTGCAAGGCAGTCCTATATATCCCGCGCCAACGCTCTCATTTTTAGAAAACACCTCGATTTTCAGACTCGATGAAACCATCAGTATGATGGAAGGCCTGCGTGGTGGACCAAACCCCGTGGTGTCTAATGGTCAGCCGGGCTTAACAACTAACTTTCAACTTAAACGCGGCCAAGCCGACACCGAAGGGACGTTTAAATATACCACCACAGACTATGGTCTTAACCGCATTGACGGCGTGTTAAGTGGTGAGATCTCCAATGATCTTTACTACATGGTTGGCGGCTATATCAAACGCTCTTCTGGGATCCGTGATGCGGGCTTTACCTCAGAAAAAGGCCATCAATTTACCATAAACCTAACCAAAGAGTTTGCTGATGGTGAATTTAACCTTTATACCCGTCAAACTGATGACAGAGGCGCATGGTATCTGCCAACCCCACTTAATGTTGAGGGTGTGGATGCGGGCTTTACTCAGCTGGGAACGAATAATCGCAAAGCTATTATTTATGTCGGTGATGCAAATGCACCGATGAGCGTAGATATGGGTGATGGTCGCGGCTGGAAAGGCCATGTTTCTGGAGGTAGCTTAAAAGTAGAATTCAAAAATGGTTGGCAGTTAAATGACCGCTTTAGCTTAACGCAAGGCGATGCAAATACACTAGGCCTTGTGCCTGCTGGCAGTGCCATGCGTTTAAGTGAAGTGGCGGACAATGGTGAAACCGCAACAGGTAGCGTCACGGGCGATGAATACGCGGGTGATACCATGGTACAACAATATGGTCGCTGGGTTGTATTAAAAGATATCGAAGCTTTCACCAATGACTTAGCCTTAAGCAAAACCTTTGGTGATTGGTCAAGTGCCTTTGGTATTTATACAGCAACTACTTCTGCAAAAGACTGGTGGAGCTTAGGCAATACCGCCTACCACGTTTTGGAACAAGGTGGCGAAGCATTGAATGGTATCGCGTGTAATAGCGATGTTGCCGGTTGCGCCTTCAACTACGACATTAACAGTTCTGGTGATGCCACGACATGGGCAGTTTATACCACTCATAGTTACCAAGCTACTGAAGCGCTTAAATTAGACTTAGGCCTGCGTAGTGAGCAGCACGAGGTAGAATACTCTGTAGATGAAGATTTAGACGGAGTGATCACAAAAGCGGTTGACTATGATGAGCGCAAGACTTCATGGACCTTAGGCGCTGACTATAGTTTGAGCTTAGATTCAGGTGTTTTTGTGCGTATGAACAAAGGCTACAAAATGCCTTATTTCGACGACTTCAGAGACAACTATAGCACCTATGAATCGGGCGAGTCGCTGATTAAAGAAGTCACACAAGCTGAGCTTGGCTATAAATATATGGGTGAAACCGGCGACCTCTTTGTTACTTTATTTACCAACGAAGTAAAAGGCGACACGTTTGTAAGACGCCCAGGTATACCTGCGGAAATTCTAACCAATGAAGCAACCGGTGTAGAACTTGATTACAGCTACAACCATGAATCGGGTTTATCGATAAACTTGAATGCCACTTGGCAAGACACTGAAATTACTGAAAGCCCAACAAATGAGGGAAATAAAGCACAGCGCCAACCAGATTGGATGCTGCGCGTTACACCAAGCTACGACTTTGAAATGTCAGGTATGTATGCCACCTTGTATGGCACACTCTCAGCTGTAGACGACCGTTTTGGCGATAATGAAAATACTGTCGTGTTAGAGGGCTACGAAAAGCTTGATATTGGCCTTATCGTAGAGCCAACAGAGGGCGTAAAATTACAACTAGCGGTAGATAATCTTACTGATAAACAAGGGATCACCGAGGGGGATCCACGTAACCCAGATTCACCTAACGGCCGCTATATCATGCCAAGGAGTGTAAAGTTTAGCGTTGCGTATACGTTCTAGTTGCTGTAACTAAGCGTTTAACATAGCGCTGCCCGCTTATATCAAATGCCTAAGGCTGGTAGCGCTAAAAAGACCTAATCAAATACACTTCAGAACACCGCCTGCTACCCTAAACCTTAGTTATTGTGCCAAGAGAAACCGCCACCAACTTTTCTTCGTCACCGCTTTGCGCATATACCTTACATTCGCATGTCGCCTGACGTTTACCCGAATACAACACGGTTGACTTCGCAATTAGCTTATCGCCAATAGCGGGTCTAACATAATTCACTTTATACTCTGAGGTAACACAGCTGCCCAGCACCGATGCACCAGCAAAAGTAATACAATTATCAGCTAGATAGCTAACCACGCCGCCATGTGCAAAACCATAGTTTTGTTTAAGATCATCCTGAATAGCGAGACTTAACTCAGCAACGCCAACCTCAAACACCTCCAACTCAGCGCCCAACAACAAACTAAAAGACTGCTGTGCTAGGATCTCCTTTCCTTCCTCTAACATAGTATTGCTCAACTTCTTCTCCTTAATTATATTTAAAATATCAACGCTCAAATAGACTCGACGTCGCGAATAGTCTTCACGTTATAGTAAACAATCATAGTTAATTAAAACCGCGATATGATTAGCTCAACACGACTAAAAACTGTGCTAGAAATACCGCCTATCACTAAACTCCCATAGGTCAACTACAATGTAAACAAGCAGCTATATCAATTATTTTACGTATTCTGAATGAGTTTGAAATGTTGCCACATAATTTAGGACGGGGTAGCTACAATAAAAAAGCCGCTTAGCTAGAAACTAAACGGCTTTTTCTATATTCAAGCTAGGGTTGGATTAATCTAACCAGAACTCTTTTTTGAACTTAATACCAAACTCACTGCGGTCATTGCTGCGCATGACACCAACAAAGCCACTTTGCTGTAGACGACCTACATCGTACACTTCGTTTAGCACGTTTTCACCGTATAGCGTTACTTCCATATCACCTTCAGCGTTGGTGTATGAGATGTTAAAGCCTAACAATTCGCGAGAATCAATATGCTCGCTTGCTCGTGTTACAGACTGACCTTGCATGTCTGAGCGGTACGAGTAGCTTGCGTTAACTGCAATCGTTGCACCATGCTCTAAGTCATGGAAGTAAGATGGTGCGACCATCACAGTCCATCGAGGTGTGAGTGCTGGCGCATCGCCTTTACCAATACCAATAACACCTTCATCAACATGGGTAATTTCTGAGTCTAGGTAACCGATTGAGCTGCGTACTGAGAAATCATCAGTAATTGCGATTGTCGTTTCAAGTTCAATACCTTGTGCTTTCGACTCACCTGCATTTTCCACGATAGTGACGAAACCACCGCCAGCAGTCGGGTCGTTGAAAGGTAGCGCCAGATCAGTGTAATCCGTTACAAATGCAGCAACCATCATAGATACGTTGTCATGCACTTGGCCTTTGAAACCGATTTCGTAGTTAATCGCTTTAGTTTCATCAAACGCAGCGAATTGATCTGGACCACCAAATGGACGTGGTGGGAAGCCGCCACTTTGGTACCCTTTTTGGACCTGCGCGTAAACATTGATGTCACGAGTTAACTGGTATGACGCATTCACGTCCCACGTAACTTCGTCAAAGTCTGCGCTTACATATTTACGAGCACCAAAGCTTGGGAATAGTGCGTTTGCCTCTTTTTTGTCTTCAGAGTAACGTAAACCACCACCTATGCTGAACAGCTCAGTCACGTCAAAGCTTGCATTTATGTAAGCCGCATAGGCATCGGTTTCTTGGTTGATATCAAAGTAACCGTAGTCACCAAAAGAAGCTGTCTGACCATCGTTTAATAAGCCATTTGGCGTGTTCCACGGGCTAAATACGAACGGACCAGAGCTGGTAAAACCGTCTTCGTTAAAGTAATAAAGACCCGATACAAAATCCCAAGAGTCATAAGTACCGTTTAGTTGTAGTTCAAATGAGTACTGATCTGCACCGCCCTCTTCTGGGAATTCAGATAGATTAAGTGCTACCGCATCGTCATCTAGGCCACCGGTATATTCAGAACTACGCTTGCTTGCGATAAATTTAACAGAGTAAACATCACTTGCTTGCCAATCAGCAGTCACTGACCCACCCCAACCAGAATAATCTGTGCTTTCAATGCCAGCAACCGTTGTTGCCAAATCATCAGGATTGTTTGGCAACATAGACTCATCTAGCAATGGGAAGTCACCATTGAAAGGGTCATTTGAGTCAAGTGGACCTGTTAATTCAATAGTATACGGTGATTGACCAGACTCGTTCTCAACGCCGTCAAATGCAGCGGTGACAACTAAATCATTCGTTGCTTGCCATCTAAGTGCTAAACGGCCACTAAACTCTTGCTCTTCGCCGATTTCCTTTTCAGGATTTGCTAAGTTGATTGCTTTACCTACACCGTCGCGCTCTTTATAAGAAGCACTTGCAGAAAAGCTCAGTGTGTCTGTTAACGTCTGGCTTGTATACAGGTCAGTCGCTAAACGACCGCGAGAACCTACTTTAGCTTCAACGCGTGCAACTTCTTCAGCGCCAGGTTGTTTAGTGATCACATTTACCGCACCGCCTAATGTGTTACGGCCGTACAGTGTACCTTGTGGACCACGTAGTACCTCTACGCGTTCAACATTAGGCAGTGAAAGGTTAGAACCCATCTGACGGCCAAGGTATACGCCATCAACGTAAACACCAACACCTGGGTCCGTTGTGATCACATGGTCTTGTAGACCAATACCACGGATAAATACAGAAGCATGTGCAGCGTTACCTACACCATAGCGAGTAATATTTAAGTTTGGAACGAACTTACCAATATCGTCTAGATTGCTGATATTGGCTTTATCAATATCACTAGCACCGATAGAAGTAATCGCAGTAGGCGTTTCGAACAAGCTTTCAGTACGTTTACGAGCAGTCACTTCTATTTTTTCAAAAACTTGTTTTTCTTGCTCTACATTAGCTTGTTCAGCCAATGCTGTACTAGGAAGGGCTACTGCTGCTAACACTGCAGCTGAAATCGCAGATAAACCAAGGCGAGGTAAAACTGTAATCATATAATCTCCAAAGGAATCACCGTGTGTGTGCTAGTTGCGAGAGGTCACAACTAGAGAAGTAACAAGCTAAGTGTCATTACCTCTAGCCCAGTAATCCGTTAAATCTAAATAGACTTAAACACTACAAATTTTGGGCATAAAAAAAGATGCACTAGGGGCATCTCTTTCCTCTGGAGGGGTATTATAGTCACAACCAGAGTAAATTGAAATATTTATTTAATAAAAATTACTTTTAGGGTTTTTGTAACCATAATAAAACCAATATTAGAAAATTAATTTTAATAAAAAATCGTTACAGAACAATTGATTATACTAGATAATAGGATTATATGTTACTAAAGTGAAACTTCAGCCTAGGTTTTTGCCGTGGTTTTAGTTTGTTTGAAATAGCTTCTATTAGCGAAGCTGTGAATGATAAGACTAATTGGTATTAGGCTTAGTGGCAAACGGCAGACGAAAAAAAACCAGCCTAAGCTGGTTTTTTTATTTGGTGCGAATGGGGGGACTTGAACCCCCACGGCCGAAGCCACCACCCCCTCAAGATGGCGTGTCTACCAATTCCACCACATTCGCAAATTCGGTGTATTTCCTAATGATTAATTAGGTACGTCAGAAGCTGGATTTTCTTCTGTCGCTGGCACATCATTTGTTGCTGGAACTGTTGTTGCAGCAGCTGGTGCCTCTAGGTTTTCCCACTCATTAGTCTTTTTAATCTGACCCGTAGTTAGGTTACCTAGAACAATACTTAGTACAAAGAATATCGTTGCTAAGATTGTTGTTGTCTTGGTCATAAAGTTACCTGCGCCTGATGAGCCGAAAACTGTCGCCGATGCACCTGCACCAAACGAAGAGCCCATATCTGCGCCTTTACCTTGTTGAATTAACACCATACCAATTAATGCTAATGCCACAATTAAGTAAACAACCATTAGAATTTCGTACATTTACTTATCCTTTTGCACTTCTGCATATAGCTGCGAAACTCTCAGGTTTTAGGCTTGCGCCACCTATAAGTCCACCGTCTATATCGTCTTGTGCGAATAACAATTGACTGTTCTGTTCATTAACACTGCCACCGTAAAGGAGCTGCAGTGATTGTGCAATTTGCTTGTCATTGTCTGAAAGCAAATCACGTATAAATTTGTGTACTGCTTGCGCTTGCTCAGGAGATGCTGTTTTACCAGTACCAATAGCCCAAACAGGTTCGTATGCTATCACAGAGTTTGTTAGCGCTGCTACACCTAATTTGGTGATAACTGCGTTTATTTGCCTAGCAACCACTTGCTCTGTCTGCCCATTTTCTCTTTCTTCTTCGGTTTCACCAACACATAAGATTGGTGTCAAACCTTGTTCTTGAGCATGTGCAAATTTGTTCGCAACATCTTCATCGCTTTCGCCGTAAATAGCTCGCCGCTCTGAGTGACCAACTAAGGTATATGTTGCACCTAGCGATTTTGCTAGGGACGCCTGAATTTCTCCAGTATATGCGCCTTCTTTATATTCCGAAACAGTTTGAGTTCCGACAGTAAGCCCTTTACTTGCTGCTTGCTCAATAAGCATAGCAGGAGGAAAAATAATAACATTTGCTTGAAATGCTTGATTGCTTACTGCTTCTGATATTTGGTCAACAAGGGCTTTTGAGCCATTCATTTTCCAGTTACCAGCAACAATTTGCTTTCTAGTTGTCATACGATACTCCGCAGTAGAAAGCGGGTGAGATACTAACTCTACTCACCCGAAGTTACAAGAAATAAATTTAATTTTTGGTTTAATTGCTCACAGATTCAACAACTTCAGCGATTTTTTGGGCAAAATCGATAACTTGCTTCTGTTGCTGAGCTTCAACCATGACGCGAACCACTGGCTCTGTACCAGATTTACGCAATAGCACTCTGCCCTTTCCGGCAAGCTGAGTTTCAACTTCAGCGACAACCGCTTTAACAGCGTCCTGCTCGGTTGGATCATCTTTAGTGCTATAGCGCACATTAATCATCTTCATTGGGTATTTGCTAAAACCTTCACCCAAATCTTTTAATGTTTTATTCTGCGCAACCATGGCAGCAAGCACTTGTAAGCTAGAGACAATGCCATCACCGGTGCTGATCAGATCCAGATTTAAAACGTGACCTGAACTTTCGCCGCCGATTTTCCAGCCTTTCTCACCAAGAAGCTCCATTACATAGCGGTCACCGACCTTACTACGCTCAAACGCAATTCCGCGTGATTTAAGGGCGTTTTCGAGCCCCATGTTAGACATTACCGTACCTACAACACCGCCACCTAATGTGCCATCGGCATGAGCTTGGCAAGCGATAATATAGACGATGTCATCACCATCAAATACATGACCGTCGTGATCGACCATCATGACTCGGTCACCATCACCATCATAAGCAATACCAACATCCGCTTGATGTTCAAGCACGGCTTTTTTCAACGCTTCGACATGCGTTGCACCGCATTTTTCGTTGATGTTGACACCATTAGGTTCACATGCGGTTGTGATCACATCCGCACCTAGTTCACGCATGACACTTGGTGCAATGTGATAAGTCGCGCCATTTGCGCAGTCCAGCACTACTTTCAACCCTTCAAGCGATAGCTCTTTAGGAAACTGGCCTTTACAAAATTCGATATAGCGACCATCCGCACTCTCTAGGCGCTTAGCTTTACCGAGTTTTTCAGACGCGACACACGTCATTGGTTCATCCAGCTTTGCTTCTATTGCAAGTTCCACCTCGTCAGGGAGCTTTTTACCATCGCCACCAAAAAACTTGATGCCATTGTCATGGTATGGATTATGAGATGCACTGATCACAATACCAGCCTCAGCTCTGAACGTTTGCGTCAAGTAAGCAACAGCAGGTGTCGGCATAGGCCCCAATAAAATCACATTGATCCCCGCGGCAATTAACCCAGCCTCTAACGCGGTTTCAAGAAGGTAGCCAGAAATGCGGGTATCTTTGCCAATAATTACCTTTTTGGTACCACGCTCAGACAGCACTTTTCCAGCCGCCCAACCTAGTTTCATTGCAAATTCAGGCGTAATTGGGAACTCGCCCACCATGCCCCTTACACCATCCGTACCGAAGTACTTTCTTGTTGTCATTGAGTAACTCCATTGACCGACGCTAGCCATACATTAAGCGCGTCGCTTGTTTCTTTTACGTCATGAACACGAATTATGTGCGCGCCTTTCTGCGCACATATCAGCGCACCGGCTAGACTCGCAGCTACACGCTCATGCGTTTCCCGAGTGAGTAGTTGTCCAAACATGGACTTTCTAGAGAGGCCTGTCAGAATAGGCAAATTGAAAGCGTGAAACTTGTCCAACCCTCCTAATATCTGAAAGTTATGCTCTAGAGATTTACCGAAGCCAAAACCAGGATCTAAAATCAGCCGATTGGTATCAATCCCAGCTTGCTTGCACGCACTGATCCTAGCTTCGAAAAACTGACTGATGTCTGAAAATAAGTCATCATAGTGAGGGTTATTTTGCATTGAGCGAGGTTGACCTTGCATATGCATTAAACAAATTGGTACATCACTGTATTGAGCTGCGACTTCGAGCGCTTCTGGCTCTTGCAACGCTCGAACATCATTAATGATATCAGCGCCTGCCTCTATTGCTTGTTTCATCACCTCGGCTTTACTGGTATCTACCGAAATCACACAGTTAGAGTGTGCGCGAATTGCTTTAATAACCAGTATCACGCGCTGTAATTCTTCTTCTAATTGGACGTCTGGCGCGCCGGGACGAGTGGACTCTCCACCTATGTCTAAGATGGTAGCGCCTTGTGAAAGCATTAAATTTGCTTGCTCGATCGCACTATCAAGGTGAGTAAAATGTCCACCGTCAGAAAATGAGTCGGGAGTAACATTTAAAATCCCCATAACCTGAGGCTTATCTAAACTAAGGGTGCGCCCTTTGGGTAAACGTAACTCGTACATTCTATACCTATTTTCTGTAGTCTAAGTTTGGTGATAACGAAAGGCTTATAGCAGTTGATTTAAGTTCTCGCATCGAATGTCATAAAACTTATATCAACTGATACAAAAAAGCCCCGATTGCTCGGGGCTGTCGTATTCTACCTAATCTTACGATTTGTCATCAAGCTCTGAGTTTGATGATGTCTCGTTTGACTGCTCTTCTGCTGGTTTTTCAGCTTTAGGCTCAGACTTTATGTCTGTTACTTTTGCAGATTCTACTTTTTTCTCTGGCTTAATGTCATGTGCATCCCTTGGTGGACGAACATCACGACGCTCCATTAGATCATCAATCTGCAATGCATCAATCGTTTCGTATTTCATCAACGCATCTTTCATGGTGTGAAGAATATCCATATTATCTTTTAGGATTTGCTCCGCACGTTGGTAGTTGCGATCAATGAAATCTTTAATTTCAGCATCAATAAGCTTGGCGGTTTCATCCGACATACCTGACATACGGTGAGAACCACCACCCATGTACATTTCGCCTTGCTCTTCCAAATACATCTGTGGACCAAGTTTCGGACTTAAGCCCCACTGAGTAACCATTTTCTTAGCAATATCGGTCGCGCGCTCAATATCGTTGCTCGCGCCTGTCGTTACTTTGTCATCGCCGTAAATCAGCGCTTCAGCGATACGACCACCGTATAAACTCGAAAGCATAGATTCTAGGTGTTGCTTAGAGTGACTTACACGGTCTTGCTCTGGTAAGTACATAGTTACACCTAATGCGCGACCACGTGGAATAATCGACACTTTATACACTGGGTCATGCTCAGGCACTAAACGACCAACAATCGCGTGACCAGCTTCGTGATATGCCGTCATTTCCTTTTCTTGCTCGCTCATCACCATGGACTTACGCTCAGCACCCATCATGATTTTATCTTTCGCGGCGTCAAATTCCGCCATACTTACCTTACGCTTGTTGCCCCGAGCGGCAAACAGTGCGGCTTCATTCACAAGGTTTGCCAAGTCTGCACCGGAAAAGCCCGGCGTACCACGTGCAATTACAGACGCTTCAACATTATCGTCTAATGGCACTTTGCGCATGTGAACGTTTAAGATTTGTTCACGACCACGAATATCCGGAAGACCAACCACGACTTGGCGGTCGAAACGGCCAGGACGTAATAATGCAGGATCTAGTACATCAGGACGGTTAGTAGCAGCGATAACGATAATACCTTCGTTACCCTCAAAGCCGTCCATTTCTACAAGCATTTGGTTAAGTGTTTGCTCACGCTCATCGTGACCACCGCCCATACCAGCGCCACGTTTACGGCCTACCGCGTCGATTTCATCGATAAAGATGATACAAGGCGCAGCTTTTTTTGCCTGTTCAAACATGTCACGAACACGAGATGCACCAACACCAACAAACATTTCTACGAAGTCAGAACCGGAAATCGTAAAGAATGGTACTTTTGCTTCACCAGCAACGGCTTTAGCAAGTAAGGTTTTACCCGTACCTGGAGGACCAACCATCAACACGCCCTTCGGAATGCTACCGCCCAACTTTTGGAACTTTGACGGGTCACGCAAAAAGTCGACTAGCTCAGTAACATCTTCTTTTGCTTCGTCACAACCAGCGACGTCTGCAAATGTTGTCTTAACTTGGTCTTCGCTCATTAATCGAGCTTTACTTTTACCAAACGACATTGCGCCTTTGCCGCCACCGCCTTGCATTTGACGCATGAAGAAAATCCATACCCCAATAAGCAAAAGCATTGGGAACCAAGAAATAAAGATGTTTGCAAGGAAAGATTGCTCTTCAGGTGCAACGCCTTTGATGTTTACGTCGTTCTTAAGTAAGTCATTCACCAAATCCAAATCAGTTAATGGAATTACTGTTTGAAAACGATCGCCACTTGAACGAACGCCGCTAATTACGCCTGTTTGACGATCAATACTGACTTCTCTTACAGAGCCATTGCGCACATCCTTTACAAATTGTGTGTAACTCGTTTGGCGATCATATTGTTCGCCACCGTTAAAGCTCTGGAACACAGTCATTAGCACTACTGCAATCACTAACCAGAGTATTAGATTTTTAGCCATATCGCTCAAGGAGTTAACCTCTTGTATCCAAAAAAATTCAAATTCAACTTGATGCTTTCCAACTGTACTACAGTTTGTAGCCCGTCGCCACTACATATACTTCGCGTGAACGAGGACGAGACGCTTTTGGTTTACGGATCTTTACGACCTTAAAACAATTACGTACCTCTTGTACAAATTGATCAAAGCCTTCTCCTTGGAAAACTTTAACCGCAAATGCACCGTTTGGTTTTAGCACTTGATGGCACATATCTAATGCTAGCTCGACCAGATACATACTGCCAGATTGATCGGTTGACATATTTCCGCTCATATTTGGTGCCATATCAGAAAAAACTACATCAACATTCTTGCCGTTTATTCTATCCAATAATGCATTTAATACCGCTTCTTCTCTGAAGTCTCCCTGAAGGAAATCGACACCCGCTAATGAGTCCATCGGTAAGATATCACAAGCGATAACTTGTCCGCCAATATCTACCTGCTCTGCGAGATACTGCGACCAGCTCCCCGGAGCAGCCCCTAAATCAACTACCGTCATTCCTTTACGGATCAATTTATCCTTTTGCTGGACTTCTTCCAGTTTAAAAACCGCTCGTGAACGATAGCCACGTTTTTGGGCTTCATGCACATACGGGTCTTCTACGTGTTCTTTTAACCAACGTTTCGAACTGGCGGAATGTTTTTTATTTGCCATATTAACTACAACTCATTAGTAATATTGTCTAGATGGCGTTAGAATATCGATAATTCAAGCCTTTTAATAAATAAGATTGTATCAATATGACCTTATCAAATAAACAAAAGCAGTTCCTAAAAGGGCTAGCTCATTCTTTAAACCCAGTTGTTCTTTTAGGCGCAAACGGCCTAACCGAAGGCGTCATGGCTGAAATTGAGCAAAACCTGAACATTCACGAACTTATCAAGGTAAAAGTACCAACCAATGATCGTGAAACTAAGAAACTGATTTTTGAAGCAATTGTTCGTGAAACAAATGCACATAAAGTACAAACCATTGGCCATATCATTGTGTTGTACCGCCAAAGCGAAGACAAAAAGATCCAGTTACCTCGTAACTAACCTTTGTTGTCTGCGACGTTTTCACCAGAAGACGTCGCAATCTCTTGTAATAAACTCGCTTCTTCTGCTTTTACTTTCTTAATTTCCTGCTCACTCACCTGAGGCAGTAATTTCTTCTCAAGCGCCAATGCGTCAACAATAAAGTCGTTTGTTAACTGATTAATAATGCCACTCTCTGCATTTAACAGTAGGCTAAACCCAATACCAAGCTCTGGAATAATCACCACATCGGTACGATAACCTTGCACCCAGCCACTATGATAATAGAGCAATTTGCCATCGTAACGATAAATTCGCCAGCCAAGTCCATAATAGGCTTCTTCTACATGACCACGCCAAACGCGTCTGCGTAGCTCTCGTTTCGTCAACGTATACGGCACTGATTGCTTACTCAGAGCATCCGGTGATAGAACACTTGGATACAGACCTAATTGTGCTTTTAACCACTGCGCCATATCAGCAGCACTAGCGTTTACACCAGCTGCGGGGAGTACTTTATAGTAATGCGGCTTTAATTTAGCGGTATGCCAACGCTTTCGCCCTCTGACATGCGGCCATGCAAAATTATCATTTTTTGTCATTTGCTCGTAGCCAAGGCCGGCGTCATGCATATTAAGTGGCGCGAAAACAAACTCTTCCATCCAAGTTTTGTAACTGATATTCGTCGCCTGCTCGATAACATCTCCAATCAAGCTAAACATGACATTTTGATAACCATAACACTCACCGGGCTGACATAACGCTTTGACTTGCAGTAAGCGCTCAACAATTTGTGGGTAGTCCATGCGAGACTCGATTAAATTATCGTAGGCATTGGGCACTAAGCCACTCGAGTGACTTAACAAATGATAGAGCTTAAGTTGGCTATAATCACCTTTGGCGACTTGCGGCAAGTAGCTGGCCACTCGATCGTCAATATTAAAATACCCTTCGCTCGCTAATTTAGCCGTTAGACTTCCTGCAAACGTTTTTGAAACCGATGCCAAGCGAAAGCGAGTTTGTTCGTTGACCACACTTCCTTGTCGACTTTTTGTCTTGCCAAAACCTTCTGCGTAGCTGCCGTGCTCGACATGCACGACGGATAAAGCAGCACCGGGCACCGATTTTTCTTTTAGTTTGCGCTCGACTTGCTTAGAATAGCTCTTTAAAAATTGTGACCATTGCTGGTTTGGGGTTTTTGCAATCGTTATTTTTGGATAACTAATGCAAAAAAAACAAACTAATGTGAGAATTAGCGACTTCATAATGACTCATTTCATTAACACTCGCCCGCCATACTAACATGATGAATTGGCGGAACTCACTAAATATAAGAAAATAACTGTTTAATTGAGGTATTTTAATGCGTTTAGTGCTAGCAGCTCTATGTACAAGTCTACTTTTTGGATGTGTCACCACAGCGCCATTAGCGCCAAAGTTAGATGTACCTAAGAAGCCACTACTAAAAAAGTCTGTTTATCAAATCAGCTATAGTACCGAACTTAATTCTGCACGAATTAAATCAGTGCAATTGCCCGCTCACCCACTTGCTCAAGGTGACACAGTCTACATCAATGCCGATAAGGTAAGCTTGACTGATACACTGAGAAAGCAGATTGTTGCTTTACTTGAGAAAAAAGGCCTGAAAGTTGTTGCAGCTAAAAACGCAAACTACACGCTAACAATTCATCAACTTGATTTGGAATTTGCAGCCAATAAAACGTACGCACTGGATAGGCCAAGAAACCCACATCCACATATTGCTGAACTTGCTCAAAATTCGCCAGCATTTCAATGCACTAATATTGTGGCTTCAGTCAGTATGCGCCTAGCACACCAAGCTTCGTCAGATGTTGTCTGGTTTGCCAAATCATCAGTAGATAGCGCTGGATTTCAAGGGATCCCTTTACAATTCACATTTACTGAAGTGGAAAAAATAGAAAACGAGCACGATGTACTGTCGTTTATTGTGGCCCAAAATACCGACGAGGCGCGCCGTCAACGTGGCGAAAAGCCCGTTGATATTCCTCCTTACAAGGTAACTAAAACGGTTTCGCCGCTCGAGAAAACCGCTGGTGCATGTACCCAAACCGAAGTATCAGCGCTAACAGCGGATATGCAAAAACACTTGGCCGAGAGTTTAATTGAAAAGCTAAACGTTAAGTAACATAAGTACTCGCCAGTTTGACAGAGGTCAACTGCAGGCTGGCGCTACACTTATTTACAGACAATGACGCTTTTAGAATTATACTCGACGCAGAAAAATAAAAAGTTCGGAGTAAAGACATGGAGCAATACGGCACAATCTTATTGGTTGAAGATGACACTTCATTAGCGCAATGGGTCGCTGAATATCTTGATAATCAAGGTTACAAAACACATTGCTGCTACCGCGGTGATGAAGTCGTTGAACGTGTTAAGTCACTAGACCCCGACCTTGTTTTACTTGACCTTATGCTCCCCGGTAAGGACGGTATCAGCGTATGCCGTGACTTACGTCAGTTTTATAGCAAGCCTGTTATTATGCTCACAGCCAAAGATGAAGAAATGGATGAAGTCATCGGTTTGGAAGTTGGCGCTAGCGATTATGTAATCAAGCCTGTGCGTCCTCGCGCCTTACTCGCTCGTATAAAAGCGAATGTTCGCGCTGCACAAGAAAAACCACAAGATCATCAAGCTGCCAATCACGAACTCGTGGTGGGACATTTATGTATCGACACTCAAGCTCGCAAAGTCAGTGTTGCAGGTCAAGAAGTCATCGTCTCTAGTGCCGAATACCTACTACTGCAATTTTTAGCCAGTCACGCTGGTGAAGTTGTCTCTCGCGATGCGGTTTTTAAAGCGACAAAAGGGAGAGAATATGACGGCCTCGACAGAAGCGTCGATGTGCTTATTTCTGCCCTACGTAAAAAGTTTAATGATGATCCTCAAAACCCAGAAAAAATTAAAACGGTGTGGGGTAAAGGGTATCTACTCGTGCCATCAGCTTGGTAATGAAGGTCGCAAGCTAATATCGTGAAAAAACTCTATATCTACTTACTCGCTGGTGCGTTAATTTCGATCTTCGCTCTGGGTTGGGTGATCGACACCTATAATCAGCAAACCGCTCCCTTAGAAGATAGTTTTGAGTGGCAAAGCAAACTGATTACAGGTCTTGCCAAGCAAGTTGCAGATATTGAACAGGGAAAACGAGAAGACGCAACGGCTTTGATTGCCAAACAATTTGACATCAATATTAGCTATAAAGATGGCGAAACGCTAGCCATGCCGCTCGAGTTAAAGCAACAGATGTTACAACCTGATGGGTTAGTAATAGAAAACGAGAATGTATACCTTCTAAAAACAACCCCTAAAATGGCGCCTGACTACGTTGAACTTGAATGGCAACCTCAGGTTGAACAGGCTGATTACGACGTATTGCTAACATTATTTTTCTACGGTGGAATTTGCGCAATATTATGGTTCATTCTCTCTCCGTTAGTTAAACGTTTGATCGTTCTCAATACTGCAGCAAAGCACTTTGCCAGCGGTAACCTAAGCGCGCGCATCGCCCCCAATCATTTCACCTATATCCGCGACTTGGAAAATACCTTTAATCGAATGGCAAGCCAAATAGAGAAGTTGATGGCTGAGAATAAGCTAATGGCCTCCAGTCTTTCTCATGACATTCGGACACCTGTTGCGTGTTTAAGGTTTGGCTTAGATGCAGCTTTAGATGAAAGTGATATCGATGCCATTCACGATTATTTAGCACGCATGGAAAAAGATTTAGATCAAATGGAGGACATGCTCTCGAGCTATCTATCTTTTGCGACGCTTGAACAAAAGTCTCATTTACTCAAACATGAAGTAACGACTCTATCTCGCTATGGTCAAGATCTAATGCAGCAAATGCAACCAAAGCTACAAAAGAACCAGTTGTCTGGTCGCGTAGAAATTCCTGAACAATTAATGATCCATGGCGACTTACATTGGCTTGCAAGAGCGATAAGTAATTTGATCAGCAATGCCTGTGACTTTGCCACTGCCAGTGTGTTATTAAGTGCACACCATACCGAGCATTGGCTCATTATTACCGTTGAAGACGATGGCCCTGGGATCGCGAGACAAAATTGGGATAAAGTCTTTAGTCCTTTCTTTCAAGAGCAAACTCACCGCAACCGTGCAGGTAAAAGCTACGGCTTAGGCCTTGCAATCGTTGCAAAAGTCATGGATTGGCATCATGGTACAGCCACCGTTAACCAGTCAGAGCGATTAGGTGGCGCAAAATTTGTGCTTTCGCTACCCTGTAAAGAAAAATAATTATTGTAAATAAGTCGCTACACGGTGACTTATCTCATATAGAAATAATCGTGAAAACATTAGCTTATAAGCTAAGCTTTGATTTTTGAGTGCAACAACTTAATTACGGCTAAATATCAGGCTAAAACTTGCGCTAAATCAAGGTAATTTACTCTTTTTATTTCTTTTTAATTACAGTAGATTGTCAGCGCCGTTAGAAATTTTTAGAGAAGTATAATAATTATGAGCAATGTCCGAGGAGAGTTCAGCTCTCGCTTTGGTTTTATTATGGCCGCCGCAGGGTCGGCGGTAGGTTTGGGAAACATTTGGGGGTTTCCAACACAAACGGCATCCAATGGTGGTGCTGCATTTGTTTTAGTTTATCTGGTTTTGGCTTTTTGTCTTGCCTATCCAGCACTAATGGCAGAACTCGTCATTGGTCGTCACGGTCAAGCAAATGCCGTATCTTCACTGCGCAAACTAACAAATACAGCATGGCAAAGTAAGCTTGCTTTTGTTGTCGGGTTCGGCGGTATCATTTGTGCGGGTCTTATTTTAAGTTTTTATGCAATCGTGGCAGGGTGGATGTTTAGCGCAACACTTGAACCCATCGCGGAAGTTGCATCAATGACTCAAGCGCAATCTTGGCTTGCTGATTCGTCTATGTCGCGCAACATCGTCTTTACAGCCGCCTTTATTGCACTCACCGTGCTTATAATTAGTAAAGGCGTAGAAAACGGGATTGAAAAGTGGTCAAAGCGTTTGATGCCTGCACTTATCGGTATTTTATTCTCGTTAATTGCGTATGTATTAACCCAAGAAGGTGCCGTTGAAGGTCTTAAGGTGTATCTTGTTCCTGACTTTTCTTCTGTGCTTAATCCACAGTTACTCGTTGATGCCCTAGGGCAAGCATTTTTCTCGCTTTCGCTCGGTACCAGCGTGATGATCATTTACGGCTCATACATAAGTAAAAAAGAGAATCTAGTTTCACTTGGTGCAATGGTTACCTTAATTGACGTTTTTATCGCATTCGTTGCCGGCTTACTTATCATTCCCGCCATGTATGTCGCGCAAGCGCAAGGCGTAGAGATTTTTGCAGCTGACGGCTCACTGCTAAATGAAGACACCTTAGTGTTTCAGGTATTGCCAGCATTGTTTGATAGCATGGGTAGCATTGGCCTGGTGGTAAGCTTCGCTTTCTTTGCTCTGATGAGTATTGCCGCACTCACCTCGTCTATTTCGATGTTAGAAGCGCCTGTTTCCTATGCTGTTGAACGTTTTGCACTAGGCAGAGTACAGGCCACCTGGATCATCGGCACCTTGGTAACAGCCGTGAGCTTCACCATTTTGGTAAACATCGAGACGCTGTTCGGTTTTATTGTTAGCCTGACAACGAAGTTTGGTCAGCCACTACTTGGCATGCTGTGCTGTGTATTTGTCGGTTGGATTTGGCACAGAGCAAAACTGCTTAAAGAAATTGAATCAGGATGCCCGGAAGTTGGCAGTAGTTTCTTCTGGAAAGTATGGCCTTGGTACATCCGCTTCGTTTGTCCAATTGCCATTGCTGCGGTATTTTTAAATTCACTATAATTTCGCTCATAAAAAGAGGCTATGCATAGCCTCTTTTACTTTTTCACAAATAACATATCCTGATGCGGGATCCCATCTTCTAGATAATCTTCACCTTGCTTCACAAAGCCGAGCCCAGTATAAAACTTGTCTAAATAACACTGCGCAGAGATAACTAAAGCCTCATGAGTAATACCCGTATCACAACAAGCAATCGCGCGATGCATAAGGTCATGTGCAACGCCCTGCCCTCGCAGCGTTGACGAAACAATAACACGGCCAATGGATGCAGTAGTTGCGGATTTTCTATAACAACGTGCATACGCTAAAATTTGTTCATCTTTGACCAAAAACAGATGTTGAGTTTCAGGCGCCCTATCGGTATCGTCAATTTCTGGATAGGGACATGCCTGTTCCACAACGAATACCTCTACCCTTAGCTTTAAAATCTCAAAAAGCTCATCTTTAGTGAGCGCATCATAACTTCTAATTTTCCAATTCATTTTCTTCTCTGTCATACCAATTAGCTTTATTAAGACTGATTGGTATCGTTATGCTTAAAACAAAAACGCCCAGACAAAGCTGGGCGTTTTAGAGTAAATTAAGTGATTATGAGAACAGCCGCTCCAACTGATCGCACAATTGAGAGATATTGACGTGATCGTGCTCAATCGTTAAATCGACGTATCCATCCCCTCGAAACGCTCTGTCCAACTCTATCAGTACATGAGTTCGATGTGCTTCAGGTACAAACGAAAGCTCAACTTCTTGTAGTCCAAATAATGCACGTGAGTTTGGTCGGTATTCTAGTTCTTGGTAACAACCAGAAACAGACTGAAACTCGGACGCTCGTAAATAGCCCTTTTCTACATCCGCTTTCACTAAATGGAAGCCTAAACGCTCCATCGCTGTCATACATGCTTTCACTGCTTCATTTGGATAAATGTGTAAAGCATCTTTGTCTGATGGGTCGATGGCTAAATCAATGTCTAAGCCTGTTTCAATCCAAACATGACAACGGTTGAAGCCCGCATTTATTTCTGTGATTGGTGTTTCTGAATGAAGTCGAGCTTCAAAAGGAATAACTTTTTCTTCGCCTGGGCCTATCGTGAAATTATTACCTACACGCCAACGGTCAATAACATGATTACTAAAATATTCTCCGTCTTCCCCTTCAACCTTAACTCTTGTCATTAGCGCAAGTTCTAAACCTGTTACTTCTTGGCTAACGTCACCGCCTTTTACTACAATTTGCGCTTGAAATTTCTGTCCCGGGTGCAAATGCTCTGTTTCCAATACAGTGTCTACTTTTGCCGCACCGATACCGACAGATGCTAGGATCTTCTTAAACATTACGTCTCCTGTCCGGTATGTCCTTACCTGCATCATAACCATATTTTTTCCAACTTGTCAGCGAAAATTTATAATTTATATATCAGGAGGTTTTGGTACACTGCTCATATCTTGGATAAAAATTTAAAGTTATGGAACTGCTCTATTTTGCTGTCGCATTTGCATGCGGATTTTCTGTTTATCAATTAAAGCTTCCTCCTTTGATTGGTTTTTTGATGGCGGGCTTTGTCTTAAATCTACTTGGCCATAAAACCACAGATTTACTTACTCAACTTGCAGATCTTGGTGTAACGCTGCTGCTTTTTAGCATAGGTTTAAAATTACGAGTTGGTAACCTGATAAAGCCTCAGGTTTGGGCGCCTGCGAGTATGCACATTATTACCAGTACGGCGTTTTTCGCTAGCCTGTTGTTGATGCTAGGGGCGATGAGCCTACCTTTATTTACTGATCTAGACTGGCAAAGCGCTTTATTGGTTGGTTTTGCATTTAGCTTTTCCAGTACCGTTTTTGCGGTAAAAGTGCTGGAAGAACGTGGTGAAATGGCAAGTCTTCACGGTAAAATCTCAATCGGTATTTTGGTTATGCAAGATATCTTTGCGGTTATCTTTCTCGCCGTCAGTACGGGCAAAGTACCCAATATTTGGGCACTGGCACTGCTTGTGGTGCTACCGCTTGTACGTCCAGCTATGTTTTGGGTATTAAGCCGCTCAAAGCATGGTGAGCTACTCCCTCTTTTTGGCTTCTTTTTTGCGTTAGTCGCAGGTTATCATGCCTTTGAATTTGCGGGCCTAAAAGGTGATCTCGGTGCGCTGATCATGGGTATGATTTTCGCCCCACATAAAAAAGCCGGTGAGTTATCAAAATCACTATTGAATGTAAAAGACATCTTGCTTGTTGGTTTTTTCTTGAATATTGGTCTGAATGCCACGATTACACTGGACGCACTTTTAATAGCGATTCTACTGGTAATTGTTCTACCGATTAAAGTCTCACTTTATTATCTCTTCACCAATATGTTCAAATTGCGTGCTCGTACATCGCTATTGAGCGCTTTCACACTCACTAACTATAGCGAGTTTGGTCTTATCGTGTGTGCCGTTGCATCTGCTTCTGGTGCGGTTGCTCCTGACTGGCTAGCAGTAGTTGCTATTGCTGTTTCTATTACTTTTGTGATCGCGTCTCCGCTCAACAAACGCTCGAACGAGGTCTACGTTAAATTAGAGCCTTGGTTATTAAAGCTTGAGAACCAAGACCGTTTAGAAGAAGAGCTTCCGGTAAATCTTACCGACACCAAGATCGTTATATTTGGTATGGGAAGGATTGGAACGGGTGCTTACGAAACAATACAGGCCAGCTTCCCAGATACCGTTGCTGGTGTAGATATTAAGCCTGAAGTAGTTGAAAAACATGTTTCCCGAGGGCGCAGGGTATTAACTGCTGACGCAACCGACCCTGATTTTTGGCAGCGTGTAAATCATTCTGAAGTAGAAATGGTTATGCTCGCGATGCCAAAACATATGCAGAATATTTATGCACTCGAGCAGCTCAAAGCATCAGGCTACAACGGCCAAGTTACCGCCATTGCAAACTACCCAGATCAACAGAAAGAATTAGAAGAAATGGGTGTGAATTCTACCTACAACTTCTATTTAGAAGCGGGTAGTGGCTTTGCAGAACACGTAAAAGAGAAATTATTTACTTAAATTAGTATTGGTTCTCAGTATCATAATTGGTACTGAGAACTATTTTCATATTCAGATCATCGTGTTACATCTAGACGTCCATCTTATTATTTCATTCCACTCATTATTCGATTTACAAAGCTTTACATCCAAGATGGTAATTTGCCCTCACTTCAGAGTAAACTGATCACATCGGACATGGCGTAAGTATCTATTTTATGAACAAAAAATTGATACCAAATGCCTTTTGAACATCGTGTCACTGGATTGTGAACAAGCTATACCTTTGGGGGTTTTATGATTAAGAATAAATCTAATGGTCAATTTTCTGCAGTAGTGGATGACGTCAAGGCTGCGCCTTTTTCAGACCTCCAAGAAAGGCTGGATGCAATTCAGGACGGTGGTATGACAGCGTTGGCAATTCGCAATATCCTATTTCATAAAATGCTCGATATGCATTCCGTACCAAACGATCACTATTTAAGGGATGAAGAAACCCCGAACCGGTTGGACGATCCAAAACTAATTGAAAAGTTAAATGAACTAGGCTTTTTCCGCAGCAAGCCTTCATCACAACTACACTAGTAAAGATTTAGGGAGCCTACTCTCCCACATAGGCTGACAATGCCCGTCGTCAGCCTATTTTCCCCTTCCAAGCACGAGCTTCACCTTTGAAAAACTCTCCCATACCGAAATTAATTCATTGCAAATATGTAGTTCTGAATAGTGAAGATCTAGTCACCCTGAGATGATTTAAGTGGTGGGTTACTTTTTTTCTTCGGTAATAAGGTTTTCCAAGCCTGCTCAAATGGCTTCAAATAAATCGCGGTCAGTGAATCATGCCCTGCATCATATTGTCCGACTCCAATGGTAATTTTACCCGCACTCGAGGCCTTAATCAGCGAGCCATACATACGGTCCCAAATGGCTAGCGCTGAACCTAAATTGGTATCAAAATGGAAAGGATTGTCACTGTGATGCACTTGGTGTTGTGCCGGACTAATAAACCAATTCTCTAACTTATCACCCCAACTCAGCCAGATATGTGAATGCCTTAAATTGGCCCCAAAGATATTAAATAAAAAGACAAACGCATTCGCACCAAGAATATCGTACATGCTCAAACTACTGCCAAATACGTAATACCCTATTCCGACTACTATCCCCTGAGTTAATGCCATACGACAGGCGTACAGGTAGCTTTCAACGGGATGTGAGCGATAAATGGTAAAGGGAGTCAGGACTTTTGCAGAATGGTGTACCTTGTGAAACTCCCAAAAGAATGGGATTTTATGTAGGATCAGGTGCAGCAAGAACCGAGTGAAGTCATCGACTATAAATAAAAATAACGTAAATAGTCCAATCACCAGCCATTCTGGCGCTTCAAGATGTAACGCTGGACCAAAAAGCGCTTCAAGCCCACCTGATAACCCCAACGCCACCGGTACCATAGTCAACACGATAGGCGTGAACGTCGCCGCCTTTATCAATCGATTTGTGACCAATAAACAGTAATCGAGCTTGGCGCTTTTGCACCACCACACTTGCTTGGGAAACAGAAACTTTAAAAAACCTTTTCCAGAGCGCGCTTTTTCTGTGGCGATATAAACAGGAACAGCCATCAAAATGGCACTAAACAAGTATGGCAAATACACTCTTTTATTGGCATCGAACAAGTAGCCTGGGAGTTCAGTAATGCTTTGCCATAGTTGCTCTAACATAGTCATTTCCATCAAAAAGAAATAATGAATTCACATATCTTTGGAACAGCTCCATAGCTCTAGCGACAAGCCGCCATGAAGCTGCGGCTCTTACTCAAGAGCCGCATAGACAATCAGTTAAAACTGGTATTTATAACCTAAACTAAATTGTCTTGGTTTGCCTGGGCGCGCGCCATACGGACGACGACTAACAATTTCTGCTTCATCGAACAAGTTGTCGATTTTAGCATAGACTTGACCATACTGACCTAGCTCGTAACTTGCGGATACATCAACGATCGTTGTGCTGGGCACCTTTGCGCCTTCAAGGACAAGCTCAAAGTCTTCAGTGCTTCTACCAGCAGCTTCGCTCATCTCACTGATGTATTTGATGGCTACGTTAACTTTCCAATCACTTGCTGCAAGGCCGATGTTAAAAGTGGCTTGATGAGATGGTAAATACGGAAGCTCATCACCATTTTTAATATAACCCCATTGTGCGAACGTTGTCGCACGCTCATTCTGGAATTCACCTTTCGTATAGGTGTAGGTGAGACTATAAGGGATATCCAGTTGAAGGTTCAAAGGGTAACGTTGTGCAAACTGCATTTCGAGACCGTAAACATCCACCTCACCGCCACTGAATTGCTGATCTTGTTGGTCATTGACACCACAGTTAGACTGACCACAGCTTTCGTTCAGATTCTCATAATCGTTGAAAAAGCTCACAATCTCAAACTGCGTCACACCATCATTAAAGCGCCCACCAAATTCGTAGTTAACACTCTTCTCAAGCTCTATATCCGGATCTTGTTGGGGTGAAGAAGGCACAAAACCTTGGTGCACACCAAATAAAAGACCGGCATCATCAGAAAGCTGATAGAAACCACTTAGGCTAGGTAGCCAAATACGGGTGGTTTTATCAATCCAAACATCGGCATCTTTATTATCTTGGTAAGACATGTCCATCAGCTCGCCACGAAGACCAAGGCCCAAAGTCAACGCATCAAGTTGTACTTTATCTTCTAGATATACCGACCACGCTTTAGTATTTTCAGTATTCAGCGAGGTAAACTGCTTTGAACCCTCTAGCAACACAGGTGAACCACCTTCCATTGCATATGCTTGCTCAAAATGTTTGCGCTCAATTTCATCTTCATGAAAACGCACGCCAACAGCAATATCATGGGTTAAGTTAAACAGGCTAAAGCTCGTATTGGCATCGACTTGAAGACCTTGTGAGAAATACTCACGGTCATTAGTCCCCATATTCAAAAAGATATTTGAACCTGCAACGACAGAGTCCCGTGCCCCTGTGATCACAGCGTACTCATTTGCGAAAGCCTCTGGGTTTGCCATGATTTTTGAAAGGGATGGTCCACTTTTACTACCTAGACTATTAAGCTTAAGCCAAGCTCGCTCATAGTCATTACGGTACAGCCTTGTCGTAACGTTAAAGTCTTTGCCATCAAGTACATGGGATAACATTACCTGAGTGTGCTTGGTATCCATCTCTGCAGGCTGAGACGCTGCGTATCGACGATACGGATTTTCAGCAAAATCTGCATCCGTTAAACCAAGGTAAGTTTCATCGGACAACTCGTCGGCATAGCTGAGCTTTAAGCCAAACGTATGGTTTAGCTCGCCTTGTGAAAGTTTATAATTAAACTTGGCTAAGATATCGTTCTTCTCAAACCCCGTATCACCACCGCCATCAAGCTCTTTAAAACCATCAGCTTGTAGATTTACCGCTTCGAATAAGAAGCCAACATTATTTACTACTGAACCGTAGTAACCGTGTGCTTTGGAATAACCGTCACTGCCAGCCGCAACATCAATACCGCCTTCTGTAAACTCTGGCACTTGGCGAGTCACTAAGTTAAGCGCACCAGCAACTGTTTGCGGACCATGCTTGATAGCCGCTGGTCCTTTAAATACCTCAACCGCAGTCATACGAGTCGTAACCGGGAAATAATAAGCAGCCGGCGCAGAATAAGGAGCTGGGCCAATAAGCACACCGTCTTCCATTATGGTGATTTTTTTGCTTCGCTCAGGTGTTACACCACGAAAACCAATGTTTGGTCGCAAGCCATAACCATCTTCTTCACGAATGTTAACACCTGGTACATTGGAAAGAATACGGTGAATATCATCGTATTCGTATTCTGCCAACTGCGCTTCTGACAACAAGGTTGCAGAACCGGCTTCTTTTCGCAATTTATCATGATGGCTGATAATAGAGATATGCTCAATATCTTGATTGTCATCCGCTGCTTGCGCTTGAGGTAGTGCAAAAATTACCGCTACCGCTAATAAAGATTTCTTCATGTTCATGCGCTTAGTCATTGTCACCTGCCGAAGTTTGTGGAAGTTCTAGGGCGAGCTTTTCGATAAACTCAGTCTTTAAATCATCCGTCACTTTTTTAACGTCTGTATGCGTTTGCGTCACTTGCTCTGTAGAACCTGCAAGCTCAGCTTTAAGGCTCGCATTCATTGCAAGCAGTGTAGCTTCTGCCTCCGCTAGCCCTGCAAGCATGCGCTCTTTTACATCACTACCATTCTCAGCATCTAAAAAGTCGTCAAAGCCCAATGTATTCTCAGCATCTTGGCCATTACCAGTAAAGATGTTTCTAAATGCTCTGATATTAGCAAGTAAATTCTCTTTAGAATGTTCTGCAATTGGCGACTCCACCGCTTCAGGGCAAGCCTCTAAACCACACGCATTCGGAAAACCTAGGCCTAACGGCGTCGCTATTTTGCCGTCTTTTAGCTCTTCGGTCATGTAAAATAGCGCCTTTGATATTTCATTAAGTGCTAAATGAGGCGTGTCAAACGGCGAGCCTGGTTGTCCTGCATTAACAAGTTTAGCTGCGTAGCCATTTTCTCCAGTCCACTGAGACAGGAGTATATTACTCTGTGCTTCAATGTCTTTAGCCACTTCCGTCGCAAACTCACAACGCGCAACCGCTCTTTCCTGAGTTGAACGGCTATTCCATGGTGCCAACGCATCATTCACTGACGAGCAGTTGTGGTCAAGATTGGCATTGAATAGAAGGTGCTCTAAGGCAGTTAAGCCTTTGCGGTTTGCAGTACGCTCAGAGATATTATAAGGATTGCTAGCATTACCATTAATGACGCCATCTTCAAAATACACTACATCCAAGTCGATATCACATAAAGAGCCTGTAGCGGGCCAAACATAAATATTATTTTTAAGCTCTTTACTATTGGCAGTAAGTGGACCCATTTGCATCAATTCAACATACTGCCACCCCACCATTGCGCTGCGCCAACTTTGTTGAGCGTTTTGCTTTAACGCGGCGGTATTTTCAGCCAGCGCTTTTTCAGCACTACAATAACTCGCAACTTCAAGTTGTTGTGTTACAGCAAGTTCATTGAATTGCTCAATTGCAGGGGTAAGCACATTATTCACAAGGTTACTTACCAAGGCCGCTTCATCAAATTGCGTGGGTAGCGTTGGGTTATCCGTTCCAGAGTTATTATCTTTCACTCCAGGTCCTTGGCTACTTGAAGTACTTTCACCACAACCCGACAATACCAAAGCCACAGCGACGGCAGCAGCACTTAAACGTTTAGATACTCTCATTTGCGTTCTCTATTATCTATATACAACAAAAGGTTAGCAGAGTTAACGGCTAACCTTTTAACGTTATAAACGAAAATTTAGATTACCAGTTGGCAACATTCTCAGCATCGAAACCATATGCATTGGCAATGATTTCTCGCGCTTCCAATAAAGCAGTCTTATAAGCTTCCACTTTATCTGCCGCGAATTCAGGCTTGTCACCCATCAGGTTATGGATTTCAGCAAAAGCAGTATCTGAGACAGGAGAAAACGGATTAAACTGGAAGTTTAACGCGAAACCTTTCATTTCTGACCAGTGTTTTGCTACCGCATAGAATTGATCGGCATCAAAATCACCTGATGCAATATCGTCTAAATCGCCGTCATCATGTGAGATTGTATCATTGATATAATGCACAACGGTTGCAGCGATAGACTTTTCCCATGCTAGCAACGCTTGATTACGCAATGTTTCTAAGCGTGCTTTGTCCTCGTCTGACCACTGCGCAACATTAGTACCAATATTAGCGTTGATAAGTTTACGCGCTTCAATAAACGCTAATTGTGCTTCAGCGCTGAAGTCCGTTGGGTTAGCGTTAGATTTAGTACCACGGTCACGTTTTGCTGCATTAGTTGAGTTACCAAAGTTAAATTCAGATAGTAGATCGATTTTGCCGTCATTATCTAAGTCATGATAACCACTGGCATAAGCTTCACGTCCACCCTTGCCCGCAATTTCATCATCTGAATAATCTAAATAATCAATTGCTGCACCAAAATAGCCATAACCTTCATCAAACTTGTGCTCAAGCTCTGTATAACTTTTACCTTCAGCTAGCGCTGAGTTGTCTGCCGATTTTGCTCCGATAAGTAGATCATCAAGGTAATCGTCCGCAGCCTGAGACAATGATACGGCACCATTTAGATGTTTTTGCACCAATTGAGCCAAATCTAAGCCTTCAGGCGTAACATACAATTTATTCAGCGTTACTGATGTGCCATTATGCTCCGCTTTGATAGCCGAACCATTTTCAAATTGGGTAAGCTGGGCTTTCAATAGCTCTAAATAATGTAAAACTAGGCCTTCAGGGGTTTTTGATTGTGTACCGAAATCAGTCCAACCAACCATGATCCCATCCTCTTCCCAAGCTTTATGCATATTAGAGGTATCACGCCCGGCTATTTTACCACCTTCACCAGCGACGTTTTTAAGCGAGCTTGAAATATCTCCTAACGTGGTTTGTGCTGCGTTTGCGGCAACAGCGAAATCAAGGGTTTCATCCAAGACCACTGTGTCTGTCGGCATCAAGAACATTTTGATCTCTGCAATTGCTGCTTCAGCCGTTTTTTGGCCAGAGGCGTTACCTACAGTTTCATTATTAAGCTTACCCATTAGGCTCTTAATATGAACCATAGCTGCGTGACGTGCGATTTGGCCAGAATAAGAAACTGAAGATTCGCCTTGTGTGTTATTAAAGGCATAGCGGTTTACACCCGCTTTGTTTTCTTCAGCAATTTGTTGAACAGCAATTTCAGCTTCAACTTCTGTTTTTTCGCCTTTGCTGTCAGTTGCCGTGATAGTTACCGATACTTTACCGCCTTCAACCTGTTCGAAGTTTAGTGCGTTTGCAGCTTTGAGCTTAACCGCACCGTCAACAATTTCAAAACGGTTGTCAGAGATGGTTAGTGTCAATGCACTTACTTCATCGCTATCGTCAGAAAAAGAGATATTTGCAACCGCAGCACCAAGCGTATCCTCAGATACTGATGCACTGTCTACGGTAATAGTAGGTGCAGCATTGGTGGCTGGAGGTGGTGTTGTGTTGTTATCATCGTTGTCATTTGAGTTGCTGCTAGAGCCACCACATGCGGTGAGGCCTAAAGTTGCAGCGAGAATAGCAGTCGTTAACAGAGACTTTTTAAGTGCCATTGAATTGTTCCTTTGAGACTAATTATGTTTATATTTTCATAACTAGGCGTAAAGTATACACACACCTAAATAGCAATCAATATTATTTGCATTGTATAAATAACAATTTTTTTAAAAGTGCTACGTAACAGCTAACTATTCCAGCGCTATCACTTGTGAAAGAGAATACGGATACTCCATATAAAACAAAGGGATAACATCATAAAAATGACGTTATCCCTTTGTCTCAGAAACCTGTTTCACAAATTTCTCCGAATTGAGCATTCGAAAAATTCGAAGTATCTTTGCGTTAAATCAAATTGTTACTTTTTAGTTCCAAACATCGGTAACAAATAAGTAACCTTGACGCCAAATCGTTTTGATCTTCTCTGGACGACTCGGATTATCGTGTAGCTTTTTACGCAAGCGAGAGATGCGGACGTCTATTGTTCGCGTATCTGGGCGATAGTATTTGCCAAGGATCTGCTCGTATACAAAGTCACGTTTCACTACTTTGCCGCCATTGCTCGCAAGTAACCATAGCAACTCAAACTCATGGGTTGTGAGGTCAATACGCTCCTGCCCATAACTCACACGTCTGGTATTCTTGTCGATATGCAGCTGCCCAAAGGTTAATTGCTCAGGCTCATCGTCAAACTGCGAGTTTGCAGCTTGCCTTCTTAACACTGCATCGAGTCGAGCTCGCCATAGTCTAGGCTTTGCATCTTTGGAAATAACTTCGTCAGCACCGAGCTCTAAAAACAGGCTGTGAACATCCTCGTCATCGCTGTCAAGACTGACGATCACGGGAGCTTTAAATCTTTGTCTAAATTGGCTGATTGAATCGCAGGTTGGTACGGATGCGATAGCTTGATCAAGCACGATACCGTTAATAGATTTCCCTGAAAAACCGTTCAATTGACCTAATTCCCTCAACAACTCAACAGTGTAGCCTTGCTCTTCAAGCATTTTTTGTTGTGATGTCAATATATTGTTATTGCTTTGTGCAACCAAGATAGTGGACACGGACGCACCTCATTCATTCAACATGGATGAACACAGTGTAGTCACGCAACCTGAATGGATGCTTTACAGCGTAAACAATCCTTTTGCCGTATCCCAAAGTGCTTTAACAACTGGGTCATATAACCGTTTATTCTTAGTTACAAGTCCAATTTCAATTTCATCCGATCTAAGCTGCAAAAGCTGAACTTGATTCTTAAATGGACTTTGACTAATTACTATCTCGGGGACACACGCAATACCAAACCCTAAACTCGCAAGCGCAACCATAGCTTCATGGCCCGAAACATGCGCATAAACTTTAGGAACAAAATTGTGTTTTTTGCAAAAGTTATCAATTCGATCTTTTAACACACCTTGCTCTGGCATAATAAAAGACAGCCTCTGCCACGGCATTTCACTATGACTGTATTCATCAATAATAGACTTAAGCGGACAGTCCATCGTTGGACCAATGAACACCAATCTCGAACGGCCTATTGGCAAATACTCTATACCGTTCGGTAGATGTTTTGGCTTCACCGCGACCGCAACATCTTCCTTACCACTAGCCACTTCTGCTATTGAATGCGCGGGATCACCAGTAATAAGATTTAACTCTACTTGCGGGTACAGATGGCGAAACTTGGAAAAAAGATCATAAATAAAACTGTAAGTCGCGGTCACTGAACAAAATAAACTCAACTCACCGGTCAAAGGCTTATCATCGTCAACACATTCGCTCTTAAACTGCCGCCAGCTTGCCAACGTCGCTTGCGCGTAATGAACAAACGCTTTGCCTTGCTGAGTCAGCTCAACGGTGCGATTATCTCGTAGGAATAAAGGCGCGCCAACTTCCTCTTCTAACTGTTTGATTTGACGACTTAATGTCGGAGGACTTACAAAACAGCGCTCACTCGCTCGGGAAAAGTGCAGCGTATCTGCAAGTGCCAAAAAATATTTAAGTTGTTTGTGATTCATAGTATTTCACCTTTTGAAACACTATAGTTCAAATATATCATTTTACGCAATCAAAAGTTCGCCCTACTCTGACTTCAATCTATTTCTACAGAATCAGGAAATATCATGTCGAATTACTTTAATACTTTATCTTTACGTGAGCAATTAGCTCAGCTTTCTCAATGTGAATTCATGGATCCAAAAGAATTCGAACAAGGTGTCGACGTTCTGATTGGTAAAAAACTGGTCATTGTTGGTTGCGGTGCACAAGGCTTGAACCAAGGTCTAAACTTAAGAGATTCTGGCTTGAACGTCAGTTACGCACTACGTCCTTCAGCAATTGAAGAAAAACGTCAATCGTTTCTTAATGCATCTGAAAACGGCTTTATTGTTGGCACTTATGAAGAACTCATTCCTGAAGCGGATTTGGTCCTAAACTTAACGCCTGACAAGCAACATACTTCAGTTGTAAACGCAGTAATGCCGTTAATGAAAAAAGGCGCAACACTTGCTTATTCTCACGGCTTTAATATTGTCGAAGAAGGTATGCAAGTGCGTGAAGACATCACCGTAATCATGGTTGCACCAAAATGTCCTGGTACAGAAGTACGTGAAGAGTACAAGCGCGGCTTTGGTGTACCTACGCTGATTGCAGTTCACCCTGAAAACGACCCTGAGGGTAAAGGTCTCGCGCAAGCTAAGGCATATGCGGCGGGAACCGGTGGTCATCGTGCTGGCGTATTGCAGTCATCATTTATTGCTGAGGTAAAATCAGATCTAATGGGTGAGCAAACCATCCTATGTGGTATGTTGCAAACTGGTTCACTTCTATGCTTTGACAAAATGGTAGAAGAAGGCATTGAACCTGGATATGCATCAAAGCTTGTACAATATGGCTGGGAGATCATCACCGAAGCACTAAAACACGGTGGTATCACCAATATGATGGACAGACTGTCTAACCCCGCCAAGTTACGCGCATTTGAACTGAGCGAGCAATTAAAAGACATCATGCGCCCACTTTACAACAAGCATATGGACGACATCATCAGTGGTGAATTTTCAGAAGGTATGATGGCTGATTGGGCTGAAAACGACAATAAATTGCTTACATGGCGTGCAGAAACCGCACAAACCGCGTTTGAAAAGCAAGCGAATACGGATGCTGAAATTTCAGAGCAGACTTTCTTCGACCAAGGTATTCTAATGGTTGCTATGGTTAAAGCCGGTGTAGAGCTGGCGTTCGAAACCATGACAGCGGCTGGCATTATTGATGAATCAGCTTACTACGAATCACTACACGAAACGCCGCTAATCGCGAATACCATTGCGCGCAAAAAGCTGTTCGAGATGAATCGTACTATTTCAGACACCGCAGAATATGGTTGTTACCTGTATAATCACGCATGCCTACCACTATTGAAGCCATTTATGGAATCAATCACAAAACGTGAGATTGGTGAAGGTTTGTTAGACAGTGACAATTACGCTGACAATCAAAAGCTCATCGCTGTAAACCGTGCGATCCGTAACCATCCGGTAGAAAAAATAGGTGAAATCCTTCGCGGTTACATGTCAGATATGAAAAAGATTGTTTAGTAAGTAGAAATAAATTTGCATCAATAATATAGCAAACTAGTTCGCTTGTTAGTAACCAAGGCCACTTTCCACCCTGAGATTGTGGCCTTTTATCTCTGTTTCTCAACATAACCTCCCATTTAACTCAAATACAGTTAACACTAAATACTGAGATTAACTTTATTTTATAAACCAAAATTATTTTTTTGTGACTTGGATTGTTACTTGTTCCGAGCTGGTTATTTACTATGCTAGAATAATCGGTTCCACGGGATTACACACACAAATCGAATGCAAAACACAGGTTTAACAATTACTCAAAGAATTACCCTTCTGGGTAGTCTCATTGCGATTGCTGTCGCTTGTTTAATCGGGTTTACCTCGCTTTACAGCGCCAAAACGCTCATTAATGAACGCATGATGCAATCTGAATTGCCAAGCAAGATAGAAAGTATCAATAAATCATTAAGCAAGCAGATAGACACGTTGAAAAATGCAGCCGAGCAGCTTTCAAGCAATTTATTAATCACCCAAAGTGCCAAGCAAAATACTTTGGATGAAAAACTTCTTGTCAACGAACTCAAACGTATTGCGGCGCAGTATGACTTAGTTACGGCTTCTTGGGCTAACCGCGAAACCAATCAATATTGGAATCAAAATGGCTTTCTGCGAGTACTAAATAGAGAGCAAGATGGTTGGTTTTTCGGCTTTACCACTAGCGGCTCGCCATACTCTATTAGTATCTATCAAGAAGCGCCGGGCGATGTAAAAATGTTTGTAAACCATCAACAACTAAGCGGTGTTGGTTTAGCTGGACTTGCGAAAAGTATTGATGATATGCAGGCGATGCTTGCTAATATGAAAATCGAGCAAAGTGGCTTTGTTTTCGTCATTAATAGGCAAGGTACGGTGCAATTGCACCCAGATGCAAGCAAAGTCGCAAAGTCCTCAATTGAAGACTTTTACGGCCAGCACAGTCGCGATTTTACCTCCACACGTGGATTTGTCGTTAAAGAGTTGGAAGTGGGTGGCGAAACCAATTTAGTTGCAGCGAGCCCAATTCCAAACACAGATTTGCTTGTTATTGCCCAAGTGCCAACCAGTGAAATCAATAGTGGGATCACTTCTTTGCAGTGGCAAATCATTGGTTTTTCGATAGTGATTGCGCTAGTGGCGAGCTTTTTTAGTATGCTACTGGCTAAGAACTTAAGCGCGCCACTTAAAAAGATGGCTGATTTATTTGAACAGCTTGGTAGCGGCGACGCAAAACTCAATTATCGTTTACCAGACTCAGCACAACCTGAACTTCATGCTTTGGCTGGCGGCTTCAACCAGTTTATGGCTAAGATCGAAGAAGCTATCCACATGGTTGCGGAAGAGAGCCGTTCAATTCGCGTGACGAGCGAAGCCGTGTTTAAACAGAGCCAGCAAAACTCTCAGTCTCTGGATGAACAAAAGTCTCAAACCATGTCTGTTGCCGCGGCAATCAATGAAATGGGTGCGACAGTACAAGAGATAGCGAGCAGCGCGACCAACACGGCAAAATTGACAGAAGAAAGTAAAGCGTCAACCAAGCGCAGCCGTCAAGGTGTGCAAGAAAGCCAAGAAACACTTCACTTGCTTGCAGGTGACATCGAAAATATGGCAGGTCAAGTCGCTACGTTGGCCGATAAAACCCAGTCAATTGCCAATATCGTTGATGTGATCAGAGGCATATCTGAACAAACCAACTTGCTTGCACTCAATGCTGCGATTGAGTCTGCGCGAGCGGGTGAGCACGGTCGTGGGTTTGCCGTTGTTGCAGATGAGGTGAGAGCACTTGCGAGTCGTACATCACAATCTACCGACGAGATCCAAGCAACGATATCTGAATTAACTCAGGTGTCTGGCGCTGTCGTAAACCAAATCCAACAATCCAGTGAACAAGCAGAGCAAAGTGTTCAAACGATGCAATCGTCAGTGGAGTTAATGTTGGAAATCTCGGAAACCGCAAATCAAATAAATGACATGACCGCGCTTATCGCAACAGCGACAGAAGAGCAAAGTAATGTCGTTGCGGACGTCGGCCGCAACATCGAGCAAATTAGCGAAATTAGCGATGCCGTGATGAACGAGCAACTTGACACGGAACAAGCAATTCAGCGTCTTGCTGCATCAGCAAAAGCGCTTGATGATCTCGTCGCGAGCTTTTAACCTCTGCTCAACTCTAAAGTAAGCCTGCATGTTTCCTTGTAGGCTTACCCTTTCAAATTGTCTCTTTGTTACATGGTGTAACAATCACACCGCGCAAATTTTGCAATTATGGTCTAAATTCAGTAATAGTAAGGGCCAAAGGTAAGCAATTAAGCCATAACTAAAAGTCAGCCGAATGCCCAATCTGGAGGTTGTATGAAGATAGTAATTCAGTTCTCTATTATTGTGCTTAGTGTTTTGCTTAGTGCCTGTAATAGCACTCCCAAAGCGACGATTGATAGATCAATTCTTAATGCAAATCACCAATTTACTGTTCACAAAGTTGAGTCGTATTCTGACGTCTTTCAACTCAATAACCAAATTCGCATTAAATTAGAACAATACTTTCACAACGGAGAGATAGGCCTTAAACGTGCTAAAATGCTGATGAGATTTTTGGTAAGTAGTGGAGATGATTCACTTTCTTACCTTTCAGGTGCAAATTTAACTGCAAATCAAGCATTTAATAATATGAACGCGAACTGCTTGTCCTTGTCTATACTAACTCACGCTATTGCTAAGCAGCTAGGCTTACGCAGCCAATTTCAACAAGTACACATACCTGAATATTGGGATGAGAGCCAAGGCTATAGCCTGCTAACAGGCCACGTCAACATCAAAATTTTTGAAGTAGATAACACACAGGACTCAGTTAAAACTTTATATGTTAAACCAACTGCGGTCACTGTTGATTTTGATCCTAATAGCCGCTCTCAACACTTTAGTACTTCACCAATTAGTACAAATACTATCTTATCTATGTTCTATAACAACAAAGGAGCAATGGAAATGATTAGTGGTAACTTAGATATGGCATATAGCTACTACAAGGCAGCCGTAGAAAGCGATCCCTATCATGACGGCGCCTGGGGGAACCTCGGTATTTTATACCGTATAACAAACCAGTACGACCTCGCCGAGCGAGCCTATAATCAGGCCATTGCCATTAACCACGATAATCGAAATGCACTAAGTAACCTTGCTAAACTCTACCACCTGACGGAACGAGATCATGAAGCTAGCATTATTGAAGCAAATATCCATAATTTGAGAAAAAGCAACCCTTATTACATGTTGGTATTAGGGAACGAAGCCTTTAAACAAGGAGAGTTAAATCGCGCTAAGCATTTTTATCAAAAAGCTTATCAACTTGATCGTAACGTTCATGGTAGCTACTTTGGGCTGGCAAAAGTTGCCTATGAGCAAGGCGATAGAAAAAAAGCAGAGTATTACCTCAACAAGGCATACAAAGCATCTGTCTTCGAACACGACAAAGCGCGCTACGAAGGCAAACTGGCCTTATTGAGAGGAGTTGCTAGTAACCAATTGAATTTAACAGACAACGATGAGAGATAACAATAATAATGAAGAAATGTTCTTTCAAGCTAATCGGCATGATGCTGGCCGCGATATGTACCACGAATGTATTGGCTCAGTCGCGACATCAAGGTATTGCTAATGTTGATAATATATTGGTGCAAGATTTACAAGCTCTCACAAGTGCTCGTCACCAAGGCCGTAAAAGTGGTGCTCAATCGCCTAACATCAGTGCCCAATATATTTTTGCTGCTTTTGAGCAATTAGGTGGAAACCCGATCTATCAGCACTTTACCTTTAGAGCAGGTATTTTTAGTAAGGACGCAGGTCACAATGTCACGGCGATTTTACCTTGCACTCAACCTCGATGTGATAAGGCCATCGTTATCAGCGCGCATTACGACCATTTAGGAACCACAGGACAAAGACATTATCCAGGTGCCAATGATAATGCATCTGGCACTGCTGCAATGTTGCACATTGCGAGGCAACTTAGTAAAACAAATCGCGCTCGCGATATATTGTTTGTCGCAACCGATGCAGAAGAGCGCGGCTTACATGGAGCGAAACATTATGCCAAGCACCTTAAACGAGAAGTTGAGCTCAATATCAACCTTGATATGTTAGGAATCAATAACAACAACCGCTTATTTGCATTGTTTTCACCGGGTTTTAAGGAATATAAATCTGAGCTCCAGAACAAGGCGCAATCTTCAGTAAAATTGACCATAGTATCGTCACAACGACAAATTGAGCGTTATATAAATAACCCAAGAGTTGATTGGCACAAAGCAAGCGATCACTACGCCTTTTATCGCCAAGGGATCCCCTATATTTATTTTGGTATGGGTGAAGATAAACATCATCACACCACCAAGGATACACTAGAGAATATGGATCTAAATAAGTATCAGGCAGGGGTTAACCTCATCAATGACTTTATTTTGTCATTAACTCGTTCACCTTTTGACTCTACCAGCTGAATTTTTTGTGCTTTTGTCAGCTGCTTAACATGCCACTCAAGTTTTGCAGCTTGAGATTTAGTACCTACAGCACATTGAAATTTTAACGTTAAGGGCCCTTTACCTTTTAAGTTTTTTGCCCCTTTCCCTGCTTGGTGCTGCTCTATGCGCCGCTCTACATTGGTTGTTATTCCTGTGTACCAATGACCAAAGCGCGTTTCTAGGATATATAAGCTCCAAATAGCTTGGTGATCCGTTTTATCGGGCTCGCTAAGTAACATTTTTCCTAGCACTAACAGGCTCTCCTCAAAATCTTATCAATGACTTCTACCACACATGGCAGCTCTTGCAACTTATCTGCGAACTTTTTACACTTAGTGTAGTCCAATTCCGCTAAGAGACTTTACCTTCTCTGTGCAATCGGTATCATGCAAATAACTGATAATAAGGATACACAATTTCATGCTGTCTAATAAAACCCTTTCTGTTTGGCTCAGTGCTGTAGTTATGACGGTGTTTATGTCTGGCTGTTCAAGCTGGATTTATCGCATCAACGTGCCACAAGGTAATTTCTTAGAGCAGTCAGATGTAGATAAACTTCGCGTCCAAATGACCAGAGAACAAGTGCTATATGTACTAGGTACACCACTTGCCAAAGACACTTTTAACAACAATATCTGGCATTATCAGTACGTATTTAATATTGATAGAGACTCAGAGGTCAGAAAGTCATTTAGCGTTTATTTCGAAAATGACAAACTAGTTCGCGTGAGCGGCGACTTCGAAGAGCCGGAAGAATTTAACACCCCTTTAGACTCGTAAAGTCAAAGGGCACACATTGTTTCGTAGTCAAAGGGGAAAGGTATTTCCCCTTTTTTAATTAGCCTGAGGTTTGGATAAGGAATGAGCTAACTCATTGTTTTTAATACCACATTAAATTATACCCTTATCTAGCCAGAGAGTTTTAGGGATAACACCGCTTCCGCGTCCTGCTCTCGCTAAGGTACCTACATCCTGTAGGCAAGGCGAATTTACGCACCAATAGTTGGCTATTGGAAGTGAATTCAACGCAGTTAGCGCTAAAACTGGCTGCTAGAAAGGCATTAACTATCCGAAGTTCAGGTTAATTATTCCTTATCTCCTAAAGAGACAGGTCGCCCACCGGTAACTTTGCTTGCACGGCCCTCTTCTTTTGCTTTTTCCGCACGGCGTCTGCGCGCCTCTTTTGGGTCTGCGATTAATGGACGATAGATCTCTATTCTGTCACCGTCACTCACTACTTGATGTAATTTTACTGTGCGATTCCAGATCCCAAGCGTCAAGTCATTCGCATCTATCTCTGGGCATCTTTCTAATATCCCTGACTGTAGTACCGCTTGCTCAGCTGACGTCCCCTCAGGCACATCAACCGACAATGACGTCGCGCTGTCAGGCAATGCAAATACCACTTCAACCTTTATCATCATCTCGCTCCGTAAACAATTTTGGCTCGCTGGGTAAACGCAGATACCATATTCTTGGCCACTTCATTGAATAGCTTGCCAAACGCCATCTCAATTAATTTGCTCGCAAATTCAAACTCTAACTTTAAACTCACCTTACAAGCCTGTTCATCAAGCGCGGTAAACTCCCAGTAGCCGTTTAAAGACTTAAATGGCCCATCAACTAAACACATTTTTACTCGGTTGCCGTCAAATTCATTTTTTGTGGTAAACCACTTTTTTAGGCCGGCTTTCGAAATTTCTAGACTCGCGGTCATCCCTTGATCATCATTGCTGATAACTTTTGCATCTGAGCAATGCGGTAGAAATGCGGGATAAGCGTCAACATCATTGACCAATTCAAACATTTCCTTGGTGCTATACATCACCAAAGCACTTTTTTCTATCTGTGGCATAGACACTCCAAATCTTAATACAAGGATTTTACCAAGGTTTTGCAGATTTATCTTGTTTGCAGCCACTGACTAAGTAAAAATACGTCACATTAATGAAAAAGCGCTGTCTTAAAACAGGATTTATAGGTAGACTAAGCCATTATGGCAAAGAAAAATTCAAGTAAATCAAATAGCAATACCATAGCGCTAAATAAAAAAGCGCGTCATGAGTATTCACTACATGAAAAGTTCGAAGCAGGTATCGAATTACAAGGCTGGGAAGTAAAAAGTATCCGCGCCGGTAAAGTCAATATCTCAGATACTTACATCCATATCAAAAACGGCGAAGCCTATTTGTTGGCCAGTCAAATTCAACCGTTAAATAGTGCTTCTACACATGTGATATGTGATCCGCTTCGTTATCGTAAACTGTTACTAAATAAACGTGAAATCTCACGTCTTATCGGTGCAACCGAGCGTGATGGTTATTCTCTGATAGCCACAGCAATGTACTGGAAAAAGTGCTGGGTAAAACTCGAGTTCTATCTTGCGAAGGGTAAAAAGCAACACGATAAACGTGCTGATATTAAAGACCGTGATTGGTCACGTGATAAAGAACGTTTGATGAAACACAATGTACGTTAATTTATTTTAATATACGAACAGAACGAAAAAAGCAGGCTTAGCCTGCTTTTTTGTGTTTGATATCAAGTTAAGTGTAAAGCGCTTAACCTTTGTACTTTTGCATCACAAGTGTTGCGTTAGTACCACCAAAGCCAAAGCTGTTTGACATTACAGTATTAAGCGGTCCATCACGGCGCTCTGTGACAATGTCTAAACCTTGTGCTTGTTCGTCCAATTCATCAATGTTAATTGATGGTGCAATAAAGTCATTATCTAGCATCAGCAAAGAGTAAATCGCTTCATGCACACCAGCCGCACCGAGTGCGTGGCCTGTCATTGCTTTAGTTGCACTAATAGCCGGAGAATTATCGCCAAACAACTCTTGAATAGCACCTAACTCTTTCACGTCACCAACTGGTGTTGAGGTACCGTGCGTGTTTAGGTAGTCAATCGGTGCATCAAGACCTTGCATCGCTTGTTTCATACAACGTACAGCGCCTTCACCTGATGGTGCTACCATATCGTAACCATCTGATGTTGCACCATAACCAACGATTTCAGCATAAATGTGCGCGCCGCGAGCAAGTGCGTGTTCTAGCTCTTCAACTACCACAATACCGCCACCGCCAGAGATGACGAAACCATCACGATTTGCATCGTACGTACGTGATGCGCGCTCAGGCGTTTCATTGTACTTGGTTGACAACGCACCCATGGCATCGAATTCCATCGCCAATGTCCAGTGTAGCTCTTCACCACCACCAGCAAAGATAACATCTTGTTTGCCTAGTTGAATCTGTTCAACAGCATTGCCAATACAGTGTGCTGATGTTGCACATGCAGAGCTGATTGAGTAGTTCACACCTTTAATTTTAAACGGTGTTGCCAAACACGCAGAAGTCGTGCTTGCCATGGTGCGTGGAACCATATAAGGCCCTACACGCTTTACGCCTTTTTCGCGCAGAATATCAGCTGCTTCAACTTGGTACTTAGACGAACCACCACCAGAACCTACGATAAGGCCTGTGCGTTCGTTTGATACTTGCTCTTCTGATAGCCCTGAATCTTCAATTGCTTGCGCCATCGAGATATAGGAAAACGCTGCCGCGTCCCCCATAAAGCGATGTGCCTTACGGTCAACGAGAGATTTTACGTCGATATCTATTTTACCAGACACTTGGCTACGTAGGTTGTAGTCTGCAAATTCTTGGTTAAAAGCAATACCGCTCTTACCTGCTTTTAATGACTCTAAAACTTCTTGCTTGTTGTTGCCGATGCTCGAAACAACACCGATCCCCGTAATAACGGCTCTTCTCATGGGTTTATTCCCTTCGATATTACAAATTATGCGTAGTATACGCTGAATTTTAGCGCCAAGTGGTCAGCTTTCCAGCGTACACATGTACTCTGAACCTAAATAACTAAAAATGCAACCAGACTATTGAGTCGAAAGACAGTAAAATAGTTCCCAAATAGTCGAACATAGAGTCTTTCATGATAAAAAACGCTCAAATACACTTCAACGATGCTGGTACCCCTGTTGCCGATAGTTTTGACGATGTCTATTTTTCCAACGATGATGGGTTAGCTGAGTCACATTACGTCTTTTATACTCAGAACCATATCGACGAGCGGTTACAAAATCATGGCAAAGACCGATTTGTCATCGCAGAAACTGGTTTTGGTACTGGATTAAACTTTCTCAACGCTTGGTATCACTTCAACCAGCGTAGCAAAGACGCATGCGTTAACCAACTCCACTTTGTCTCATTTGAGAAATATCCAATCCATATCGATGATTTAGTTAAAGCGCTACAAGCTTGGCCTACGCTTGCCCCGCTCGCCGAAAAACTCTGCCAGCAATATCCGATGGCCCTTGAAGGATGCCATCGCCTAGAGTTTGATAATGGTCAAGTGACCTTAGATTTATGGTTTGGTGATATTCACGATAATTTACCACAACTAAGTTTCGAACAAGCCGGATTTGTCGATGCGTGGTTTTTAGATGGCTTTGCTCCGAGTAAAAACCCAGATATGTGGCAACAAAGCTTATTTGATGCCATGGCCAATATGAGCCGGGATAGCGCTACTTTAGCAACATTTACCGCAGCGGGTTTTGTCCGCAGGGGACTACAAGACGCCGGCTTTGCGTGCAAAAAAGTCAAAGGGTTTGGTCGCAAACGCGAAATGGTGGTCGGAACGCTGAGCCGTGCCAATAAAAACTCCAATACTCCAGCGTATTACAGCACCACACCGCGTAAGCTAGAGAGTATCGCTATTATTGGCGGCGGTATTGCCTCAAGTTGTTTGTTGTATCACCTTAGTAAACGTGATCTTAGCGCAACACTTTTTTGCCAAGACGACGCGTTAGCCAAAGGCGCTTCTCACAATCGTCAAGGCGCGCTATATCCAAACCTGCAAGCAGATCACACGCCATCGAGCGAGCTTTACGCCCACAGCTTTTTATATGCAAAGCGCCTTTATCAGCATATTGCAAATACAGGCTACCACTTCGCACACGATTGGTGTGGCGTACTCTTGCAGTCCGTTAGTGAGGCCAAACGAGCGCAACATCAAAACCTAGCCGAAAAGGCAACTTGGCCACATGATTTAATTCATGCCGTCGACGCCAAGCAGGCTTCAGCTATCGCAAACACCATGCTGCCCTACGGTGGACTCTATATTCCAGAGGCCGGTTGGCTAAACCCTGCAGAGATAACGCAAGCAGTGTTTGATGCAGCTCACGCGTTAAAAGCAGTTTCGACTTATTTTAATACTGACATACAAAAGCTCGAAAAAACCGAGAGCGGCTGGCTGTTACACAGTGAAGATAATACGTTTGGGCCGTTTTCAGATGTATTTGTCTGTGGCGGTGAGCACTCTGACCGATTCGAGCAAACCAAACATGTTCCTTTACACGGCGTCCGCGGTCAGGTCTCTCATGTTGATGCTGGAGAAGAATCACAAAAACTCAATACCGTACTTTGCCATAAAGGGTACTTTACTCCTGCAATGGATGGGCAACATTGTATGGGCGCGACATTTGAAAAAAACAGCAAAAGCCGAGAGGTAAAAGCCGAAGATGATGTAGTTAACCGTGCCCAGCTTGAACGCTTTTACAAAGACACGGAGTTAGCCGCGAGTCTTGGCGAAGTCACCTCGGCAAAAGCCGCTGTACGTTGTTGTTTTAACGATCATTTGCCTATGCTTGGTCAAGTCCAACATAACGATGAGTTTTGCTCGGCCTTTGCCAATTTAAGAAAGGGAAAACACTATGGTTTTGGAAATCCAGCACTACCCTATCAAGGAATTCATATTGTTACCGGTTTTGGCGCACGAGGACTGTGCAGCGCTCCGCTGGTTACTGAGCATTTAGTTGCAACTCTACTTGGCGAAGCAAGACCTTTAAGCGAGCGAGTACATCAGGCAATCCACCCTGCCAGATTGCTCGTCAGAGATTTAATTAGAAGTAAAATCTAATAATGGCTAAGGCATAACATCACCTAGATCTAGATATTATGCCTTAGCGCTATACGCCCATTACACGGTAGAATTTCAATATCAATTGCTAACGGAGGAGAGCGCATAACAACTAGGCTTTCTCGGGCAGCTTTTTCCTCGAGTACAAATCACCCGAACTGAGCCCTCAAGTCCTCTTTCAATCCACTGGATATTTAAAATCTTGGCGACACGGAGTAATTGGGTTTTCATATGATAGGGCACCACGCTCGCGCCACCATGGCTAATACAAGCTTTTTGTAACTCTCCAATCAAGGCGTCAGCATCAATCCCTTGTGCATTAATAGCAGGATTGAGATCAAGACCCGCGCACAGCACCCTTGGACGATTCGCAACATCAACAATTTTTACTGACTCACAGCAATACAGACGCGGTTTGCCATTGACGTTCAGGATCGAAAGCTGAGCACTGGCACTATTGCTATCATCATGAAATTTACGAAATACGGCCCAGTGCTGACACGGATCGGCAACGCTACGCATATTGCCCCAAGGTAAAGGAATGCCATTGCCCCGATACACCGCCTTGAGTTTACCGGCTTGATAAGCATCAAAATAATGCCAATGTGGATAAGGTGAAACCGATGTCATTCTGCGCATTGCGACGGAAGCAGAAATACCAAGTTGCTCATGGACGCGCACATCGTAACCTCGGCTTTCGAGTAACTGCCGAAATGGTGTACGGGGACACAATAAGGCCCCTGCAAAGAAGCTCGATTCAAAATCCTGCCACGCGCTCAAAATATCCTGAGCATTTGGAGTATCATGATCGGGGTTATCGTTACTTTTACGACTTTCTCCAGTAGTGAGTACACATTCTAAACCCTCACTATTGTGAAGCACGGCATGGCCAATATGAACGGCTAAATCGTATTTCATTCTCGCGGGATGTGCGTGCAATGCGCGATTTATAAACACCATGTTTGGCTCTTTGAAATAAGAAGTGATCATCCCCTCTCCGTCAGGCGATGATTGCTCAAACCACTCCACTTTTCGACCTTTTGCTATCAAAATTGCCATGAGATCATCACAGCTGAGATAGAGATTTTTACCTCCCACTTCATCGGCTGCTCGCTCTAAATCAGGAAAGTGGTTTTGATGGTGTTCTTGGTGGGCACGGATCAAAAGGTGCGCAAACTGCCTACCACTGATCCCCGCTTGGGATAGCATTTCTGGAATCGCAATTTGTAATATCTCTTTGGCAAATAGAAAGTTGGGCTCTAAAGCCATCCCCATTATCCCACCGAAATTGCCTTTATCTGGCGCTATCTCCGGTGCTTCAGGTTGACTGTCTAAAAACCACTCAATCGGTTTTTGAAATACATTAGAGAAGTTTTCGAGCATCGCTTCGCTTGGCGTACGCTGGCCTCTTTCAATCATTGACAGGTAGGAAACGGAAGGCGCGCTGGTTGGATCTTGCTTAACACATCGAGCCGATAAATCTTCTAAAGTCAGATGGTTACGCTTTCTTAGATTTCTTATTTTAGTACCCAAAAAGTGAGACTTTCTAATTAAGCTTGCAACTTTTGCCATGATTTCACACCCCATTTTTGTGAAATTCACACTGTGAAATTCTTTTTGTGAAATTATTTGAATATTTAACTTACACTCAAAATGTACACGAAACAACCAGAATATATTTCCCAATTTATGACAACATGAACAAGTGAGGTGGATCATGGCAGCGCAATTACAACCGCATACAGAGCAACCAATTGACGATACGAAAGCGCAACAGTCAATGCTGGCAAAACAGTATCTTGATGAACAATGTCCTTTAGAGTTTGGCTCACACATGGAGGTGACAGACTATGTGGTTTACTACAATCACCTGCTTGCGTTTTTTGCCAACGGCACCCATTGTGGTTTAAAAAATTGTAGCCAATTCGTCGCGCTTTGCGGTCACCGAGAAACGCCTGAGGCTGTTTTGCTAAAACAGGACGATGGCTTACATATTGAAATTACCTTCAATCGCACCGGAATGCTCGGCCAATTTGATAGCGCCCATATCGAAGATATCATCGTCGAAACGCCACTAGCGTCTGTGGTTGGTAAAAAGACTAAAACCCAGCTACAAAAACTATGGATGAGCTTTTATCACGGGGTGCAACAACCAGCAGGAAAAGCCTGTTATCGTGCCAAAAATGGGGATGATTATGAACTTTGAGTAAACACTCGATAATTTGTAATCAAATCGCTCAAACATTCAGTAAGTTTTAAGCTAAGCTAATTAAAATACCGCTCTTTTTTCGACTGAGCACATGACTAAATTGCTTAATTTTCTAAAAAACATTAACTGGATGCTTTGGGCGCTCATACTTGGCATTTTTGCTGGTTTAGTTTTCGGTGAACGGTTATCATTTTTAAAACCTATCGGTACAGGTTTTGTAAACCTGATGCAAATCACCATTCTCCCCTATATTGTCGTCAGCCTTATCGTGGGTTTAGGCAAATTTAATCCCGAACAGGTTAAAAGTATTCTTGCAAAAGCGGCGCTAGTCATGATCTCCATTTGGGTGGTAGGTCTTGCTGTGATCTGGTGCTTTATTATGACATTACCAGCGCATGATGCCGGGACCTTTTTCTCCCCGGCACTGGTCGCCGCTGCTCCCGAAGTAGACTTCGTCAAACATTATATTCCCGCTAATCCATTTGCTTCTATGGCGGAAGGTAATGTACCTGCCTTAGTCATATTTTGTATTGCGCTAGGTATGGCGCTTATTTCCAATCAAAAGAAAAACCGTTTACTGGATGTGTTAGAAGTCGTTGGTCAAGGTCTGTCGGTGATTTCCAAGAAGATCATTGCCATCTTCCCTATCGGCATTTTTGCGATGACAGCAAGCACCGCAGGTACGATGAGCGCAGAAGAATTGTCTGAATTGCAAGTATACTGGGTTGTCGTTTTATGTGTCGGCGTGTATTTGATGTTAGTACTACTCCCTATGCTTGTTGCCGCACTCACCCCTGTTAAATACCGCGACCTCATCATGGTTATGCGCAATGCATGGATCACCGCATTTAGTACCGGAAACGTTTTTATTGTATTGCCAGTGATCACCGAGGGGATCAAAGATCATTTACGCAAAATTAAGCAAAGCGACGAAAGCTCTGATCACATCGCTGAGGTGTTAGTGCCTATCGCTTATACCTTCCCGAGTTTAGGAAAGCTTACGACCCTCATTTTTGTCTCTTTTGCAGCATGGCTTACCGGCAACCAAATCGGCATCGAACAAATTCCTAATGTGTCTTTGTCGGCGATGCTAAGTTACTTTGCTAACGTACATATCGCTATTCCCTATTTGCTCGATACCTTGCGTGTCCCGGCTGATACTTATCAGTTATATCTATCGATGTCAGTACTCACCGCAAAGGTGGTTTCACCGACCACTGTGGTATATATCTTCGCATTTGTATTTTTATGTATTTTCATCAACCGTAGACAATTACACCTAAAACGCGTGCGCTCGGTTTATTATTTAACGCTACTATCTGCACTACTCCCAGCATTTATGTTGTTGAGTTTTACGGCAAATAATTACCTCGGTAAACAAACTAAATCGGCCGATGAGGCCATTGCTAATATGGTGATCTCAGATACCGTCCCTGCTCATGTGCTTAGCTATGTCCCTAAAGCATACCAAAGTGGTGAGTTGTCTTTGACGAATATCGATGTGATTAAAAAACGTAACCTGCTGCGTGTCGGATATCTTATCGATAATGTGCCATTTAGTTACTTTAATCAAAAAGACCAGTTAGTGGGTTTTGATGTCAGCCTAGCACATAGGCTCGCATCCGACCTTGGGGTTAAAATCGAGTTTATTCCTTTTAAAAAGCCACAACTGGCAGAGTATCTCAACAAGGGATATTTCGATATTGCAATGTCCGGCCTTGAAATTAATATTGCCGACTTACAAAGCGTGCGCTTTAGTGACAAGGTATTGGAACTGCAACTAGCGCTCTTGGCCAAAGATCATGATTTGAAGAAGTTTGCTGACAAGTCAGCCCTACTTACGCTTGATAAGCTGAATTTAGCTCACGTTGAGTATGCTCCGTTACTCAAACAATTGGCGCAGCAAAACCCTAAGGTAAAAGTATCCGGTATTAACAATTTGCAAAGCTATTTTAAGCACCCAGAAAGATATGACGCCTTAGTGATCAGCGCAGAGGCGGGCTTTGCATGGAGCATGTTTTACCCTGAGTTTGGTGTTGTGGTCCCGGAAGGGGCGAGTTTGAAATACCCCGTTGGATTTGCCGTCGCCAAGCGTAATCAAGATTTACTGAGTTATGTAAATGCGTGGCTGACTATACAGCATACCAATGGCCGTATTGAAAAAACTTATGATTACTGGATCTTAGGAAAAGGTAGTGTACAAAAGCAAACTCGCTGGTCGTTAATGGATGAACTTGAAATCGACCCTAACACACTTATTGATAAACTGAAGTTCTAATACTAACGGAATAAAAAAACGCCGTCAGTTAACACGTTAACTGACGGCAAGTCTACTCACTGGGCGAGCTAGCTTTCAAGCTCACTTTAACCTTAGCCAAACCACAAAATAAAACAAGTTTTTAACAAAAAATTCATTATTTTGATAGCCGACTTCGCAAACCACTACTGCGACTTACACTTCGATTCATACCCTGCACTATCACTTTATATTGCGCCACCAATTCAAACTGCTGTTTAGCTCGGGTGATCCCAGTATAAATAAGCTGGCGATTTATCCCCTGCTGCGCACGTTGAATGGGTGGTAGTATCATTGCCGTGTAAGCAAACTCAGAGCCTTGCGATTTGTGGATCGTCATCACGTATACTCTATCAAAGCTCGGCAATCTGGCAGGATAAAAGCGCCTAACGCAGCCCTGTTCATCAATAAATGATGCCTGTAGCTCACCCTGTTCGTCGCGTAAAATGATCCCGATATCGCCGTTAAACAGTTTCAGCTGGTAATCATTTTGGGTGATCATAATGGGCATACCAACGTAAAACCGTCCTGTCGGTTGCACTAATCCCATTTGACTAAGCTTGAGCTCTATTCTGCGATTTAATTCGTTCACACCGTAAGGCCCTTCTCTCACGGCTGCAAGCAATTGATAACTGGCAAACTCCCTATGAATTATGGCCTCACTCTCACCATGATGAATGGCAAGCAGGTATCGCTGATATTGCTCCGCCGCTCTGGCAATTAAGGCATTGTAGGTTTCACTATTTAATTCATGATGCTGTATATCGCTATAACCTTGCCACAGCACGCTGTCTAATTGCCGCTTATTGTTACTATTTACGGCAAATGCTAACTGACCAATCCCACTTCGGCTGTCAAAACGGTGACTTTTTTGTAGAAACGCCAGATTATCTTCCAACATAAAGTCAGCGCTGGTATCACCCGACTCAGGCAGGTTTTGTTTACTCAACTCAGCTAGCTTTGCTTTCAGTGCCTGACTGTAATGTGGTGCTTGCCCAAGCGTTAAGTTTTCACATAAGTCGCTGAGTACGTTACCAGTATCTACCGATGCGAGCTGATCTTTATCGCCGAGCAAAATAAGCCGTGCATGTTTTGGTAGTGCATCCACCAGCTTCGCCATAAGCGATAAGTCCACCATGGATGCTTCGTCAACAATCAGCACATCAACATGCAGCGGGTTATCTTGATTGTGACGATAGTGAACGCTATTAGGAATAACGCCTAATAAGCGATGAATAGTTTGCGCCTGCTCCGGCAGTAAGTCGGCAAGCGCTGGCGGCAGGTTTAACCTCGCTTTCGCACCAATAATTGACTCACTGAGCCTCGCAGCCGCTTTGCCGGTTGGCGCCACTAGCTTGATGGTCAACGGCGCACTGTTATAAAGCGATTGTAAAATCGCAAGCAGTTTTGTGACCGTCGTGGTTTTTCCCGTACCGGGGCCGCCCGTGATGACACAAAATCGCTTAATGATAGCAAGCGTACAAGCCACTTTTTGCCAATCAATGTCTTCTTCACTGGCTGGAAAAAACGATGCCAACAGTGCACCCAGTTTTGCTTCGTCCAGCGTTACATCGGCTTTCGCCAACATTTCAAAGTGTCCCGCAAGCCTTGCTTCATAATTTGCTAATCTCGCCAAGTAGAGCTTATCAGCGTATAGCCGAAGCGGCTTATCTTCACCGACCGCAGGATGCTGTGCGAGCGCAGCAACGGCTATACCTGTGCTTGAAAATGGCGACAACTTTACAGATTCATCCGCAACCGCGTAGCTGAGCTCAAACGGATCCTGAAAATTAATACTGTCTAACTCTAAACAACTATGCTGACGTCCATGAGCGATTAATAATAGTAAAAATACATAGAAGTAATCGTCGTAGCCTTGCTGATTCAACAACTTGGCTAACGCGATATCGGCTTTACCAACTCGTTTGTGTTCAAGCAATAGCGCCTTGAAACCGTGATGGTCAAATGCCTCAAAGTCCATACTTAACTGGCTCATACAGACTCCTCAAATAATGCATCTAATTCTAATACCTGCTTTACGCTTAACTGATTGAAGAAAATCCCCTGATTGTCCGGTAATGCACGTAAGAACAAATAGTAGTTTCCACCTAAATGCTGCTCAGGGTTATAGTCCACGAGGCGCTGCTTTAACAAGCGGTGAAGTGCCACGGTATAAATCATATACTGTAAATGATACTGATGAGACGACATCGCAGCATTGAGGTTATCGTAGTGATAATCTTCTGGGCTATCGCCAAGGTAGTTGGACTTGTAATCGAGAACAAAAAACTGTCCTTGCCACTTGAAGATTAAATCAATAAACCCTTTCAACATGCCTGTCACATCATCAAAGTTTAAAAACGACTTTTGTCCAGTAATGTCACTGAGGATCTTGTTCAGCTTCACCGCACTGAGTGGTTTTAGTGGCAAGTAAAACTCCATTTCAACAATGCAGTCGTCCGGTGGCAGCACACCAAGTTGTAAATGAGGATGTGGCGCAAGAGATGCAGCCAAGCAGCTTGTTATCCAACGCTCAGCTGTCTCTTGCCATTCAGTCGCGATACCGAACTTATCCAAAGATTTAGTGATCGCTTCGGTCAGGGTATACTTATCTTCGTTTTTGGGGGAATGCGGCGCGGTAAAATCTATAAGCTCAAAGATTTCGTGCAAACAGCTGCCCGGCTTGGCCCCCTTAGGAAAAGTATAAGAGGTTTTTTCCCGCTCTTGGCGCTGCTCAGGCAAGTCCAGTAAATGGTTTTCGTCCACGGCCCCGGTTGGTTTATCACCATGATGCGTGTGGTAGCTTAGCTGGCTAAAGCTTGTGGTACGCCAATGTCGTTCAACCTGACCGCTGAAGGTTTTCGCAGACAGAGCTAAAGGCTTGTCTTCAAGTCTGGTGTTTATCGCTTGCTGTGGCGTGGTGATTTCATCTAATCTTACACATTCCATTGCCGCATGTGCTTTACATAACTGGCTTAAGGCACTTTGCCAAGCCTCGGCACTGTCGAAAGTTTCCGTGCCAAACAAGGCAAATCCTAAGGCCGTTTTGTGCAGTGCAGACTTTTTACTACGCCCTTGTTGAATGTCGTAAAGCCCAAGCTCGCAATAATGCACCGCTCGCGTCAGCGCAACGTAAAGTAAGCGAATATCCTCAGCCAGTCGTTCTTGCTCTGCTTTTTCTTTCGCGTCATCACTGGCTTCAAGGTCGACAACTAACTTATCCCCTTGGTGATAAACTAACGTATCAGGCTCACGAAACCCAAGTGCAAATGGCATAAAGACAATCGGATACTCCAAACCTTTTGATGCGTGCATGGTCACAATTTTCACCAAATTGGCATCGCTCTCTAAGCGAATTTGGCTGCTGCCACTCTGAGCATTATTTAGCTGCGATAAAAACCAACGTAACACACGACCCGTGCCATCAAGCTCTAATTGCTTATGCTGTAAAAGCTCAGCCAAATGACGGAAGTCAGTAAGCCAACGCTCCACTTCCATTCCCTGCTGCTGCCAAATCACTGGCAGCTCACAAGTTATCAATAAGTGTTCCAGCATCGCCATTGCACCAGAGCGATACCACAGCTGTGTTAACTCACTAAATAGCTGCAAATAACCTTGCCACTGCTGTTCATTAAACTGCAAGTCGTACAGTGCTTGGTTGTTTAAATAAAATAATGGTCCCGCAAGCACGCCTCTGAGCGCCGCTTCGTCGTAACTCCCGTGCAGTACATCAAGCAGTTGATACAACGCGATTGCTAGCGGCTGCCTAAATACACTATCTCTGGCAAGGTACACACTGGCAATATCGAGTTGATTTAAGGCTCGTTTTATCAAGCTCGCTTCTATGCGGTCGCGAACTAACACACAGATATCCGCTGGCACAACTGGGTTTTCGCCAATCTTCGCAACCCCCGACCGCCCTTGCTCGATAAGCGCTGCAACTCGACCAGCGAATGCTTGGCTTAGCCGCGCTTGCGCGGCGCTTTTGTTAAGCGCTTCATCCTCACTTGGTAATACACTAAAGCGCAGAGCTGACGACTTTTTAGACGCGATAGTAAATTGCGCATCCTCGGCTTTACCTTGCGCGCTCACCTCAATGAAAGGGATATCTTTATTGTAGATAAAACTATTGGGGTGACGAGTAAATATCGTATTCACTGCGGCAACCACATCACTATCGGAGCGATAATTGGTTGCAAGCGTATACTGCCTGTCTTGCGCAACTCCTTGCTTTGCACCGATATAAGTAAAAATATCCGCCCCGCGAAAGCCGTAAATGGCTTGTTTTGGGTCGCCTATCAAGGTTAATGCCGTATTTTCCTTTGCGTAAACTCGGCTGAAGATCCCATATTGTATGGGATCGGTATCCTGAAACTCATCTATCATAGCAACCGGATATTGCAGTGCGATTTTTTCGGCTAAGCGCTCACCACTATCGCCCATAAGCGCTTGATACAGCTGCTTAAGTAAATCGTCGGGAGAGATCAAGCCATATTCTTCTTTGTGGGCGTGAAGCAAAGCTCTTACCTCAGTCACCGCTTGTTGCACTAACGCGAATTTAAGCCCACTCCCGACCAATTGGTGGAGCTCTGCCAAGGTATCAAAGTGACGAATAAGTTCGTGCTCCAGCGGCGTTGTATTCTTTTTATATTGAGCAACATCAGCAAGGCTTTCACTGCCCCAAAGTCCAAACGAGTGATTGCTGCTACCAAACTCAAACCACCACTGCTCACTGTTGACATAATTCTCAAGAGCTTGAAGGTTATCCTTTCGCCCTGGTGCACGATTGCCTGCCAGCCCCGATTTTTTCAACACATTGATGTAGTCAGTTTTGACTATTTCGGCCTTTAGCCACAGTGCTAATGTTTGGTATTTTTCACGTGCGGCAAACACTGCATCTAAGGAAACAGAGGGTTTAATTTCGGCATTTTCTCTTGCTAATAACGGTCTAACTTGCTTCGCCAGTGCATAAGGCGTAGCAAATTGCTCTATCACAGCCTGTGTTTTTTCTGTGTCTAGCGGGTAGACAAAACGTCGCCAATGATCTGCCATCGCGGCATCAATCAGCTCGCTCTCATCGAGAATAAATTCGAGGTTAAATGCCACCTTAGACTCAAAAGCGTGTTGCTTCAGCATTCTTTGGCAAAAGCCATGAATGGTGAATATCGCGGCCTCATCCATTGACTTAGCGGCAGCATCAAGGAGATCAAAGGCGCGCTTTTTATCTTCAATTTGCGCCAAAATGGCATTGATCAGTTCATCTTTACAGACTTCACCTAGTAGCACGTCTCGAGCTTGAATAATGCGTTTTCTCACTCGGTCTTTGATCTCTTGTGTTGCCGCTTCTGTGAAAGTTACCACTAAGATTTGTTCAACGCTTAACGGCTCATGTTGTTGATCAGAAGTGCGCAAGCCTAGTAAATAACGCAGATATAAACCGGTGATGGTGTAAGTTTTCCCCGTGCCTGCACTGGCTTCAATTAGGTTTTGGCCACTTAAAGGCATAGTAATGGGGTTAAGCATCTCCATGACGTACCTCCTCAGCGGCATTAAGAATAGGTGTTAACAAAGTAAGGCTAAGTGCGCAAAAACGCGCTTCATGAGCTGACAAATCGCTAAAGCATAGTTGAACATAGGGATCTTCTCCCTCTCCTCGACCAACATATTGCGGCTTAAATTTATATGCGGCCTTTTTAATATCCTGTGTCTTGGCGTATTCCATGCTAGAACTTGGGAAAAATGCCACAGGTTCGCTCAGCGCTTGTTTATAAAAAGCCAGCCACTGCTCCAAATATTGCTGAGCTTGTGGTTGTGAAATAGCGGTAAAGTGCACGCTTTGATCTAGCCCAACAATATAAGTCGTGACTTCATACCCCATTACGCAAGCCGCGCAGTGATGTAAAAACCCTTTAATTAAATCTTTCGCTTTAATACTGGCGCTGCGATAGTACACTTGCCTGTTTTCATACACACAATCAAGCCAGCCAACCAGCAAATGCTCTGCAATACCAAGTTTTAGCTCTAGAGGCTCCTTTGCTTCATTAAGCAAAGGCGTTAGTACCTTAACCATAGGTTCAACGCGGGTCAGCAGCCCCTCTAGCTGTAGTTTGCCGATGTTCGCTTGTGGCAGCGAGCCTCGTTGTAAAATCTGTTCAAGATTTAAGGACCGTTGTTGTAGCTGAGCATCCAGCACTTCATCTAAATATTGATAGCGCTCCAATGCATCTAAGGCGAAAGGCTCTTCATCAAGTGTTAACGCTTCTATTGGTTTGAGTTTAATGCCCAGCGCTTGCTGATAAAATAACTTTTGCGGCTCGCAAACGCCTCGCAGCAAATCGCTAAACTCAATTTCTGCGTCTAAAACTGGTACTAACGGTTTTACCTCATCAGCATGCGCCGCCCTATGCTGCCAAAGCCAAGTACGATTGTAGCTCTGTAGTGAGCCCGCTTTAAAATGTTCGGGATTAAAAGGTTGTAATGGCAGCTGTGAAGTTAATCGAGTGACTAAAGACTGCTTTGGCATGTCTTCGAAGTAAAAGCTGCGATCTAAATATTCTGTCAATTCGCTGACTAAAACGGATGGCACTTGGGCTTCGTTGTTAAAACAAGAGCGGCCAATATAACTGATATACAAGTTTTCTCGAGCACTGAGTAAGGCTTCTAAGAACAAGTATCTGTCGTCTAGTTTTCGTGAGCGATCGCCTTTACGTCTCGTGGAGTGTGCGACTAAATCAAAACCAATAGGCTGCACGGTACGAGGATAGTCCGCGTCATTTAGACCAAGCATACACACCACTTTAAATGGAATAGCACGCATCGGCATCAGCGTACAAAAGTTTACCGCTCCGGCTAAAAAGCGCTGCCCAACCCCTTTTTCTCTGACGCCTTGCTTAACCAAATACGCTAATATTTTTGCTGAGACTGGCGCTTGAATATCGCCATTTTCATGGTGTTTTTCGATATTCTCTATAATCTGCTCAAGCTTAAGTAAATCCCAACTCTGTTCAGATTCTGACGAGTAAAATAGCGCCATGGCTTCACGTAGAATTGCTGCGAAGTTCGTTAAGGTCTTTTCGCTGCTGAGTTGTAGTTTTAACCAAATCAGCGCATCAACAAAGCCGATAAGCTTGTTAAGTACCGCCACCGACATACCTTCGACTTCATCAGCAGGATAAATGGAAGCGAACGGCGTCTGTTCATCGTTTGTTGCAACCCCTAAGAGCAAACGGTTGAGTCCATGCTGCCACGTATTTAGTGGTATTTTTGGCAAGCCATATTCGCTTTTATGGCTGTCGTTTAGGCCCCATTTAACACTGACCTGATCAAGCCAATAGCGAATTAAGTCAAACTCATGGCTTTCAAGGTTAAACTGTTCGGCGATCGGCGCAACGCCCAGCAAATCGAGAATATCCGACACGCAAAAACGGTTATTGGGTAAGTCTGTCAACGTCACAAAAGACGTTAAAATAGGCCGCTCTTGCTCAATTGCAAGATCAGAAATCGCATAGGGGATCCGCAGATTGTCTTCACTACTGTCAAACACAGCTTTAATAAATGGCGAATAGGTGCCCACATCAGGCATCATGACGATAATGTCTTTAGGCGTCAGACTAGGGTTTTGTTCAAACTGATTGAGTAAATAATCATGGAGCCGCTCGACCTCACGCAGTGGCGTATGGCAATCCTGAAAAACGATACTGGTATCATCGGCCATAATGGGTAACTTGCCCTGCTGCGAAACAAACCAATTTGGATCAGCAGTTAACGACTCTCCTTTAAATGCCAACTGGTAGATCTCTTGCTGAACCTGACCAAGCAGACTGTCATCAAACGCGTCATCAAATCCATCAATCCAACTGGCATCAAGCTGCAATAATTGCTCAAAATAGTCACGCCCGAGCTTTCCCCATGAAGAGAGTAGTGGATTGCCAACGTAATAATACTCGCCGTCTTTCGCTTCGAGCTCTGGCATTTTGGCGTATTTTGCGGCGACTTTAGCTCGAGTCTTCTCATCGACTAAATCTCCCCAGTAGTGTTCACTAGGGTTAAAAAAGAATAAAAATACATTCGTTTTTTGGCCAAGCGCTTGAAAAATATCAAGTTGGCTGGTTGATATTGCCGACAATCCAAATATACAGATCCGCTCGGGAAGCTTGCCCCTTGGTGCATTGGCCAGCCCTTGCAGTAACTTATCGTGCATGTTGGCACGGTGATATGGACTTTGTTCAAGCGCTTCAACATGGCTAACTAAGCGACGCCAGAGATCAGGCTGCCAAGGCGCGATGGCTTCAACATCCACATCGTTCAGCGTATCTTGGCCCTGATCCCAAAGCTCAATCCACTGGGGGCGATACATTAAATATTGGTCAAAAACGTCGGCAATTTTTTCACACAACGCAAAGAGTTTAATTCCTGAAGGGTCGTCACCTAAATAGTGCTTAAGCGCAATATATTGAGGCTTATCAATGCAGCCGGGTAATAGCGTAAATAGTTTCCAAGTCATATTGCCTTTATTAAAAGCGGATTCCTTGGGAACATCATCAATGAAATTTTGATATAGCTTCCAAATGAAGCTAGATGGTAATGGAAAGTCGACTTGTGCACTTATCCCTAAGTGTTGACTCATGCCTAGTTTGAGCCATTCAGACATACCAGGAGATTGTACTAACACCACTTCTTTTGCAAAAGGATTTGCGAGCGGTGCCGATTTCATGAGTGTGCAGAGTTGTGCCTGCAAGATTTCCATTCGATTCGATTGGATGATGTGTAACATGTTGTCTGCCATGCAGTTTAACGCTGTATTAAGTGTATCGGAATCTTCCTATAAGCGGTAGTTATTGAAGTTATTGCGAGTGCGCTTGAGTAGAAAATCAACAACCGCCGCTTCTCAGAAACACTTTTATACCTATTTAACCTGAGTTTCGTATAATTAATGCCTTTCTAGCAGAAAGTTTTAGCGCTAACTACATTGCATTCACTTGTTCTAAATGAGAAGTTTTTAACACAGCTAGCGTCAGATTTAATCCCTCAAATTGAGCACCTTATTAAACCAAATTGGTATTAGAACAAATCTATATCAGAGCTCTCTTCCGGCGCTTCAATTTTATGCTCAGACAGCAACGCTTCGTAAAAACAAAGCATATCGCGACCGTTATCTTTTGCGTAATAAAGTGCTTTGTCGGCATTTTCAAGCACAGTGATAGGGAAATCATATGGACTAATGCGAGACATTCCAACACTGACGGTGAGCTTTTTTACGAATGGAAAGTGAGTATTTCGTACCAACTCCATAAACTCGTCCATCTTAGCTTTTATCGAATCGTAATCGGTTGGCTCAAAGACCAGTACAAATTCTTCGCCACCGAAGCGAAACAATAAGTCTGTGGATCGAAAAAACTGACGCATACGCTGCGCTAATAACAGTAAAACTTCATCTCCGCATACATGTCCATAGTTATCGTTGACTTTTTTGAAGTGATCGATATCCATGATAGCAAGCCACGAGGTTGCGCCTTTATGCACCGAGCGCACATCACCATGCCATACCGTTTTGTGTTGTTTGATAACTTGCTTTTCAATCAGTTGCTTTAAACGTTTTTCAAAGGTTTGACGGTTCAGTAGTCCGGTGAGTTTATCACGCTCGTTTTCGTGAAGAATGGTGAGATAATTTTCAAAAATGCGGCAAAATGCATTAAGTAGTACTTGATCTGCACTCGACAAGCCCGTACTGATAACTGCTATTGCACCAACCGGCTTTTCCTGAAGGCTGATTGGCACCCAACGATGCTCAGTGCCATCTTTCGCTTGTACCGTAATGATACAGGCCGACTGCAAGCAAGAAATTAATTCCTTATCTGGCTCTTTAACTAGGCTTCGCTCTTCCCAATCAAATTCCTTATCGGAGAGTTTTCTTAAGAGCAGGCTTCTCTCTATCGCGATCTCTCCAGGAACGAGCAAGTCCTTATAGACAGCGACCTCTTTACAGCCTATGAACTCTTGAATAGTAGATACTAAGCTATATTCAAGAGAATCAACGTCTCTCGTTTTTGTTATTTTGATAACGGAATTTAGTAAATCTTCTTGCATGTCCGACGCACTCACAACTGCATTGCTGGCATATTATTACACACTTAGCGAACAAATAAACTCCAAAGTACTCCTTTATTCCTATCAATGTTAAAAAATAAGCTACAATCCAGTTGATTATTAATTAGCAAATACTTGAGGGTTAAACACTTAACTGCTCTCAAGCTTAATTGATAAAGATGACAACTTTTGCATCAAAAGTTTTCGCTTTACCACTGACGCCTGATTTAAGCTTATGCAATGTACAAAAAAATGCCAAACTTAAGTGTTTGGCATTGCTATAAATCCATACTTATGGATTGGTTTTAGTCTAATGTTGCAAGCATAGACTCATCATACTCTTTCACGGCTTGACCAGCTTGCACCTTCTCCACATAATCAGGATTAGCAATAAACGGCCTACCAATGGCTAATAAGTCAAATTGTTGGTTTTGGATAGCCTCAGCACCTGATTCAGCCGTATAACTCCCCACACCTACTAACGTCCCTTTATAAATGCTGCGTAAGTAAGCTGAAGCACTGCCGCCCAAATAATCAAACTCCATTGCATCGTCGAAAATACCGAGATGCAGATAGGCTAAGTTGCGACTGTTTAACGCTTTAAGTAGGTAGTCAAATACCGCTCTGTCTCTTTGGTCGCCATCCATATTGAAGTAAGCACCCGGTGACACTCTCAGACCCACTCTGTCGGCACCAATACGCTCAGCGATAGCATCTGTCACCTCCAAAGCAAATCGGCTCATATTTTCTGGTGTTTGACCATACTCATCGGTACGCTGATTCGCAGCGTAATGTAAAAACTGGTCAATTAAATAACCATTGGCACCGTGAATTTCAACCCCATCAAAACCTGCTTTTATCGCGTTTGCTGCCGCTTGGGCATAGTCGGCAATGAGTTTTGTAATATCTTCCTTCGTCGCTGCTTTTGGCGTTTGGTAGGTTAAATCACGCATTCTTGGAATTGAACCTTCGATACCAATAGCCGACGGTGCTAAAACTTCTCCGTCAAAAAAGTACGGGTGCGCAACACGCCCAACGTGCCACAATTGCGCAAACATTTTCCCCCCCTCAGCGTGTACAGCATCGGTTACTTTTTTCCACCCTGCAATTTGTGCTTGTGTAAACAAACCTGGTGTATTCGGGTAGCCTTGCCCATCAGGACGAATAATCGTCGCTTCACTAATGATTAATCCTGCTTTGGCTCGCTTAGCATAGTACTTCACCATGTCATAGGTAGGAACTAAATCGTCGTCTGCCATACAGCGCGTCAATGGCGCCATCAAGATGCGATTATTGAGTGATATCGTGTTATTTAGCTTAACATTTTCAAAAAGTACCTGTGGCATGCGTGTCTCTCCATATTTGAATATACATTCAAGATATGGATTCTTGAATCATTATTCAAGTTAAACCTTTACATTTTTTTCATTGTTATCAAAAATAGGGGTGAAGTATTGGTATAATGACGGCGTTTAAACCCATTTGGTGCACCTAGGAAATCGATGAGAACAGCAGAGTTTGATAGAGAAACCGTACTGAGAAATGCCATGCAAGCATTTATGACTTATGGCTACAATAAAACCAGTATGCCCAAACTGACCGAAGTAACCGGACTCCATCCTGGTTCTATCTACTGTGCGTTCAAAAATAAAAAAGGTTTGCTATTAGCCGCTATAGATCAATATCAAGCAGACCGACGAGTGCATTATCAACAGCTGTTCGAAAACAGCACTAGCCTTCGCTGCGCACTTGAGCGATTCTTACAAGATCTCGTCGGTGAGTGTTTGGGCGACGAGTCAAAGAAAGTGTGTTTGCTCACCAAAACGCTTAATGAAATTGGCGAGCAGGATGCGGAAATTCAAACGGCACTCAGCGCTAACTTGCACCAATTTGAATCACTGATCAGGCAACAATTTTTAATGGTTTGGCCCGATAGTGAAGCATTAAGTGAAGATGAAGCCACAAAGAGAGCGCGTTTTTTCATTATGTCTGTATATGGTATCCGAACTTATGCAGCGACTCAGTGCGACAGCTCACACCTAAATGCGCTGGCGGATAGGTTATTGGAAGTCTCTATTTAAAGCCGAGAGCTTTGAGCTTGGCTAAACTGCTGTTTAAACGTATCGTGTAAACTCTTGTCTATGAATTCGAGATGCCAATTAATAAAGCGCTCGTCCACCGTCAAGCCCGCCAATACAGAATTAACCGCCGCTAAAAACCCGCGTGTAACGGGTGTATCCCAACAAGCGATATGCCCAGTAATAAATGGAGCAAAACCACTAATCGCAATTGGTACGGGTTTTTCTGATGCGTCTTTCGCGTGGTATGTAATAACCGAGGGATATTCAAGCAGCAACTCAAAGCGCTTGCTCATCAACATAGAATACATTTGTGCTTCGTTTTCGCTGCCTTCTTTCACGTAGAGCTGATCTGGTGGAGTCTGCTGTATCATGGCATCGGCAATATCACCATATGAGCGCTCTTTTTCTACGCCCAACAACCATTTGGGATGACTCGTTAACAATGCTTCTAGGTTTTGCTCGGTTTGTGCAGAAGACAATTGCGCGGAAGGTGCAGCAAAAACTTGTAGCCCTAAAAAGTAAGTGGTCGGCTCAGAAAATAGTAATGTTTTACTGCGCGCTTTATTCACAACTAAGTTTCTAACACACTCCCCTTCACCACCTGCAATATTTTTAAGCGCACGATCAACACTGGCATCAGACTGTGTAATCTCAAACTGAGTTAATTGGCTTTGCAGATAGGAAAATACACGACTCTCAGTGAGGACACCTTGAGAAGGGTTATTGTAAATTGTGATTGCTTGCGGCTGGGGCTGAGCGATTGAATAGCTACAACAAAGTAGCAAACCAGATAGTATGCCAAGTCTATTCATTGATACTTCCTTTTATTTCCCGTTGATACTTCCCACAGTAGTCTATTTTATACTGCAAATTATATCGTTGGAACAGATTCAAAATAAGTAAAACTGCAATTCGTCCTTTTCCGGATGTTTTCACACAACCATTTTATTTACTTTCGATACTTTTCATAGAAAGAGTCAATTGAGCATTCAAATAGCGCTTTTATATGATTTTTAGCCTCTGGAATTGAGACAAGCTTAAAATCGACGGAAACAGATTTACCACCAAATAGTCCAAAAGTAGCTGGCTTAGACACAACATCCAAAGTCAGTAATCCGCTGTTATTTTCTATTGGTGTCAATTGGTAAGAGGCGCACTTACCACCTTCATCGCCAAGTATAAAAAAGAACCCGCCACCTTCCCCTAGTGCCTCAAACAATTCCAATTCTTTGTCCCAAGGGTAATGATCAATAACATCCCAAGCCTCACGATAAGATTGTAATTCTTTTTCATAATTGATGAGCTCAGTGCCACCGTCACGGTGTTGATAATAGACTTTAACTCGTCTCATTAAATTTTCCTTATCCACTAACATCACATTTTTTGAGAATTTGCTGCCGTAGAAAAACCTTCAGCAGCTTAGTTGACATACTCTACATTTGCGCCGCAAATACGTCATGTATTTTCTCTCGCGTTAGTTGGTTGAAATCACCGTCATGATAGTTTTCGACATATTCAATAAAGGCGCTTGGAGTGATAGTAATAGCTGACAGAAGCCAGCTCGAACCGTCATCTTCATCATTATTAAACTCTACAGCTCCCCAAGACCAAGTCGCTTCATTATCAAGTCGCCAAATGCAAAACGTGACCTCTTCTATTTCGAAAGCCTCGTCATTCAGTACTTCCAACAGCTCTGTTGGCGCTCCCTCGTACATCCCAAGCCGTACACCGTACTCTTCTTGAGCATGAGGGCTAACTTCCGACTCATGATCGAACCCCTTGATAAGGATCGACTCGTCTTTGATCACAACAACAATATTGTCGCCGCCCCCATTTTCGTAAGTCGCGATATCAATACCAGAGGCCCAATTTTCGGTATAAGTAAAACAGCGCAAATACTCATCATCAGAGATTTCAATATCTAATGCCGCACAGGCCTTAAGGGCCAACTTAAATTCCTTATTTGATATCTTGTTGAGTTCCATCTTTTTTCTCTATGTTGGAGGTGAGTTATTATGTAATTTAGCACTTTCTAAGGTCTAAATTATGATGAGTGTCGCTGCTTTTTTGACTTTCAGAGTCAACTTCCGGAGCAGCTTAATTATGCTACTATCGAGCTTATAGTAAAATCCTAATAGGAACGCAGAAATTTCTCCTAATGCTTCAGGGGATTTGACTATATCTTATGACTAAGAGCGGATGATTTAGCACCAATAATACATCATGTAAATGCATCAAGTAGTCTCAACTATATAAAACCAAACAGAGAGAAAAATGTTTCTTTCTACTATTTTACTAACGAATGCTGACTTAACCCTTCATATAAGAAAGGGTTAAGTCAGCACAGGGACAGACAATATGGATATATCAAATACCCAATGGCATGCTAAAACCAAAGCTTCGCCTGCTACCTCATATCGTTCGAATACGGATACCAACCAGAACAATGCACGCAATACACAGGTGTCTGTTTCTTCATTGGCTGTGAAACTAAAAGAAGCACAACAGGCGATTGACGCAGCTCGTTTAAATCAGCAATCATTTCCACAGAATAACAACGTTTTAACGTGGCAAGCGCAAAGCAATCAAGAAAAGATTAATTCGGCTAAGTGGGAGTTTGAGCAACTGTCCAAACCTCAACTGGAGACTATCGCCATGGATCCCAGTAATACCTTTTCAAAAGCAGAGAAGACTGCTGCTTACGAAAAGTGGCATGCACTTGATCAACGAGCGTTGTCTGAGCTGAAGCGGAACGCCCTCAATGATGATAATGCAATGACATCATTTGAAGCTGCGCTATACACACATAGCCAGACATTCTCAGAACTCGGTAAAGCTATGCTCCCTGATGATTATCTTTCGCAAGCACAGTCACACTTCGAGTCAGCGCTCCAAGACATGAACTTATCAGCGCATACAATGAGCAATCAAGCTGAGCATTACTATAGCCTAATGGTTACAGATCTGTTTGCTGGCAATGAACCTAAAGTGCACAATGGCGCTGAAGGGATGTCTTCACATAACTTAGAACGCAGCAACTATGACTTCTTGACTCATAAAGACAGATTTATGCTGGCTGATATGTATGAATATGCAGAGAAAAGTGGCATAGATTTCGAGTATATTCAAAAACTTGCTAGTGACATAGGAAACTACCGACGACATGATGACGGCAAATTACTCAGTAATTTCAACGAGGGGCATTTTAATACCGAAGGCCAAAAGCTCACTGTCGGATTTACGCAAAGAGATCAAGCCTCTATAGATCGCCTGATGAATAATGGTGCACTATCTTCCAGTGCTCTGGACGCGGGCTTTGTATCTTTTATCACAGACCCAGGCCTTGGCGTACTCTCTCACCAAGGCAGCTACCAGTTTCTGGCACATATAGCGGAAGTAACAGCCGGTATTGCGACCAGTGACTCAGCAACGCAATTTAAAACGTTCACCGAGGCAAGTAGCATCAACGAGCGCTATGTCATGACCCAATCTGAAGAGAGTATTTCCCTCCCAGAACCGGATGTGACATGCAAAAACGGGGTCTGTGAGGTAACCGAAAAAGGACGGAAAAATGGCGTAACCTTAACGCAAAATACTCAAGTGCTCGCACCGCCTATTGAGTTCAAGCCCGCTCAATTTGATACCCTACTCCACCTGCAAACCGACCCCGATACTCAGAAATCAGTCTGGTTCGAATGGCTTTTAGAAAAGTAATTTTTAAACTTAAAGTGGGCGTTTCGTATTTTTGTAAATAAGATAGCGAAGTTATCTCCACCTTATGTTCGTTTGACTTAATATCTATCGCTGAGACATTTAAGTTAAAATAAATCATAGATACCCACCTCAAATTCGGATGGCTGTGCTGTCTGCAACTCCAACCGATAATCTAAGGCTAAATGCACAAGCAAAGATATTTTAAATAAAAATGACGTAAGCCAGAATGGCTTTCGAAGATGCGCTGTATTTAGGAAATAAAAACGAAGTTTAGGGTTTTCATAACCCCAAAATGTCCCCAAAAGTACAAACGGATTTTAGTAGGTAATTGATTTGAATAAAGAAGGAATGGCGGAGAGAGAGGGAGTCGAACCCTCGATACGCTATAAACGTATACACGAGTTCCAGTCGTGCGCCTTAAGCCACTCAGCCATCTCTCCGCACTGAATTGCGGGGCTAATACTATGAAAAGCCTCGCACTTTATCAAGCAGTTTTTTGCTTTTAGGATTTATTTGTCTATTAATCCTACTATTTCTGCAAGGATGCAGAAAAATCTAGCATGCGATTTAGCGAACGTAGTGCGCCTTCACGCAATTCCATATCAACGAAGACTTCTTTGCCCTGTGGGCTGATAAGCGCTTCTTCAATTGCCTGTAGGCCATTCATTGCCATCCAAGGGCAATGGGCACAGCTACGACATGTAGCGCCTTCACCGGCGGTTGGTGCTTCGAAGAACTCTTTCTCAGGGCAAAGTTGCTGCATTTTATAGAAGATACCGCGATCGGTAGCAACGATAAACTTCTGATTATCCATTTCTTGCGCAGCTTTAATTAACTGACTCGTTGAGCCTACTGCATCCGCTAAGTCTACGATTTCTGCAGGAGACTCAGGGTGAACCAGTACTGCGGCGTCAGGATGTAGCTGCTTCATGTCTTTAAGGGCTTTGGTTTTAAATTCATCATGAACGATACATGCACCGTTCCACATGATCATATCTGCACCCGTTTTCTTTTGAATATAAGAACCCAAGTGCTTATCCGGGCCCCAGATGATTTTTTCACCTTGCTCATCAAGGTGCTCAACAATCTCAAGCGCGCAAGAAGAGGTGACAATCCAATCCGCTCTTGCTTTTACCGCAGTTGAAGTATTGGCGTATACCACCACTTTTCTGTCTGGGTATTGATCACAAAACGCAGAAAACTCGTCGATAGGGCAACCTACATCCAACGAGCAAGTTGCTTCGAGTGTTGGCATCACAACGGTTTTGTGCGGTGTCAATATTTTTGCCGTTTCGCCCATAAAGCGCACGCCGGCTACGATGATCATGTCTTTGTCTTCTTGCTTAGCGCCAAAGCGTGCCATTTCTAATGAATCAGCAACACAGCCGCCAGTTTCTTCAGCAAGTGCTTGGATCTCAGGATCAGTATAATAGTGGGCAACCAGTACCGCATTCTTTTCAACTAATAGCGCTTTGATACGCGCTTTATACTCTGCTTTTTCTTCAACGGTAAGAGGGGCAGGTTTTGGAGGGAAGATATAATCTTCCGGCATAATACGTTCAGCTAGACTCATTTCTCGACCACTAGTCCACATTGCATAATTAGGTGGAATTATACGAAAAATACAGGGGTAATCCTAGCGAATGTTTAGCTCTAAATGGCGAGTTTAAGAAAGTATTTTGAATAATATATGAAGAATAAGAGGATGGTGGGTCATGATGGACTCGAACCATCGACCAATGGATTAAAAGTCCACTGCTCTACCAACTGAGCTAATGACCCGCTCAAGCATTAAAAGTGCCATTAATTCATCCTGAAGAGGTGTTCTGGCTCGTCGTCCTGACTCGCGTTCAAAAAGCTGCGAAGCGATGCTCCGGTCTTTTTTCACCCAACTGAGCTAATGACTTGCTCAAAACTGAATTAGTATGCTTGTAAAGTGGTGGGTCATGATGGACTTGAACCATCGACCAATGGATTAAAAGTCCACTGCTCTACCAACTGAGCTAATGACCCGCTCAAGCATTAAAAGTGCCATTAATTCATCCTGAAGAGGTGTTCTGGCTCGTCGTCCTGACTCGCGTTCA